>OZ252258.1:0-629500 GCA_965249945.1 Erythrobacter sp. | reverse complement strand
GGTTGGCAGTTACACCCATTTGCAAATGGCCGACCGCTGGAACCAGCTCCCGCTCGGCATCATCGGGATTGCCTTGGGCACCGCTATCCTCCCCGCGCTGTCGCGGTTTCTTGGGCGGGAAGAGAATGACGAGGCTGCACGCCTGCAATCCAATGCGATCGAGCTGGCCATGCTGCTGACGGTGCCCTGCGCCGTCGCTTTGGCAATCACTGGCACCGCCTTTGTCCAGGTGTTCATGGCGGGACAGGCCTTCACCCAGGCCGACGCTGTGATCACCGGTGCGGTCGTGACCGGGCTGGTCATCGGCCTGCCCGCCTATGTTCTGGTCAAGGTGCTGACGCCCAATTTCTTCGCCCGCAAGGACACCAAGACTCCGGTCTACACCGCCGCGATCTCGCTGGTGGTCACGATCGCGCTCAACATCTATTTAATCTTCGAATTGGGACTGGGAGTGGTCGGACTGGCAATTGCTGGCGCGATCGGCGCGTGGTGCAATATCGTCCTGCTCGGCGGTATTTTGCATGTCCGTGGCTTCTTCCGCCTGCCGCTGCACCTGTGGAGTCGGCTGCTACGGATCGCACTCGCCTCCGCTGTGATGGGATTGGCGCTCTATGCGCTGATGCCGCAGATCGATCCATGGTTCGTGGGGACCATTGCCGAGAAGGCGCTGGGGATCGCCGCGATCCTGGTGGTTGGCGGAGCCAGCTATGCAATTGGCGCCATGCTGCTCGGCGTTCTCGACAAGACCACGGTGCAGCGCCTAATGCGGCGCCAAACCTGATTCAGAAAGACTCATTTCCATGCACGTCGTTTCCGGCATTCAACCCACCGGTAAGCCGCACCTTGGCAATTACCTTGGTGCGATCGTCAATTATGTGAAGCTTCAGGAAGAGGCCGAAGCCGCGGGCGGCTCGTGCCTGATCTTCCTGGCAGATCTGCACGCCATCAGCATGCCACATGACCCGGCCGAGCTCAATTCGGCCACGCTCGAGATGGTCGCCACTCTGGTTGCCTGCGGGGTCGATCCCAACAAGACGATCCTGTTCAACCAGGCCCAGGTTCCGGCTCATGCCGAACTGCAGTGGTTGCTCAATGGCACCGCGCGGATGGGATGGCTCAATCGCATGACCCAGTGGAAGGACAAGGCAGGCAAGAACCGCGAAGGCCAATCGGTCGCGCTGTTCACCTACCCGGTCCTGCAGGCCGCAGACGTGCTGTTGTACCAGGCCACCCATGTCCCGGTTGGCGACGATCAGAAGCAACATATCGAGCTGGCGCGCGATATCGCGCAAAAGTTCAACAATGACTTCGCCTCGGAAGACAATCCCGTCTTCACATTGCCGGAACCTTATATCCCGCCGGCAGCCGCGCGAATTATGAGCCTGCGCGATGGTTCGGCCAAGATGAGCAAGTCGGATCCATCGGACATGGCGCGGATCAATCTGACCGACGACGCTGATACGATCATGAAGAAGATCAAGAAGGCCAAGACCGATCCCGAGCCACTGCCGAGCGAGGAAGCGGGGCTGGAAGGACGCGCGGAAGCGCTCAACCTCGTGAGCATTTATGCGGCGCTGGCTGGAACCGACAATGCGACGGTGCTGAAGGACTTTGGCGGTCAGGGCTTTGGCGCGTTCAAGCCTGCGCTGGGCGAGTTGCTGGTCGAGAGTTTCGCGCCGATCACCACACGTTTTCGCGAGCTGACCGCTGACCGCGAAGCGCTTGACGCGATCTTGGCTCGGGGTGCGGCCAAGGCCCGCGAGAAGGGCTTGCCCACGCTCGACGCGGTCTATCAAGCGCTCGGCCTGGTGCGGGGCTGAACCGCCCTTTCCAAGTCACTCAAGGCGATCGCGCTGACAAAGCGTTCAAAATTGGTTCAGCCGAGGGATTTACACTCACCGCGTCTGATGACAGCTTGCCGCCAAGGGTCAGCGTTCTAAAAGAACGCGAAGGTGCAGGAGATGCGCGGCGCAAACGCAAGCACAAAGGATTAGGATTATGACTAAACCGCTCAAATCCACCGGTAAACTCGTCAAGGCGGCGGCGGCTTCTTTGCTATTGCTGGGCCTCGCGGCCTGCGCGACTCCGTTCAAAGCCGATGTCTCGCGCTTCCAGAGCCAACTCCCGGCCCCTGACGGACAGAGCTTCGCTGTGGTGGCAGAGGACCCCAAGCTCGCAGGCGGGCTGGAGTTTGCGCTCTATGCCGATCTGGTCGAGGCAGAGATGGCGCGCCTCGGATACGCTCAGGTGGAGCCAGAGAACGCAACCTTGCTGGTGCGGTTTGACTATGGCGTTGACAATGGTCGCGAGCGTATTCGCACGACCGGCGGCGGCTTTGGCCGGGTCGGATATTATGATCCGTTCTTCGGGCCGTGGAGGCGCTCAGCCTTTTCGTTCCGGCGCGGCTATGCGTTTGGTTTTTATGACCCTTTCCTCGATGAACCCGATGTACGCAGCTACACCGTCTACACCAGCGGGATCGATCTGAAGATCGACAATGCGGCCAACGGCCAGCGCGTGTTCGAAGGCAAGGCACAGGCCATCTCACGCTCGAACCGACTGCAGCAATTGGTCCCCAATCTGGTCGACGCGCTGTTCACCGATTTCCCGGGAAATTCGGGCGAGACCTTGCGCATCACGATCAAATCGGATGATAAGGTGGTCAAACGCACAGACTGAGTCTGGCGCGAAACCGGTTTACCCTTGGATGGGATGGAGAGGCGGCACGATTGCATGATCGTGCCGCCTTTTTCGTGAGCATCACCGGTTGTCGAGCTGCGCTCGCACCGCTTTCAAGCCCGCGCGAGTGATCCGATAGGGCTGGCTCGCCTTGCTCCGGATCAGCCTTCTCCGCTTGAGTCGGGTGAAGACCGGAAGCGTACAATCCACTAGGCGGAAGCCTTCGCGGTTGTAGCAATCGACATCATAGACCCGCCCGCTGTCATCGCGGCGATACCGAATCATCCCACCCTGAGCGAGCACATGCAGCACCCGCTGTTCGTGTTTCGAAATGTTCACTGGAAATGTCCTGATTACACACAGCACTTGGCGTCGCTGGCGATCAATCCGCCGCGAACGCGCACTTGCCGGGCCGCGCAATCACGCGGCAACGGCAGATCAGTGGGTGACAATCTCTGACATAAATTCCCGTAAGTGGATGGCGCCCAATACCGCCGAATTCGGGTTCAGATCAAGCGCTAGAGTTGCTTGTGTCCGCCGGTCGAGCCAAATCCGCCTGCACCGCGCTCGGTCGCATCCAGCTCGTCAACCTCAACCCATTGCCCCTGGGTGACCGGAGCGACCACCAATTGCGCCACCCGATCACCACGTGCGATGACAAACGGCTCGCTCCCGTGATTGATCATGATGACCTTGAGCTCACCGCGATAATCGGAATCGATCGTGCCCGGTGTGTTGGGCACGGTAATGCCGTGCTTGAGCGCCAAGCCGGAGCGAGGTCGAACCTGAATCTCATAGCCATGCGGAATGGCCATCGCGAGGCCGGTCGCCACCGGATAACGTTGCCCGGGTTCCAGCGTGACATCCTCAGCGCTGACGACATCCATCCCGGCCGCGCCATCGGTCGCATAGGCGGGCAAGGTCAGTCCCTCGCCATGGGGCAGACGCTTGAGCTCGATCGGAATGATGGCGCTCATTCAGCAGCCTCCGCGGTCAAGGCTCCGGCGATCCGTTCGACCAGAGCCATCGCCACTTCGTGTTTGGCCATTTTCTCGAGGCTTTCGACCCCGTCGGCGCTGACGATGTGAACCGTGTTCTCGTCGCCGCCCATGACATCGCCCGAAACGTCATTGGCGACGATCCAGTCAGCAGCCTTGCGCTTGCGCTTCTTGGTCGCGTTGTCGAGCACGTCCTCGGTCTCGGCCGCAAAACCAACCACCAGTTCCGGACGTTTGGTTGAAGCGGCGACATTGGTCAGGATGTCCGGGTTTTCGACTAGCATCAATGCTGGTGGAGCCGAGCCACGCTTCTTGACCTTGTCCTCGCGATATTCCTTGGGGCGCCAATCCGCGACTGCCGCGACCATCACCGCGACATCGGCCGGCAGCGCCTTCTTGACCGCCTTGGACATGTCCTCAGCGCTTTCGACATCGATCCGATCGACGCCTGCCGGTGTCTTGAGCGAGACGGGACCGGACACCAGCGTAACCCGCGCACCGAGAGCGGCAGCGGCACCAGCAATCGCAAAGCCCTGCTTGCCGCTGGAGCGATTGGCAATGTAGCGCACCGGATCGATCGCTTCCCAGGTCGGGCCGGCAGTGATCAGCACATGCCGCCCATCGAGCGGGCGATAACCCTCGGCGACGTCGCAGCCTCCTTCACCCATGGCGTCGTCTTCTACGCTTTCGACCGCAGCATTTTCGGCGACAGCTGGGGCCGTAGTCTCTGGCGCCGATTTGCGCTCGTCGACCTCGTGATTGATCGCTTCGGGATCCATCGGCGGCGCGGCGTTGGCTGCGCCCTTCTTCGCCAGTAGCGGTCCGCTCAGATCGGGCTCGACTTCTTCGCCAGCCTCGTCTTCCAATTCTGCCGCTTCGGCTTCCTCGCCTTCTTCCGCGAGCTCCTCTGCTTCGAGATATTCGGCTTCGATATCTTCATGCGAGCGCTTGGCGGTCGATCGCGGAATAATCGCTGACAGCAAGCCGCCGAGCCCGCCGCCTTTGCTCTCCTCCTCAGGCTCAAGCGCTTCGACTTCCGGAGCCGCCTGATCATTGGCCGGCGCCGCAGTCGCGGGAGCGGGTTCTTCCACCTCGATCCCGAAATGCGCGGCAATCGCGCGCCAGATCGCTTCAGGCTCGGGCAGGCGGCCATAGCCAAATTCGCCACAAGCCATCGGCCCTTCGTCGGGATGCAGCACTTCAACCCCGGCCTGTTTGAGCCAGGTGACATTGCGCTGCGTCGATTCATGCTCCCACATCCGGACATTCATCGCAGGAACAGCCATGACCGGCTTGTTGGTCGCAAGGATCAATGTCGTCGCCAGATCATCCGCGATGCCCGACGCCATTTTGGCGAGCAGATCGGCTGTCGCCGGGCACACCACCACCAGATCGGCTTCGCGGCTGAGCTGGATATGGCCCATCTCAGCTTCGTTCTTGAGATCGAACAGGCTGGTGTAGACCTGGTTCTCGCTGAGCGCAGCGAGCGACATCGGAGTCACGAACTGCTGCCCGCCCTTGGTCACCACGCAGGTGACGTCGCCGCCGCCCTTGCGGATCAGGCGGACCAGCTCACACGATTTGTAAGCCGCGATTCCGCCGCCAACGACTAGAAGGATTTTGGGGCCGGTTTGGCTCATCGAAAAGACCTTGTCCGCGATCCCATTGCGCTGCTCATTGTGTCCTCAACTCCCTTTCCTCCAGAAAGGTGCGGGTGAGCCTAGCCTTCCCGCGCTTGCGCGCCAAGCCCAGCTAGCTCCCTTGCGCGCTATTGGTTAATTTTTGTTGTGGGGAGGTCCTTACAGGCTTGAGCATTGCGCCATACTCACGGCATAGAGCCTCCGACAACGGGAGAGGGGGACCCTATGATTATGGTATTGCGTGTGATTCTTGGCCTTGCCGGCCTGTTCTACCTGTTTCTGGGCAGCCAGTTCCTGTTCAATCCGGTCGAACAGGGTGGAGATTTTGGGCTAACCGCCGATGGAACGCAGGGGCTTGCCGCAATCCGTTCGGACTTCATCGCCTTCTTCGGTGTAACCGCCGGTTCGCTGTTGATCGGAGCGCTGCGGCAGAACGGTCCGGTCTTGCTGGTTGCCGCAGCGCTGATGGGGATCACCATGATTGGGCGCAGCTTCAGCGCGATGGTCGACGGCACTTATGAAGCCTGGTTTGTCCCGATGATTGTCGAAGGACTGACCGTGGTGATCGCGCTGCTCGGCTACCGCAGTTTTACCGCTCGCAGCTGAGCGATCAGATCAGTCCGAACGCCGCCACGGCGAGCGTCGCTGCGGAACCGGCGAGACCGGCCAGCACATAGCCGAGAGTTCCGCTACCCGATCCGCGCGCGCGCCGTTCGGTGATGAGCTCGATCTCTGGCAGCGGCGGCGGTTCCGGCGCGCCGCCCTTGGGCGGAAACTTGTCTTCCAACCGGCGGATCAGACCGGGCAGGCGGAACAGAGTCTCGGTGTCTTCCTTGATCCGGTCTGCCACCGCGGCTTCGGGGCCAAGCTCGTCGCGAATCCAGCTGCGGACATAGGGCGCGGCCGTGTCCCACATATTGATTTCAGGATTGAGCTGGGTCGCGATCCCTTCGACCATCACCATAGTCTTCTGCAGCAACAGCAGGTGCGGTTGGGTCTGCATGTCGAAATCACGCGTGATGGCGAACAGGCCATCGAGCATTTGCCCAACCGACAGATCCTTGACCGGCTTGCCGCGCATCGGCTCTCCCACCGCGCGCAGCGCCGTCGCGAACTCACCCACCGAGTGATAGCTCGGGACATATTGCGCCTCGAAGTGGATCTCAGCCACCCGCGCGTAATTGCCGGTGGTCAGGCCATAGAGAATCTCGGCCAGCCATTGTCGGGCGCGGCGATCGATCCGCCCCATGATCCCGAAGTCGATTGCGACGATCGTCCCATCCTCTTCGACGAAGAGATTGCCCTGGTGCATGTCTGCATGAAAGAAGCCGGCCGCGATCGCCTGGGTTAAAAAGGCGATGACCAGACGCTCCGCGATCCGATCGAGATCCTGGCCTTGCGCCTTGAGCTCGTCGGTCTTGCTGATCTTGGTCGCATCAACCCATTCGACCGTCATCACCCTGCCATTGGTGCGATCCCAATCGATTGCGGGAATGCGATAGCCGTCGATTCCCTTGGTTGCCTCGGCCAGCTCAGAGGCCGAAGCCGCCTCACGCCGCAGATCGAGCTCGCTATTGGTCCAGCGTTTGAAATTGGCGATTGTCAACCGCGGACGGAGCCGTGCGGCCTCGCCACCGAAGCTTTCGAGATGCGCAGCGGCCCATTCATAGGTCTGGATATCGCGCGCGAACTTTTCGCGAATGCCGGGGCGCAGGACTTTGACCGCCACGTCTCGGCCGTCGGTAGTCACAGCCTTGTGGACCTGCGCGATCGACGCCGCTCCGACCGGTGACGGATCAATATGCGAGAACAAAGTGTCGATCGGCGCACCAAAGCTTGCCTCGATCGACGCCTCAATCTCGGAAAAATCGACCGGCGGCAGTGAGTCCTGCAGGCTTAGTAGATTGTTGGCCGCTTCCTCGCCCACCAGATCGGGGCGCGTTGCGAGGGTCTGACCAAGCTTGATCGCGGCCGGACCAATCTCACGAAAGGCCTCAGCATAATTGGGGACCTTGGGCTGGATCGTCCCAAAGCGCGCGATCCGTGCCAGGCGTTTGACCGGTGCCGGGGTGTTGGGGTCGCTCTCAATCCCGCGCAAAGCGCCGTGCCGGGCGAGGGTTCGGCCCCACTTGAGCAAGCGAAAGATGTGCGTCGATGGGCGCGGCATGGAGCTAGATTTTCCACCCCGAATGGATTGCCACGGCGCCACCAAGGATCGGCTCAACTCTGGTGTTGGCAAAGCCTGCGTCGCGGATCATCTGTTCGAATTGCGGCATCTTGGGAAAGCGTCGGATCGACTCAACCAGATAGCGATAGGAATCCGCATCGCCGGCGATCACCTGCCCCATGCGCGGCAATAGGTGATCGGAATAGAGATCGTAGACCTCTTTGAAACCAGGCCATTCGGTTGTCGAAAACTCCATGCAGAAGAAGCGTCCACCCGGCTTGAGCACGCGGTTGGCTTCGGCCAGCGCCTTGTCGATATGCGTGACGTTCCGGATCCCGAACACGATGGTGTAGGCGTCGAACGTGCTGCGCGAATAGCTCAGCTCCTCGGCGTTCTGACAGGACCAAACCAGGCTATCGAGACCCCGTTCCATCGCCCGCTCAACCCCGACATCGAGCATGTCCTGATTGATGTCGGCAACGGTCACAGTCGCGCCGCGCTCCGCCATGCGAAAAGCGATGTCGCCGGTGCCACCAGCCATATCAAGAATGGCCTCGCCAGCTTGTGGTTTAACCCGTTTGACAAAGCGATCCTTCCACAAGCGGTGCATCCCGCCCGACATGGCATCGTTCATGATGTCATATTTGGCGGCCACGCTGGAAAAGACCGCACCAACGCGTTCGGTCTTCTCCTCAGGAGTGACCTCTTCGTAGCCGAAGGAAACGGTGTCGCTTGAAGATTGAGTCATGCCAGTGCCCCTAGAAGGAATTGCGCGGCGCGCCTAGTAGTGTTTGGGCGTGATGAATGATTGATCCATTGCCACCCGCGCCCTCCACCCTACCACCCGGAGCCTACCGGGAGATCATCCGGGTGGTAGGGTGGAGGGCGCGGGTGGAACTGGACATCCAACGGATAAAAGACCTGAATGCCCGAATTGCCTGAAGTCGAAACAACAGTCCGCGGACTGGCTCAGTTCCTCGATGGAGAACGGATCGAGCGCGTCCAGCTCAATCGCCCTGATTTGCGCCGCCCCTTCCCCGAGGATCTCGTGCAGGTGATGACGGGCGCCCGGGTCGAAGGTCTGTCACGCCGCGCCAAATACGGGCTGATTCATCTCGATCGCGGACACAGCATGGTGTTTCACCTCGGGATGAGCGGGCGCTGGCGGATCGACCCGCAGGATCAGGATAAGCATGACCATCTGGTGCTCGAAACAACCAATCATCGCTTTGCCCTGTGCGATCCGCGGCGGTTTGGCTCAGTCGATCTGGTCGCAAGCGACGCGCTCGATCAATGGCCCCAATTCGCAGCGCTGGGGCCGGAGCCGCTCGGAGACGGTCTGACAGTGCCCCATTTGAAAGCCGCCCTGGCGGGGCGTTCGCAAGCGATCAAACTATGCCTGCTCGATCAGAAGATCGTGGCCGGGCTTGGCAATATATATGTCTGCGAGGCCTTGTGGCGCGCACGCATTCGCCCACTCAAAGCCGGGGGCAAAGTGACCAAGCCGCAATTGGCGCGGCTGATCCCGGCGATTCAGGAAGTCCTGGCGGAGTCGATCCGCGATGGCGGCTCAAGTCTGCGCGACTATGCCCAGCCCGATGGCGAGCTGGGCTATTTCGCGACCCGGTTTGATGTGTACGACCGGACCGGTGAGCCGTGCCGCCGCGATGACGGCGGCACAATCAGGCGGATTGCCCAAGGCGGGCGCAGCACCTGGTGTTGCCCAGTCTGCCAAAGATAAGGGCGGAGGGAGCGGGTGGCTCGGTAAATAGCTTGGCACCCCAGAAATGCTTGCATTTCGCGCGGCTTCAAACTAGATGGCCCGCTTTCCGGCGATCAATCGCCGTTTTTCGAGAATCACAGAGACAGACATTGGACCGCGACAAGCGGCCATTAGAAACGCGAGACAGACAAAGTTATGGCCAACACGCCGCAAGCCCGTAAGCGCATTCGTCGCAACAACCGCCGGACGGAAATCAACACCGCCCGGATGAGTCGCATCCGCAGCTTCGTCAAGAAGGTCGAGCTGGCATGCGAAGCTGGCGACAAGGACGCTGCCGCTGCGGCATTGAAGGCTGCACAGCCGGAATTGGCCCGCGGTGTCGCTCGCGGTGTGATGCACAAGAACACCGTCGCGCGCAAAATGTCGCGTCTGACCAAGCGAGTCGCAGCGCTCTGATTCGCGGTTTTTCTTCGTAGCAATACGGAGCTCTGTGGATATGGGTCGTGCCGATGAGGCGCGGCCCTTTTCTTTATGCGACAATTGTGACCACGGCATGCGCTTGGAATGTAAGGATTCCTCGCGATTCGCGGCCTCTGAAACACGAAATTCCCCATAAAACAGTGCCTTGAACGGAAGTCTGCGGGCTTGCGCCGAGTCAACAATAATATTTCGTTTTTTTTACATCCCCCCCTCTTGCTTTGCGGCGATAAGAGTAGATAACTCGGATTGTACCCGGAGCGGGACGGCACGGGTTTTTACAGTTTAGGTCATATGGGGGAGGTCCCGGAATCCTGATTCCGGGGTTTGGCGAAGCTTTGACCAATAGCGGCGATTGAATGCACTCTGGAAGTGATTCCGGAGAGGGGATAGGATTGGGTAATCAATGGTGCACAAGATCGATAAGACGCGGTCAACGCGTCGCGGAGCGGACGACGATTTGATGGAAGATGCAGAGGCAGTAAACCTGGCAGCAGATTGGGCCGATATCAGCCAGGGTTTGCGCAAGGACCTGGGGCATCAACTGCACAGCCAATGGATCAAACCGATTCAGGTTGGCACGATCAACAAGGAAACAGGCACTCTCGATCTGTTTCTCCCGACCGAGTTCTCGGCCAATTGGGTCAAGGATCGATTCCATGATCGCCTGCAGCTGGCGTGGAAGATCGTCCGCGGCGATGTGCGCAACGTAAATATCCAGGTTCACCCGGGCCGTCGGCAATTGCCTGAATTGCGGCTTGATGACGGACGTCGCCCGGCCAATGATGGCGCCAGCGCAATCGCTGTTGCTGCGGGCACGATCGGTGACGCGGGCTTCACCAGCTCGGTCGGCCTCGACCCCTCGCTGACCTTTGCCGCTTTCGTTACCGGCGAAGCCAATGTGCTGGCCTGCAACGCCGCGCAACGCATGTCGGCGACCGAGCAGCCGCAATTCTCGCCGCTCTATCTCAAGGCCGCGACCGGCCAGGGCAAGACCCACCTGCTGCACGCGATTGGCCATGGCTTCCTGCAGGCACACCCGCGCGCGCGGATCTTCTATTGCTCGGCAGAGCGCTTCATGGTCGAGTTCGTGCAGGCGCTCAAAGCCAATCAGATGATCGAATTCAAGGCGCGGCTGCGCAGCTTTGATCTGCTGCTGGTTGACGACATTCAATTCATCATCGGCAAGGCCAGCGCCCAGGAAGAGCTGCTTTACACGATTGATGCGCTGCTGGCCGAAGGCAAACGCCTGGTGTTCGCCGCCGATCGCGCGCCGCAAGCGCTCGACGGGGTGGAGCCGCGCCTGCTCAGCCGCCTTTCGATGGGCCTGGTCGCCGATATCCAGGCGGCTGATATCGAGCTGCGCAAGAAGATCCTCGAATCCAAGCTTTCGCGCTTCGCTCCGCTGAGCGTGCCCGAGGATGTGATCGACTTCCTCGCTCGCACCATCACCCGCAATGTCCGCGAGCTGGTCGGCGGGCTCAACAAGCTGATCGCCTATGCGCAATTGACCGGGCAGGAAGTCTCGCTGCAGCTCGCTGAGGAGCAGCTGACCGATATTCTCTCGGCCAATCGTCGCCGGATCACGATCGACGAGATCCAGCGCACGGTCTGCCAATTCTATCGGATTGATCGCAGCGAGATGTCGTCCAAGCGTCGGGCCCGCGCCGTGGTTCGTCCGCGCCAGGTTGCGATGTATCTCTCGAAAGTGCTGACCCCGCGTTCCTATCCCGAGATCGGACGCAAGTTCGGCGGTCGCGATCACTCCACGGTTATCCACGCCGTTCGGCTGATCGAAGACCTGCGCCAGCGCGATGCCGATATGGACGGCGATGTGCGCAGTCTTTTGCGGCAGCTAGAGAGTTAATTCGCACATAATTTGCACTGGGTTTTCCGTAGCTCATGCGAGCTGCGAAATCCTCAGTCCATACACTCCCTATCGACAGGCTGTGCGCAGCCTGCCAACAGCCTTTCCATGAGTCTGTCACCCGCCCGCCTCGACCGTTTCGCCCGGCATATCGTGCTGCCCGAGATCGGCGGCGCGGGCCAGGTCGCGCTGACCAACAAACATGTCGCTGTGGTCGGCCTGGGCGGGATCGGATCGCCCGCGCTGCAATATCTCGCTGCCAGCGGGATCGGCCAATTCACGCTGGTCGATGACGATGTGGTCGATGCCAGCAATCTCCAGCGTCAGACGATCTTCACCAATCGCGATGTCGGGCATGGCAAAGCGACCAGCGCGCTCCGCTGGCTGGCCAATTTCGACGACAGTCTGAAGGTCGATATCTCTGACAGCCGGATCACCACCGGGAATGCCAGGAGCCTAATTGAGGGCGCCGATCTGGTGCTCGACGGGACCGACAATTTCGCCACCAGGCTGGCGGTCTCGGACGCTTGTGTTGCGGCGTCAGTCCCGTTGCTGTCCGCTGCCGTTGGCCGGTTCCAGGGACAGGTTGGCGGTTTTGCCGGTCACCTCCCCGACCAGCCGTGTTATCGCTGTTTCGTCGGCGATGCCTTCGATGCCGAGGATTGTGACACCTGCGCGGAGGACGGCATGCTGGGCGCCATGGCCGGTTGGGTCGGCAGCTTTGCGGCGATGCAGGCGGTGCGGATTCTGCTCGCCGGAGTCAGCTCTTTCGGCGATCCGCAATGGGGCCGACTGCACATTCTCGACGGGATGAATCCGGGACTGAAGACGCTGAGGATCGCGAAAGACCCGGCCTGCAAGGGATGTCTTACGCACTAGAGTGGCATTATTCTGTTGCCCAATTGCGAAAGTCTCTATCGGAGGCTTGGACCATTCAGGAATGGGAAGAGATTGGGAATGGGCAATTGATCCATCGCAGAGAGATCGACGGCATTCGAGCGGTGGCCGTAGTCCCGGTGGTCCTCTTTCACGCAGGCTTGCCGAGTTTCTCGGGTGGCTTCGTTGGCGTCGATGTGTTCTTTGTCATCAGCGGATTCTTGATCACCTCGATCATCCTCGATGATCTCTCCGAAAAGCGCTTCTCTCTGCTGGAGTTCTATGAACGTCGCGCCCGCCGGATATTGCCTGCGCTAATTGTTGTGGTGTCCGCCAGCATTCCGATTGCCTGGCTTGTTATGCTGCCAGATCCGCTTGAAAATTTCGGGCAAAGCGTGGTGGCAACCATGCTGTCGCTCAACAACGTCCTGCTTGCTCTGACCAGCGGTTACTGGGAGCTCGCATCCGAGTTCAAACCATTGATGCACACCTGGAGCTTGGGCGTTGAGGAGCAGTTTTATGTGCTGTTTCCGATAATCATGCTGGCGGCCTACCCCAAGCTCCAAACAAAGACCGTGGTGGTTGTTTGGGTGATCGTATTCGCAAGTTTTGCGGCGGCACTAGTCCTGACTCCAAGATTTCCGAGCGGCAGCTTCTATCTACTCCACACCCGTGCGTGGGAATTGGGTCTTGGCGCGCTGGCGGCCTTCTGGAATAGGTCGCGCCTGATTCCCTCTAGCGACGCTTTGGGTGTCCTAGGCTTGCTGCTTATTGGATTCTCAGTCTTCACATTCGACCAAAAGACTGTTCACCCCTCATTTTTGACGCTGATCCCGACGTTGGGGACCGTGCTCATATTATTGTTCGCAAAGGACGGAAATCGAACATCAAGGGCGCTTGGTTTCTCACCGTTCGTCACAATCGGTTTGATCAGCTACAGCCTATATCTTTGGCATTACGTGCTGCTCGCCTTTGGCAGGATCGTGAGTTTTGAAGAGCCATCAACAGCTTTCGTCATATCCCTAATCACGGCTGCCGTCTTGCTTTCCTTCTTGACTTGGAAATTCATCGAACAGCCGTTTAGGGACAGGGAGCGTGTGACAAGAAGCCAAGTCGTGGTCTTCTGCACACTGGCAATTGTGGGCCTCAGCCTAGCTGGCCTTTCACTACATCTTGGCAAAGGGTTTCCCGGTCGTGTGTTCGAGAGTTCGGGTGAAGAAGCGGCTGGAATGCACATCAGCTACAACCAGCGCATCAGCGCCTATGACAAGCGAGAATTTGACGATTATGCCGGCCCCAATGTTCTCGTGGTGGGGAATAGCCATGGACGAGATTTCGCAAACATTCTGCTGGAAACGGGGCAACTGACTGGCCAGAATCTGGTCTACAAGTACGTCTCGGGGGCCTGCAGCAGAGGTGACCTTTCGACCGAAGAGCAGTCTATCTTTGATAGTGCAGACGTGATCTTCTTTGTCGTAACACTAGTGCGCGAGCATTGCATCGAAGCCAGCTTGGTGGAGCATCAAACTCAAAAGCATGTGTTCTTCGTTGGACCGAAGCACTTCGGCTATAACCTCAATGCCTTTCTCCGGATCCCGCGAGAAGAGCGACCAACAGCAATGTCTAAGATTATCGATCCAATCGCTCGGGCCAATGATAGGAATCGGATAATCGCTACTAAGGACCGATACATCGACCTCATCAGTTATGCCTCAAGCGACGGCCGGCACATTCGTGTGTTCGATAACAACGGGGCAATTCTATCCGCTGATCGCGTCCATGTCACACAGGCTGGTGCCCGATTCTTCGCCGAGCAAATCAGAGATCATCCAAGTATCACAATCCTGCGAAAGGACGATCAGTGAAAAGGAAAACCACGCATTCTCGACGGCATAAATCCGGGGCCGAAGACACTCTAGATCGCGCAGGACTTGGACTGCAAGGGATGTCGTCGATGATCATCTATCCCTCCGGGTGGTCGCGATTCCTTGTTGAACTCGCTTCCCTCAAGCGAAAACAATCGCTGCCGGATCTGTCATGCTGATCCTTGTCCAGATAGATCTGTCAGAGGCCGATCTCGCGCTGTTCGAAGATTATGAGGCGCAGGCGCTCAAATTGCTTGCCGCCAATCGGGCGCGGCTGTTGATGCGGGTTCGGTCGCTGGATGGCCGTGCCGAAACACACTTGCTGCAGTTCAACGACGAAGACGCTTTTCAGTCATTTCTCAACCACCCAGACCGCGCAAAGCTTCAGCCCCAATGGGATGCCTGCAAGGCGACTTCTCAGGTCACCAAGGTGAAGGAAGTGGATTAGCTTATGCGCTCTTCCAGTCGATGGAACCCACATCAGCGCTGGGTCGTTTAGAGCGGGATAACCTCCACCGCACCCTTCCCTTTCGACCCATACCGTTTCAGGACTTCCCGTATGATTACGCTGCTTTCGCCCGCCAAGAAGCTCAATTTTGACGCCCCGAGCACATCGCTCGAAGCGACCCGGCCCCGGCTCGAGGATGACACCCGCGCGATCGCCACAGTCGCCAAGAAGCAGTCGGCGGCTGATCTCAAACGGCTGATGAAAATCTCCGACAATCTTGCCGAGCTCAATGCCGAACGGTTCAAGAGCTTCGATCTCGAGGGCCGCAGCAATTCGGCCAAGCCGGCCGGGCTGACCTTTGATGGCGATGTCTATTGGGGTCTGGAAGCCAAGAGCCTGGACGACGCCACGCTCAGCTACGCGCAGGATCACCTGCGGATCCTGTCGGGGCTTTATGGCGTGCTGCGGCCGATGGATGCGATCCAGCCCTACCGGCTCGAGATGGGCACCAAGATGAAAAATCCGCGCGGCAAGTCATTGTATGATTTCTGGGGCAGCCGGATCGGTGAGCAAATCGCCGAGGATCTGTCGGGCCACTCCGATCAAACGGTGGTCAATCTCGCCTCGCACGAATATTTCGGCGCAGTCGATCCATCGGCTCTGCCAGGCAGGGTGATCGAGGCGAGCTTCCTCAATGTCAAAGACGGCCAAGCCCGGCGGTTGATGTATCACGTCAAATTCGCGCGCGGCCTGATGGCGCGCTGGATCATGGAAAACAGGATCGAGAATGCCGACGATTTGCGCGGTTTTGACGCCAAGGGTTATCGCTTGGACGCCAGCGCTTCGAGCGAGACCGAACTGGTGTTTACCCGCAAACAGCCCCCGCTGAAGAAGTAGGGCCTGAATGACATGGCCATCCTGAAGCTCTAGGATGGCAGCATGACCTATCGCGCTTCCAGAGCCCCCCGGCTGCTTGTTGGCTCTATCGGGTTGGCAGTCCTCGCTAGCTTCGCCGCGATCGTCTTTGGCGTGTTCGGACCGCAGGTTTATCGCGCCTATCAGCTCTACCATATCGAGGCATGCGAGGAACAACATGGCGTGTGGCGCGAGGAAAATGAGAAGTTGTTCTTCTTCGATGCAGGGGGCTGGAAGATAGTCGGAAACAGCCCTGAGAATCTTGCCTTCATCGATTGCATTCGCGGTCGGCTGAGCGTTGAGACTGACACGATTCCTGACAATAGTGATCCTGCCATTGAAATCGTCACATTCTCCTTCTCTCACGTCTTGCGAGTAACCTACTTTCCAGCCGCCCCCTGACTTGGCGCTTTCCTACTTGGCACTTTCCGATCACACTCCGACGCGTTCTTTCAAATGGTCGGTTCTGAAGTGTTTTTGTTGGACAAATGTCAATCTCGACAAATGTCACTAGTGCATTGTAAATAAACAATGAATTGTGCGATCTCGTGCTTGACACATTGTCGATCTGTCAAGCTGGCCAAGCAATATGGAGCTATTTCCCCAGCACCTCTTCAACCCATTGTGGGACCAGAGTTCCGGCCGGCCCGTGGCGCGCTTCGTGGAAGAAATGCGTGCCCTCGCTCGGGTCAAGGTTGAGCTCGAGCGTATGCGCGCCATTCATCCGCGCTTCCTGGACAAAGCCCGCCGCGGGATAGACCGCGCCGCTGGTGCCGATGCTGACGAACAGATCCGCTGTGCCGAGCGCGGCATAGATCCGCTCCATCTGGTACGGCATTTCGCCAAACCACACGACATCCGGCCGCAGCGTCGGCGCCTGGCAGACCGGGCACGGCGGGCGATCGCTCATCGTCGCATCCCAGGGTGATCGCACGCCGCAGGAATTGCACAGCGCGCTCTTGAGCTCTCCATGCATATGCAAGACCTTCGACGCCCCGCCGCGTTCGTGCAGATCGTCGACATTCTGCGTGACCAGCAGCAGCTCGCCAGCAAATTCTCGCTCAAGCCTGCCCAGAGCTTCATGCGCCGGATTGGGCACAACCTTGGACAGAGCCTCGCGCCGCATATCGTAGAAATTGAGCACCAGATCGGGATTGCGAGCGAAACCCTCAGGCGTCGCGACGTCTTCAATCCTGTGCTGTTCCCACAAACCGCCTTCGCTGCGGAATGTATCGATACCGCTTTCTGCGGATATCCCTGCCCCCGTGAGGATGACGATGCGTTCGAATCCTGCCATGACTCATTCAAACACGAAGGAAGTCGGGACAGCAATGGCGCAAATCGGAATCATCGGCAGCGAAGGGCGCATGGGCCAAGCGATCGCGGAATTGCTCGCGGACAGCGCGGAGCATTCCTCCGAAGGCGTGGATGCAGGCGGCGATGCTGCCAGCCTGGCCGATGCCAGCGACGTGCTGGTCGACTTTTCGACCCCCCAAGCGCTGGAGACGATCCTGCATGCGGCGATCGGCGCGGGCGTGCCGCTGGTGATCGGTACCACCGGGCTGGAGCCGAGCCATCACGCCGCGATCGACAATGCTGCGCGCGTGGTCCCGATCCTGCAGACCGGCAATACCTCTTTGGGCGTCACCCTGATGGCGCATCTGGCGCGCGAAGCAGCCAGCAGGCTCGGCCCGGACTGGGATATTGAAGTGCTGGAGATGCACCACCGCAATAAGGTCGATGCGCCCTCCGGGACCGCCAAATTGCTCGGCGAAGCTCTGGCGCAGGGTCGCGGCATCGCGCTGGACGAGAATATGGAGAGCGGTCGCCACGGCATGACCGGCGCCCGCGCGGACGGCGCGATTGGCTTTGCCACTCTGCGCGGCGGCACTGTCGCGGGCGAGCACAGCGTGATCTTTGCCGGAAGCGAAGAGCGGCTGACATTGTCGCACAGCGCGGAGAACAGGATGATCTTCGCTCGTGGAGCGGTGCGCGCGGCCGAATGGCTGATCGGCAAGCCCGCCGGGCGCTACAGCATGAACGACGTGCTGGGACTGAGCTGAGACCCGGCATTTCGAGGAGTGAAATAGGATGACCTTCGACCCGCAAGCCGCAACGCAGGCCTATATCGATTCGCTCGGCGCCGAGGCGCTGGCCGACGCTCGCGCTTACACGCTCGGCAATCATTGGCTGATCCTGTTCGGCCTGTTGGTCTCGGCGCTGGTGACGTGGTTGATCGTGCGCAGCGGCGTGCTCGACACAATCGCAGCGAAGCTGGCCAAGCGCGGCGAGAACCTGCGGGTGTTCGTGATTGCGCTGACCTATTCGATCGTCAGCGCTGTGCTAACCTTGCCATTCGCAATCTATGAAGATTGGTGGCGGGAGAGCCAATATGGCCTCAGCAGCCAACCGCTCGGCGATTTCCTCTCGCAAGGCATGATCGGCTTGGTGATCAGCTCGCTCATCGCCGGCGTGTTTGCACTCGGGGTTTATTGGCTGATCCGCAGGGCCGGCAGGCTGTGGTGGGCCTGGGCCGGCGGTCTGGTCGCGGGCCTGGCCTCATTCATGCTGCTGCTCTCTCCGGTGGTGATCGAGCCGCTGTTCAACGAATACACACCGGTCCCCGAGGGCGAGGTACGCGATGCGATCCTCGAAATGGCGGAAGAGGCTGGGATCCCGGAGGATCGGATCTTCGTCTATGATGGCTCGCGCCAGTCGAACAATTTCACCGCCAATGTCTCGGGGATCAGAGGATCAGCCCGGATCGCGATTTCCGACGTCGCTCTGGGTGACGCCTCGCTCGATGAGGTCAAGGCGGTCACCGGGCATGAGATCGGGCATTACGTCCTCGGCCATGTCTTCCGGATGATCCTGGTGATCAGCGCGCTGGCGGTTCTGGTGTTCTTCCTGTGCGCGCGGACCTATGATTGGTTTGCGCGCAAATTCGGCACCGATGCTGCGCTGAGCGATCCGCGCGGCCTGCCGATTCTGCTGTTTGCCTTTGGCTTCTTTTTCACCCTGGCACAGCCGGTGATGAACAATCTCATTCGGATTGGTGAGATCGAGGCTGACCAATATTCGCTCGACACCGTCGGCCTGCCCGATGGCCTGTCCTCGGCGCTGATCAAGACCGCCGAATATCGCTACCCGCAGGCCGGGCCGATCGAGGAGTTCATCTTCTACACCCACCCGACGGTTGAGAACCGCGTGCGCACGGCGATGGAGTGGAAGGCTGCGAATATGCCGATCACGCCGAGCGCTGAGCCGATTGCCGAGCCCGCGGCCGAAGCTGGAGCCGAGGCGAGCTCGAACGAATGACCAAGGATCAGATCTTCGAATTCTTCCGGCGTCTGGCGGAGGACAATCCCGCGCCGGAGACCGAGCTCGAATATGGCAATGCCTATCAGCTGGTGGTGGCGGTGGCGCTATCCGCGCAGGCGACCGATGTCGGGGTCAACAAGGCGACCCGTGCACTGTTCCAGAAGGTCGAAACCCCGCAGAAAATGCTCGATCTCGGGCTCGACGGTCTGATCGAGCACATCAAGACGATTGGCCTGTTCAACTCCAAGGCCAAGAATGTGATCGCGCTGTCGCAGCTGCTGATCGACGATTATGGCGGCGAGGTTCCGGACACGCGCGAGGATTTGGTGCGGCTGCCCGGGGTTGGCCGCAAGACCGCCAATGTCGTGCTCAATTGCTGGTTCAAGCAGGAGACCTTCGCGGTCGACACCCATATCCTGCGGGTCGGCAATCGCACCGGTCTGGCCAAGGGCAAGACACCCGAGAAGGTCGAGGAGAAGCTCGAGAAGCGGGTTCCGCAGCCGTTCCGCCTGCACGCGCATCACTGGCTGATCATGCATGGTCGCTATGTCTGCAAGGCGCGCACGCCGCAATGCTGGAATTGCCAGCTGGTCGATCTCTGCAGCTTCCGCAAGAAGGTGCTGGAGAAGCCCAAGAGGCGATAGCTACCGCGTCGCCGGATAATACCACACGCGGCGGACCAGCCCGTTCTCAATCTCATAGACCGCCAGCGCCGATTGTTCGCGCGGCTCGCCATCCGACCCCGTCCAGCGCGCGATCTCACGCACGGCAACAAACCGCCCGTCGATCACGCTGCCGTCGATCGTGCTGGTGGTCGCCATGGGAGAAGAGAAATAGCTCTGCA
Source organism: Erythrobacter sp. (assembly GCA_965249945.1). Lineage (GTDB taxonomy): Bacteria > Pseudomonadota > Alphaproteobacteria > Sphingomonadales > Sphingomonadaceae > Erythrobacter. The sequence goes on along the minus strand of OZ252258.1, from coordinate 609,680 downwards.
TCTGCTGCGCGAGATCTGCCTTGCCCGCGGCGAAGGCCTGCGCTTCACTGCCTTCGATGGCAAGCCATTCAACCTCGTGATGCATCAGCGCCATCATCGCATCGAGATCGCGCGCATTATACGCCTCAACATAGCTCTGCGCGACAGCGAGCGGGGTCGGCGGCGCGTCTTGCTCCTGAGCCGCCACCAGGCTCGCCATCAGCAATGCGAGCCCCGCGAGAGCGTTGAGCACGCCCCTAAACATCGTCCGGAATTGACTCAGTGGCATTGGCACCCCTTCTAGAAACTAGGCCGATGATGGTCGTCGCAAGCTTGAAGAGAGTTGCCATGACAACGAGAGCCAGAGCGATCATGGTCGGCACTTCGATCCACGCCGAAACCAGCATCTCTCCATAGGAGGTAACCGTCGAAAAATGCCCGGATTCCAACGCTACAACACCAAATGACAGGGTCGCGAGCAATATCCCGAAAATCTTGTACGATCCCATCAATGCAACAAGACTGACCCGCTCTGGCATTTGATCAAGCGCATCGAGAAGATGCCAGAGCACACCCACGACGAACAACGGCAAATATGGTCCGATTGCACCGATAATCCTCACCTCGCAATACCTAGGCTCCCCCATACACCAGTCGGATAACAGGCCGAAAGATAGGCTCGCGACCAGCATTAGGTGGACCAACAACATGGTCATCAGCCAGTTTTGCAATCGCTGGCTCATGCATCTGCCAAACCAGAGGCCCTAAACATCGTCCGCGCTGATCATTTCTTCGCGATCGATCTCATTGGTCAGGCTCGCCACCGTGGTCGCCACCGCTGCGTCACCGCTGACATTGGTGGTGGTGCGCATCATATCCATGATCCGATCAACCCCTGCGACGAAGGCGATAGTCTCGAGCGGAACTCCGACCGCGCCGAACACCAGCGCCATCATGATCAGGCCCGCACCGGGGATCCCTGCTGCGCCAATCGCGCCCAGGGTCGCCAGGATTGAGATCAGGAAGTACTGGCCCCAGGTCAGATCCACCCCGAAGATCGAAGCGCCAAACAGGGTCGCGAGGCCGAGATACATCGCGGTGCCGTTCATATTGATCGTCGCGCCGAGCGAGACCACGAAGCTGGCCACCGAATTGCTCACACCGAGGTTGCGCCGAACCACGCGCAGGGTGACCGGCAGAGTGGCGTTGGAACTGGCGGTCGAATAGCTCACCGCGATCGCGTCAACGATGCCGCGGAAGAAGTCGATCACCGGAAGCTTGGCGATCAGCTTGATCATCGCCGAATACATCACCGTGATGATCAGCAAGCAGCCGAGATAGTTGAGGATCACCAGCCAGCTCAGCGCCTTGAGCGCATCGACACCCAGAGTGCCAGCCACCCAGGCCATCAAAGCGAACACACCGAACGGGGTGAGCTCCATCACGATCATGGTGACCTTCTGCATCACGATCGCGCCGCTATCGAAGATCTTCTGGACCGGCTCGCCCTCTTCCTTGGCCATCAGGATGCCGATCCCGATGAGCAATGAGAACACGATCAGCGGCAGCACCGCGACATCGGCCATCACCTGAACCGGGCTTTCGGGAACGATCGACAGGATCATGTCGACCGCGGTGGTTTCATTCGGCTCGGGCGTCGGGACATCCGGCGTGCCGAGCTCTTCCTTGCTCGGGAACAACCCGAATGAGGTCGCTGCCGTACCCAAAGCCAGGCCCAGCCAGACCGCGATCTGACCGCTCACTACGAACAGCAGCACTGCGCGGCCGCCAACCGCGCCGAGCTTGCGCAGATCGCCAATCGCCGCGACCCCGGCAACCAGGCTGAAGAAGATCAGCGGGACGACCAGCATCTTGATCGCCTTGATGAAGAAATCACCGATCCATTTGATGCTTTCCGCCTCCGCCCCCCACATCAGGCCGACGATGACGCCGAGCGTGAGCGCTGCGACAACACGCTGCCAAAGGGGGATTGCGAACCAGGCTTTCATGGGAACTGTGCTCCTCAAATATTTATGTCATCGCGAGAAGCCTGACGGCTCAAAGCGTTGTGGAGCCAAGGCCCCAACCGTCTTCCATTGCGCCACTTTATCTTGAGCGCGCGCTTGTGCAAGCGCTGCGGTCATCGGCGGCGCGGCGGTGCGAAGGGGGCCGGCTGTTCCAGTGGACCCGGGGCAAAGGCGCTTTCCAGCAATTCAGCAATCCTCAGGCCAGCCTGGCTGACCCGCCGCGCGGCGATCGGGCGCGATCGCTCGATGTCCTCGCGCGTCATGACGGTCGCATTGGGCAGGTCCTGCTCGCAGACATTGTCGGTATCGAACGCCGTCGGGTAGACGAAGCTGCGGCTGATCTGCCAGCTCTCTCGCCCCCAGTCCGCGGGGGACCCACCGCCGAGCTCCTGGCGTTCTTCGACGCTGTAGGCTCGAACGACTTTGGGGTTGGCAGCGGTGATCGCATATTCCGCCAGTGGCCCATCCCAGATCCAATGCAGATTGAGCCCGGAAACGATCGAATAGCTCGCCCGGCGATCATTGCCGCCGCGATCATTCTTGTCGCCCGAGTGAAGCGGCATGTGAATGTCACCGGCGAAGTGCACCATGAAGGCCAGTGCCTGCAGCCGGACATTGTCGGGCAGGCTTTCGTCAGCGAGAATTCTGTGATTGCGGGTGATCTGTGCGGTAATGCAATTGCCACCCGCGCAATTGGCGCCGGGCGAGTAGGCCTCACAGATCGGGGTCGTGCGATAATGCCAAGCGGCAGTGTGACCCCAGCGCCAACCCGTGCGGCGCACGCAATCGGGCCAGACCGAGGCGTCTTGTAGGGTTGAAAGTGCGCACTCCGGCGTCCCCAGCAGCGCTTCGGCCCGCATCAAGCGCTTGATCTTGGCACGAGCGGCGGGCGAGATATTGGCCTCGGCCACATCGGCAGTGATGCGATGCGCGAAGAAGCCCCATGCCAGTGCCGGACTGGGCAATGCCAAAGTCAGCAGCGCCAGCGCGGCGCAGATCCGACTCAACCAATCGTTTCGTATTGCTCGATCACCCATTGCTCGTCTTCTGCCCCGCTGATCCACTCCTGCGTCCAGGCGTGTTCCCAAACCGCTTCCATATAGGCCTGGGCAAAGCCCGGCACGCCGATGCCATAGGTCAGGAAACGCGACACGACCGGCGCGTAGAACACATCGGCCGCGCCGAATGTGCCGAACAGATAGGGTCCGGCATCGCCGAACCGCGCGCGCGCCTCTGCCCACAGGCCCAGGATCCGGACTATGTCATGCCGGGTTCCTTCAGATACTTCCTCCAGCTGGATGCGGCGGCGGATGTTCATCGGCAGCTCGCTGCGCAGCGAGGCGTAGGAGGAATGCATCTCCGCGACCATCGCCCGCGCCATGCCGCGCGCGCCCTCGTGCTTGGGCCAGAATCGATCGCGCCCGACCTTGTCGGCGAGATATTCCATGATCGCCAGGCTGTCCCAGATCACGTTATCGCCATCCCACAGGATCGGCACCTTGCCGCTCGAAGGTTGGATCTCACCCAGCTCCTGCTTGGTTTGGTCCCAGTCTTCGCCCATCAGCGGCACGGTCAGCGTTTCAAAGGACAGGCCAGATTGCTTGGCTGCGAGCCAGCCACGCATCGACCAGCTGGAGTAATTCTTGTTTCCGATGAACAGTTTCATAACCGGCAGAGCTCCACCTTGCTTGCCTTTCGAGCCGTAGGTGTTCAGGCTAAGCCTGTCGAGCCTGAACCGGGCTGCGATGCTGATTTCGGAGCCGCTGCATGACGATCCCGCCCTTCCATCTCGCCTTTCCAGTCGATGATCTCGCCGCGGCGCGCGCCTTCTATGGCGGAGTGATGGGCTGCCCCGAAGGACGCAGCTCCGACCAATGGATCGACTTCGATTTCTATGGCCACCAGATCGTGACCCACCTTGCCCCCGAGGCAGGCGATCGGATGAGCAATCCAGTTGATGGGCACGACGTTCCTGTTCCTCATTTCGGCGTTGTGCTCTCAATCGCGCAATGGGAGGAGCTTGCGGGAAGGCTGACCGAAGCCGGGACGGAGTTCGTGATCGAGCCGACCATCCGCTTCAAGGGGCAGCCCGGCGAGCAGGCCACGATGTTTCTGCGCGACCCCGCGGGCAATGCGCTGGAGTTCAAGGCCTTCGCCGATATGGGGCAATTGTTTGCGAGCTAAGCGCCTCAATTCCTGTCGCAATTGTGCAAGCCTTGCGCCGCGCCGACTGGCAATGCTGGCCAAACGGGACGAGGGAAGATCAAACATGAGATATCTGTTGGCGCTTGCCGCACTCGCTTGGGCGCCTCTGGCGTCGGCGGCCTCGGCGCAAGAGAACGCCGCACCGACTGCGGTGGAATGGGCCAATGTCAAATATGAGTGGGCGGTGATCGGCGAACATTACGCCGAGAAATGCCAGAAGTTCTCAGACTTCTTCGAATGGAGTATCACCGAGGCCAAGAAATCCTACGCCGCTCAACTCGATGCGGCAGGCTTTTCCGAGAGCCGCAAAGCCTTCAATGAGCAGATGCGCCAAGGCTTTGCCTTCAGCACCTGCGAACAGGCGAGACAGGAACAACGGGTCAATTCCGCTCTCAACAATCTCTCCGCGCTGGGCGACGAATATCTGCTCGCGATCCATTTCGCGGGTGTCACCAGCTGCGGTGCCATTTCCGAGACCAAGATGGCCAAGCTGAACGCCTATCTCACAGGGGCTGTCCCCAAGATCCAGAACCGGCCGGACTATGCCTTTATCGAACCGGTTGCACAGGAACACGGAGCCAAGATCAAAGAACAGTGCGAGAGCTTCATCGCCGGCAATATGATCCTGCTGATGGCGACCGAGGAAGGAACCCTGGTGCTCAAGGCAGCGGATCATTTCAACAATATGGCTAGCTGACCACAGCAGTTGAGATGGGGGATCCACCCCATGACGCGTCGCATCCGACTCGGTTAGAACCGCATCATCAGGTTCAGACAAAGGGTTCGAGAGATGACCAGGTTTCGCAAGTCAATCGCCACCGCACTTACTCTGGCAGCCGCCATTACCCTTCCTGCGCAGACCGCCCAGGCCAGTCAGAAGGACAATGGCGATCGCGCCTCAACCACAGCGCCTGTGTGCGTATGGGAAGACAAGGCGGCCGCGGATGCGAAGGATATCAGCCGCGGAGCCTGCTTCACTTTCGGCTATCACGAAGACACGTTCCACTGGTTCTACAGCGAGTTCGATCAGCGCAATATCGGCTATGTCACGGTGCAGGACGGCTATTTCACCGATCTCATCTTTGACCGCGATGTTGGCCTCAATTCGCGCAATCGCCGGATCCCTCGTGACGCCGCTATCACCATCCCAGAGGACGCTGTGCTAACTCGGGTGCTGGTCCACCGCACATCAGTCGCGCGCGCCCACCCTCAGACCAAGGCCTGCCTCTACAAGGATGAAGGCTGGTTCGAACTCCATCGCGAGGAGCATGCCCGCTGCTTCCCGGCCGGTGACTATCCCGACGTCTCCCTGCCGCAATTCGATGCAGCGGGCTGGTTCCGCTTCATCGATCTGCGCGCCGGGCAGCAGGCGACCGTCTATACCGGCAAGAACTTTACCGGGGCGAGCTTCACCGTGACCTCTGATGGACGGATCATTCCTCCAATCGGAAACCGCAGCTTTCGTCCCCATATTCCCGGTTGGCTCGAGTATGAATTTCCCAAGCTGATCAAATCGATCAAGATTAGCCGGGCGCGCTGACACGCTGAGCGGGCCGGTGATTAGCGCCCCGCGTGAGCAATGGCCCAATGTTCCGCAATCTCGGGGTTCTTGGGGGCGCCAGCGCGGGCCTTGGTAAGGACCTCGAGCGCCTCAGCCAGGTCCTCACCCTGCTGCCACAGAGCCCATCCCAATGTGTCCAAGATCTCGGGAGAATCGGGATAGGTCGCGAGGGCTCGCCGCGCCAAGGCGACAGCTTGTCGATGCTGACCCAGCTTGGATTTGACCGCCGCAGCATTGTTGAGAAGAACCGGCTCATGCGCCCCGGCGCCATCCACCAGCGGCTGGTAGATCCGATCCGCAGCGGCCCATTGTCCTGCGCGAATAGCCTGTCCGGCTGCGACCATCGCCTGCGAGAGGTCAGGCGCCATGGCACGGCGTTCGATCTGCCGCTCAATCTTCGCCTGATCGCCCAGCCCAGTCGCGACCGCCAGTGCCCTCGCCAGGGTCAAGGTCGCGCGATCGCTTTCCGGGTGATCGATCAGGGGACTGACAGCCTCCCATGCCTCCATCATTCGATCCTGTTCGATCAGGCATTGCGCCAGAACACGCCGAGCCACAATATCGCCGCCAGTGGTCGCGACGAAGTCCTGCAAAGGGTCGATCGCAAGACCGTACTGGCCGCGCACCGCTTCGACCAATCCTCTGAGGCGCGCATATTGCGGCTGATCCCGAAACGATGGGGGAACCCGCTCGATCAGAGCAAAAGCCTGCTCGACATCCCCGGCATCATAGGCCGTCTGCGCGGCAAACAGCACAGCCACGGGATGTCCATTGCCTAGCCGATTGGCCTTGTTGATCCAGTTCTCCGCCGTTTGCTGGTCTCCCCGATCATGCGCAATCGCCGCCAGAGCCAGAATGGTCGGTTGATGCTCAGGCCGCACTTTCACCGCATCTTCGAAATGCACATTAGCCTTATCCAAATCACCTGAACTGAGCGCCATTCGCCCCGCAAGCATGTGCGCTTCCGCAATCGCGGGCCTTGCCGATAGCGCCGGTGCCAATCGCTGCTCGGCATCGCGGACCCGCGCAAAAGCCAACATCCGCTCCGCATCGAGCACAGCGAGGCGATGATCATCGGGAAACTGCGAGGCTCCCTTGTCGAGCAGGTCATAGGCTTCGGCATATTCGCCATCGGCCATCTCGAGCAGGATCAGGCTGACAAACGCCTGCGGATGATCGAGCGGTACCTCATCCTTCATTGCGTGGGCCTTGCCGAGGAAGTTTGCGGCGACATAGGCTTCGATCAGCTTGGCCATGGCAATCTCAGGCGCGGTTTCGGATTCGATCACGCGCTCAAGCTCACTGACCGCGCGATCAGGATTGCCGAGCATCATCGCCACATCAGCCGCCACAAGCCGCGGCTCCACCCCTTCTGGATTGGCTGCAATCGCCGCCTCGGCCAGTTCCATCGCCGAATAGGGTTCTGCCCTTTGATAGGCGAGCTGTGCCGCCGCCAGCGGATCGCTCGGCTCGCTCGAGCAGGCCGGAAGCCAAAACATAGATGCGACTGTAAAGGCAGCCAAAAAGGGACGGACAATGGGTTTCTGCGACATGGTCCGGGATTAGCAGAATTTGGTTAATTGTCTGTTTTTGCATGTTTTTTGTCGGATTCTCTTACAAGTGATCGGCGGAAACTATGCTGCTTAACCAACGTAAGCCGCGGAAATCTGCGACTTCGCCCTCTCTGGCACAAAGCTTGCTTCAGATTCTTAAGCAAAACCAGACACCTAATCGTTCTGGAAGTCGAACAATGCAGAAGGGTCGCACCTATGAAGAACTTGCATAATTTTTCCGCCGTCGCGCTGGCATTGGCCGCTGTGACAAGTGCCGCTCCGGCTTCGGCCACGATCTTCGAATATCAGATGAATAATGGCGATATTCTGACGATCGACACGGAGACCCAGTCGGGAAGCTGGACAGGCACCAATATCGACACGACCTTCACCAGCCCCGATTTCGCGCACTTTCTGGGAGGGCAGAATCCTTCATTCACCGCTGTCCTGACATCGCTGGACGGGACGCGCCTGATTGGTGGCCAATCCTACACCGGTAACCCCAAGAACATCGACACCACCCACCCGCAGAAGCTGATCGCTTCGGGTAACAAGTTCAACTTGTGGGCGTGGTGGGGCGACCCGATCAAGGGCGGCGACTATATCAAGTCGATCGGTGGCTACACCGCAACCGAAGTGCCTGCTCCGGGCATGCTCGCTCTATTCGGTCTCGCATTGTTCGCTTTGGGCTTTGGTCGGCGACGCAAGGTCAAGGCCTGACCCGCCACCGGGACTGAGAACTGCCTCAGTCGCTCGGCACCATCCGCCACAACGCGCCATTGTCATTGTGCTCGATGACGAAATAGACCGCGCCGTCGGGTCCCATTTCGACATCGCGAATGCGGCCGAAATTGCTGAACAGGGTCTCTTGTTCGATGACGTCGTCGCCCTCCAATCGGATGCGATAGAGCGCTCCAGCTTTGAGCGATCCGACCAACAGATCATCGCCCCATTCGGTGAAAGCCTCGCCGTTATGGAAGGTGAAGTTGGAGACCGCAGGGGCCGGAGTGAAGTCGACCACCGGCAAGACTGTGTCTTCGAGCGCGAAATCGAGCCCGAGATCCCTGCCAATCGGAACCTCTTCGCCGTCATAGTCGAGCCCATTGGTGTAGAGCGGCCAGCCATAGTTCTGGCCACCTCTGATGCGGTTGATCTCATCCCCGCCGCGCGGACCCATTTCGGTGTTCCAGATCGTTCCATCGAGTGGATGATTGTCGAGCCCCTGCCCGGTGCGGTGGCCATAGCTCCACACCGTGTGCTTGGTTGATGCCTCAGGCCGTTCGCCTTCGGGCGTCCAATAAGGGTTGTCCTGCGGCACGCTGCCATCATCCCTTACGCGGTGGATCTTGCCGAAGGGCGTGTCGAGCTGGTGCAGCTTGTCATAGGTGTTCTTGCCGCCGATCGAGACAAACACATGGCCGGCATTGTCGAACGCCAACCGCCCGGCTGCCACGCCATCGGGAACCGGCGTATAGTGGTCATGGTGGACCGACCAGATCAGCTCCTGATCACTCCACGCCCCATCCTCGATCTTGCCGCGGATCACCCGCACCATGGTCGCCGGGATCGGCCAGCCGCAATCGAACTGACAGCGATCGGTGTGCGACAGATAGACCCAGCCATTCTGCGCATAGTCGGGGTGCAGTTCGACATCGAGCATACTGCCGAGATTGACCCATGAGCCCTGCACGGTCAGCAGCGTGTCCCAGACTTCGGGAGTGCCAGTCAGCACTGGCCCTTGCACGCCATCCGCACTCACCAGCGACAGGCCGCGATCCTTCTCGGCAATCAGCACCGTCCCATCGGGCAGAACGTCGAGCGAATAGGGTCGGCTCTCCAACGCCGCAACCCGCTCCAGCGTGAAACTGTGATGCTGCGACTGGATCACGCGGGTCTCGACCGGCTCGAGTTGATAGCTCTCTGCGATCGGCAGATATTTCTGACGGCGTTCGCTGACATAGAGCGCCAGTGCCTTGATCAGCTGCGGGGTCATCTCCCCATTCATCCCGGGCATGGTTGTGCCCGGAACGCCATCGCGGATCACACGGATCAGATCCTCGGTGCTGTCGCCATATTTGAGGTCAACATCGACCAGCGCCGGTCCTTGATCGGTCCCTTCCAGCGCGCGACCATGGCAGGCCGCGCATTCGGCGTTGAAGGCGACCAGGCTCGGCTCGCGCTGGTCGCGGGTGGCGAACAGATAATAGCCGATCCCAGCGCCAATCACGGCCAGTGCGAGCACACCGAGTACGATTTTCTTCCAGAGCTTCAAGCGCCGTTCCTCCCCAAAGCGCGAGCCTATCAGTCCAAAGCGTCAATTCCCAAGGCATCCTGGACAACCGCTGCTCGCAGGGCGGCGATGCCCATGCCCTTCTCGCTGCTGGTCAGGTGCAGTTCGGGATAGGCAGCAGGATGCTTGCGCGCCTCTTCCGCGACCTTGGCCGCGGTCTTCTCGAGCTCGCTGGCTTTGACCTTGTCGGTCTTGGTCAGGACCACGCGATAGCCGACCGCCGCCTCGTCGAGCATGGTCATCATCTCGCGATCAACTTCTTTGAGGCCATGGCGGCTGTCGACCAGCACCAGGGTCCGCGCCAGAAACTGTCGTCCGCGCAGATAATTGCGGACCAGATTCTTCCACTTCTCGACCACTTTGACCGGCGCCTTGGCAAAGCCATAGCCGGGCATGTCGACCAGCCGGAATTGCAGTGGATCGCCCACTTCGAAGAAGTTGAGCTCCTGCGTGCGACCCGGCGTAACCGAGGCCCGCGCAATCGCCTTGCGCCCGGTTAGCGCGTTGAGCAGCGAGCTCTTGCCGACATTCGAACGTCCGCAAAAGGCGATCTCCGGGACATCGGGATCGGGTAGGAATTTGAGCTGCGGCGCAGACAGCAGAAAGTCGACCCGGCCAGAGAAAAGCTTGCTGGCCGCGTTCTCGCGTCTCTGCTGAGCACGCTCTTCGTCTGGCGTCACGCCTTACCCTTTTCCGCTTCCTCGCGCGCCTTCTTCTGCGCCGCTTCGGCTTTCTCCTTCTCAGCTGCCGCGCGCAATTGCGGGTGCTTGGAATAGAGATAGCTCTGCTGCGCCAGCGTGAGGATGTTGGAGGTCACCCAGTACAGCAGCAGACCTGCCGCGAACGGCGCCATCACAAACATCAGTACCCAGGGCATGATATTGAAGATCTGTTGCTGCATCGGATCCATCGCGCTCGGGTTGAGCTTGAAGGTCAGCCACATCGTCACACCCAGAAGCACCGCCAGCACGCCAATGCCGAGGAAACCCGGCACTTCGAAGGGGAGCAGGCCAAACAGATTGAGGATCGTCCAGGGATCGGGCGCCGACAGGTCGCGGATCCAGAAGTCGAGGAACGGCTTGTGGCGCATCTCGATTGCCAGGATCAGCACTTTGTAGAGCGCGAAGAAGATCGGGATTTGAATCAGCAGTGGCAGGCACCCGGCGAGAGGATTGACCTTCTCGTCCTTGTAGAGCTGCATAATCTCCTGCTGCTGCTTCTGCTTGTCGTCCTTGTAGCGTTCCTGGATCGCCTTCATCTTGGGCTGGACCGCTTTCATCTGCGCCATCGACGCGAACTGGCGTTGTGCGATCGGGAACAGCAGACCGCGGATGATCACGGTCAGCAGGATGATCGCCACTCCGAAATTTCCGACAAGTTCGTACAGATTGCGCAGCAGCCACAGCAGCGGCTTTTCAAACCACTCGAACCACCCCCAGGAGATCGCCTTGCCGAAATAGGTGATACCGCTGGCTTCATATTGATCGAGCACCACGCTCTCTTTCGCGCCGGCGAACAATTGCGTGTCTTGGGTAAACGATTGTCCTGCAGCGAGGGTCACCGGGTTGTAGCTGACGTCACTCCGGAAAACGTCATTTCCGAGCGAGCGAAAATTAGAGACCGTATCGCCCGCACCGGGGATCAGCGCGGCCAGCCAGTACTGATCGGAAAAGCCTTGCCAAACCGCCGCCCCATCAGGGGTGTATTTCCCCTCACGTTCATCAGCGACGTCCTCGTAATCATAGCTGTCGTCAAGTGTTTCACCGAACACACCAATCGGGCCAGCATGAGCAATCCATTGGGAAGGCGAGGCATTGCGGGTGGTCCTGTCAATCAGGCTGTAAGGCTGCACCACGACCGCGTTCTCGCTGGTGTTGGTAACTGATTGCTCGACGCGAATCATATAGTTCTCGTCAATCGAGAAGGTGATCGCGTAGTCTAGCCCAGCCTCACCCTGGTGCCTCAGCGTGACCGGGCTGCCGATGGACAATTGCTCGCCATCCGCATCCCACACAGTGTCGGCTGCCAAGCGCTGATTGTTTACGATAAATCCGAATTCAGCAAAGTACTGATCAATCGAGCCAGCAGGTGCCAGCAGGCGAATTGGCCCACTGTCCTGCTTAACGGTTTGGCGATGATCCTTGAGCACCACATCGTCGATGCGTGCCCCCACCAGATTGATCGAACCTGCCACGCGCGGCGCATCAATCGCGATCCGCTGGGTCGATTCCAGCGCGGCATCGAGATCAACCGGCCCGCTGGCGATCGCTTCAGTGCCGGGCACTTCGCTTGCCCCCGACGCCGCCGGAGCCGTCGCTGCGGCTGTGGGGTCTCCACCTGGAGGGGTGGCCGTTTGCTCGGTCTCAGCAGTCAGAGAGGCCTGCGGATAGAACACCCGCATGGCCATATCCCAGCCGAGAATAAGCAAGCCGGAGAGCGCGACGGCAAGCAACAAATTGCGCTGATTGTCCAAAGTGAAATCCCGATCAGATTGATATGCAGTGTGTTATATAGGCATTACGGCACAGGATCATAGCCATGCCCGCCCCATGGATGGCAGCGCATTAGCCGCTTCGTCGCCAACCATCCACCCTTGATGGCACCATATTTGCGCAGGGCCTCGATCGCATATTCGCTGCAAGAGGGCGCATAGCGGCAGGTCGGCGGCAGAATCCGCGAAGGACCCCATTGCCAGGCCTTGGCGACAAAGATCAGCACATGCTTCATTGCGGCCTTCCTTGCTGTCGATTGCCAAGTCGGGGGCGGCGACCGCGCGAGGGATCGCCTTTGCCTTGCTGAGCGCGCGCGAGCGCCTGGTCAAGCTCTTCTGCCATGGTGGCAAAATCGCGTCTGACCCCGCCCGCTCGGCCAATGAGAACGTGATCGTGATCCGCTAGGCCACGCTCTGGCAAAGCCGCGCGCAGCAATTCGCGAAACCGCCGTTTCATTCGATTGCGAACCACAGCATTGCCAATCTTCTTGGTGACCGTGATCCCATAGCGCTTGCCGAGCCCACCATTGGGTCGGGTCAGGAGCACAAACCCCGTGCGTGCGTTCCGCAGCCCTTTGTTGGCAGCGAGAAAGTCAACGCGTTTGGTGAGGACCTGTGTCATCGGCTCTATATACGCAAAGGGTCCCCGATTGGGGACCCCGTTGGCCTGCAGGCCAAAGTCAATGCTTGCCTCGCCCGAGGCAGCGCAGCGTGCTTACGCAGTCAGGCTCTTGCGGCCACGCCTGCGACGGGCGCGAATGACCTTGCGGCCACCGGGAGTGGCCTTGCGAGCAAAGAAGCCGTGGCGACGGGCGCGCACGAGATTGCTGGGCTGAAATGTCCGCTTCATAACGTCCTCGAATAATCTGGTTCGCGCGTGGATCGGGTTTGACCTTTTGCGCAAATAAAAACAGTCGCCGTGCAGGCGACCGCATCAGGCGCGCGCAGTTATGGGATTAGCGCCTATGAGTCAAGCGTTGAGCGGCCAAATTCGCCGTTTGACGAATAGGCCATGATCGCTTCGAGATTGGATTGCGGCGCAGGATGCGAAGTCGATTGCGGGGTCGGTTGTGGGGCCGGAACCAGGTTGATGGTGACTGCCTGTTCGGCGGGCTGGAAATCAGGTTGGATGGCCGGTTGGATAATGGGTGTCTTGGGTTCAACCCAGGCCCGCATTTCGCTGGCGTTGAGCCATTTGGCCGATTGGTGAGGGACCGAGTTGGTCATGGCGTAGAAGGCGTCGGCCTCCTGCGCACTCATTCCCATGTCCTGATAATAGTCGAGATAGAACCGATTCTCCGGCGCGTCGGGCGCGAAGTCCTGTGGCTGACGGCCAAGGTGATCGAGCCAGGAATGCACAGCGAAGCGAGCGCCATCCTCCATCGTCCGCACGGATCCGGCCAGAAACAGCTCGACCGCGCCCGAACGAACCGAGCCATTGCGCGGAACATGGGTAGCGATGCCATAATCGCGGATCATCCGGCCGACCTGGAGATTGGCAATGTCGTCATTGGTTCCGGGGGCATCGACCAATTCGAGCGTGTCGATCCCGGGATAGTCGCGCAGCATCGCGGCAAATTGATGCGGGCTCATCGGCCCGGTGGAGCCAATCATTGCCGCGCGGTTGGGGCTGATGACTTGGAAAGGTCCGTAATTGGCCAGTGCCTGGACCTGTGGCTGGTGGGGTGCTGGGAAAGCATAACGCGCGGCTTGATGAGCCGAATGACCCGAGCCGCGCAGCTGGCGCTCAACCCGCTCGCTGCCTGCGATACGGACCCAGCTCTGCGTGGCTGGATTCCATTCTTCCTCCCAGCTTTGCACGATCACGGTCCGCGAAGCCGTGCCATCCTGTGCCAAAACGGCACTGGGCATCACAGCCGCCTGGATCAGTACAAAAAGGGTGATAAGCCACTTCATGCATCCCGAGATGCGCCCGGTGCCTTTTAGGATTCGCCAAGATCTATGCTTGCGAAAACCTTTCCAGACTTGTGATCCGACCTCGACAATCGGCCAAATTCTCTCCACATTTCAACGACTGAGGGCGTTTGTGCGGGAGGCTGCGCAATGGTCGCGCTCGTTAGAACAGTCGCCTATCTTGGGCTGGAAGCACGTGAAGTAGAGGTGCAATGCCAGGTTGCGCCGGGCCTGCCGCGATTCTCAATCGTGGGCCTGCCAGATAAGGCCGTCAGCGAAAGCCGCGAGAGAGTTCAGGCGGCTTTGGCAGCGATGGGGCTGGCGCTGCCGCCCAAAAGGATCACCATCAATCTCTCCCCTGCAGACCTTCCCAAAGATGGATCGCATTATGACCTGCCGATTGCATTGGCATTGCTCGCAGCGATGGGGGTCACCGATGCCGAGCAGCTCGGGGACTGGATCGCAGTCGGCGAACTCTCGCTCGATGGCCGGATTGTCGCGACACCGGGGGTCCTGATCGCCGCGCTGCATGCGAGTGAGATCGAGACCGGCCTGATCTGTCCGGCGGCACAGGGATCGGAGGCGCGCTGGGCGAGCGGTATTCCGGTCCTGGCTGCGCCGGATTTGATCAATCTGCTCAACCACCTCAAGGGCACCACTGCGCTGCCTGAGCCGGCGCGGGGAGAGGTAGAGCAACCGCGGCAGGCGACCAACCTGTCCGATGTGAAAGGTCAGGAGAGCGCCAAGCGCGCGCTGGAGATCGCGGCCGCTGGTGGTCACAATCTCCTGATGATCGGGCCACCAGGATCGGGCAAGAGCCTGCTGGCGTCCTGCCTTCCGGGTATTCTGCCATTGCTCACGCCGGAAGAGGCGCTTGAAGTCTCGATGATCCAATCGGTCGCTGGCCAATTGGAGAACGGACGGATCAGCCGCGCTCGCCCGTTCCGCGCCCCTCACCACTCAGCCAGTATGGCAGCGCTTGTCGGTGGCGACCTCAAAGTCCGTCCAGGAGAGGTCAGCCTGGCCCATCTCGGCGTGCTGTTCCTTGATGAGCTGCCTGAATTTCAACGCCCCGTGCTCGACTCGCTGCGCCAACCGCTTGAGACCGGGCAGGTCGATGTCGCGCGGGCCAATGCGCATGTGAGCTTTCCAGCCAGGGTACAGCTGATCGCCGCGATGAATCCGTGCCGGTGCGGCTATGCTGGGCAGCCCGGCAATGCCTGCCCGCGGGAACCACGCTGCGTCGGCGAGTATCAGGCGCGGCTGTCAGGCCCGCTGCTCGATCGGATCGATCTGCATATCGAGGTCAATGCCTTGAGCGCGCATGATCTTGCCATGCCCCCGCCTGCCGAAGGCAGCGCGGCCGTGGCCGAGCGCGTAGCGCGTGCAAGAACTGCACAGATTCGTCGTGGAATTCGCTCCAATTCCGAGCTTGATGGGGCAATGTTAAGTGAGTTCGCCGAGCCTGATCAGGCCGGGCAGGATCTACTACTGCGGGCGACCGACAAGCTCCGACTCTCGGCTCGAGGCTACACCAGAGTCCTTAGGGTCGCGCGCACAATTGCGGATCTGGCGGGCCACGATATGATTGCTCGCGCGCATATTGCCGAAGCGCTGAGCTATCGCCAGCTGGTCGGACGCAATTGAATGGGATCGCATGTCGACTGATTTGGACCGCCTCACCGAGCGAGAGAAAGAGACCCTGCGGCTTTTGCTGCGCGGCTATGACGCCAAATCGATCGCGGCTGAGTTTGATCTCTCGGTCCACACCATCAACGAACGGTTGCGCGATGCCCGCCGCAAACTGAATGTATCGAGCAGCAAGGCGGCTGCCCGTCTGCTTGCTGAGTACGAGGGCGGCGCCAACGAAAATCCTGTACCCAAGCAAATTGGGGGTGCGGACAAGACCGACAGTGCTGAGATTCCCGAGCATGGATCCAGCAAAGCATGGGATTGGCCCATTGCCTGGATAGCAGGAGGAATGTTCATCATGTCACTGTTTGTTGCTGCGATCGCCGTGATCACACTCAACCAAAGCGCCAATGTCACTCCCGCTGCCTATGGCGCGACACAGGCCAGTGAGGTTGCAGCCGTGGCAGAAGATGAAGCACGCCAATGGGTGGCGTTGATCGATGCCAGCAATTGGGCGGCGGCGTTCGATGCCGCTGGTTCAGCTATCAATTCTCAGCTCACCCTCGAGCAGTTTACCGACAGTTTTGAGGCCGCGAGAGCACCATTGGGGGCACTGGAAACGAGAAAGCTGGCTGGCGCGCAACGGACAGATACGCTGCCGGGAGCGCCCAAGGGCGACTATGAAGTGCTACAATTCGAAGCGCGCTTCAGCAATTGGCAGGACGGCACAGAGACCGTGATCATGCAGCGCGAAGGCAGCGAGTGGAAAGTTGCCGGCTATTTTGTGCGGTGATTGGATAGGCCTTGGCGCGGATGCGCCGAGGATTCCGCTCAACCCGCTTGCTTGGCGGCGGCGAGGTCAACCACGTCGCCACGCTCTATGCCCTCGGCAGGCGTGGCGATAGTGCCATCGGGGCGCTTACCGATATCGTCGCGCTTGACCATCCACAGATCCTGGTGAGTCAGAATCCGACCATCGTGGCCGAGAATCGAGACAGGACCGATGGGCAGGCGATCGCGCTCATCCACCAGCACCGGATCTTCAGCGACAAATTCGGCGCCGTACTTTTGACCCCATTGCCGCAGCGCAATCATCGCCGGGAGCAGGTCGAAGCCTTTTTCGGTGAGTCGGTACTCAATCTTGCGGCGATCATCGGCGCAAGGCTCCCGCTTGAGGATGCCATGCTCGACCAACTTGGCGAGTCTGTTGGAAAGAATGTTCCGGGCGATGCCGAGCTCGCTCAAGAATTCCTCGAAATGATGCAGGCCATTAAAGCTTGCCCGCAGAATCATGAACGACCAACGTTCGCCCATAACTTCAAGTGCTTGCGGCAGGCCGCATTCAATTAGCTCGCGCAGTGGCTCGCGGATATCACCCATTTCAGTTCCTTCCCAGCAACCTATCTAGCCGGTTTTTGTCGGGGTACCAAAAAAATTTCAGTTTTTAGTTGCAACCTGAAACCTAATCCAATAGGTAGTGATTCGCAACCGGTTTTTAATTGAAACCGTGCATTGCACCATAAACCTTTAGAAGGAATACAGCGATGACCCTCTCCCTCCCCCGCGCTGGCCGTCTCTCGGTCTTTGCCCTCGCACTTGCTTACACCGGCGCCACCTTCGGCGTGATGACCGCTCCGGCTCCTGCAATCGCCAACAGCGGCGCCTATTACACCGCGACTTTGGCCGCACCTGCTGATGACAACCGCGCAGTTGCAACCGGCGTTGCATGGACGTGCCAAGGCACCACCTGCGTCGCCAACAAGGGCACCTCCCGCCCAATGCGCATCTGCCGCGGCCTTTCTCGCGAGTTTGGTGAAATCGTCAGCTTCACCGCCAAGGGCGAAGAGCTGGCTGAAGACAAGCTGGCGAAGTGCAACGGCAACTAAGTCGAAACCCTCTCGACAGCTGCCCAATCTCTCCATCTTGGGCAGACATAATGACCCCCGGCGATCCCCAACGCCGGGGGTTTGTTTTTTTGGGGGGAGGGTTTTGATTAGACTCTCAAACGCCGGTCGTGGGGGCAATTCTTGTTAGGTACGTGCCGGACATCCGTCCGGCCCTTGATACCAAGCCACCCGCTCCCTCCGCCCTACCACCCGGAACCTACCGGGATACCATCCGGGTGGTAGGGCGGAGGGAGCGGGTGGCTCGGGAGCAGCAACGAAATCAAGGCAACAATCCTGCCCTCACCAATTCTGCCTCCAATGCACTCGCATCGGTAAACAGATGCGCGCACCAGCCACAAGCATTAGCCGCATCGACATTGGCCGGATTGTCGTCGGTGAAGAACAGCTCGCTCCCCGGCCTTCCGCTGCGCTGCTCGACGATCTCATAGATTCGCGGGTCGGGCTTAGCCAAACGCTCTTCACCCGAGACGATGATGTCCTCGAAAAGATCAAACACCGCATGCTCTTTCCGGAACTGCGCGAACAGCTCGGCGCCAAAGTTGGTCAGGCAATAGAGCGGCACATCGGCGTCGTGCAGGCGATGTACAATCGCGTGAACCCCTTTGACAGGTCCGGGAACAGTTTCATTGAAGCGAGCGGCATAGGCAGCGATGCGCAGAGCCTGATCAGGGAATTGCTTGATCCGTTCAGGCAGAAGCTCAGCCAGCGTCTCACCCTTATCATGGCGGAAATGCCATTGCTCGCTGACAACCTCGGTCAGAAACCATTCGAGCTCCTGCTCGTCGTCGATCAATTGCTCGAACAGAGCGCGCAATTGCCAATCGAACAATACCCGCCCGACGTCGAATACAACCGCTTTGGGGGATTCACTCACGCTCTGCTCTCTCCCGAAATAGCAACGGCCCGCTCTCCGAAGGGGAGGCGGGCCGCTTGAATTGCTCGATCACCTCGTAAGGCGATCAGCCAATCGGTTCAAATTAGCCCTGACGAGCTTTGAAACGACGATTGGTCTTGTTGATGACATAGGTCCGTCCGCGCCGACGAATCACTCGGCAATCTCGGTGGCGGCCCTTCAGCGACTTGAGGCTGTTACGGATCTTCATGGCTCTTCTTTCAAATAAATAGCGCGCCGGAGCTTCCCCGACGCGCGGAATTTGTGCAGCGCCGTTACCCTCGAACGCACGCCGGGTCAACCATTGTCCCGGATATCCGTGAGTTTTCGCTCCCACGCCAGCGCATGGTTGATGATCAGATCCAGATCCGCGAATTTGGGGTCCCACGGCAAAGTGGCGCGAATCCGCGAAGGATCAGAGATCAGTGAACCTGGATCGCCCGCGCGCCGTCCCTCAAGCCTGCGGTCCAGCTTGTGATTGGTTACCCGATCGACCGCGTCGAGCACTTCGAGCACCGAGAAGCCGCGACCGTAGCCACAATTCATCGTCATCGATTCGCTCGGCTTCGCGATCAGCTCTTCAAGCGCAAGCACATGCGCCGCGGCCAGATCGCTGACGTGGATATAGTCCCTCACGCCGGTACCGTCAGGCGTATCGTAATCGGTCCCGAACACGGCGACGTGATCGCGCTTGCCGATCGCCGCTTCCAAGGCTACCTTGATCAAATGGGTCGCGCCAGCCGTGCTTTGACCGCTGCGGGCGTGAGGATCGGCTCCGGCGACATTGAAGTATCGCAGCGCGCAATAGTTGATGTCATGCGCAGCTGAGACATCCGACAACATCTGCTCGG
This sequence comes from Erythrobacter sp., assembly GCA_965249945.1. Lineage (GTDB taxonomy): Bacteria > Pseudomonadota > Alphaproteobacteria > Sphingomonadales > Sphingomonadaceae > Erythrobacter. The sequence goes on along the minus strand of OZ252258.1, from coordinate 590,378 downwards.
TCATCAACTTCGACCAACCATAGGGATTGATCGGCGCCTTCTTCGAATCCTCGGTAACCGGCGAGACTTCCGGCATGCCATAGGTTGCCGCGGTGGAAGAGAAGATGAAATGCGACAGCCCGCCTTTGACCGCGGCTTCCAGCAGCGCCCGGCTCTTCACCGTGTTGTTGTGATAATACTTGAGCGGATCCTCGACACTCTCCGGAACGATAATCGATCCGGCGAAGTGCATAATCGCCTTGGTTCCTTGCTCGGCAAAGATCCGCGCCAGCAATTCTCCGTCTTCGATATCGCCTTCATAGAGCGGGACACCGTCCGGAATGGCAAAGCGAAACCCGGTCGAGAGATTGTCAATCACCGCTACCGGCCATCCCGCGTCCTTGAGCGCGAGCACGGCGTGGCTGCCAATATAGCCTGCCCCGCCAGTGACCAGAACGGGTACCTTTGTCGTCTCTGTCATCCCAACGCCCCCTCATTCCAGCGCCGAGTATGGCGCAAAACCGTGTTCTTTCCGCTCAAAACTTTGCACACTTGGGAGATTGTCTTCGGTTAAGCAAAGCCGTGATAGTCTGTATAGCGCGATAAGGAGAGAGCCATGAACATCAAGCTAAATGGACGCCATATTTTGTGCGGTATTGCGGCGCTGAGCGTTGCGGCCTGTGCCACCCCCTACACGGGGCCGGTCGAAGTAACCCGATTTGTCGCTGCTGGTCAGGAGCAGATGACAGCCAGTACGATCGCGCTTGAGTTGGACTCAGACGACCGTGTCGCCAATCGCAATGCCTATGAAATGGCGGTGCGTTCTGAACTGGCATCGCTGGGTTATGCGGTCGGTCCAGCCGGCGTTCCCGAACACAGGGCATGGGTCAGGATCGAGCAAAGCGGGCTCGACGCTGGCAGCAATCGCGGCCCGGTCAGCGTCGGCGTTGGAGGATCAACCGGGAGCTATGGATCCGGCCTTGGCCTCGGCGTTGGGATCAATCTCGGCGGTCAAAAGAAGCCCCGGTTTGTGACCGAGCTGGCCGTTCGCATCACCGATTGGGAGAGCGGCGACACCTTGTGGGAGGGACGTGCCGAGATGATCACCAGTACCGATTCTGCCTATGCCAGCCCGTCAGAAAATGCCCGTGCCTTGGCACAGGCCTTGTTTCGTGACTTCCCAGCGGGCAATGGCGAGACCATCAGTATCGACGTGAACGATCTTCAAGGAACCCAATGACCCAAATCCAGATCGATGCCGGTTTTGACAGCGGCAATATCGAGGTCCTTTCAATTGACGGTGCCACCGCTCGACTGGCGATCCCCAAGGATCACATGTCCGAATTTGCACAATGGTTTCACTTCCGTGTGACCAGCCCGGCGGGTGAGGAGATCACGCTCAAGCTAACGGGTCTCAACAAAAGCGCCTATCCCGGTGGCTGGCCGGGCTACAATGCCTGCGTTTCGGAGGATCGCGAATATTGGGCGCGAGCTGAATCGAGCTTCGACAAGGATGTCGACAACGGCACGTTGACGATCCGCTATATGCCGGCCTCCAACACCTGCTGGTTCGCCTATTTCGCCCCCTATTCGATGGAACGGCATCACGATCTCGTGGCGGAAGCCGCTGTGAGCGAGGGAGTCGAATTGCTGCGCCTAGGGACCACGCTGGATGGTCAGCCGCTTGACTGCCTGGAGATGGGTGAAGGCGACAAGCAGGTCTGGCTCTATGCCCGACAGCATCCCGGTGAGACCCAGGCCGAATGGTGGATGGAAGGTGCGCTCGAATGCCTTACTGATCCTAGCGATCCTGTGGCGCGGGCGCTCAGACAGTACTGCCGCTTTCACATTGTCCCCAATTGCAATCCTGATGGCTCGCGCCGGGGCCATCTGCGGACCAATGCGGTGGGGACCAATCTCAATCGGGAATGGGCCAATCCTTCGGCAGACAAATCTCCCGAGGTCCTGGCGATCCGCAATTACATGGATCAGACCGGGTGCGATTTCGCGATGGATGTCCACGGCGACGAGGCTATTCCCGCTGTCTTCCTGGCCGCGTTTGAGGGCATTCCGTCCTGGACCGATACCCTGGGCGAGAGCTATTACCGCTACCAGCGCATCCTTGATCGCCGTACTCCCGATTTCCAGACCAAGCTCGGCTATCCCACCACGCCTGCCGGCAAGGCCAATCTTGGAATCAGTACCAACCAGATGGCAGAGCGCTTTGGCTGCACGGCAATGACGTTGGAGATGCCCTACAAGGACCTCGCCGACGCGCCTGAGCCAGAGCAAGGCTGGTCACCAGAGCGCTGCAAATTGCTGGCGAGGGACTGCCTGGCGGCGTTGCTCGAATGGCTTGAGACCGAATAGCTCACGCCGTTTTCCGATACTTTCAGGCTGGATTCAGCCGCGATTGTGCTAGAGTAATCTCGCACTAGGGGAGACGGGCATTGCGCAATCACACTTCGTTCAAACGCCGGGAATTCGTGATCGGAGGCGGAGCTTTTGTGCTCGCCGCAGCCTGGCCAAGCGCAGCGCTTGCGCAAGGTCTCAACCTCAGCTCGATCCTGGGCAATGCCACCGACAGCGCGCTCGACAAGCTGGCGCAGCCTGGGGCGTTCTATGATGACGAAGATATTCGTATCAAACTGCCGATCGTCGGCAATCTCGGTGGCGGCCTGCTCGGCGGATTATTCGGAGCAAGCCGACGCCTGGGCCTGCTCGACGGTGTGACCCGCCGGATCAACGACGCAGCCGGAATTGCCGCGGGTGAGGCCAAGCCGATCTTTCGCGATGCGATTGACGATCTCTCATGGAATGACGCACCCGGCATCGTATCGGAAGGCGACGGCGGCACCCAATATCTCCGGCGCAGCTCGAATGACAGGCTGCATGGCAAGCTTGAGCCGCTGGTTGATTCCGCGCTCGAGCAGCTCGGCGTTTATAGCGAAGTTGATAAGCTCGCTTCCCAGCACAGCTTCATCGCCCAGGCCGGATTGAACCGCGAAGGCATCAACCGCAGCGTGACCGACCAGGGGCTCGACGGTATATTCTCCTACATCGGGAAGGAAGAGCGCGCGTTTCGGAGCAATCCCCTCAAAGGCCTAGGATCAGCATTGGGCGATATCCTTTAGGGCGCGATCACTCGAGATGCGCGGGGCCAAAGGCCAGCGGCAGAAGATGCGACAGCCGCACTTCCTGGGTCCCCGTTGATCCCACGCATAGAACCAGCGGATCGGTCGCTCCAAGCTGGGCAATCTCGTTAAGCACTTGCCGACAGCGACCGCAGGGCGTGATCGGCTCTTCATTGTTTTCCGGCCCGGTGACCGCGACCGCAATCAAGCCGCCACGACGGCCTTCCGCCATCGCCTGAGAAACGGCCACGGTTTCAGCACAGAGCGCGAGGCCATAGCTGGCATTCTCGACATTGGTGCCGGTAACGATAGCACCGTCGTCGAACAGCAAAGCCGCGCCAACGGCATAGTTGGAATAGGGAGAATAGGAATTCTCCGCTGCCGATCGGGCGGCCGCGATCAGTTCGTCGCGATCTATTTCTGCACCACTACCCATTCTATCGGATCCTCTGTCGCTTCGCTGACCAATTGCCGGTTCGCGCTCCATAGCAGCCACGGCCGCCCGGCATAAGTCGGACGCGCGCGATCGCGTTCCAGCCAAAGATCACGTTCGATCATATTGGCGACGCGATGAGCCTGCTCAAAGGGTTCGCTGAGCTTGAGTATGGCGGGCTTGCCGGTGTGCATTTCAATCTGATTGACCAAGGTGACCAGCTCGCTCTGCACCGCTGCATCGCTGACGGTCTCCACGCAGTCTTTGGCGGTTGCAGCCAGAGCGATCGCTGGTGGAAGCAGCGCCTCTGAACGCGGCACCATGCGCGTGAAGCGGGCAGACTGGGGATCGGCGCGCAGGCAAGGATCGAACCGCAGCACCACTCCTACCCGCAGATCGGCCTGCCGTGCGGCCTCAAGCCGAGCGGCAAAGCCCCGGTCGGGCTCCAGCGAGGCTTCACGCAGTTCAAGATAGGCAAATCGTCCACCGATCGCCTTAATCGTAACGAACCGGACGTCATCTTGGCCGCTGGCGATCACTGCGCCCTGCTCGGGATAAAGCCCGGCATCAGGCCGCCAGTCGCGCATGTCCCACCACAGCCAGGCGGTGAATATCACTCCGATCAGGGCCGAGGTCGCAAACAGATACAGCAGCCATCGCGACCCGCCGCGCTTCGACTTGCGCTTTCTCCCGCTCGATCCCGCCATCGCAGATCAACCCTTGATATGCAGAACGCAGATCAAGGTGAACAATCGCCGGGCGGTCGCGAAATCGGTCTCGACCTTGCCTTCAAGCCGCTCGAGCAAGAGGTCGGCAGCGCTGTTGTGAATGCCACGGCGAGCCATATCGATGGTCTCGATTTCGGCCGGCGTCGCCTTGCGGATCGCCTGGTAATAGGAATCGCAGATCGCGAAATACTCGCGGATGGGTCGGCGGAACCGCGCCAGGCCAATCAGCAGGCTCTCCAGTGGAGCCTGATCCTTGTCCGCAACATCCATCGCCAACCGACCATCGCGCACCGACAGGCTCAAGCGATAGGGTCCTTTGGCCCCGCGTTCAGCGCTGCGCACGGGCTTGAAGCTGTTCTCTTCGATCAGATCATAGATCGCGACCCGGCGTTCCTGCTCGACATCAGCGTTGCGCCAGAGAATTGTCTCCTCGTCCAACGCGATATGCGCAATGCGATGATCACCGGAAGTGCCCGCAGATTCGGATGGCGTCGTGCCCATGACCAAGCGCTTTCGCAGATCGCGGCATATCAATTCAAGCTCTTCGATGATCCATCCCCGCTATCCACAGCTGGGTGACGCCATTTTGCCGCGTTCCGCCCTTGCGCAACCATGCCATGGAAGCGCATTGAAGCGTCATGGCCGAACCCACAGCTCTCTCGCTCGTCGCTGACGATTCCGACAACACGCGCAAGCTACCGTCCAATCTGGAGGCCGAAGCCGCCTTTCTGGGCGCTGTCCTGATCGACAATCGGGTGATCGAAGAATTGCAGACTCCGATCCGGCCGGATCACTTCTTTGAGCCGTTGCATGAGCGAATCTATGAGCGGGTTCTCAAGCTGATCGAACGCAATGCCACCGCCAGCCCGGTAACGCTGCGGCCCTATTTTGAGAGTGATGAGGCGCTCAAGGAGCTCGGCGGCGCGAGCTATCTGGCGCAGCTCTCCGCCAATGGAGCGGGATTGCTGGCGCCGCGTGAATTGGCCCAGCAAATCTACGATCTGGCGCTGCTGCGTGAGCTGGTCAGCGTCGGGCGGGGATTGGTTGAGGGTGCGCTCGACACCTCGGACGAGGTCGATCCGATGGATCGCATCGCCGAAGCCGAAGCCGATTTGTTCAAAGTTGCCGAAGGCGCTGCCACGGGAAGCGAAGCGTCAACTTTCCGCGATGCCGCACTGACGGCGATCAAGATGGTCGAGGCGGCGATGAATTCGGGTGGTGGCCTGTCGGGCAAGACCACCGGGCTCGATTCGATCGATCGCAAGACTTCGGGACTGCACGATTCGGACCTCATCATCCTTGCCGGGCGCCCCGGCATGGGCAAAACCTCGCTCGCCACCAATATCGCGTTCAACTGCGCCGAAGCGCATCTCGAATGGCAGCGCGATGGAGGAGAGTTCAATTACGGCACGCCGGCCGCCTTCTTCAGTCTCGAAATGAGCGCCGACCAGCTAGCCACGAGGATCCTCGCCGAACAGGCTGAGATATCTTCCGAAGCGCTCAGGAGCGGCAAGATGACTCGCGATGAGTTCCAGAAACTCTCCTTCGCGAGCCAGCGCCTGGCCGAGCTTCCGCTCTACATCGACGACACGCCGGCGCTGACGATCGCAGCCTTGCGGACCCGCGCACGGCGAATGAAGCGGCGACACGGTATCGGATTGATCGTGGTCGATTATCTGCAGCTTTTGCAGGGATCGGGCCGCGCCAATGACAACCGCGTCAACGAGATTTCGGAGATCAGTCGGGGCCTCAAGACCCTCGCCAAGGAACTCAGCGTCCCGGTGATCGCGCTGTCACAGCTCAGCCGTGCGGTCGAACAGCGCGAGGACAAGCGTCCGATGCTGTCCGACCTGCGTGAATCGGGCTCAATCGAGCAAGACGCCGATATGGTCTGGTTTGTTTATCGCGACGATTACTATCTCGAGGCGATCAAGCCCGACTTCCCGACCGAGACCAGCAGCCCTGAAGCGATCGAGAAGTACCGCGCCTGGGAAGAGCGCTACGAAGAGCTCAAGAACAAGGCCTCGGTCAATGTCGCCAAGCAGCGGCACGGCTCGACCGGCATGGTCCCGCTGCACTTCCACAGCGAGTTCACCAAGTTCACCTCGCCCAATCTCAAGGATTATTCCGACTACGGATACGAGTGATTGCCCGTCACAGACCGAGGTTGAGCCGGCGGGCAATCGTATAGTCGACCACCGAGACCAGCCACAGGGCAAGCTTCCAACGGCAGCGGTTGAACCAACTCGCGTGGCGGCGATGGCTCTCTGCCGTTATCGGCTTGCTCTGGTTTTCCAGATTATCGATCAAACCCCGCATCGCTTCCGCAAAGTCGGCGTCGTCTATCCTGAGCATGTGCTCCAGATTGAGCCGGACAGATCGCATGTCGAGATTGGCGCTGCCGACATAGGTTACGTCGTCCATCACAATCAGCTTCATATGCAGCTTCGACGGCTGATACTCAGCGAGGCTCGCGCCTGATCTGAGCAATCGGCGATAGAGCGAACGGGAGGCCGCGATGGTCGCGCCATTGTCGGTCTTCCCTGTTAGGACCAGTCGCGCTTGCCCGCGCCGAGCCAATGCCTCGATTTGTTTGCGGATCGCTCTCGGCGGAGCAAAATAGGCCATCACCAGATCGAGCCGCTCGCTCTGCGCAAGATCCTGTTCAACCCGCCGCGCCCAATTGTTGCTCAGCTGCGTGGGGCCGCCGAGCAGCAATTGCACAGGCCCGGATCCCGGATCCCACTCTCTCACCATCAGTCGAACAGCTCGAAACTGCGCGCGATCATCGTTGAGCCACATAACCAACTGGTCAAACCACTCGCCGAACCGTCCGACCACCGGGCCGCGCAGCAGCACCGCAAGATCGCGCCATCCCGGCTTGCCATCGGGCGCGAAATAGCCCTCGGCGATGTTGAACCCGCCGGTCATCACGCGGGAGCTATCGGCCAGCACAAATTTCTGATGATTGCGGATCAGATAGCGGACATTCCAATGCGGGAGAAAGCGATCAAACCGACCGCCCGCTTGCACCAGCGGCTTAAAGAAGGATCGCGGCGCGTCGCTGCCAAAGGCATCGATGATCAAATGCACATCAACGCCCCGCGAAGCGGCTTGGACCAGCGCATCACGCACTGCCTTTCCGACTGCATCGGGCTGGAACATGTAGAACACCAGTTTGAGCGATTGAGTCGCGCCGCCAATCAGATCGAGCAATGCGTCGAAACGATCCGGCCCATCGGGCAACACGACGCACTCATGCCCGTGCCATTCGAATGCCATCTGCGGCATCGCGGGGTCGGGGTTTCCCAAGCCAGGTTCAATCGTCTTGCGGACCATCATTCTCGCTCTAGCCGCTAGCCCGGGCATGCGGCAATTTCTTGACTCTGAAGCCGCTCATCCCTAGGTGCCACGCTCTTTCTGACAATATGTTGTATGAGGCCCAAAGATGGCACGCGTTACCGTTGAAGATTGCGTCGACAAGGTTCCCAACCGTTTCGATCTCGTTTTGCTCGCCGCTCAGCGTGCGCGTGAGATTTCGGGCGGCAGCGAGCTGACGATCGATCGCGACCGCGACAAGAACCCGGTCGTGGCGCTGCGCGAAATCGCTGAGCAGACCATCAAGCCCAAGGAACTCAATGAATCGCTGGTCACCGGCCTGCAGAAGATCCTTCCCGATGACGAAGACGATGCCGATGAAATCGGTTCGCTGAGCCAATCGGCCGAGGCGCTGCGCATCACCGCGTCTGCACCGACCCGCTCGACCTCGATCGGATCCGATTACGACGGCTGAATTGCCGCGCAAGACAAGCGCTCAAAACTGTCTCAGAATGAAAAGGCTGCCATTTTGGCGGCCTTTTTTTTGCCAGCAATGACACAAGAGTGACATCCGACGGTATGGCTTGCCAAGACTTCACCTTCGTGCAAGCAAAAAGGTCTAGGTAAACCGTCACAAATGAAAGGCTTAGCGCAACAGCGCTTGGGATCATTATGGCTTCGATTGCGGTCTACAGTGTAAAAGGCGGAGTGGGGAAGACCACCTTTTCGGTCAATCTGGCCTGGTGCGCTGCGAGTATTTCGCGTCGCCATACGCTGCTGTGGGATCTCGACGCCTCCAATGGTTCGGGCTTCATGTTGGGGGTCGATCCCAAGAAAAAGCGTCGGGCTGAATCGGTGATCGCGCAGGAGCGTGATCCGTCTAAGCTGATCCAGAAAACCGATTACGACAATCTTCACCTGCTACCGGCCGACGAGAGCATCCGCACCCTCGACCGCCAATTCCACCAGATTGGGAAGAAGAAGCGGCTCGCCAATCTGGTGGCCAAGCTGAGCAAGGATTATGAGCGGATCATCTTCGATTGCCCTCCTGTCCTCAATGAGCTGAGCACTCAGGTGATGCGCGCAGCAGACCTGGTGATCGTGCCGCTTCCACCCTCGCCATTGTCGGCCAGAGCGTTCGATCTGGTGGTGGAGGAAGTGCGCGGCAGCGGCAAAAAGCATCCGCCGATCCTCCCGGTCCTGTCGATGATCGACATGCGCCGCAATCTCCACCGCCAAGCGCGCGAGGCCAATCCTCGCTGGCCGTTTGTGCCTTTGGCCAGCGCGATCGAGCAATGCGCGGTCGAGCGACAACCGGTTGGAGCCTTTGCTCCACGCTCTCCCGCCTCGCGCGCCTTTGCGCAGCTGTGGACAGCGATCGAGCGAAAGCTGGCTTCGAAATAGGTTCCCCCTTCCCCGCGAGTGAATGCTCCGTTTATATGGTGTGGCACAACACGGGGGATCCATGAGCGATATCACCGAAGGTCTAGGCGGCATGGTGCAGGGGGCACTGACCGGCCGCGCCGTTGAACCTGAACGGGGTGAAACTGACACTGTGGAGGTCAGCTATGAACCCTGTCCCAATTGTGGCGCGGATCCGATTGGTCCATTCTGCCACCAATGCGGCCAGAAACAGCGGGTCCATCGTACGCTCACCGCGCTGTTCCATGACCTCATTCATGGCGTGCTGCATCTCGACGGCAAATTGTCGCACACGCTTCCTCTGTTGCTGTTCAAACCCGGCAAACTGACTCGCCGCTATATCGAGGGAGAGCGCGCCAAATTCGTCAGCCCGATGGCGATGTTCCTGTTCAGCGTGTTCCTGATGTTCGCGGTTTTTCAGATGGTCGGTCTGACAACGCCCACGACCATCAGCGGACAGCAAGTGGTTGAGGATACAGTCGAGAGCGCGTTCGAGCAGGCCAGCGAGGCTGCCTATGCCGAGCGGGATCGGTTGCGCCAGGAACTTGAGAACCTGCCCGAAGATGCAACGAGTGAGCAACGCGAGAGCCTTGCGACCAGCCTTGCTGAAATCGAGCAGGGGATTGAAGTCGGTGAGGAGCGTTCTGGTTCGCTGATCGAACAGCTGGTGGAAGACAATTCCGATATGGAGATCAACCTGACCGGGATCGAAGCGATCGATCAAGGGCTGATCAAGAAGTGGCGCGAGAACCCAGGCCTAATGCTCTACAAGCTGCAAGCCAATGGCTATAAGTTCAGCTGGCTGCTGATCCCGATCTCCATTCCCTTCGTGTGGCTGCTGTTCCTCTGGAAGCGCCGTTTCAAGGCTTACGACCACGCAATCTTCGTGACCTATTCACTCAGCTTCATGTCGCTGCTGTTCGTCACCATATCGCTGGTGGCGACCTCGTCACCTGGTGCGGGCTGGGCCTTCGCGCTCTTCGCGATTGCCGCCCCCTTGCACGTCTACAAGCACCTTCGGCACGCTTATGGCCTCTCGCGATTTTCGACCATCTGGCGCTTCTTGATGCTGCTGTGGTTCATCATCTTCGTACTGGTGCTGTTCCTGCAGGCACTGCTGCTGCTCGGCGCCTTCTGATCAGCACGCCAGAGCGCGCAAAAGAAAGGGCGCCCGGAGCTGATCCGAGCGCCCATATCTTTGTCGACTAAGGTGCGATCAGGCGCCTTGCGGCGCGGCACCACCCTTGTCATCCTTCGAACCGAAACGCTTGCCCGCCTTGGGGATGGCCGAACCGTGGGAGGCCTGCACCGAGATTGGTCCCTTGGGCTCGTCCGGACGATCGATCTTGCCGCTGTCGAGCAGCTGTTCGATCTCGTCACCGGTCAGCGTCTCATATTCGAGCAGCGCCTGCGCCAGCAGGTGGAGCTTGTCCTCCTGCTCGGTCAGGACGTCGGTCGCGCGCTTGAGGCCACCGTCAACCAGATCCTTAATCTCGGCGTCGATCAGCTTGTTGGTCTCCGACCCCGCCATCGTGCGCGCGGTCTGGCCCATTCCAAGATAGCCTTCCTGGCTTTGCTCATACTGGAGCGGGCCCAGCTTGTCTGACATGCCCCACTTGGTGACCATATTGCGGGCCAGATCGGTGGCGTATTGGATGTCGCCCGATGCGCCCGAGCTGACCTTGTCATGGCCGAAGATGATCTCTTCAGCGACGCGGCCGCCCATAGCGACAGCCAGGTTCGCGTGCATCTTGTCGCGATGGTAGGAGTAATTGTCCCGCTCGGGCAGGCGCATCACCATGCCCAACGCACGGCCACGCGGAATGATCGTCGCCTTGTGAATCGGATCCGATGCCGGCTCATTGATGCTAACGAGCGCGTGCCCAGCCTCATGATAGGCGGTCATCTTCTTCTCATCGTCGGTCATGACCATGCTGCGGCGCTCTGCGCCCATCATGACCTTGTCCTTGGCATCCTCGAATTCCTGCATCGCGACCAAGCGCTTGTTGCGCCGTGCGGCAAGCAGCGCGGCTTCGTTGACGAGGTTGGCGAGGTCAGCACCCGAGAAGCCCGGCGTGCCACGTGCAATCGTCCGGGGGTTCACGTCTGGCGCCAGCGGCACCTTCTTCATGTGAACGCCGAGGATTTTCTCGCGGCCATCGATATCGGGGATCGGCACCACGACCTGCCGGTCGAACCGGCCCGGACGTAGCAGCGCGGGATCGAGCACGTCAGGACGGTTGGTTGCGGCGATGATGATGATGCCTTCATTGGCTTCAAAGCCATCCATCTCGACCAGCAACTGGTTGAGGGTCTGTTCGCGCTCATCATTGGAGTTTCCGAGGCCATGGCCACGCGAACGGCCCACCGCATCGATTTCGTCGATGAAGACGATGCACGGGGCATTCTTCTTGGCCTGTTCGAACATGTCGCGGACCCGGCTTGCGCCGACGCCGACGAACATTTCGACAAAATCCGAACCTGAGATCGTGAAGAACGGCACGCCAGCCTCACCGGCAATGGCTCGCGCCAGCAGGGTCTTACCGGTACCCGGTGAACCGACCAGCAGGGCACCCTTGGGGATCTGACCGCCGAGCTTGGAGAAGCGCTGCGGATCCTTGAGGAACTCAACGATTTCTTCCAGTTCTTCGCGCGCTTCATCGATGCCAGCTACGTCTTCAAACGTCACTCGGCCCTGGCGCTCGGTCAGCATCTTGGCCTTGGATTTGCCAAAGCCCATAGCACCGCCGCCGCCGCCCTTCTGAACCTGGCGCAAGGCAAAGAACGCGATGCCGAGGATCAGCAGGAAGGGCAGCGACTGGATCAGGATATAGAGCAAGACATTCGGCTGTTCAGGCGCTTCGCCCGAATATTGGACATTGTTCTCTTGCAAGAGCTTGGGCAGCTCGGTGTCGCTCGGAACTGGCACAGTCGAGAACTGCTCCTCATTCTTGAGCGTACCGGTGATCAAATCGGGCGCTATCTGCACCTTATCGACCCGACCTTCGGTCACCATTTCACGGAAATCCGAATAGGCAATCTGAGTGCCTGGAGTCTGGCCGGAATTGCCAAACATCGACACCACCAGCAGCAATGCCATGAAGATGCCGCCCCAGATCATCAGCTGCTTCACCCACGGATTCGGACCCTCGGGGGGAGGGGTCTGTTGATGCGGGTCGTTTTGATCGCTCATGCGAGATTCCTTTCGTCACCCGGTAATGTAGGTTTGAACCGGTGAATGGCAAGATAATGCGCGGTCATCGCACTGATGCTAATTTTCGAACACAGCATTGCAGTGGTTCGATCAAAGGTGGCTCAAGCTTCCGGGGCGTAGGCCGTGAGAAATACATCGACAGCTCCGGCTATCCGTCGTTCGCTGTCCTCTGGTGAGACTTCGGCGCCAAACCGACGCTCAAGATCGCCCATCCCTTTGCACATGGACACAAACTGCTCGGCCGCCAGCATGGTGTCCTCGATCGCCAATTCGCCCGCCGCGTTGGCATGAGCGAGATAGGCGCCAAAGGCGGTCTTCATACGCCACGGGCCCGCCTCGAGAAAAGCCAGGCCAATCGCGGGTTCCTTTTCGGTTTCGGCGGCGATTCGCCGCTCAAACTGAACCATCTCGGGCCGCGAGAGGAAGGCATACATCGCCTTGCCGATCGTAGCGAGGCGGTCGCGGATCGATCCGCTCGGCAGCTGCTCGAGCGAGAAATAGCCGCGCATCTTCTCACATTCGAGGGTGACAGCGGCTGCGAACAGCGCGCGCTTGTCACCGAAGTGATTGTAGATCGTGACCTTGGAAACGCCAGCCTTTGCAGCGACTTGCTCGATCGAGGTGGCCGCAAAACCGACATCAAAAAAGCTCTGCGCGGCGGCCTCGACTATCGCCTGACGCTTTGCCACGTCAGTGGGTCGACCAAGCTTGGTCTCAGAAATTGCGGCAGAGTGTGTTGACAAAGTGAACGGCCTCGTTCAATTAAACGCTGTCGTTCAATAATGTCGTGTGCGTTCCCCCAGCGCAACCCCCCTCTCGACGAAAAGGTTCCGATTCGTGCTTTGGATTGCCATCCGCATGCTCACCGGCGATGCGCAAAAATTCTATGGCCTGCTGTTTGGGATTGGTTTCTCAACCCTGCTGATCACCCAGCAGCTGACGATCTTCGTCAATCTGATCGAGCGCGGTGCCAGCGGTGTCTACAATGTCGCCGAGGCGCAAGTTTGGGTGATGGATCCGGTCAGCCGGACGACCGAAGTCAAATACGAAATGCCGTCGACCGCGCTTGATCAGGTGCGCTCGGTTGCCGGGGTGGAATGGGCGGTGCCGCACCTTCGATCAGCCGCTTCGGTCCGGACCAGCACTGGCGATCTGGAACAGGTCGCGATCATCGGCGTCGACGATTCGACCCTGATTGGCATGCCCAAGAACATGCTCGAGGGCAGTAAACAGACGCTTTCGCAGCCCGACACGGTGATCATCGACGATCTCGGCGTCGTCAATATGTTCGAAGATGGCACCGATCCGATCGGCCAGCGTCTGGAGCTCAATGACCAGCGCGCCGTGATCCGTGGTGTGGCGGACTCGATCCCCAGCTTCACCAGTCAGGTCACGCTCTACACCAAGTATAGCCAGGCGCTGAACTATGTCCCGGGCACCCGCAATCGGCTGAGCTTTGTACTGGCTGGCGTGAGCGATGGCACCACGCCTGAGGAAGTCGCTGAGCGGATCGAACAGCAGACCGGCTACAAGGCTGAAACGCGCGATGAGCTGGCTCAGGCCGGGGTCGACTTCATCATTCAGAACACCGGTATTCCGACCAATTTCGGGATCACTGTTTTCCTTGGTTTCGTTGTCGGGGTGGCGATTGTCGGTCTGACCTTCAGCCTGTTCATCCGCGACAACATCAAGCAGTTCGGCGCGCTCAAGGCGATCGGCGTGACCAATTCCAAGATCATCGGCATGGTCGGAGCGCAGGCCGCGCTGGTCGGCTCGGTCGGCTATGCGCTCGGCGTCGTCGGCACGGCTCTGTTTATGTATGGCTTCAGCGGCGTGCCCGAGTTCAAGGGCTTCTACATCCCGCTGCCGATCCCGCTGATCAGCCTGGTCGCCGTGGTGGTCATCCTGGCACTGACCGGATGGATCGCGATCCGCAGCGTGTTGCGCACAGAACCCGCAGCAGTGTTCCGATGAGCGATATGGCAGACAAGATTCAAGTCATGGACACGACAGCGATCGGCGGTTGCGGGCCCGACGCGGCGATCTGCGCCCGCGGGATCGTGCGCGACTTCCAGACCGGCCAGTCGACCATCCGCGTTCTGCACGGGATCGACACCGATGTTCAGCCCGGCCAGATGACTTATATCGTCGGCGAGAGCGGTTCAGGCAAAACCACGCTGATCTCGATCATGTGCGGAATCCTGTGGCCGACCGAGGGCGATGTGAGGGTCTTCGGGACTGACATTTACAGCCTATCGGACAGCGAGCTGGTCAAGTTCCGGCTCGAGAATATCGGCTTCATTTTCCAGCAGTACAATCTGATCCCGTCGATCGATGCCGCTGCCAATGCGGCCGTCCCGCTGATCGCGCAGGGCGTCCCGATTGCCGAGGCGCGCGAACGCGCGATTGAATTGCTTGAAGCGCTCAACATCGCCGACCAAGCCGAAAAGCTGCCGCGGCAACTCTCGGGTGGGCAGCAGCAGCGCGTCGCCATAGCCCGCGCGCTGGTGCACAAGCCGCGCCTGGTGGTGTGCGACGAGCCGACCGCCGCGCTCGATGCGAGCTCTGGCCGGCGCGTGATGGATCTGCTGCGCGAAGTCGCGGTGGCCCCTGACCGTGCCTGCATCATCGTGACCCACGACAACCGAATTTTTGACCTCGCAGACCGCATCCTCGTGCTTGAGGACGGCCGCGTCACCCATGACGGCACCGAGATGCCGGCCGACCACTGATCTCCCGACTGGACTTACGCAATGGCTCTTCTCCCTTCGAACATCAGCTTCTCTCGCCAGATCCTGCCCATCCTGGCTGTAATCGGAATCGTGATCGCGGTGCTGTTTATCTTCCGCGAATTGCCCGATCGGGAGATCACCGATCCCGACAATCAGCCCGCCACTGCCCCGGCAGAGCTTGCCAATAGCGGCAGAGTCGCCGGTGCCGGTATCGTCGAACCCGCCAGCGAAGTGATCGACATTGGCTCGGCGCTGTCAGGCCTGATCATGGATGTTCGGGTAGAGCCGGGCGACAAGGTCGAGAAAGGCCAGGAGCTGTTCACGGTCGATGCCCGCGCGGCTCGCGCCCGCCTGCAGGAAGCCAATGCCGCGATTGGTGAAGCCCGTGCCGCGATTGCAGAGGCCGAGACCGCCAGCACCACCGCGACCCAGCAGCTCGAGCTCTATCGTGAGATTGATGATCCCGCAGCAGTCAGCCGCTCCGAAGTGATCCGCGCAGAAGGCGAGGCACAGGCCGCATCAAGCCGCTTGCAAGTCGCCAAGGCGCGCCTGGCGGCTGCCCAAGCCTCTGCATCGAGCGCCCGCACCGAGCTCGGTCGTCTGACCATTCGTGCTCCGATCGCTGGCGAGATTCTCGCGGTCAACATTCGCCCCGGCGAGTTCGTCGCCACTCAGGGTGGCGGTGGTGGTCCGTTCATCCAGATGGGACAGACCGATCCGCTCCACGTCCGGGTCGATATCGACGAAAATGAAGCGGTTCGGATTGAATTGGGCGCACCCGCCATAGTCAGCCCGCGCGGCGCGGCTGACCAACAGGTCGAGGCCAGTTTCGTGCGGGCCGAGCCACAGATCGTGCCCAAGCGGCAATTGACCAACAGCGCGGCTGAACGGGTCGATGTGCGAGTGCTGCAATTGATCTACGCGCTCCCGCAGGGTGATACCTTCCGGGTTGGCCAGCAGGTCGATGCCTATGTCGCCGCGCGCGACACCAGTGGGGAGTAAGGCGCATGCGCTTCGCTGCTCGCAGATTGCTGGCGCTTTCCCTGGTCGCCGCGCTTGGTGCCTGTGTCGCCAAGCCCGCGCCTGAGATTGCCACCCCCACCCCGCCCCTGCCCAAAGTGTTCTTCTTTCAGCCGGACACGGCGACCGAAGGCAGCGTTGCTGCGCTGCTGCCGCTCAAGGATCCGGCGTTCCAGACCCTTGCTAGAGAAGCGCTCACCAATGCGCCCAGCCTGGCCGAAGCGCTCGCCAGAGTCGAAGCCGCGCGCGCGGGCGCCGATGGTGCTGGCGCCGCCCGCCTGCCCACGATCAGCACCGATCGCACCGTCACAGGCACAAGGATCAATCCCAACCAGTTTGGCGACGCCGCCGCAGCCGGGGGCTTTATCGACACCGAGCAAGTCTCCTTCGGCAACAATGTCATCGCCAGCTGGGATGCCGATCTGTTCGGCGTGTTGAAAGCGAGCGAACGCGCTGCTCTTGCGCGGGTCGATGCGGCCAGCGCCTCAGCACAAGCAGTGCGACTGGCGCTGCTGGCCGAAATCGCGGCCAATGTGGTCGATTGGCGCACGCTGGGCGCGCGCAAGGCTGCGCTGCAGCAGGATGTGGTCGCAGCGCAGCAATTGGCGCAGCTCGCCAAACAGCGCCAAGAGGCTGGACTTGCGCCCGGATTTGACCGTGTCCGCGCAGAAGCTGCCGCGAGCTCGTCGAACTCGCGTCTGGCAGCGCTCGAGAGCCAGCGGGTCCAGATCTTTGGCCGCTTGGTGACGCTGGTCGGGCGCGATGCCGGCGCGATAAACGCCGCGTTGATGCAGCCCGAAGTGGCGCGCTCCGGACCGATTCCACCCGCTGCACTGCCATCCGAACTGCTGGCCAATCGCCCAGATGTGCTTGCGGCAGCGGCCGAGCTGGCGGCAACCGACGCTGAGCTCGCTGCGACCGCACGCCAGCGTTTCCCGCGGCTTACGCTATCGGCTGCGCTCGGTCTGCTCTCGTTCGATTTGGGCAGCATGTTCGAGGAGGACTCGATCGTCAGCACTTTGACCGCGGGAATCGCCACGCCGCTGTTCGACTTCGGCAAGATCCAGGCTGAAATTGACGGCGCGGCTGCCAACAAACGCGCGGCCTTCGCCGCCTATCGTGGGGCGGTGTTCCAGGCTTTGGGCGATGCTGAAAGCGCCTATGGCCTGATCGAAGCGAGCGACACCGAAGCGCGCCTGGCCGTGCGCGAACGCAATGAGCTCAACCGCGCCGCTGACCTCGCCAACAAACGCTATCGCGCGGGCCTCGCGGACTTCCTGACCGTGCTCGAAGCGCGCCGCGCGGCCGATGCCAGCGGCGAGCGGGCCGCAGCGGCATTGGGTCGAGCCCAGCGCGCGCGGATCCTGTTATGGCAGGCTTTGGGCGGCAGCGAAGTGGCGCCGAGCGAGACCTAGCCGATCAGGCGCTCGATCAGCCAGAAGCTCCCGACCGTCCCGATCACATAGGTCGCGGTCCGCAAGGCCGCGCTCTCGGTGGTGGGTGGCACACGTTTCAGCCCCGCCAGCACAACCAGCGTCAGTGCCACCACCAGCAATTGCCCGGCTTCGACCCCGACATTGAAGGCGAACAGCGCGGTCGCGAGTTGGGTCTGCGGCAGGCCGATATCCGCCAGCGCACCGGCAAAGCCGAAGCCATGGACCAGGCCAAAGGCGAAGGCCACAGCCCAGGGGAATCGGCGGGTCAGCGTGTATCGCTCAGAATCGCGCAGCACCACCGCGACTTCGACCGCAAGAAACACAATCGACAAGGCGATCAGCGCCTCGACCGGGCGACCGGGGAGACCGGAATAGCCCAGCACGGTGGCGACCAAGGTGATCGAATGCGCGATGGTGAAAGCGGTGGCGGCTTTGACCACCGGCCAAGGCCCCGTCACCAGCAACACCAGTGCGATGACGAACAGCAGATGGTCCCAGCCAAAGATGATATGCTCCGCCCCGATCACGAAATAGTCGACCAGCACGCTGAAAGCCGACGGGACCGCCAGGATCGTCGCCGAGGGCTGGTCTGACGTTAGACGAAAACTCTGGACCGGCAGATCGATCGGAATGAAGCGCGCAATCGCATCGGATTTGCCGAGCAATTCGCTCAACCCGAATTGCTGCCCGGCAAGATCGCCTTCGCAAGACATCGTCGCTCGGCCAATCAGCGCCGCCGATTGCATCCGCTGCGAAGTCTCTCCCTGGATCGCGCAATTCGCTGGAATGACCGGCTCCAACCGTTCCGCCAACAGCCCCGCGCTGCCGACCGCCAGCGTCACTTTCCAATCGAGTGAATATTCGCCCGGCTGAGTCTCGCGCAGCTCGACAACCGAAGGGCGCAGCTCATGCGCCGACAGCGGTGATGCCGCCAGCATCGCCAGCAGCGCGAGGAGCAATCGGATCATAGCCCTCACCGATCGATATCGATGCGATAGGCGCTGCGGAGCACTTCGTAAGCGCGCTCTTTGCGCTCCCTGATCTGAGCACTGCGCCAATCATTGGCGAGCGTTGGCCGCAGGGCGTCAAAATCAGGCGTTTCGGCGCTGCGCGCGCGCAATCGCACCAGGTGCCAGCCGAACCCGGACTGCACCGGACCTTGCCATTCATCACCCGGCTCGAGTTCGCTCAGGCCTTGCGCAAATTCCATCCCGAAGCGCGCTTCCACTTCTCGGCCATTGGCCTCATCAACCTCGGCGGGCAAGCTGGTTGAATCGCCCGCTTCAGACCCCGATGCCTTGGCCGATCGCGCTCGTGCGGCGCTTGAGAAAAGCAATTGGTCGAAGCTGACCTTGGCATTTTGCGAGCCTTCGCCGGTGTAGCTTTCGGCATTCTCTTCAAGAAAGGCACGCAGCACCGCTTCAGTGGGCTCGGCGGTTTCCGCAGCAAGACTGGCCGACAGATCCATCTTGGAGACCAGCCGCCTGCGAACCACCGCATCGCTCTCGTCGAGACCCAGTCGCAAGGCTTCGCGATAGAGGATTTCCTCACGCACATAGGTGTCGATCGCACGGTCCAGCTCGGCATCAGTCGGAGCGCGCCCCATCGACAGCGAGAAGCTCTCCGCGATCTTCTCGGTCTCGCTCGCACCGACATTGATGACCCGCGAAGTCGGATCGGGAGGCGTGCCGCCCCAGGTCAACGCGATGTAAAGAACCGCGCCCAAGGCGACGAAATGGACAAGCGGCTCGCGTGTCCAGCTGGGAAGTTTCACTTTGCCCCCCTACGAGCTTGCTTTGAGCCAGATCGGCGAGGTGTAGGCCCGTTCTTGCGCCACAGCGTCGGCCATGGCCTCATCCGACAGAGTCACGCCGAAGCGGACAGCATCATAGAGCGTCCAGCGCGGGGTCGGGATCTCCAGCACACGGACATAATAGAATGGCCGTTGTCCTGCGCGGTAATCGGGATCGGTCCATACCGTCCGCAATTCAGCAGCGCCAATCGAGTTGGTGTAGGTGGCGTCATCACGGTTCACCGTGTCACCCACGGCGGGCACTCTGCCTCCTGACCGGCGGCGCGAAGACATATCGCTCCACACCACATCATAGACCCGCTCTTGCATCGCGCCCGAGTCATCGAGCCAGCCCTTGATCACCTGAACCCGGTCGAGATTGGCGCCATCGGGATCCTTCATCGCGCTGATCATGAAGCGCGGAGCCTCGCCCGTATCACTCAGCTCTCCGCCCATCGGCACGCCGCGGGTGTAGCCATTGCGGACCCAATCCTCGCCCCAATCGCCATCGGTGAAATCAAACCCGCCGAACACGCGCACCGTCATCCGCGGTCCGGTGGTGGCGTAGACCTCGCGCCGGGCAAAGGCATCGAAGATCTCCGCCCGCGTGTTGCCCTTGGCCCAGGCCGCCGCATAGCCGCCGGCGAGATAGTGCCAGCCGAACCGACCCTCGCGTGTGCCGAGGTTCTGCGCCGCAGTTGCGCGATCGGTATAGGTCTGTTCGTTCCCGGTGTGCTTGCCCCAAAAATTGTCCTCATCGCCGGTGGCGAGCGAGGTGTGACTGTCGGTCGAACCGATCATGCCGAAGGCGTAAGGATTCACGCCGAGCTGATCTTCGAGCGTCAATCCACGCAGCAGGCCCGACCGCGCGTAGGAACCGGCATACATCGACGGCTCTGTCTTCTGGCTGAGCGAGAGATTGCCAAAGTCCCAACCCTGAACACCGAAGCCGGCCATTTCGTCATTGGGCGAAAGGAACGGGTGGGTTTCGCTGTCGCCCTTGATCTGGGTGGCCTCAATCACCGGCTCTGCCCAAGCGCGCAGCGCGGCGTATTCCGGAGTCATGGGTGAGCCATCTTCCATGGTCATCTGGAACATCAGGCCATTGGACAGGTTCGGATTATGCGGGATCGCAAGGACCCTGCCGCCGGTCTCTTCCTCATAGGCCTTCATATATTCCCACAGCTGAGGCGCGGTGGTCTGAAGCCCGGGGAATGGAATGGTCTGCCGGGTCTTGTCGCTGCCATCGCGGAACATCACCACGCGGTGGAGATTGTTTCCGTCGGGCATGGCGGTCCATTCGTAGCCCGCAATCGCTGAGAACACGCCCGGCTCATTATAGCGATCCAGGATGCTGAGCTGGGTGTTCCAGATATCCTTGGTCGCCTCTTCTGCATTGGCCTGATCGGCCATAGCCTCGGGCACATTGCCCTCAGCCGCCGCTGTGATCAGCTCCGCCACCGCACGGGTCGATTGCTGCGGACTCTCATGCATCATGTCATACCAGCGCAGCACGGTCTCATCGCCGATCACCCAATTGATGTACCAGCGCGGCGCATCATAGAGCCGCCGGGTCGCGCCGAGCGCGTCGGAGTGGTCCGCGATAACCAGGAAGTCGAGCGGGCGGGCCAATTGCGATTCGGCGCCAGTGGTGGCGACCACGGTCTCGCCGCGGGCGTAGCGCAGCGCAGCTTCCGGGCCGAGCCGAGTGCCAAAGCCAAACGCATCGACCGAATTATCGGTGTGGAGGTGGGTGTCGCCCCAATAGGGACGGTCGGGAAATTCAGCGAGTTCGATCGTATCGGTGCCGTCACCGCTTTGCGCCGGATCGACGTCTGCTTCATCGCTGCATGCTTCAATCGCCAATGCCAGGCTGCTCACAAGCGCGACCTTCATCCAAGCCAATTTCATGGCTTCCCTCCTCATCCTTTTCCCGGGCGGGACTCTGCGCAGGAGTTTACGCTTTCGTCAACCCACGGTTCTATCCGGATCGGCGCAACAATGCTGAGCGTTCGCAGCGACATACCACTTCATCGCGCTGGTTCAGCATTTCATGCGTGAAGGTCACAATCCCGGCCTCGGGCCGCGATTTGCTCTCGCGCAACTCCTTGACTTCGCTGAACGCGCGCAAAGTGTCACCGATGAAGACCGGCTTGGGCGTAACGACATTGTTGAAGCCGAGATTAGCCACGAGCGTGCCCAATGTCGTGTCGCCGACCGACAGCCCGACCAGGAGCGAGAAGGTAAAGGTCGAATTGACCAGGATCTGGCCAAAGCCGCTTTCCTTGGCCGCCTCAATATCGAGATGGAGCGGCTGCGGATTGTGGGTCATGGTCGAGAACAGCAGATTGTCGGTCTCGGTCACCGTGCGGCGGATCTCATGCTCGATCCGCTCGCCGACTTCCCATTGATCGAAGAATTTACCAGCCATTTCTCAGCCCTCACTCGCCCAGCGCGCGACCACGTCAGCGCCATCTTCCGCGCTGCTGCGGATGGCACCGGGCGTGCGGCTGAACCGCGGAGCCGGAGCGGTGTGCCAATCACCATCGTGCTCTACATAGCTGCCGCGCGCCTTGAGATGCGGGTGCTCGCGCGCTTCATCCATGCCCAGAACCGGGGCGAAACAGGCGTCGCTGCCTTCGAGCAATTCGACCCATTCGGCCTGGGTCCTGGTCTTGAACAACGCCGCAAGCCTGTCTTTGTTCTCATCCCAATTGGCTGGGTTCATCTGCCCCTCGGCCAGCTCAGCCGGAGCGCCCGACTTGGCGAGAAACTCGGCATAGAATTGCGGTTCAATCGCGCCGAGCGAGATGTCCTTGCCATCCTTGCAGGTGAAGCAGTGATAGAAATGCGCCGCTCCGCCAAGCATGCCTTTGCCTCGCTCGGTGGTGAGATGCGGCACTTTGCGAACGCCGAAGAAGAAGCTCATCAGGCTGGTCGCGCCATCGACAATCGCGGCATCGACCACCTGGCCTTTGCCGGAGCTCTCACGCTCATATAGCGCAGCCAAGATCCCAAAGGCGCAGTACATCGACCCGCCCCCGAAATCGCCGACCAGATTCTGCGGCGGGACGGGCGGCTCTCCCGCCTCGCCGACCGCTGACAAAGCACCGGTGATGGCAATATAATTGATGTCATGCCCGGCAGCCTTGGCCAGGGGACCGTCCTGCCCCCACCCGGTCATCCGGGCGAAGATCAGCCGGTCATTGACCGCCAGCAATTCGTCGGGCGCCAGACCGAGCCGCTCCATTACACCCGGACGAAACCCTTCGATCAGGACATCGGCATGTTTGGCAGCATTGACGCAGAAGGCTTTGCCCTCCTCGCTTTTGACATCGACGGCAACGCGGTGACGAGCGCGCTCAACCACCGGGTTGCTGATCTGCGTGTTGGCCCGCTCGATCCGAACCACCTCAGCCCCCAGATCGGCCAGCAGCATGGCGACATGCGGTCCCGGTCCGATCCCCACGAATTCCACCACTTTGAGGCCAGTCAGTGGCCCGTTCGATTGCGCCATTGTGCATCTCTCCCTTTGCGCGCTGTGTGGCGCGGCGGCTGCCGGCTTGCAAGCACTGTCTCGGATTTCTTCGCGCCGCCAATTGCTTGCGACCGAATGATACGTGCCAAGCGCCCAAACCCGTTCTATAGGATCAGAAAAGGGCGCTCTCGACCGACAAAGTGAGCAGCCCGCAGCAGAAGGAAGCGCAGCTTGGGTCGAGTCTTGTCTTGGGTCAAAGAGCATCCCTGGATTTCCGGGATCGGATTGATCGCGGTAATCGCGCTGGGCTGGTATCTGCTGTTTTCAGGTGAGCGCGATTACGAGTATGTCGAGGCTAAGGTCACCCGCGGCGAGGTGGTCCGGCTAGTCTCGGCCAGCGGAACCCTGCGCGCGCTCAACACGATCAATGTCGGGGCTGAGGTCTCGGGTCAGATCACCGCAATCTATGTCGATTTCAATTCGCCCGTGACGCAGGGCCAACTGCTGGCGCAGATCGATCCGACCCGGCCACGCGCTCGGGTGACGCAGGCCAGAGCGCAGGTCGATCTCGCGCGCGCCAGCCTGGCGCAGGCCGAGGCCTCGATCGCCCGCTCCCGCACCGATGTGGAAGTTCAGACCCGCGAGTACGAACGGCGCAAGGAATTGGCCGAAAAGGGCTTCGTCTCCGCCGCCGGGCGTGATCAAGCCGAAAACGCGCTGGTTGCCGCCGAGGCTTCCTTGAGCACGGCGCAGGCACAGGCGCAAAGCGCGCGGGCGCAAATCGCCCAGAGCAGCGCCGAGCTTGAGTCGGCCCGGCTCGATCTTGCACGCACGCGGATTATTGCACCGACCAGCGGGGTCGTGATCGACAAGCTGGTCGAACAGGGAACAACCGTCGCGGCGAACTTTCAGACCCCCAACCTGTTTACCATCGCTGCTGATACCAGCCGCATGCAGGTCGAGGCCGCGGTCGATGAGGCCGATATCGGTCAGGTCCGCGAGGGGCAGGATGTCCGCTTCACGGTCGATTCCTACCCTGATGACACTTTCGCTGCGAAAGTCCTGCAGATCCGCCAATCCGCCACCCAATCGGGAAGCGCGGTGAGTTATCTCGTCATCCTTGATGTCGACAATTCCGATGGCCGCCTGCTGACAGGGATGACCGCCAGCGTCGACATCATCACCGGCCGCAAGGACTCGGTCTTACGCGTGCCTGTCGCCGCGACGCGCTTCCTCCCGCGCGAAGACGATCGCGAGGATGCTGAAGAAGCAGTGACCGAGGAAACGGATGGTCAGGCCAAGCGAGAGAATGTCTGGCAGCCGGGTGAAAGTGCTTATGCTCCCGTCAGGACCGCCATCACCACCGGCCTCAAAGGCGAGGACTTCGTCGAGATCACCAGCGGATTGTCGGAAGGCGACACGGTCATAATCCGATCGCGCAATGTGGAAGATTCCGACTCAGGGGAAGGCTCCAATTGATGGCATCGCGGCAGACCAACAAGAGCGATCAGGAACTACCGCTGGTTGAAACCCGCGGGCTGATCAAGAGCTACACTCTGGGCGGCGAAACGATTCATGCGGTCAACGATGTCTCGCTCTCGATCCAGCGCGGAGAATATGTCGCCATCATGGGCGCGAGCGGATCAGGCAAATCGACCTTCATGAACATGATCGGCTGCCTCGATGTGCCGAGCCACGGCCAGGTCCTTATTGACGGCATTCCAACCTCGGCGATGAGCAGCGATGATCTCGCCGGGCTCCGCAATGAGAAGATCGGTTTTGTCTTCCAGCAGTTTAATCTGCTCGCGCGGACCTCCTCGATCGACAATGTCGCGGTGCCGCTGATCTATGGCGGGATCGACACTGCCACGCGGCGCGAACGCGCCACCGCCAAGCTGATCGACATGGGTCTGGGTGATCGGCTGCTCAACACGCCGGCGAAGCTTTCGGGCGGCCAGCAGCAGCGAGTCGCGATTGCCCGCGCGCTGGTGACCGAACCGCTGCTCTTGCTAGCGGACGAGCCGACCGGTGCGCTCGACACGCAGACCAGCGAGGACATCATGGCGATCTTCGAGCAACTCAATGCGGCCGGGATCACGGTGGTGGTCGTCACCCACGAAAACGAGATCGCTGATCATGCCAAACGCCGGATAGAATTCCGCGATGGCAAAGTGATTGAGGATCGCGCGGTCGAGAACCGGGTGGTCGCACGTGTGCCTGAAGCAGTGGGTGTTAACTGATGGCGGAGCGCGCCGAAGCCTCTGGTCTGTCCCGCTTCCTGGCTGGCTGGAGCGTCAATATTGCGATCGCCATGACAGCGCTGCGCACCAATCTGATGCGCTCGCTGCTGACCATGCTGGGCGTGCTGATCGGGGTCTTCGCGGTGACTCTCGCGGTCGCGGTCGGCAATGGTGCATCGGTCGCGGTGACCGAGACGATCAATCGCTTCGGCTCCAATATGGCGATAGTGATCCCACAACCCGATGACGAACAAGGTGGCCCTCCGCGGAGGAGGTTGGAGCGCGGTCGGCTGACGCAGCGTGACTTGCGCGCGATCGAAAACGAAGTCCCCAATGTCTCCGCGGTCGCCCCACAATTGCGATCGCAGCTCGACTTGGTGGTCCCCGGGGGTAACGCTTCGACCGAGGCGGTCGGGACCACGCCAGGCTATGGCGGAGTAACCACGCACCTCCCCGATCAGGGGCGATATATCAATCAATCCGACGTCCGCTCGGCCGCGCGGGTGGTGGTGCTGGGTCGGACCGTGTCCGAAAATTTGTTTGGCGAGTACGATCCGATTGGAGAGACCGTACGGGTCGACGGGGTCCCACTCACCGTGATCGGCCTGCTCGAGACCAAGGGATCAACCCTCGGCGATGACACCGACGATACCATGATCATGCCGATATCGACCATGCGCCAGCGTTTCGTGGGTGACAATCTGCCCGGCCCTGATGACGTCCATCTGGCGTTTGTCGCATTCGAGGAAGGCGCCTCGCTGGCGCGGGGCAAGGACGATATCGTCGCGCTGCTTAAGGACCGCTATCGCGTGCGCGAAGGCGACGTCACCCCGTTCACCGTGCGCACCACCGAAGAATTCGTCGAGCAGAGCCAGTTCATCACCGGGATTCTGCAGGCAGTGTTGGTGGCCATCGCCTCAATCTCGCTGTTGGTCGGGGGGATCGGGATCATGAACATCATGCTGGTCAGCGTGACCGAGCGAACCCGCGAAATTGGCTTGCGGATGGCCTTGGGCGCGCGGCGCAGCGACATCCGCAATCAATTCCTGGTCGAGGCTGCGGTGCTGTGTGTCTTGGGCGGCGGCGCCGGCATAGTCCTGGCGATCGTCAGCGGAGCGGCGCTGACCGCCTATGCTGATTTCCCGGTCCCGATCGGGTTTGGCGTCGCGCTGGGCGCTTTGGCCTTCTCGGCGGCCCTCGGCCTGTTGTTCGGTGGCTACCCGGCAGTGCGCGCGTCAAAGCTCTCACCTATCGAGGCGCTGCGAACAGAATAAGACTGTGCTGTACTTGGAAATGGTGCCAGAAGAGGACTCGAGCTAGTCCTATACCTAATTGATTTTTCGACTCTATGCTGGAGTTCTTTGTTAGAAAGCCCCCAGGAAAGCCCCCACAGCAGTGCTCTCTCACCCTACAGAACGGGCCTTCTAGCAGATTGTTTGCTGCTCTTTTTGCCAGCCGGTCTCAAGTCGATCGACCTGAGGTCCTTCAAATTGCCGGCTAGAACTCCCCAAAGAGGTCGGAGTCCTTAGTGGAGGGTGGGAAAGCTAAGGTGTCGGCAGCGATATGGGCAGCCAATTTGGCAACGAAGTTTCTTAAGCCAGACACGTCGTTTGCATCTGAATAGCTGCCGTCCTGAATTGCAGATGCCGATGAATGCAATAGACAGGCAGCGCTGTACAGTTGCTCATCCACCAGCTTTCGACAGAGTATTTGGTAACGCTCCACATATGACGCAGTCTTGAATTCAGGATAGGACGCAAAGTGGTTTTCAGTCGGCTTGACCGGCTTCTGTGTCGCATCACAATCCTCAACGAGCATCAACCAGCCCAAGAATGGGATAGGCGCATCTTTTCCAAAAGCAGCTTCACGGTGAGCGGTCCAAAAGTCCTTCCCGCTCCCTATCACCTCTTCAATACGATTATTTTGGTTGTTGCCGAAGCTGCCGACTTGGCTCTTAGCCTCAATTGCGGCGATCAATCGCGGCCCACGAAACACGAGAACGTCCCAGTTTTTTGCCGCGCGAAAAAACCCAGGAAGGTAGGTCTTCGAGCCTGCAAAGAGCCTTAAGTCTGGCGGCCCATTCGCCCGAACAACTTTGCAAACCAGCTCTTCAAAACCCGCCATATTCTTGCCGGCTGTGACAGCTCCACGAGTACCAGCATCAGGCGCGCCCTTCGATCGCTGCTTATTTGTGGCCGCGGCGCGACTACGCCAAAACTGCTTCACAGCGTCATGTGCAAGGACATCATAATTTGCTAGATCCAAGGCCATCTGAGACGTCCTAAAACCCTTCCAAGACTTTAAGATCAGCGGGGCTAAGCGCAAAGGCACTTGCGACCGCATTTCTAACGTTCAAACGATCTTGTAGCTTTCCAGCCTCGATCAATACCCCCCTCGCTTCTCCGTCAAGAGAGCCCCACTGAGGGATCCGAATTCGCCGGAGATATTGAGCCTGAAACCTGAGGTAGCCTCCCCTCATCTTGGTCGAGTAAAGCGACACAAATAGGGAGCAAACCGGAGACAGGAGAACAGCCCTAAGGGCATGCAGATCCCATTCGTTTGACGTCACAAAATACAGATTGTGATGAGGATACAAGTTGCCAGGCTCAAGCGCGATCTTTGGCGCTCCGGATATGTCTGGAATTAAGAGTTTCGGCCTTTTCGTCAGATCCTGGTGGATCTTGTCGATTGTACGGTACCAGTTGGCTGGTGATTTCTTGGCTACGTTGCGGTTGCGAATTTTGTCTGCGTTCGCTTCGAGGTACCGCGCAAGTTTGGGAAAATCAGAAAGGTCGACCAGCTTGCCATCGGCACCGAAAGGATTGACGACACCCTTGCCTGTCCACTCAATTCCACCGTCCACCAGGTCCCGCCTCATAGCGAGCGGAAGCTTGCGATCGTCTTCGACAGGTAGTGCATCATAATTATCTATGAACACACTATCTGCCCCCGTAGCCACCCCGATCCCAACCTTGCAGCCTGCCTCTTCGAGTGTCGGAAAAGCCGCTTCAAGCTTCCTGACGAGCGTCAGGTGTTCGGGGTTCTCGAGGAGCCAGGGCGCGTCGCCGGACGCGACTTGATCAATTTCGAATACTTCGAATTCAGAAGATTCTTCACCCCGCAATTGACGAGCCAAGCTTGGCAGACCTGCGAGCGTCAGCCCCTGCTTCCCGACCGCTTTTGCCGGCCTAGGCTCAATAGATCGGTCAATGACAGTGATTGAAGGGTAGGCATCGACCTCAGAATCAAACGCGTCGACACCAGTCATATTGATATTTGCGACTAGCGAAAATCTGGTGGCAACGAGCTTTCGCAGACGCGCGCCGTAACGGTTCTTCATCCACCGGTCCGCGCAAATGAATGCCAAGACACCATGCGCCGACAAACTCAATAAACTCTTCTCGAAGAATGGAACGTAAATATCAGCTCGATCAAAAACAGTCTCGAACCGCGAGCGATACTCCTGCATGACCACGTCTGGAATAAGCTCCTGACGAATATATGGAGGGTTCCCAATCACAAAATCAAAATGCCCATCCAGTTCGGCCAGCAGATAGTCGCCTCTAATCAGCCAACATCCGCACAGATGGCTTGCTATATCCTCGTCGAGCCCCAGGGTTCTGAGCGTCGAAAGGAGCAATGCTGAAGTTCTTTCATAGGTGCTTGAATGAACCTCCACCGCGCGAACGGCATCGATTAGTTCCCCAACTTCCGATATTGAACCTGGAAGTTGGTTCAAACTCCGGAAGAGCCGTTTCACGATCGGGATCAAGAAGTCCCCACCCCCGAAAGAGGGCTCAAGGATCCTAAACGAAGCCAGCTCTTTGTCCGGTGTGTAGCCCACTAAATCGAGCATAAACTCAACGACTTCGACTTTCGTGAAGACTGCGCCCCTTTCGCCTTCATCGGACTCGGCTTGTGCAGCTAGCGCTTGCTCGAGCGCCCTGTCGTTAATCAATGGTAGTTGTCGAGCTATTGAAGTTGCCATTTTGAGTTCAAGCTTTGCATGCCAGTTCCGTTGCTCTGAGAGCATCGGAGACTGGCATTCTTTGGTCAACCGAAGGCCTTCCTAATTCTGTGGGCCTGAATCCAGTCAGTGAGCAAAATCTGTCCGAACACGGGGCTCATGGCGGTCCGAAGATCAGACTAAGAGTGATGGCCCAAACCATGTTCGTCTAAAATCGCGATCATTTAGGTTGTCGAAGAATGGGGCCCAAATGCGCGCTTGCGCTGCCTCAACGATATGGAGATACTCAGGCAGATCACGAAGTCGCTGCCAAACGGGGCCATCGTTTTGGCTCAGACAAAAGTCGATTGCCAAGATGGGGTCCAACGGAAACGCGGGAATTCGAGGTCCGGGAGACTGCAACAACCCACGCCCAGCACCCTCTACCTTACATGTTTTGCTGGGCATGAAGTCGTCGTTGGCAAAGCTGTCTTGTGCATGTCCGCCACGCTGAAAATGAAAGAGCGGATGCGGCTCATTAGCCCCACCTTCTTGCTCTGCGTCAACTTCCGCTGGTTCGGTCTGCCTTGAAGAGCAATACATGTCGGTATCAAACCGCCAATGGTCTTCCAGATCGACCAAGCAATCATCATCAGTAATCAACCAACCTACAACTCGGATCTGATACTCCGCCCGCCAAGGCACAACGTCTTCTTCGCGCCATTCATACTGGAAGCTCAAGAACGCCTCACTTATCTCACAACCAGTAGGGCGGAGCCCAGAATTGCGTGGTGGTGGCAATCTCAATTCTTCGCTGTTCAACCGCAACTGGTTTTTCCAGTCGTTTCTGAATCGCCCAAGCTCTGAGAGGATCGCGTTAGCAGTCCCCTCAGTTTCTTTGATTGTCCCTAGTGGTCCACACAACCTCTCTAGTTCGTCAGGTAGAGGATAGGCCATGCTCAGCCCTTCAGGAACGGCTTCAAACGCTCAAGATCCTTGGGATCCAACCTAGGATCCTCTCGATTCATGGCGGCATTACCTAACGATGCATAAAGGGGGTCAATCCACGACGGCATTGGTTGACGAGAGTTCATTCTCACTGATTTTGCCGGATCGATCGGAATTAGTTCATTGTGCTGCTCGAGGCTTATGAGGCAATACCTCCAAGGACGGTCTCCTATGCTGCCATCTGGCATAGACAGCTCAGTAAGGTCGCCAAACCTACCGGCCAGGAGCTCAACCCTTTGCGAGATACTGCAGCCGGCCAATGGTGTGCTGGCCCCCAACTCCCGTCGCCACCATTGCTCAATCCCTCTCGCCCACCATCGAGGAAGCACTTCGCTTGCGACTCCTTTGTATTTGATTGCCTGCAGTTGTTCTAAAACCGCTGCATAATCAGCCGATTTTTTGGTGTCGATGCCAAGCCTGAATGTGAGCAATTGTTCATCGATCAGCAGGCCAGGATGCTTTAAGAGTCGGACAATTGGGGCGGCTCTCGAATGTACTCTATCTCCTTGCGCGAATGCTGACCCTAAGCTGCTGTTACCCCAATCAGCCCATTCAGTTTCATTCACGCCTAGAATCGCCTTGAGATCTTGATTTCCTTTTCTCAGCGCGTCGTACACCTCTCGAATTCCCAGTAGTTCCTTTCGAACCCGGATGCGGGCGGCTTCGTCACTGAGACCGTCCTTCTCGACCTTCAAATCGAACAGGTTATCACTTGTAGGGTCTTGGCCAATATTTGCGGCGACATTCGCGCGATATGAGAAACGGACAATAGGAAAACCGTTTAGCGCCTCTACCTGTTGCGCCACTCTAATGTCCTGAGCCAGGCCAGGCCCAGAGGTCTTCAGCCCCACTTCGTTTGAAAGGTCAACGTCCAATAGAAGACCTGCTGGGTTCAGTGTTCTATCTGCCAATGCCTCTTCGGCCTCTGTGACCGTTGCACTCCTAACGGTTATGGTTCCTTCCTGAGTTAGGCCCGCTGCAAATGCCGCGGCCTCTTCATGATTGTCATCAACCAGTAGCCAATCTGCCATTTCTTATTCCTCTGGCTCAGCTGGTAACCGGACTTCAAAGCAAGTTGTGAAACCAGCCGGTGGATCCACCAGTTCGACTTCACCTCCTACCTTTGAGATAATCTGGCGGACGATCCAGAGACCAAGTCCTGTCCCTGTATACTGTTCCGCTTCCGGGGCATCGGCTTCAGCGGCTATCGAAGTCGTGTAAAACAAATCGAAGACCTTTTCCCGGTCCTCTTCGGCGATACCATCGCCACTATCCGAAAATTGAATGACTATGACGTCATCACCATCACGGCCTGCCTCAATCCTGATTTTTCTTTCCCCACCTTCACGCTTCAATGCCTTTATTGAGTTTGAGTAGAAGTTCAGGAGAACCGAAGCGAGTTCTGCCGAGTGCATTGGTGCCGTGTAAAGGGGGTCTAGGCTCATCGGTGCAATATCAAAATCGACACCCGCTTTATGGGCAAGCTTCCCGATACCGTTCTTAAATTCTACGATGCTCTTCTTGACGCTAACGGGTTGCAATTCTCTCACTGACCGAGCTGACGCCAGTTCATTCAAATAGGCTGTGAGCGCATCGAGTCTTTCGAGCATCGATTTCGCTCGGTTTGCCTGCTCAGAGAAAACCTCGTCTTCTGCCTTCGCAGCGATTGCGGCTTCGAAGACTGCGTCGAAGTCCATACGAAATGCTTCAAACGTCATTCCAGTTTCGTGGCTGAATTCGGACATAGAAAGCCCAAGTGTTGAGAGCAGCCTGAGCATGGAAGCCGAATCAGCAAGCTCCGCGCGTTCCAGCCGAATTTGCTTAATTGATTCTTCAATCAAATCGGCCGCGCTGGATTCCTGACCCTCCTCCTCGTTCGAAGAGTCCCCAGCTTTTGATCCAGCCGTCTCATCTCCTCTTTCAGATTTTGCTTTTGCCTCAGCTTCCCTAGCTGCCCGAGCCGCAGCCTCAAGCCGTTCAATCCTAAGCCGCTGAGCGCGGAGCTTCTCTTGTTCGGAAGCATCTTGCCGCACGCTTGTTCTGACCCTGTCTTCCGCAATTTTCCTAACTGCCGAGGTCAGAACGGTGCGTGCCAAGCGAGCCAGAGCCTGATAGGCATCGTTTTCGATAAGCCCTTCACGTGAGGTATGCTCTTCAAAGACCTCACCTTGTGGGTCGTCTATCTCAATGACTCCAAAAAAGTTTCGGTTGGCAATGGGATCAAGAATCGTGCTGCGCTTCGAATAAGTCTCGTCCAGACGCAGCCAATCGTTTCCAGGTTCGCCATACGGAACGACACGAAAGCCATTCCGGTATAAACGAATACCGCCTTCCTCCCGTAAGGTGTCACGGACGCGTGTGAAGACCAAACTCGGAAGGAGTCTCGAGTCCAAGATCACATAGTGCGCCTTCATTGCAACGCCGCTAAGTTCTGGATAGGTTTCATCTGACGAAGTCGAGTCAGACAGATGATGGGTCGGCGTCCAGCTTGTGTCGGGCCCGAACTTATTCTTTGTGATCCGCCATTCGGCAACCCCATCCGGATCGACTCTAAACTCGATCACCGCATGCAGATGAGACAGGATCTCGGTTTGAAAATCCGCAACTAGTTCAGGGTCCTCAAAGAGCGAGCTGTCCCGGAAGAACTTCACGGAAAATCCAGGGTCTGCGGCCGCCGACTTACGCCGCCTCGAAACCGGAAACGGCTGCTGAAGCGCAAGCAAGCCGCGCCAACTCCGTCGAACTTGAGCGTTCGACCAACTATCTCGAAGCGACTCAATTCGAAGGGTCGTACCTGGCGAGCCTGGTTCTATTGCGCGCAAGCTGACAGCGACATTATCCAGATCTCGGCCTGCCTGAAAGTCGCGCCAATTAATCGTGAGCTCTAGACCGACCTCACCTTCCTTGGTCCAAGTTCTGAGTATCAGGCGTTCCCCCAGCCTCTGCGTGGCGAAACGTCCAATACCTTTTCTTCCGGCAAGTTGGCGGGAGTAAATCTTCGATCTGGGTTGGCGTACCTTTTTGTCACTGGCCAATCGGAGAAAACCATCGACAAGATCGTCGCGCGTCATCCCAATCCCGTCGTCTTTGACGACGATGCTGTCCGCTTCAAGCGTCACCCGTACATGGGTCGAGTCCGCATCATAACTATTCTTTACCAGCTCAATAAGAGCTGTCTCTTGGCGACCGACCAACTCACGACCAAGTCGATCAATAAGGGCCGCGTCAGTCTCGAAGTAAAGTTCTTCGGAATTCCGAGAAGCTTCTTCCTTTTTGCTCATGCAACCTCGATATCATCGTCATGAGGTCATGTCTCCGAAAATTCGGCCGTTGAATGAGGTTGGAGAGCACGAATTAGGTCGCTGACTTGTATGACAAGCTTCCGTCATCAGACCGTTTCGAAAGCTAGGTCATTTTTTTGGTGTAGCGGGTACTAAATGCCGTTGAATCCCGACAATGCAAAATCATATTACTCAATAATATCAATGCGTAATACGTTCATCTCGCGACTTTGGAGCCCGTTTGGTCTGTCTGATTTGGGATTTGGTCTACCAGCATTGGACACAATTACCCCACCCGATAAGGCCGCAGGAAAGAGAACGCATTGAGCTAGTCTCGTTACCGTGTAATCGGTTTAACCTACTGACAACTTCCTACTTCGTTTGTCGGGCATCGCTATGGGCGATCAGTCCAGGCCCCCACCGGCTTGAGTGGCATTTCGTCACTCCGAGCGTGGTCCTCTAAGCATCCAGCTGTTGGATGTGGCGTTTAGCCCGTTTATCCTCATCGCCAGTCAGTCAGGCTTTGAGAGGGGTGGGTGATGCCCCCGAAGTATACGCCGACTTAGCGCTGGCGATACGCTTTGTGGATTGACCTTTGCCCGCGAATGTCGGATTTTTGAGATCTCTCCAAGGCAACTTTAGTTTTTGCTCGGCAGAAAGTGCCAATTCACATAAGCCGAAAGGCGACGGTCCTGACTTGATGTAGGACCAAGTCAGTAAGGCCGCCTTGAACCTTGTCGTTACGATTGGTCGGTAACGAGGTTCGCGATTGAAGCGGTCGTCACAAGACGTCGCCGGCCAATGAGGCGGCTATCAAGCTTCCCATCATTGATGAGCGAGTAGATTGAGGTGCGGCCGACCCCAAGGATACGGCCAGCTTCTGGCACCGAAACAAGTAGTTTTTCCATAATGTGCGTCTCCATTGCTGGCGGTCGCCAGCGTGCGCACATGATTAGAGGTCGCTGCTGCACCCAGTCGTGCAGAAAGGTGCATTATCTGTTCGCCCAAGTTACTCGCTGGATTCCAACTCGTGAAAAAGCATCCTCGCTCTCTTGATCACTGAACTATCACTAACATCGATCTGCTCACGCGCGAACCAATCAAGCATTGCTTGCTTGATGTCTGCTTGGCGAACCGGCCTGAGTTCTCCACTGAACAGCTGCACAGCAATACTCGCCCACATTTGATCCCAATGATCAGATCGCGGTCGTCCCCCAGGATTCTTTTTGTCGTTGGCACCTACTTGAGCATCTTCGGTCACAACGGTCGTGCCGCCCAAAAATCTTGCCTTCTCTGCTGCAACATTAACAAAGAACTGTCGTCGCATCTTCATGAATTCTGACGCGCCCCTCCCGAAGGTGCTGGCCGGGGCTCCGTCTCGGCATACTGCCTCCAATAAACTCGCGAGTTCATCCCAGAGCTGCTCGATAATGACTGAGATCGCATCCTCCGCGATTGCAAACGACCCCTCGGTCGCAGTGACGGCAGCGATCCTAGAAAGCAGGCGCTGAACCCGGTTTTGGGCGAAATCTGACATCGCAACAACAGTTGCGCTGACCGATCGTTCGACTAGCGATGCATTTCGAAGATCTGTTCCGTTCCAGATTGGCGCAATATACTCGCGGAATTGAGCTTCCGCGTCTTCGGTGTGTTCAAGGACGATCCGGTTGAGCTGCTTCTGTTCGGTTTTGTTCATCCCAGAACAGTTCAAGGAAACCTAAGATTTGTCTAGCCACCTATGTCACACCAGAGATTGAGGCGCTAATGGTTCAGCCTAGGTTCTTCGCTTGAATCGTAGGGACACGACCTCACCTCCGTCGCGCAACCTTTCTAGGTAGTCACTCCACCACTGGCCCATTTCGACCCGCTCCCTCCAATAGAGCGAGCGATTGTAAATTCCGCGAACTGCATTTCTG
Source organism: Erythrobacter sp. (assembly GCA_965249945.1). Classification (GTDB taxonomy): domain Bacteria; phylum Pseudomonadota; class Alphaproteobacteria; order Sphingomonadales; family Sphingomonadaceae; genus Erythrobacter. Next base: position 555,301 of record OZ252258.1, on the reverse strand, counting down.
TCCTTATGAGACAATGCTCGCTCGATAGCGTCTGGGTTCCATTTACCCGACTCGTTGAGCAAAGAACTTGCCGTGGTTCTAAACCCATGCGCCGTCATTTCGCTGCCGGCAAAGCCGAGACGCCGAAGTGCCCCGTTGATTGCATTTTCGGACATTGGACGAAGCTTGGTACGTGCGGACGGGAAGACGTAGTCAGAATAGCTCGAGAGACCTTCCATTGAACGCAGAAGCTCAACTGATTGCGTCGATAGTGGCACGGTGTGATCGTCTTGGCGTTGCTTCATGCGGCTAGCCGGGATGATCCAGATGCTTTTCTCAAGGTCCAATTCAGCCCAGCGCATCTTGCGAACTTCACCCGGACGCTGGAACACATGAGGTGTAAGCTTGAGTGCTGTCATCGTTGCAGGCTCGCCTGAATATCCCTCAATGGCGCGCAGTAGTTCCCCAAGGCGCGGAGCATCAGTGATTGCGGCAAAGTGCTTCACAACCGGAGCGGCTAGCGCGCCTCTCAATGCATGGGCAGGATCGGAGTCTGCCCGAGCTGTAGCAACTGCGTATCGGAATACCCGACTGGCGAAGGAACGCATACGGTTGGCAGTCTCTCGCTTGCCAGCATTCTCAACCTTCCTCAACGCCAGCAGGACTTCTCGCGGGGTTATGTCTGCAACTGGGAGCCGTCCAATGCTAGGGCGCAGCTGATCAAGAAACCAGCGGCTCTTTGATAAAGTAGTCGCGGCCAATCCCTCCTTCTCGCGCTTTTCGAGAAACTCCTCAGCAATTGCTTCGAAGCTGTTTTCAGCACCAAGCTTCGCCGCCGCCTTCTCTTCTTGCTTGCGGCGTGCTGGATCAATTCCAAGCGCGAGCGCGCCTCTCGCCTCATCACGCAGGCGACGCGCATCCTTTAGGCTGACATCGGGATAGAGTCCCAAGGACAGCTTCTTCTCTTTGCCGGCGATTCGAAACTTTTGCTTCCAGCATTTCGAACCCTTTGGCGTAATGAGAAGATACAACCCTTTCTCATCATACAATTTCCGGTTCTTTTTTAGAGGCTTAGCGCTACGAATAGCATTGTCTGTAAGAGGCATTGGGGGCCTTCCCCGCTGAAATCGACTGAATTGACCCAAAGTTCCCTGAAAAGCCCCCAGCCCAGCCCCCAAGAGCCCCCAGCTGCTGACGAACTTTGGCGAACGAATACAGCCGGAACCTGCCGATTATTGGCAGATTTCCGGGGTTTCTTCAACCGTCGGCAAACATCTTTGAACGAATGAATGGTGCCCAGAAGAGGACTCGAACCTCCACGGGGTTGCCCCCACCGCCACCTGAAGACGGCGCGTCTACCAATTCCGCCATCTGGGCACTCAATCAAGCCGAACAATCGCGGTTGGCTTGAGGTAGGCGCGGGCAGATAGCGGGCTGCGGCACGTCCGTCAACGCCCTCTGGCTAGTTCGTGATTGGAGCGATCCAGCTCTTGCTCTGTCCGCGACATTGAGACATGGCAGAGCCAGGCAATTCAGACAGGGATCAAGGCGCGAAATGGCACAGACCTCACCGCTGCAGGACAAGCTCGTCACCGTCTTTGGTGGAAGCGGATATATTGGCAATTATGTCGCTCAAAGCCTGCTCGAACGCGGCGCCCGGCTGCGAATCGCCAGCCGCAATCCTGAACGTGGTTTTGGCCTCCAGCCGCTCGCCAATCTTGGCCAGCTGCAATTCGCTCGAGTCGACATCACTGACGAAGCCAGCCGCGCCGCTGCGATCAACGGATCATCCTATGTCGTCAATCTGGTCGGTGCTTTCGATGGCGACCTGACGAAGCTCATGGGCGAAGCGCCGGGGACCATGGCGAAGCTCGCCAAGGACGCCGGGGTCGAAGCCTTCGTCCACATGAGCGCGATCGGACCCGACGCCAATTCCTCGGCGGAATATGCCAGGGGCAAGGCGCTGGGCGAACAGCGCGTGCTCGAAGCTTTTCCCAAGGCGACCATCCTGCGACCCTCGATCGTGTTCGGGAGAGACGACAATTTCCTCAACATGTTCGGTCAGATGATCAGCATGATGCCGGTGCTTCCGGTGTTCGGTCCCGAGGCCAAGCTGCAGCTGGTCTATGTCGACGACGTTGCCGAAGCCGTGGCGGTCGCGCTGGAGGATCCCGCCAGGCACGGCGGCAAGACCTTCGAGCTGGGCGGGCCGGAACAATTGTCGATGATGGAAATCAACCAGCGGATCGCTGCGGCGCAGGGCCGCAAGCGTTCGTTCCTGGCCATGCCCGATGGGATTTCGGGCCTGTTTGCCGCGCTTCCGCTGACGCCAATGAGCCGTGATCAATGGACCCTGCTCAAGCCCGGTAGCACCGTGTCAGGCGATCTGCCCGGGTTCAAGCAGCTCGGCATCACGCCCAAGCCGTTGGGCCTGTTTCTCGATCAATGGATGACCCGCTACCGCCGGTTTGGCCGGTTCGGCACGGCCAGCAATTCGCGCGCCTAGCGCTTAAGCGCCACCTGGCTCTGATGTCGAGCCGTGCGGCTGGTTCTCCGGCGGCACCAGCAGATCGACCGCTTCGACAACCAATTGCGTCCCCTCGCTGCCAGTGATCCGGACCCGCGCGCCTTCCGCACAATCCGGCCCGCGCGCGAGCCATTCGCTGTCGCCATGCTTGACCCGCCCGGTGCCGCCCTCAAACGCCTGAGTCACCACCGCGATCTGGCCGATCATCTGTGAGCCACGCTGGTTGAGCAGCGGATCGGAGCTTTCGATCGGATGATCGCGCAGAAAGCGCTTGGCACTATAGGCCGCGATCAGCGAAATCGACACGAACAGAATGATCTGCATCGGCAGTCCGACGCCAAGCCCCAGCGTCAACAGCCCGGTGACAATCGCTGCGACTGCCAGCCAGATCAGATAGACCCCGGGGACCAGCATCTCGAGCGCGGCCAGCACAATCCCGATCGTGATCCATATCCAGTGGGCGTTGGAGCTGAGAAAGTCATCCATCACTTGTCACCCGTGCGCGGCACGCTTGCCCGAGCGCGCGATTTGGGCAGCGGGGTCCCACTGCTCTCCGGCATGGTGGTGGTGACATCGCCGGGCTGGATCGCATCGCGCACCAGCTCCCCGATCCCGCCGAGCGAACCGATCAGCTGGGTCGCTTCAACCGGGAACAGGATGGTCTTGGCATTGGGGCTGTCGGCGAACTTGCCGACCGCCTTGGTGTATTCCTGCGCGATGAAGTAGTTGATCGCCTGATTGCCCGAGGAAGCGATCGCATCCGACACCATCTGGGTTGCCTTGGCTTCGGCTTCGGCCCCACGCTCGCGCGCTTCAGCGTCGCGGAAGGCCGCTTCGCGCTTACCTTCGGCTTCGAGAATGGCCGATTGCTTGGAGCCTTCGGCGCGCAGGATCGCGCTGGTCTTATCGCCTTCAGCCTCAAGGATCTCGGCGCGCTTGACCCGCTCCGCCTTCATCTGCCGCGCCATGGCCTCGGAGATATCGCGCGGGGGGCGAATGTCTTTGATCTCGACCCGGGTGATCTTGACCCCCCAGGGCGAGGTGGCGTGATCGACCACCGACAACAGCCGCGCGTTGATCTCATCGCGCTTGGACAGAGTCTCGTCCAAGTCCATCGCGCCCATCACCGTCCGCAAATTGGTGGTCGTCAGCGCCATGATCGCCGAATAGAGATTGGCCACTTCATAGGCCGCCTTGCCCGCATCCAGCACCTGGAAGAACACCACCGCATCGACGCCGACCATGGCGTTGTCCTTGGTGATGATTTCCTGCCCGGGAATGTCGAGCACTTGCTCCATCACATTCACCTTGTGCCCGATCCCTTCGATGAAAGGCACAATGATATGCAGGCCCGGTTCGGCCGGCTTGGTGAACTTGCCGAGCCGCTCAATCGTATAGACATAGCCCTGCTTCACGATCCGAACCGACATGAACAGAAAGATGATCGTCAACACCAGCAGCGCGAACAGAACAAACAGCACGAAGTCCATGGTGAATTCCTCTCTAGATCCCGTTGGAGAGATTAGACCGATTGCGCCCGATCACAAGCGAAACCGGACGCTGGCCGCGCTTGACACTTTCACAATGTGTCAATCAGGCTTTTGCTCACAAAACCCCAGAATTCTGCGGTTTTTCCGGTTTGAACCGGCTTGACACTTTTCCAACTTCGTTCGCGCCAATCCGATCAACCGTAACTCCCCGCCCTATCAGGCTCGGTCGCCGTAGGAAAATGGTGCGATTACAGCGCGCCGCGATAGAGCTCCAGCTTGGCGGCATAGGCGCGCTCAGCCGCTTCCTCAGCATAGGCTGGGCTATCAGGAACCGTCCAACCGTGGTCGCCAGCGAAAACCTCAATCACGGCCGATTTTCCTGCAGCGTCAGCGGCTTCGCGCAGGGCTGTCTTCTCATCAGGTGCTTCGGCGTCATCGTCCTGGGCGATCGCGATCAGGAAGCTCGCATCAGTCTCCGCCATCAATTTGTGCGGGCTCTCATCATCCTCACGCACCAAGCCGCCGCCGTGAAAGCTGGCTGCAGCCTTGACCCGGCCCGGCTCGCTATGGGCGGAATAGACGGTGAAGGGACCGCCCATGCAATATCCCTCGGCGCCGATCCCGCGCGATGTATCGACCGCGTCCTGCGCATCGAGCCAGCGGACGATTGCCTCGGTATCGCGCTTCACACCAAACGAGGAGAGGTCAGCCCGCATTTCACGCGCCCGGCTCCAGCCGTCATTGGCCAGAAAATCGGCAAAATCTTCCCAGATCACCCCGGCGGCATCGCGGTAATAGGGATTGACCACCAGCACCGAATAGCCCTCTTCCGAGAGGCGCTGAGCCATTTCCAGATGCGACCGCCGGACCCCGGCAATGTCGGGCCAATGGATGATAGCCGGAGCGGCGCCGCCCGTCGCTGCGAAGAAGCGGCCATCGATCGTGCCATCGTCGCTCGGGAATGAAACGGGCTCACCCGGCAGATCGCCATCCGCTGCCGCACTGGGTGAGACGCTATCGCCCGAGCTTTCCGCCGGAGCGCATGCAGCGACAGCAGCGGCGCCGGCCAAGACACCAAATTGACGACGATTCAGAGTGTCCTTCGCCCAGACTTTCAGCTTCGCCTCATCGCACATTGTCACTCTCCGTCTTCACCTTGATTGCCGGTCGAGACTAGGGAGCCAATGGGTGATAGACAAGCCAGCAATGACACGGCAGACTACCTAGCCAGGGAGAGGATTCTTATGAGAAAATTGGCTTTGCCGCTGCTGGCGGCATTTGCGCTGGCTGGCTGTTCCGAGCTGCTGCCGACCCCGGCAGAGAACGGGATCAATTCGGGCGATCTGATCGCGGCGGGCGATGACCACGCCAATTGGATCACCCATGGCCGGACCTATTCCGAACAGCGTTTCTCTCCACTGGATCAGATCAATGCCGAAACCGTCGGCGATCTCGGTCTGGCCTGGTACGCCGATATGGACACGGCACGCGGTCAGGAAGCGACCCCGCTGGTGATCGATGGGCGGATGTACCTCACCACAGCGTGGAGCAAGGTCAAGGCCTTCGACGCTGCGACCGGCGAGCCTCTGTGGGATTACGATCCCGAGGTTCCGGGTGAGACTGCGGTCAAGGCCTGCTGCGACACGGTCAATCGTGGCCTCGCTGCCTGGGGTGAGATGCTGTTCTTCGGCACGCTCGACGGCCGGCTGATCGCGCTCGACCGCAACAATGGCAATGTGATGTGGGAGACCGTGACGGTCGACCAGACGCAAAGCTACACCGTCACCGGCGCTCCGCGGGTGATCGGCGACAAGATAATCATCGGCAATGGCGGCGCCGAATTTGGCGTGCGCGGCTATGTCGCGGCCTATGACGTGCGGACCGGCGAAGAGGCCTGGCGCTTCTACACTGTGCCCGCTGGCGATGAGGGCCGCGACGCGCCCGAGCATCTGCAGCAGGCCGCCGAAACCTGGAATATGGACGCGCTGGCCGGATCCGATGCGATCGGCGGCGGCGGAACCGTGTGGGATTCGATGGCCTATGACCCTGAGCTCGACATGCTCTACATCGGCGTCGGCAATGGCTCACCGTGGAACCGCGCCTATCGTTCTCCGGGCGAAGATGGCACCGGCGAAGGCGACAATCTCTACCTCTCAAGCATTGTCGCGATCCGGCCCGACACCGGCGAATATGTCTGGCACTATCAGACCACCCCGGGCGAAACCTGGGATTACACCGCGACCCAGCACATCATCCTGGCGGATATGGAGATCGAAGGTCAGCAGCGGCAGGTGCTGATGCAGGCGCCCAAGAATGGCTTCTTCTACGTGCTCGACCGCGCGACTGGCGAGTTCATCTCGGCAGAGCCCTATGTCCCGGTCAATTGGGCGACCGGGATCGATGAGAATGGCCGACCGATCGAGAATCCCGAGGCTCGCTTCGACGTTACAGGCGAGCCGGTGCTGGTCACCCCCGGCGCGCTGGGCGGCCACAATTGGCATCCGATGGCCTATCACCCCGACGAAAACCTGGTTTACATCCCGGCTTTCGAAGCGGCGATGATCTATGCCCCGGAAGAGAATTGGAAACCGGACCGCGCGCGCGGCTTCAACGTCGGCGTAGAGATGGGCGCGAATGATCTGCCGCCCGATCTCGGCATAAGACGGCAGGTGGCGGGCACCCTTACTGGTCGGCTGATCGCGTGGGATCCAGTGGCACAAGAGCCGCGCTGGACCGTCGAACATCCCGGCCCGTGGAACGGTGGTCTGCTCGCAACCGCTGGCGGTCTGGTGTTCCAAGGCACCGCTGGCAGCGAGTTCAACGCCTATGCCGCTGGCAGTGGGGAGAAGCTGTGGAGCTTTGCCGCGCAGACCGGGGTGGTTGCCCCGCCGATGACCTACACTGTCAATGGCGAGCAATATATTGCGGTGCTGGCTGGTTGGGGTGGCGCTTACGCCACGACTGGTGACCGTGGGCTGATCGCGGCCAAAGCGCCGGTGCGCAACATCAGCCGCTTGTTCGTGTTCAAGCTCGGCGGCGAGGTTGAATTGCCACCTGAGCCCGAGCTGTTCGAGGTTCCGCTCGATCCGCCTCCGAGCCGCGCCAGTGCTGAGGTGATCGCGATGGGCGGTAGCCATTACGCGCGCTATTGCGGCGTCTGCCATGGTCCCGCAGCGGTGGGAGGGGACTATCTCCCCGATCTGCGGCGCTCGGGCGCGCTCGGCAGCCAACAGGTGTGGTCATCGATCGTGCATGATGGTTCGCTGGTCGCCAATGGCATGGTCGGCTTTGCGGAATCGATGAGCAAGGAAGAGATCGACGCGATCCGTGCCTATGTCATCCACCGCGCCAATGAGGACAAGGAGCTGGAGGGATCAGGCCAGCTCGCAGAACGATAAGCTCTCTGGCTGATCCTTGCTGCCAAACCTTGCTGTAGCACAACAATCGCGTTCAGCTTGAAGGAATGGCTGACGCATTAATGCCGCTCCCCTGGGTCGCGCCAGGGGAGAACAGCAATGCGATCACTCATTCCTGCCGCCATCGCCACGGGACTAGCCGCTGCGGCTTTGCCCAGCGCTGCCAGCGCGCAAAGCCTGTCCAGCGGCGATTACGAGCAATGCTCGGTCTATGATCGAGACGGCGATTTCAAAGGCTACAATTCGGTCTGTCTCGAGCGCAAGCGCACCGCCCTGTCACGGCTGCGCGATGAGCAGAGATCTTACAATCCGCCAGTGCAGGCCTACAGCAGCACACGCAATTGCCCCTACACCGCCAATCTCGGCGCGGGCTATATTTCAACCTATTGGAGCAATGGCTACACGCCGCCCTACAGCGTGGCCTACGACTCGCCATTCAATGGGCGGCCCTGCATACCCAATCAGATCCACATCACGCGCGGCTATCCCTGAGCGTCAAAGAAATTGAGCTCGAGCAGCACATTGTTGGGATCGGCAGTGAAGATCTGCTTGAGTCCAATCGCGCTGAGATCGTTGATGCGATAATCGGCCCGGCGCGCATCAAGCCGGGCCTTGACCTCGTCAAACTGGCCGCAGCGCAAGGCGACGTGGTGGATCGCGCCGGTTTCTGATCCGGGAGCGACGTCGCGATCAAAGGCACGTGGGCAGTCGACCGAATTGATGTGCAGGATCGCCTGACCGCCGCTGTCATACATCCATCGCACTTGCTCGGGCTTGAGCGGCGGCGGACCGTCACGCTCCTCCAGATCGAGCAACTCTGCATAGAACCGCGCGGTCGCCGCCAACTGGTCGGTGATGATGTTTACGTGATCGAGGCGTCCGACAATCATGCGGGCAATTGACCGCAGAAGGGCCTTTGGCGCCACTGCCGAATTGGAGGGGCCTCGCCATTGCCGGCCATTCAGCCAAACAGCCAATTGCCCAGCAACCGCCCGGGGATGAGCGTAAAGGCTCCGGCGACCACCAGACCGAAGTACAGGCCGATCATCGCCGTGCGATGGCCTTTGATGTCGCCGGCGCGAATGGCGAACACCGCCAACGGCACCCCGATCAAGGTCCAGATTGTGAACAGATGAATGAAGCTGAACCCGGTCCCTGCGATCCCGGTACCTGGCGAACGGATGAAGGCAGAGGCCACTGCGGTCACCATCATAAGGCCGACCCAGATACGACCGAGCCAGCGATGACGTCTGTCGCCCTTGCGGTTGAAAAGAATGACCGGTCCCAACAACAGAGCTGGCAAGGCAGTCGCCAAATGCACCGCGATCGCCAGCGAGATGGCCGGGGTCGACCCTTCCAAAGCGTCGGCTGCGAAGCCGCCACTGGCTTGCGACAAGGTCATCAACAGCAGCGTGATCAGGATTGTTGCGAGGATCAGCGCGGCCCATTTTGCGGCTCCGATCACACGGGTTCGGGCGTTCATACTTGTCTCCCAGTTCCAAACGGCGGTAGTGTCGTCCGGTCATGAAATCGGCGCTCTCTGGTCCCAATGCCATCGCAACTTCGCGAAAGGTCGTGGCAATACGCCGCAGGTCTGCCCGCTGCGTGGATGGTCCGGGCACGTGGGCGAGATGACCCCCGTCTCCGACATCACCGCCAGTCCGAGAGGATCAAACTGGCTCGCCGAAGCGGGCATTGTCGCGATGATCGGTTTCGCCATCGCGCTCACCAATTGGTTCAATCCGGGCGGGATGGAGCTCGGCGCCCGCATGGCCTTCTGGATCGGGGGCATGCTGGCCGCCCTAGCGCTGTTCAAGGGGCTTGCCAGGGTCGGCAGCGCGGTGGCGCAGCTCCTCGGCATCGCGCCGGTGTGGGGGCAGCTGATCACCATCCCCTTGATGACCGTCGTGGTCAGCTGGCTGGTGTTGTGGCTGGTCGGCGGCGTGGATGCAGCCTTTGGCGAGAACTTCGCGGTGATCTGGCCGCAAACTCTGGCGATTGGAGCGGCGATCTTTGCGCTGTTCTTTGTGATCTATGCACGTCGTTCGAAAGCGAGCGAAAGAGTTTTGCAGGCTGAGGCCGCGGAAGATGAGAGCTCAACCTCCGATCAGCCCGGCCTCTCTCAAACAGCGCTCCACGACCGCTTGCCGCACGACTTTCCCGCGATCATCGCGCTGAGCGTGGAGGATCACTATGTCCGCGTTCATGCCAATGGCCGCAGTGAGATGCTGCTGATGCCATTGTCTGAAGCGATCGCGCTGATGCCTGCCGCGCAGGGCGCACAGGTGCATCGCAGCTGGTGGGTGGCGCAGAACTGTGTCGCTGGCAGGTCGAGAGCAGGCCGAGACATCAAACTGAGACTGATCGACCAGACCGAAGTCCCGGTTAGCCGCTCAAAGGTCACCGATCTGCGCGCGAAGGGCTGGCTAACCTAGACGCGGAACACGACCGTCCGGCTGCCATTGAGCAGAACCCGCTCCTCAACAAATAGCCGCACCGCTTCAGCCAGCACCCGCCGTTCAATATCGCGCCCCTTGCGGACCAGGTCCTCTGGCGTGTCAGCATGGCTGATCCGCTCAACATCCTGGTGGATGATCGGACCTTCATCGAGATCGCTGGTCACGAAGTGCGCGGTTGCGCCGATCATCTTGACCCCCCGCGCATGCGCCTGATGGTAAGGCTTGGCGCCCTTGAAGCCCGGCAGGAAGCTGTGGTGGATGTTGATGCAGCGCCCGGCAAAATGATCCGACTGCTCGTCGGAGAAGATCTGCATATAGCGCGCCAGAACCACCAGCTCAGCATCGCTTTCCGCCGCGATCCGCCGAACCTCGGCTTCAGCTGCGGGCTTGGTCTCCTTGGTCACCGGAACGTGATGGAACGGAATACCCGCGAGGTCGATCGCAATCGCCGTCTCGCGCGAATGGTTCGAGACGATCGCAACCGGATCAATGTTGAGCTCTCCGGTGCGCCAGCGATAGAGCAGATCGACCAGGCAATGGTCGAACTTGCTGACCATAATCAGCACCCGCCGCGGACGATCCTGCGAGGTGAGCTTCCAGCGCATGCCGAAGCCTTCGGCAAAGCCGGCGAAGTCCCGCCGCAATTGCTCGCTCGAGGCGCCATCGGGATCGAACGCAACCCGCATGAAAAAGCGGTCGGCATCCGCGCCATTGCTGCGATCATTGAATTGCTGGGCATCGAGGATGTTGCACCCGCGCTCGAACAGGAATGCCGCAACCCGCGCCGTAATTCCGGGCTGGTCGGCGCAACCGAGCGTCAGGACGAGTGGATCTGCCACAGTCTTACCGTGTCGCCAGAGCGGATTCGCATTGCGCCATCAGTTCGGCGATGATGTCTGCGACCGGCTCTTCCTTGGTCACCATACCAACCGACTGGCCCGCCATCAGCGAGCCATTGTCGACATCGCCATCGATCACCGCGCGGCGCAGCGCACCGGCCCAATAGTGTTCGATCTGCAATTGCGCTTCGCCCATGTCGAGCTCCTCGCGGTCGAGCATGCCGGCCACTTCAATCTGTTTGGCGGTGAATTCCTCGGTGCCCTTATTCTTGAGCGCGCGGACCGGAATCACCGGCAGACGTGGATCGACCTGGACGCTGGCTTCGGCTTCGCGCGCCTTGGCCCGGAAGAAGGCCTTCTTGAAATCAGGGTGAGCGATGCTTTCGCTGGCGCAGGCGAAACGGGTACCCAGCTGCACGCCGACCGCGCCCATTTCGAGATAGCCAGCGATCGCCTCTCCGCGGCCGATCCCGCCGGCGACGAAGAACAGATGATCCGCTGCCAATGCGGGGAGGAATTCCTGCGCCAGCACGCTGGTGGAGACCGGGCCGATATGGCCGCCGGCTTCCATCCCCTCGATCACCAGCGCATCGCCGCCTGAACGCAGCAGCTTCTTGGCCAGTGCCAGCGTCGGCGCAAATACAATCACCTTGGCACCAAATTGCTTGATCGCCTCGACACTGCCTTTGGGAGGGATTCCGCCCGCCAGTACAACATGGCTGACCTGGTATTTCTCGCACACAGCGATCAGGTCGAGCAACTGCGGGTGCATGGTAATCAGATTGACCCCGAATGGTCGGTCGGTCAGCGCCTTGGTCGCGGCGATCTCGGCATCGAGCAGATCCGGCGTCATCGCACCGCAGGCAATCACGCCAAATCCACCGGCGTTGGAAATGGCGGAGACCAGATTGCGCTCCGACACCCAGCTCATCGCGCCGCACAGGATCGCGCTTTCGCAGCCGAGAAATTCAGTGCCCCGTTGCATTAGCGCGCTCGTCTTGGGAAAGTCTGTCATGAAAAGCGCGATTAGGCGCAGGCGACAGTCTGGGCAAGCGCAAGAGGGGAGTCACTGCGTGAAAACTGCCTTGATTGTCACCGGGATAAATGCCGGCGCGGACTAACCTTTGTAAGCGATTGTCACCGTGTCGGCCGCCTGCTTCGCCACGGCGCGCGCCTCATCAGTGGTCTCGGCATAGGCCAGAGCAACCCCCATCCGGCGATAGGGCCGCGTGCTCGGCTTGCCAAAGATGCGGACGTCGACTTCGGGGCCGATCTCCAGCGCATCGCTCAGCCCTTGGAAGCCAAAGCTCTCGCTATCGCGGTCAGCCAGGATCACCGCTGATGCCGCTGGCGCCGCCACCTCATCGCCATGGATCGGCAGGCCAAGCACCGCCCTTGCGTGCAGATCGAATTCAGACAATTCCTGCGAAATCAAAGTGACCATGCCAGTGTCGTGCGGGCGCGGTGAGAGCTCGGAGAAGATCACTTCGTCGCCGCGCACAAAGAACTCAACGCCGAACAGGCCCCAGCCGCGTCCATCGCCTTCGAGCGCGAGCACGACCTTGGTGGCCATCTCCTGCGCTTTGGCGAAAGTTGAATCGAGCATTGCAGCCGGTTGCCAGCTTTCCTGATAATCGCCCCGCTCCTGCCGGTGCCCGATCGGCGGACAGAAGCTGATCCCGTCGGCATGACGCACAGTCAGCAGGGTAATTTCATAGTCAAAATCGATGAATTGTTCGACGATCACCCGCGCCCGGTCGCCGCGCATATTGGCAACCGCGTAATCCCACGCGGCCTTGAGCTCTTCAGCCGTCTCGACCTTGCTTTGTCCCTTGCCCGAGGAGGACATCACCGGCTTGATCACACACGGCAGGCCGACATGCTCGATCGCAGCCTCAACCTCGTGAAAGCTCTCGGCGTAGCGATAGCGTGAGGTGGTCAAGCCCAGCTCATCGGCGGCAAGATCGCGGATTGCATCGCGGTTCATGGTCAGCTGAGTGGCGCGCGCGGAAGGGACGACATCGAACCCTTGCGCTTCCAGATCCGCCAAAACCTCGGTCCTGATCGCTTCGATCTCTGGGACGATAAGATCGGGCTGGTGCTTCTCGACCACCGCTCGCAAGGCTTCGCCATCGAGCATGGAAAAGACTTCTCGGTCATCCGCCAATTGCATCGCCGGGGCGTGGTCATAGGCATCGCAAGCGACGACCTTGGCACCCAGGCGCTTGGCGGAAATGACGAATTCGCGGCCCAATTCGCCAGAGCCGAGCAGGAGGATTGTTGCTATATGTGCCATGGCCCTTGCCCTAGCGCGAAGACGTCATCACTCCAAGGTGCGGCGCTACGCCGAGCGCATTGTGATCCGCAACACAGCCGCCACGCCGCCCTTTGGCCCGCGCCAGCAACAGCGCCAATTCGGCGTGATGCAGCGATTGATCCGCGCTGCCGCCGCAATGCGCCAGGCCGATATTGATCGACACCTGGGTCTGGCGGTTGGCATGGGCGGTTGCGAGGCCCGCAAAGGTGCTCCGCAATTCCTCACCCCATGATCGCGCTTGCTCGATTGAGCAGTCGGCCAGGACTGCGCCGAATCGCTCTCCCTGCAGACGCGCGAGATGGCGGTCATCCGGGGTCATGGTTTGCAGAAAGCGAGCAAAGGCCCACAACACTTCATCCGCGGCCGAGCGACCATATTGCAGCTGCAAGGCTCGAAAGCTGTCGATCTCGAACAGCATGACCACGCTTTGAAATCCGGAGCAAGCCACCCGTTCGAGCCGCGCCAGAAAGCTCTGCTGATTGTCGAGCCCGGTCAGGGGATCGGTTGTCGAATAGAGATTGAGATCGCTTTCGAGCTTGCGCAGTCGCTCGATCGAGCGGAGCAGGCCGAGCCCGCCGACAATAGCGCTCCCCCGGTGATCCGTGACTGGCTGCACGCGCAATGCATGCCATTGCCGCATCGTCCCGCAGGTCGATGGCATGATCTCGGCCGAACCCGCTTGCGCTACCGGGAACTCGATCTGATCCGCCAGATCAACAGCGTTGAGCGCCTGGCTGACATATTGGCTTACCGTTTCCTGATGATCCCGCTCGGCCAGATCGGCCACATGCGGTTTGATCAGCATCTCGCCCGGATCAAGCCCAAGCGAGCGAATGTTCGCCGATGCCGCTTCGATCAATCCATCGCGATTGAGTCTGAGGATGATGTCGCCATCACATCCTCCGACCAGCCCCTGCAAAGCGGATTCTTCTGCCGCGCTAAAGCTCATTTCCATGCAGATTGCCCCTGACTGACTCCTCCCAAAGCAATCAACCGGACCCCAAGCTGTAAGCCTCATCGCTAACCGGATGGTCAGCATTCCCCTATCACAGCCGGTTTTGTGGGATCCGGCTGTAAACCCTGTTAACTTACAGAATTGATATTCGAATCAATTGCTTATTCATTTACCATAAACTCCGGTAAATGTAGCAAGAGTGTGATCCCGGCGCATTGCAAGCGCTAGAGATCAATCATGATCCGGACCTTCTCGGGATGCACGCCATAGATTTGGGCGATGCGTTCGCGACTTTCGCGGATGACTGGCTCAGCATCCTCATTGGGCGCGGTATCGGTCAGTTCGACAGGCTCGACGCCGAGCACTCGCGCGATCGCTTCGAGCCGTTCGGGGATCGGCTTGGCCTTGCCCTTTTCCCAGGCCCAGACGGTCGGCTTGCTGACCGCCAACTGGCTCGCGACCTGCGCCAACGTCATCCCCTGCTCACGGCGCAAGCGGTTGAGCTTTGGCCCCAGAGACTCGCCGCGTTTGAGCGAGGCGAATGCCTCGAGCGCCCTGAACTCGGCCTGCAATTCTGCCGCGTCCAGCACGCCCTCGGAAACCTGGTCCAGAAAGACACAACCGTACAAGATGCCGCTGACCCAGACGATCTCGGCTTCGACCGAACCCGCATTGGGCAAATCGACCGATAGCGTTTCGCCAGCGGTCATCTCTTCACTGGTTTCGATCAAAAGCCCGGTCTGGGAGATGTTGTGGACCGCAACATTGGCGACCTCGCCATCGGGCAGGCTTCCCTTGGTTGGCAGGAGCAATTCTCGCCGGTTGAAGCGGCGCGCACCGACAACCGCATCCTCGATGTTCTCGACCGGGCCCAGACGCGCCTTCAGTACCATATTACGACTCCTTGCATGGGGAGTCGCAGGTTTGGCTTCGAGCGTTAAGTTTTGGTTAGCAGACGGCGTATCGATTGCAGCCTTGCGCTCAACGGAGCCAAGCGCAAGCTCGACTCAGGCTGCTTCGTCCGCAGAGTCCAGACCATAGGCCGTGTGCAGCACTCGGACCGCCAACTCGGTCTCATCCTCGTCAATCAATACGCTGACCTTGATCTCGGAGGTGGAGATTGCCTGGATGTTGATTCCGCGATCAGACAGAGCGCGGAACATCGTGCTGGCGACGCCGGCGTGGCTCTTCATACCCACACCGACCACGCTGATCTTGGCAATATGGCTGTCGGTGATGATGCGATTGAAGCCGATGTCTTCGAGGCGATCCTCGAGCAGCGCCTGAGCCCGCGCCAGATCGGCCTGCGGAACGGTGAAGGTCACGTCGGTCTCACCCTTGTCACGACCGACGTTCTGGATGATCATATCGACATTGATGCTGGCATCGGCCAGCGGTTCAAAGATATGCGCCACGGCACCGGGCTTGTCCGGAACCCGGGTGAGAATGATCTTGGCCTCATTCTTGTCATGCGCGATGCCGGTCACAAGTTGGCGTTCCATATCGCCATTCTCCACCAATTGATCCATTTCCTGGTCAGACACGATCAGCGTGCCTGGAACTTCATCCGCCGGGATCGCGTCATCGCCGACAAAGCTCGACAGCACCTGGATGCGCACGCCGTGCTTCATCGCGAGCCCGACCGAACGGGTCTGCAAGACCTTCGCCCCGACCGAAGCAAGCTCGAGCATTTCCTCGTAGGTCACGGCCTTTTGCTTGCGCGCCTTGGCGACGATCCGCGGGTCGGTCGTATAAACCCCGTCGACATCAGTGTAGATGTCGCAGCGATCAGCCTCCACCGCCGCCGCGACCGCCACTGCCGATGTGTCAGACCCGCCCCGTCCCATGGTCGTGATCCGGCCTTCGTCGGACACGCCCTGGAATCCGGGGATCACCGCAATCTCGCCGCGCTCCAGCGAAGCGATCATCTCGGGCGCGTCGATCGTTTCAACCCGCGCCTTGGCATGGGCCTCGATTGTCCTGACCGGCAATTGCCAGCCGAGCCAGCTGCGCGCGGGACAGCCCAGGCTTTGCAAGGTCAGCGCCAGCAGCCCGCTGGTGACTTGCTCACCGCTGGCGACCACGACGTCATATTCAGCCGGGTCGTACAGCGGATTGGCCTCGCGGCAGAAATTGACCAGCCGATCGGTCTCGCCCGCCATCGCCGAAACCACCACCGCAACCTGATGCCCGGCAGCAGCCTGCTTGCGCACAATATTGGCGACACGCCGGATGCGCTCGGTCCCGGCCATCGAGGTGCCGCCGAATTTCATCACGATACGCGCCAAAGCCTGTGTACTCCCGCTGGTTTGATCCCGCGCGCGCTGTTAGAAGCGCTCAATGGCAAACGCAAATGTCTCAAATGTAACTATCCGTCCAGAGGAAGCCGAACATTTCGCCTCACTGGCGAGCGACTGGTGGAACCCGAAGGGCAAGATGGCCTCGCTCCACCAGGTCAATCCGGTCCGGCTGCGCTTCATACGCGAGGCGATCGACCGACATTGGAACGTGGAACAGCGTGAGCCCCTTCCTCTCGAGGGCAGATCGGTGCTCGATATTGGCTGCGGGGCTGGCCTGGCCTGCGAACCGCTCGCCCGGCTCGGCGGTGAGGTGACCGGCGTCGATGCCGCGGCAGAGAATGTCTCTGCCGCCGCGGCCCATGCCGACGCGGTTGGACTGGATATCCGCTATTTCACCGGGGAGTTGAGCCAGCTCGACATAGGCACATTCGATCTGGTGACCTGCCTCGAAGTGATCGAGCATGTCGCGGACAAGCGCGCCTTTCTCGCAGACGTCGCCGCGCGGCTCGAACCCGGTGGCCTGCTGGTAATGTCGACCCCCAACCGCACCGCCGCCTCGCGCGTGTTGCTGGTCGGAGCGGCCGAAGCAATTGGCTATGTCCCCAAGGGCACGCACGACTGGAACGACTTTATCGGCCCGGAGGATCTCGAGCAGCTGCTAGGCGAAGTCGGATTGCAGGTTACCGACCGCCGCGGCATCGCGATGCTGCCGGGCAAGGGCTATCACCTGTCCGACAATGAGGCGCTCAATTACATTATCAGCGCGCGCCGGAGTTAATCGCTTTCCGCGCCTTCGAGCAGGCCGACCAATTCGCTGACATTATCGGTGAAGAAGCCATCAGCGCCGGTTGCGATCGCCGCACCCCACAGCATTGGCCATTTGCCATCCGCCGCTGGACCCCCTTCATTCTGCAACGCGCCGGGCAAGAAACCATTCTCCTTGCGCAAGGTCCAGGGATGCACCTTCAGCCCAGCCGCATGCGCGTCCTCCACCAGCGAGGTCGCTTGCATGGTCGTCGGGTCGAGCACATGGCCGATCCACGGCCCGATCCCGTCGGCATAGGTCGCAATCTCGGCCAGACCGGTTGGCGTGATCATATTGGCCCAGCGCATGTTGGGCTCATCATAGGGGCCCCCGCGCGAGGAGATCAGCATCACCAAGGGCGTGTCGACGAGCCTGTCCAAACGCTGAAGCGGCGTGACTTCGAAGATTTGGATGAAGACCGGATCGTCGGCATCGTCGAGATCATATTGCTTGAGCTTGGTGACCAGCAGATCGACCATGTCGATCCCTTCCTGCTCGAGCATGAGAGTGGGATGTTTGAGCTCGGGATAAAGTCCAATGGTGCGGCCCGTCTCAGCCTCCTTGGCTCGCACCAGTTTGACGATCTCATCGAAGGTCGAGACCTGATAAAGCCCGTCAAAGGTGGCGCTGTCCGGGCGTGCTTGCGGCACTCGCTCACGCGCGCGCAGGCTTCGAATCTCAGCCAGAGTGAAATCTTCGGAGAACCAGCCGCTGACCATTCGGCCTTCGACGTTCTTGTCGCGGCGACGGTCAGCAAATTCCTCGCGGCTGGCGATATCGGTGGTGCCAGAAAGCTCGTTCTCATGCCGCGCGATCAGCTCTAGATCCTTGGTCACCACCAAATCCGGCTCGACATAGTCGGCGCCCATATCGATTGCCAGCTCATAAGCAGCGAGTGTGTGCTCGGGCCGGTCGCCCGAGGCACCACGATGCGCGATGACCAGGACATCATCCTCAGCCGCGACAGGCACAGCCCAGCCGCTGGCCAAGGCTGCCACGACAGCAACCAGTTTGGTCAAACGCGATTCAATCATCCAGCACTCCTATCGCCTCCAGCGCCGCCTCATAGCGCGCTGATCCTGAACCGGAAATGCGTTCGAACCGCACTCCGGCGTCCACCAGCACCTGCTCGACTATCTTTGCAAAGCGATGACGGTCGTCCGCTTCGGCAAAGAAGCGCTTGCCATCCTCAACCCACGGCAGATCAGGTTCGAGCAGAAGGTAGAGATCGGCCTTGTCCGCCTGCATCAGCTCGTCGGGCCGCTCGCCCAGCAGCATCTCGCACCAGGCAGCTGTCATCAGCGCATCGGTGTCCGCAATCAGCAGCGGTCCCGCCCAAGGGGCAGCGGCGCGGATCATCGCCTGCTGTGCGCGACCGATAAGTAGCAAATCCTCACGGGTCAGCTCATCGGTGTGGACCTCGCAATGGCTGCGGCCATATTCGCCGACAGTGAGCGCGCCCTGCTCCTTCGCAAAACGCTCAGCCAGAGTCGACTTGCCGGTGCTTTCAGAGCCATGCAGACAGATCGTCCGGCGATAATGGCTCTTCACCGGAGCGGGCAGCAAGTTCCACGTCGCAGCCGGGTCTTCGCGAACCTTGCTCGCGGTCAGACCCGAGAGCGGATCGGAATGCATGTCGAGAATCCGACCACCCAGCGGAACGAACAAGCCCCCGACCTGCTGCGCCAGCTCCGCCCCATAGGCCTCCCCCGCGAACAGATAGTCGATCGGTTCGGGATGCACCTCGCGGACGACAGCGCGCCAGATCGGCCAGAAATCGGGGCTCTCGTCCGGCTCCTGCGGGACGACCTCACCATGACCAACCACGCGGCAGTCCGGGAACAGCTCCTCCATCCAGCTCAGTCGCTCGGGCCCGGCGATCGGATCATCGGGCAACCAGCAGACCAGCAGCGTCAATTCGTCGACCAGCTCGCGTGCCGCCTCGATCAGAGCGATATGTCCGGCATGGGGCGGCATGAATTTGCCAAGCAGAAATCCGCGCTTAGTCACGCCACTGCCTTGCCCGCGCGCTCAGCCTTGACCCATTGGATCAGACCCAGGGTCGCGAGCACCAGAAAGGCGCCATAGAGCCCGGCGGTAAGGTGGAGGTCGCGCTCAATATAGAGGAAGATCGCCCCGATATCGATCGCGATCCAAAGCACCCAATTCTCAATCCGGCGGATCGACAGCAGGATCTGCGCCACCACACTCCCCCCGGTGATTGCGGCATCGGCATAGGGCATGGCGGCGTCGGTGAAGCTCGCCATCCCCCAGCCCACGCCCACAGTGGCCAGCGCGACGCAGAGCAAGGAGGCGATCCGGGCGGGCCAGCCGAGCCAGCGCACAGCGACCGCTTCCTGCAGGCCTCCTGCCCGGGCCCAAAGATACCAGCCCCAGCCTTGCACCACGAAGAAGAAGATCTGCAGCACCGCCTCGCCATAGAGCCGCGCTTCCCAGAAGATCATCAGGTACAGCGCCACCATCGCCATCCCGAACGGGAAGTTCCAGATGCTGCGCCGGACCAACAGGGTGATGTTGGCAAGGCCCAGGCAAACGGCGATGATTTCAAGCGTATTCATCGGTCAAGATCAGCCAAGCGCCTCGGCCCATTCCGCTTCCTTGAAGCCCACGAGTATACCTTTGGCATGCTCGACCACCGGGCGTTTGATCATGCTCGGATGTTCGGTCAGCAGCGCCACCGCCTTGGCCTCATCGATATCGGCCTTGTCGGCGTCGGACAATTTGCGGAAGGTCGTTCCCCGACGATTGAGCACCACGTCGACGCCCTTATCGGCAATCCAGCTTGCAAGCTTGGCCGGATCGGCGCCCTCCTTCTTATAGTCGTGAAAAGCGTAGTCGACGCCCTGGGCATCGAGCCATTTGCGCGCCTTCTTGACCGTGTCGCAATTGGGAATGCCGAACAGCTCAATCATCTTTGAAATCCTACTGGATGGAACACACGGAACAGGGTCAATGAGGCAGAAATGGAGCCTCTGCAATGGACGGTATGGAAGGCGCTCGATCTCTGACCGGCCTCTGCCGCACAAAGCTTCGCTTTGCAGTAGGACAGCGAGGCGCCGGCACTCAGCAATTCAGGATTGCCTCGCTCTCTTCGCAACCACCCCGTTCGGCTATTGTTCTAATCGCATACAGGGTATTCGAGCCAGATGCGGGCGCTCGCGCTACCGGTTCCGATAGACCCTCAGGTTAGTGCAACCTTGCTTATTGCCTTTGTCACAGGCCATTTTCGAGTATCTGATCGCGAGCGTATTGTTCTTCTTGACCCCTTTACCATTGGCATAGGCATAGCCGAGACTCACGCAAGCGGAAGCATTTCCGCCGTCACACGCCTTGCGCCAGAGAATGGCAGCTTGAGTGCGATCTTTTTTGATGCCTTCGCCATTGTTGTATCTCCATGCCAGTTGTCGGCAGCCTTCCATATCCCCACCTTCGCAGGCCTGTCGGTAAAGGCCCACCGCCTGAACATAGCTTTGGGGAACGCCTGATCCTTTGCCATACAGGATTCCCAGATTGCGGCACCCCCACGCGTTCCCCTTATCGCATCCCAATTTATAGTAAGCGGCTGCTTGCACTTGATCGACCGAAGTCCCCCGACCATTATCATAGAGATGGCCGACATTGGTGCAGGCCACCGCCCAGCTCACCCGCAGCCCCTGGCAGCTCATCTTGTAATATTCCATCGCCAGTTCGTAATTCCGGGCGCTTTCGTCGCCATACTTGAGCACAATCGCGGTCGACAAGCAGGCTCGAGGATTCGATGGGAAGCAAGAGTTTTCCAACAAGGGAATTGCCTTGGCGGAGTTGGCCTTCAAAGGGCCAGCTCCCCTATAATGGGCCCAGCCGAGAATGTAGCGCGCCTTCACATTGTCTCGTGCAGTAGCTTCGAATTCCTGAAGTTCGAACAGTTCCATCGCTTGAACAAACGTCTCAGTCAGATTCGCCTTGCCGATATCCACCTTGGCCAAAAAATCATCCTGCGCGAGGCGGCGCTGCTCGGCGCGCCGTTGCGCAGCTATCTCCGCCTCGCGCTTCGCCCGCGCTTCAGCCTCGGCGGCTTTCGCCGCCGGCTCAACCGTCGAATACAGACTAAGCGCATCGCCGTAATACTCACCCTCACGGCCCTGGGAGTTGATATAGTTCGTGAGCAGCCGCAGTGCCTCTATCGGGTCTCCGGTTTCGGCATGGGCCTTGGCGTCGAAATAGTCGAGCGATGCGGGCAAGGCCCGGCCGGAACTGCGCAACTGCCTGATTGTTGAGCGGATCGCAGGCCAGTCCTCGTTTTTGACCTGATCGACCAACTGCATCGATAGCAAGTCGAATTTCGCGCTCTCGCTCAGCTGAGCTGCGACAGGCTGCGCAACACAGAGCGCCGCTGTAATCAAGAACACAATCAGGCCACGCACGATCCAGTCCCCCCGGCGACAGAAAGCCAAATTTGCGCTGCGTTGTAAAGAGGTCAGCTTTTGGGGTATAATTCGGCACGACCATGTTTGGGAGGACACATGGCTGCCATCTTCCGCACTTTGCCCCTACTGCTGTTGCTGTTGCTCGCGACCACACCTGTTCGAAGCGACAACGGCGCCATAACCCACCGGCTAACCGGCAATAATGCTTGCCTTGATGTCCGACCGCTTGATGCTCCCAACATCTCAAGGGTCTGCTTCAGATTTGATGTCGCTTTGAAAATCTGGACGCTGCTCAAAGAGCCGGTTTACGACGCCCGCGTCAAATGGCAGATCGATACGATCACAGCGATAGACCCTGACAACCCTTCGCAGAGTTGGACGGTTCCGGGGTACGCCCTGCAAGATCCGAAGGCCATTCACGCCATTCACGATATCCGGCTCGATCTCGATCTGTATGCCTATGGCACCACCGACCGATGGTGTTCCGACCGCGGGAACTTCAATTGCCAGATCGTAGGGGTTGGCGTGTTCTTCAAACCCGATCTGACCAATGCCTCGGGCGGTGACTACGCTTATGCCACGCCGACTTCGCCTCGCGGCGATCGCTTCATGGAAAGATATGCGCCTTACAGAAGAACATCGGTGACCCAACCCGCTCCCAATTTCATGGATCGCGAGACAGCGGTTCAGGTAATCGAGGCAGGCTTTACACTTGAAACCGGCCGCGTTTCGGTGGTCAACGGTCGGATCCGAGGCGCTCGGGCCCTGTCCAATCTGATCAAGACAAGCTGCTGGGGGCGCGCTGGCGAAGACGCATCGCGATGCGAACAAAAGCACGCGCAAGATCCAAGCAAAATGGCGGAAGAGCGGGAATCCTCTGACAGACTTGCTGACATGCTGGCCAAAGCATCCGGGAAAGCCCCGCAATCGGACAAGAAAAACTGGGAGTTTGGGACGCCATCGCAAGGGTCTGGCGGATCGAGCCAATCCGGTGCCGGCCTAACCAGCGACTTCCTGGGATCGGCTTTGCGTGACGCGGAGAGCGAGCGACAGGCGCAAGCCGCATTTCAATTGGCGACCGAGAAGCGAACCGCCGCGCTTGGGGTTTGCCGTACAATCGAGGCTGACGTAGCTTCTTGCCGGAAGCGCACGTGTGGGACCGAAAGCACCAGTACCCCAGAGAAACCTCGACCGCCCTCCAAGTCACCACTGACACTACAGGTCTACCCGATAAAATGCCCAAGCGGAGAAGAACTTTGGAGAGGCGATGGTTGTGACTGCCTGCACAATTTTGGTCTTAGGGCAGTCAATAATTGCCGAGCCAGACGGCTGCAGGAGAAACAAGCGCGCGAGCGCGCAGCCTATAACCGCTTTCGCGACAGGTTGGACGATTGGGAGGCCGATATCGCCGACATTCGCCGCAACAACAGCAGAGTCAAAGTATGCTACGCTAATCTCGGCGACAAATGTAATGTGAATGGCTTCGCGACCAAATCGGCGTGTCTTGCTGCAGTGCCACCCGAACCCCGGTTGTCCGACTTCCAGTGATTCCGACTCTCTTGCTTAGAGCGACTCCAATGGCGCGTATGAGGATAGCTATGCAATCGATCAAAGGCAGCAGCCCAATGGTTTCTGGTGCGATAGCCAATGCCTTCTATGCGTTGAAGGGCAAGCGGCTGCGCCACCTGCCCTTCACGCCTGATCGGGTTCAAGAGGTTTTGAGCTAAGCGGTCATTCTCAAATCCGCTCGGCGATCGCCAGGATCAGGAGCACCAGTGAGCCGGTGCAGGCCAGGGTCCGAACATGGTTCCAGCGGGTCCATTGCTCGAGGTAGAGCGCCCACATGGCAGGACTGTCCGGGCCATCGGCTGCGGTCGCTTCGAGCCGGTCGTTGAGCGGCACATTGCCGATCACGGTCACCACGAACATCCCAAGGACATAGAGTCCGCCGCCGACCAGCATACCGAACGCGCCGGGAACGGCCAGTTCGAGCCCGCCGATCACCGCCAGGGCGGCTCCCGCCAGCGAGCTCAGAAAGAAGATCGGGAGGAAGAAGGATTTGACGATGATCCGGTTGATCGATTGCATCGCCAGCATTCCGGCCGGGGCCTCGATCGCATCAAGCGAGCGCATGACGAAGACCGAGAAGGTGAAGTAGATTCCGGCCATCAAGCCGACCGAAATGGCGGTGAACCAGAGCAGAGCGTTGGTGAGAGTTTCCATGGTATCCTCCGTTTACTGGGTGGCGCTTAGGCAGGTGTCGCCTCGGCGAGGTCCCACACGCCGGTGGCGGCGGTCTCACGAGCGTATTGGGCAAAGTCCTTCGGCATCCGGCCAATTGCGCGTTCCACGCCGACCGTCAGGCTGGCATTGCGGCCATCAAGCACGGTCGAGAACAGATAGTCGAGCATCCACACCACCTCCTTGGGCGCGCCGGAATTCTCGATCTCGGCGACAAAGCCATCATGCGGCACGTCGACATAGGAGATCGTCCGTCCGGTCGCGACAGAGAGGTCCGCAGCGATATCCTTCATCGTCATCAGCCGTGGGCCGGTAACCTCGTAGATCTGGCCATCGTGACCGGTCCCGGTCAGCGCGGCGACCGCGACGTCTGCAATGTCATCGACATCGACATAGGGCTCAGGCGTATCGCCCGCTGGCAGAGTGATGGTTCCGGCCAATACCATGTCGATGAATGCGCCTTCGGAGAAGTTCTGGTTGAACCAGCTGGCGCGAACGACGGTGGCTTCCAACCCGCTGTTCAGGACGATCTGTTCGCAGGCTTGGGCCTCAGGCTCGCCCCGGCCCGACAGGATCACCAGACGAGTGACCCCCGCCTGCTTGGCGTGGTGGACCAGCGCTTCGATTGCGTCACTGGCGCCGGGCATGGCAAGGTCAGGCGTATAGGTGATGTAGATGCTGGTGACGCCTTCAAGCGCGTTGGGCCAGCTGTCTTCGCGATCCCAGTCGAATGAAGGAATGGCAGAGCGCGATCCGATCCGGACATTGCGGCCCATGGCCTTTAGCCGGTCGGCAACGCGGGCGCCGGTCTTGCCGGTTCCGCCGATCACGAGGGTGAGTTGGTCAGTGTGTGGTTGGGTAGTCATGGCTTGCTCCTCAATTGGGGTGACAAGCCTTGGTTAGGGGTTCGCTCAATTGTGCTCTTGCCTCAGCGCGACAGGGTTTGGGCCGATCGCGTCAATTCTGGCTTTGGGCGGCAATTCGATAGGATCGCGGGGTCTGTCCCGACCAGCGCTTAAACGCGCGGGTGAACCCGCTCTGTTCGGCAAAGCCGGTCAGAAAAGCCACTTCGGCGAGGCTGTAGTCGGTCTCATGCAGCAATTGCTGAGCCAGCTCACGCCGCGCCTGATCGACCAGATTCTGGAACGATTCGCCCTGGTCCGACAGCCGTCGCTGCAAGGTTCGCGCGCCCATACCGAGATTGCTGGCGATCAGCGAGACGCTCGGCACGCCCTCGCTCAGCAATTGAGACACCGCCAATCGAACCCGCCGCCCGAGATTGGCCTCATCGGCGATCTTCGCCAATTCCTGTTCCAAATGGCGATCGAAGAATTGCGCGATTGTGGCATCGCCCAAAAGATTGGGGACATCCAGACTGGAGTCGCTCACCAGCAAGGCATCGCGGCCCGATTCGAAGCGAACCGGGCAGCCGAAATGGGCTTCGTAGATCGCAGCATCGCCGCGCGCAGCGTGCTTGAAATAGACCGCCAGCGGCTGGAAGGGCGCTGTGCTGACTTCGTCACAAATCGTCATCACGGCTGAGAGGCTGGCTTCGTTCGACAGCAGCATCCCCATGCTGCCATCGCCATGCTTGTCGAGACAGAAGAAGGTCGCCCCATCCGGCCCATCGTCGAGCGAATAGGATTCAGCGCTGCCGAGAACCTGGCCATAACGCTCGGATCGGAGGAAGGAGCCGCGCAGATCGGGGGCTGACTTCCAGGCCAGGCCAAAGGCTCCATATTCATCGCTGCGCATGGCTGCGCCGATCCGCAAGGGCAGCTCAACGCCCTTCGGGTCACGCTCTGCCAGAGCCGCGAAGAAATCATAATAGGCCTCAGACGAGACCATTTGCGCCGGATCCACCGGGCCATCGGGTTCCAACCCCAAACCCTCGACCAGGTCGCGCGTCTCAACCCCGGTGCTCGCTTGACCGACGACCTTATAGACGTAGAGCGATGTGATCTGGCTCATGTCGGAGATGATAGAATGGCTGGCGCCCTATCGGAAACGGATATTCTCCCGGCGATCAGAGACGAAAATCGCACGCCCGCAAAGGAAGGGGGCCAGACCGCAGTCGTTTGGACTGCAGCCTGGCCCCCATCAATGTCCCGACAATTACTCGCCGAAGTTGAGCGAGAACCGCACACCAATCTGGCGAGGAGGCAGAATGTGCGACGAGAAGCCGCGCACATAGACGGTGCCACCTTCAAAGTCGGTCACGGTCTGATTGTTCAGCGACGTACCGATCGCGCCGGTCTCAGCGAACTCGTCGAAGATGTTGTCAGCGAACAGGGTCGCGGTCCAACTGTCAGCCTCATAGCTGATCGACGCGTTGGCGGTGCCGAAGCTGCCAAGCGTCAGACCATTGCCACGGCCGCCGGTGCGGGTGAGGACATTGCCCTGCCATGCATAGCTGGCGTTGAAGACAATCTCGTCACCATTGTCGAGCGGCTCGACATAGGAACCGAACAGCGAGAACTGGGTCTGCGGTGAGCCCGGCAGCCGGTCGCCCGACTGGCCATCTTCAAACGCAGAACCAAAGCCTGGAGGCGTGATCGTACGGATCAAGTCTGGAACCGGAGCCGACAATTGCGAATCGATGTAGCTGAAGTTCCCGCGGAAGGTCAGCTGATCGGTTGCGCGCCACGAACCAGACAGTTCGATACCCTTGGACTCGGCACCGTCACCATTGACGGTGATCGGAATGTTCGCATTGACGGTCGACGAACCCAGCTGCGGGTCGATCCAGTCAATGTAGAACAGCGCCCCATTCAGAGTTGCTGCACCGCCGGCGAGAGTTGACTTGAAGCCGATCTCGTAGTTGCGCGTCTGGTCAGGCGAGAACTGACGTTCGTCACGGACCGAGATGTCGCCCGGGTTGGGACCAAATTGCTGGCCCGGTGCGAGAGCGCAAGCGCCCTGCGTCGCATTCGGGTCGAACGGCGGACAATCGCCCACACCATTCACACCACCAATACGATAACCTTCGCTGACCGTACCGTAGATCAGCAGGTCGTCATTGACTTCCCACGATGCGTTGAACTTGAACAGGAAGCCATCGTCCTTCTGAGCCAGCGCGGGATCAAATGGATTATTGGCAATCTCACTCAATGTCTGCGGCGTGAAGCTGAGTGGCTCGAACAGCGGGAAGTCGACCGACGATGCGGCCTTCAGATCGTATTCGTAATAGCGCCCACCAGCGGTCAGCGTCAGCTGGTCGAACAATGTGTAGCTGAACTCACCATAGGCAGCGATCTCAGTCAGCTGCGTGCGGCTGGTCGAGAAATACTCGAGATTGTCCGGCCGATCGGTCAGACCAAAGCCCAGCGCCGGCTGGTTCACATAAGCGACGTAGTTCGGCACGAATTCCGACGACGAACCAGCGGATTCGAAGCGGTTGTAGAAACCGCCGACGATCCAGCTGAACGGTCCACCGTGGGTCGAGACCAAGCGAAGCTCTTGCGTGAAGGTCTCTTCCTCACCCACTTCGCGGGTGAAGGCGGTGAAGCTCGGGAACAGCTCATAGCTGTATTCGAGCGTGATCAGCAGCGTCGTCTGGTCGCGCTGACCATCATCGCTAAAGCTGCTCAGGCCGGTGGCCGAAGTCAGTTCGGCGAAGCCAAGATCAGCGACCACTTCAAGCGCGAACAGATCGTTCTCAATCTCGTTCGGCTCTTGGACGCGGAAAGCGTTTTCATAGCGGCCAACGCTGGCCGTGCCGTCGAGCAGACCCGGGACAAGACCGCGGAAGTGCGACACCCGACGACCTTCAATCTCGGCGTTCTGATAGTAATAGGTCAGCGTAGCATCGAGACCCGGCTGGGGTTCCCAGCGCGCAGCAATCCGACCTGACAGCGTGGTTTCGCCGTCAGCGTCCTTGACCCGGCGCAGGCCGTCCGGCGTGTCTGGATTGGTTACGCCAATCTGCTCGACCACATTTACGTAATCGATAAAGCCCGAATCCTTCTCGTAATCGAGCGATCCGCGAATGGCGAAAGTGTCGTGCAGGCTAAGGTTGAAGGTTCCTCCGCCCTGGTAGCTGAGGCTCGAAGCCTTGGAATAGTTTGAAACCTCGGTCCGAACCGAACCGGTGTTCTCACCGAATTGCGGCTTCTTCGGGATGTAGCGGATCGCACCGCCAAGGGTCCCGGCACCATAGAGCGTGCCTTGCGGCCCAAGCAGGACTTCGACCCGCTCGAGGTCGTTGAGCTTGAGGTCGACGAAGACGGGAATCTCACCAATATAGGTGGCCACGGTTCCGCCGCCGTCATTGTTGCCGTCGCCTGAGCCGATCGCGTCGACATTGAGGCCGCGAACAATGATCGGGTTACCCTGACGGCCGCCACGGTCGACCACGTTGATGCCCGGCACGAACGGCAACAGATCCGACAGTTCGGTCAGACCCTGTTCTTCGATCTGCTCTCCGCCAACTGCGGCGATGTTTAGCGGAATGTCCTGAACCGATGCTTCGCGACGCGTTGCGGTCACGATGATGGAGGTATCATACTGCGTTTCAGTGGCGGTTTCGCCATCTTGCGCGATCGCTGGCGCGGCCACGCCGCAAGCGAGCATAGACCCACCCATTAGCATGGCTTTGGTCAGCGCGGCCCGTTTTTGGAATTTTCTCACTGTTAAGGCTCCTAGGACGACAGGAAATTGTGGTCGAGGTTTCGTGCGTATCAATGAAGTAACACGCTCGCAAAGGGGGGCAGGCTGATTTTGTTGCACCGCGGCAAAATTGCAACTCTATGACTTTTGCGTCACCTTTGTGTCGTTCGGAGCCGGTCTGAACCACCGCAAGATTCAGACAAAACTGCGCAAAATGAGTTATTTGGATCCGCCGACTATGGCTTCGAGCGGCGCCAGCTTGGGACCGAATTTCTTCCACCGATCAACCGAAGAGGCATAGATCGGCTTGCGCACCTGAACCGAGCTGGCGGTCGCAATCGGCGCGGGATTGGAATGAAACTGAAGGCATTCCGGCTCGAACTCCAAACCGCAGAAATCGAGAACACGCCGGGTTTCCGAGTCCTGCTCAGCCACCATTCTCTCATATTCGACCACTGTGAAGCGATCAGCCGGCATTGCCTCGCTCCAGAGCTCGATCAGCCGCTCAAATTCAAGGAAGAAGCGGCCGGTGTCCTCCAGATCGTAGGAGTAATTGTAATAGGAATAGCTGGTGCTGAAGAGCTGACGGAAATTGCTGACGCAGGTGTCCATCGGGTTGCGCTTCATGCAGATCACCCTGGCACCCGGCAACGCAGCCAGGATCAGCGGAACGTAGAAGAAGTTGAGCGGCATCTTGTCGATGAAGTTGGGTGTGTCCCCGCGCAACCTTTGCGTCATCGCGAGATAGCGCTCGCCAATCGCGGACAGGTCGACCTGCCGGGCTTGCTCGAGCGTCTCCTGATCGAGCACGAAGGGCGAGGTGGTCTTGGCATGCTCCTTCAGCAACAGGCCGAAGTGCGCCAGCTCGCCCATCGACATCACTTGGCTGTGCGAGGAGAGGATGCGATCGGTCAGGCTTGTCCCGGTCCGCGGCATGCCGACGATGAATATCGGTCCGGCGCCGTGTGCCGGTGTTGAAGCCGGTTCAATATACTTGAGCCCCTTGGCCGCTTCGAACAGCGCCCGGTCAGAGGTGAAATCATAGCCGAGCGTGGGCCGC
This sequence comes from Erythrobacter sp., assembly GCA_965249945.1. Lineage (GTDB taxonomy): Bacteria > Pseudomonadota > Alphaproteobacteria > Sphingomonadales > Sphingomonadaceae > Erythrobacter. The sequence goes on along the minus strand of OZ252258.1, from coordinate 525,878 downwards.
TTTCTGGCCTTGGCCTGGAGAAGATAATCCAGGGCTTCGGGAAACTCGCCGCGATCCTCAAGCGTCTTGGCAATCGCATGGCCCAGATGCAGCGCTTCGTCTGGTCCCTCACAAGCCTCGAACAGCTGTTCGAGCTTCTCCAGCCGCTCCTCTTCGTCCTTTTGATCGCGCAGCGAGGCCAGGCCATAGAGCGCCTTGTAATGATCGGGCTTGAGCTCGACGGTGCGCAGGTAAGCGGCTTCGGCGCTGTCAAACTTGCCGGAGAATTGCAGAGATGCGCCCAGGTTATACTGGTTTTCCGCATTGGTCGGATCCTTGGCGGTCGCGCGCTCAAACAGGGGAACCGCGCGGGCATGCTCGCCCAAGCGGCTGAAGACGACCCCCAGAGTTTCGGATGTGAACTGGTCGAGCTGATCCGCTTCGGCGGCTTCATTGGCCAGTTCCGAAGCTTCCTCATGACGGCTCAACAGCGCAAGGCATTTGGCCTTTTGCGCGAGCAGATGCGGCTTTCGACCGGCATGCCCGATCGCCATGTCGACAATCTCGATCGCCTTGCCGAGATTGTTGTGATCCGATGTCAGGATCGAAAGCAGGAAATAGGCATCGCCCTGCCGCGGATCGAGCTTGATCGCTGCGATGCAATGTTCGTGACACTGGCGGTAATCCCGCGCCGAAAGCGCCTTCGCAGCCAGGTCGATCAGCGACTGATATTGGGGATTGGTTCCGACGGTCACCGAAGAGCTGCTTCTGCTGGGGAAATGGACGCTGAGGGTTGGGGTTCTTGCATTGTCGCCAGCCTTAGACCCAATCCAACCGGCTTGTCAGCCCAGATGCGCATCGGCGATCGCCACGGCCAGAGCATCGGCCGCATCCGCTCCGGCAAGACTGGCTCCGGGGAGCAGGACCTTGAGCATCGCCTGGACCTGTTCCTTGTCGGCACCGCCGGTCCCGACCACCGATTTCTTGACCAGCCGTGCAGCGTGTTCGCGCACTTCGATGCTCTGCGCGCCGCAAACCGCCAGCACCGCGCCGCGTGCTTGCGCGAGCTTGAGCGTCGATTGCGGGTTCTTGTTGACGAACACTTCCTCACAGGCTGCCCGATCGGGATTGTGTTGGGCAATCACCAGACCAAGCGCCTGCTGCAATTCCGCCAGTCGCTCAGCGATTGGCGCCTTGGGCTTGGTGGCAATCTGGCCATTGGCGATATGGCTGATACGCGCCCCCCCGCTGCGGATCACACCCCAGCCGGTGCAGCTCAGCGAGGGATCAAGGCCTAGGATAATCATGGCTCAAAACCAGCCATCGAATGGGCTGCCGGGCTCTTCGGCTTGCGGCTCAGGTCGGCCGCGCTCGATCTCCCACGAGCGGACGGCCTCGACCACACCGCGGTTCAGCTCGGTCGCTTCGCACGAGATTTGCAAGCGCGGTTGATCAGGGTCCGAGGCCGACAGAATCGTAGCGCCAGCGTAGGTTTCGCCAGGACGGTCGGCCAGCTCACCATTGGATCCTTCAAACAGGATGAAGTGGTCCAACCTATCGCTGAAACGGATATGGGACTGATGGCCGCCTTGCTGCCCGGTGACCCGGACGCTGCGGATCTCGTCCCACATAAAGGTCTCCATTGTGACCGCGCCTACTTTGTCTAGGCGCTTCTCAACGGCGAGGTAATCGTTGTTACGCCCGAGCAGGCGAATACGATCGTTTCCGTCGGAACAATCAAACAGCACAACTGGCTCGGGCTCTTTTGGCTGGGGCCCTGTGTCAAGCTGGCACCCAGAGACTGCCAAGGCGCCGAAGGCAAGCGAGCGATGAAAGCCAAGGATGATCATCGACCGCATGTCAAGGCGTCAGCCCAATCCTCAGCCCCAGCTTCCATGCGGCAGCGAGCAGGAAGGAACCAGCCAGCGCGATCGCAAGCAGCCATTCGAGCTTGGTCACCCGTCAAGCTTCTCCATCACCGCGTCGGGGATCTCGTAATTGCCCCATACGGTTTGCACGTCATCGTCATCATCGAGCGTATCGACCAGCTTGAGCAAAGTGCTTGCGCCCTTTTCATCAAGCTCGACGGTGAGGTTGGGCTTCCAGGCCAATTTCACATTCTCGGCTTCGCCCAATGCCTTTTCCAAATCGCTCGCGACCTGATGGAGGTCTTCGGCGGCAGTCCAGATTGTGTGGCCGTCATCCGAGCTCTCGATATCGTCGGCGCCGGCTTCCATCGCGGCTTCGAGCACACTGTCCTCATCGCCAGCGCTGGCGGGATACTCGATCAGACCGAGCCGCTCAAACCCATGGGCAACCGATCCTTCAGTGCCGAGGTTGCCCCCATTCTTGCTAAACGCCGTGCGGACCGCAGTGGCTGTGCGGTTGCGATTGTCGGTCAAGGCCTCAACGATGATCGCGCTGCCGCCGGGGCCATAGCCTTCGTAGCGGACCTCTTCGTAATTCTCGCCATCGGCCGCGCTCGCCTTGTCAATCGCGCGCTGGATATTGTCCTTCGGCATCGACTGCGCCTTGGCGGTGTTGACCGCCAGCCGCAGGCGCGGGTTCATATCGGGATCGGGCGTGCCCATTTTTGCCGCAACGGTGATTTCGCGGCTCAGCTTGGAAAACAGGTTGGACCGCTTTTTGTCCTGCGCACCCTTGCGGTGCATGATGTTCTTGAATTTGGAATGGCCTGCCATGGGAACTCTTATTCGTGGCTGAAAATGTGTGTCTGAAACTGTCAGCGGTGCTCTAGCGAAGCGCGCTGCGCGGGGCAATCCACCGCGATCAACGACCGGTCAAAGCAAACGCTGCCACCAGCCGACATCGCGCCAAGCGCCCTGCTTCCAGCCGACTTCGCGATAGATCCCGACCGGGGAGAATCCGACAGCCTCATGCAAGGCGACGCTCGCCTGATTGGGCAGCACAATCCCCGCGAAAGCGGCGTGGAAGCGCTCGGCCAATTTGGGCAAGAGCGCATCGTAGAGCGCGCGACCGACTCCCTGGCCCTTGGCACTGGCCGCAACATAGACCGCAACATCGCAGGATTGCGCATAGGCCGCGCGCGTCCGATGCGGTGAGCCATAAGCATAGCCGACAATTTCCTTGGCAAGCTCGGCCACCAACCACGCATGGCTTTGACCATAGGCGCGCATCCGCTCTGCCATCGCGTCCGCGCCGGGCGGCTCAAGCTCAAAGCTTGCCACGCCTTCGGTAACATGCGGGGCATAGATCGCCGCGCAGGCCGCTGCATCCCGATCAGGAAGGCCGGCGCGGATTGTGGGAGTCACAGCCTTACGGCGGTGCCGCTGGCGGAGACCATCAGCATCGAGCCAGTGTCGCCAATCACTTCGTAGTCGAGATCAATCCCCACCACGGCATTGCAGCCGCGCGCAGCGGCTTCGGCCTGGAGCTCCTCGATCGCTTCGTCCCGCGCACGCTGGAGCACGCGCTCATAACTGCCTGAACGGCCTCCCACCATGTCGCGAATCCCGGCCAGAAAGTCGCGGAACATATTCGCGCCAACGATCACTTCGCCAACCACAATGCCGGAATATTCCTGGATCGGCCGGCCTTCGATGGTCGGAGTGGTGGTGACGATAACGCCGCGGGCGTCTTTCCAGGGGCTGGCCATTTCGATTCTCCTGTGAGTGCTGTATTATCTATATAATACAGAGCAATGCACTTTTGAAGATGGGCCGCACGCCATCAGCCCATGCCGAGCGCAGCCTTATAGGTCTCGAGGATCGTCTCTTGTTCGCTGCGATCATCGGGCTTCATCTTCCGCAGGCGAACAATCTGGCGCATGATCTTGGCGTCATAGCCGACCGCCTTAGCCTCGGCATAGACATCACGAATATCATCGGCGATGCCCTTTTTCTCTTCTTCAAGGCGTTCGATGCGCTCAATCAACAGGCGCAGGCGGTCGTCGGTGGCTTCAGCCATTATTCTTTCTCTCCATGTCGGAATGCGAATCGATTGACCCTCGAACTAGCTGCTGTCTCGGCAGCGGTGAAGGCGGCCATCCACAATTGTCTGCGCAGCCCTTCAATCCTGGCCCGGACCGGCTCGGATCAAGCGCAACTGAACGGTATCAGCCTAGACCCAAAGCCTAGCGCAGGTCAGCCTTATTGCGGGTCAGACTTTTCTCCATCGCCGCGATCTGCTCTTCGGTTGCGGGCGTCTGCCGGGTCGCTTTCCATTCCTCCATCGGCATGCCATGGATCACTTTGCGCGCGGCGAGTTTATCACCCTCAAAACCGGCGTCGCGGATCCAATCTGCTAGGCAATTGCGGCAAAAGCCGGCTAGTCCCATCAGCTCGATATTCTGCGCGTCATGGCGATGTTGGAGGTGCTTGACCAAGCGCCGAAAGGCAGCCGCGGCCACATCATCGGGCAATTGATCGACCGCAGAACTGTGATCATTCGTATTCATAGGGCTTATCCGTCCTTGAGTTGAAAATTGCCTGTGCCATAGCTTGCCCATCAGGGATGGGAGTCACAATGGCACAGCTTGACGCGCTGAGGATCGACCCGCGCGGTCGCAAGGTCAAGATTTTGGCGACGGTCGGTCCGGCCAGCCGATCGCCGGAAATGCTGCGGAGGCTGTTCAAGGCCGGAGCCGATGCCTTTCGGGTCAATATGAGCCATGGCGAGCACAGCAGCCATGCCGAGACAATTGTCGCGATCCGGGCTCTTGAAAAGGAGTTCGCGCGACCGATTGCGATTCTGGCCGACCTTCAGGGTCCAAAACTGCGGGTCGGTCCATTCAAGGATGGACAGGCAGTCATTCGGCATTCGGGTCATTTCACGTTCGACCGGGACCGCACGCCAGGCGACGAGACCCGTGTCTGTCTGCCCCATCCCGAATTGTTCGGCATTCTCGAACGTGGCCAGCGACTGCTGATCAATGACGGCAAGATCAAGCTGGTGGTCAAGGAAGCCGACGAGGAACGGATTTTCTGCAGCGCCGAAGTCGGCGGGGTCATCTCAGACCGCAAAGGGGTCAATGTTCCCGATGCCGAAATCCCGATACCGGCGCTGACCGACAAGGATCGCAAGGATCTGGCCTTTGCGGTCGAACAGGGGGTCGACTGGATCGCGTTGTCATTCGTCCAACGACCCGAAGATCTTGCCGAAGCGCGCAAGCTGATCGGACCCAATGTTGCGCTGTGCGCCAAGATCGAAAAGCCCAAGGCGGTCGAACGGCTCGATGAGATCATCGAGATGTCTGATGGTATCATGGTCGCGCGCGGCGACCTTGGCGTAGAGCTCGAGCCGTTCGAAGTGCCGCCGCTGCAGAAAAAGATTGTGAACGCCGCGCGGACGGTCGGCAAGCCTGTGATCGTGGCGACCCAGATGCTCGAATCGATGATCGAGAACCCGATGCCGACCCGCGCAGAAGTGTCCGACGTGGCCAATGCGGTCTATGACGGGGCCGATGCCGTCATGCTGTCGGCCGAAAGCGCTGCCGGAGAATGGCCTGAGGAGTCGGTCGCTATGATGCATTCGATCGCAAGCCAGGTCGAAAGCGACGAGGGTTATAGGGAGCGTGTTCGGTTCCATGAGACCCGCCCTGACGCGACCACGGCCGACGCGCTGGCCCATGCCTGCATGACGATTGCCGACACCGTTCCGATCAGCGCGATCACGGTTTTCACCTCATCCGGTGCGACCGCCCGGCGCGTTGTGCGCGAACGTCCGGACACACCCGTCATGGTGTTGACCCCCTCAATGCAGACCGCACGGCGGGTCGCCTTGTTGTGGGGAGCGCACGCCGTTGCGACCAAGGATATCGGAAGCTTTGAGGAAATGATCGCCAAAGGAAAGCGGATGGCGCTGCGGCATGGCTTTGGCGAAGCAGGCAGCAAGTTGATCGCTCTGGCAGGTGTGCCCTTCGGCACTCCAGGCGCGACCAATCTGCTGCATATCGTTACGCTCAGCGGTGACGAGCTGGAAAAGCACAAGGGCTAGCAAGCTTGCCTAGCTCAAGCCGTCGACTTGAGCCTTTTCAAACTTGTCGGTCACAAAGCCCAGCGCGGTGCGCAGGTCGCTTTCTTCCATATCTCGTAGAATAAACACGATCCGTGTTCGGTGATCATCAGATGGCCATTCCGGCAGAATCGCTGGCGGGTGCCAGATGTGCTGCACGCCATGGATCACCAAAGGCTTGTCCATCTCCCGCAAGTTGAGAATGCCTTTGACCCGCAGCATGTTCACGCCGTTGAGCATCACCAGAAGTTCAAGCCATTGATCGAGCACCTCTGCGGGCATGGGCTCCTCAATGGTCAAACAGACCGATTGGATCCGATCATCATGGCGGTTGATATCGTGGTGATGGTCATGATGATGATCATCACCATGGTGGTGGTGATCGTGGTCATGATCGTGATGGTGGTGACCATGATCGGCATAGGCCTCCTCATCCAGCCATTGCCTCACGCTTTCGCTCTTTATCTCCGGATTGAACCCGGCCCCACCGATCATCGCAATTGGATTCTCGGACTCCAGGCTGTGGCGATGGATCTCTGCAGCGGGATTGAGACCACGCAGGCGCTCGATCAGAGCTTCCAGTTCGGCGGGCTCAGCGAGGTCGGTCTTGCTGACGATAATCGTATCGGCGACCGCCGCCTGTTTGATCGCTTCGGGCTGCGCATCCAGAGTTCCCGAGCCGTTCACGCCATCGACCAGCGTGATGATCTCAGCCAATTGATATTGTTCGAGCAGGTCCTTGTCGGCCATGATAGTGTGGATGATCGGCGCCGGATCAGCCAGCCCGGTTGTTTCGATGATCACCCGCTCAAACCAGCGCTGGCCATTGCGGGCATAGCGCCACGGCGCGTTGCGCAAGGTCTCCTGGAGATCGCCCTTGATCGTGCAGCAAAGACAGCCGCTCGACATTTCAACAACCGTGTCGTCTTCATTGCTATGCGCGACAAGATCATGGTCCAGACCGATCGAACCAAACTCATTGATGATCACCAGCGAGCTCGCCATTTCAGGCGCGCTCATCAAACGGTTCAGCAGCGTGGTCTTACCAGAGCCAAGAAAGCCGGTCAGCAGAGTAACGGGAATGCGGCGGGTAGAAACGCTCAATCTCCTTCTGGCGGATTGAGCACCAATAGCAGACGACGCTCTCCAGTGCCGGCGATCGGCGGAGAGCGATGGATGATGGGTTCGCCCCAACCCAGCTTGCCTTTGAAGATCCCGACATCGCCGGCGCTCAGCGAATTGATCTGGCGCGGTGCCAGGCCGTTGCGCACGCGCCCGGCATCCTCAGGTTCGATCCAATCGCTGCCTGAGCCGACATAGGTCGTAATCAATCGCGCCGGGACATAGTCGGCGTGGAATTTGCGACAGGAATCGGTCGTGACGATCTCCAGCCGGACTGAGAGTGCGTCGAGCGCCATGATCGCGCCGTAGCGGCGAGCAAGCTGCGCGATATCTTCAATCAAGGCTTTGCGGACGGGAAGTTCGGCGAAGCCCGCTTGCGACATGGCTTCGTTCAGCCGTTCGGGCAGAATTGCAATCGGCGTATTGAATCGAATATCTTGCGCCTCAGGCACCATGATCGTCTCGACATCACGCAGCGGATCGCGCTGCCAAATCGCGAGACTGCACGCTTCCTGTTTGATTTCAGGGAGAATGTCAGCGGATGGCGAAATCCGCGCAGAGGATTGCAATGTCGTCGTCATGATGCGTGAGGGGGTCAGACCTGCTGATGTTACACTATCTCATGGACATCTAGCGATGGCACCGACGAGATACAAGCGATTGACGGAGCCATGTGGCTGGACAGCCCCAATCTGCAAGAATGGGGGCTAAGCAGCGGCGCGCTGCAGTCGCCGCCGCGCAGCATCCTCTCCAATCAGCGGCAGAAGCTCGCCCATGTCAGGGCCGTGATTCATCCCGGTCAACGCCTGGCGCAGGGGAAGGAACAGCTGCTTGCCCTTGCGGCCGGTCTTGTCCTTGAGCGACGAGGTCATCGTGCCCCAGGGATCATCGCCCCAGCTCAGCTCTGCTGCTGCCTGATCGAGATAGGCCTTGTCCTCATCAGAGAATTCGGGCTGCTCTACCGGGCCGGTGACCAGACGCCACCATTCGCCGACTTCTGCAACGGTCGAGACATTGGGCTGAACCGCATGCCAGCCGGCTTCATCCATGCCTTTGGGCAGACGGTGCTTGACGGCGTCAAACGGCATGGCGTGGACAATCGCAGTGTTGATCCGCTCCAGCTCGGCATCATCAAACTTGGCCGGAGCGCGCCCAAAAGTCGACAGATCGAAGGTGTCGAGCAAGGCTTCGCGATCAGCGATTGGTTCGACCGGCAGCGATGTTCCCAGCCGCGACAGCAAGGCAATCAAGGCCTCAGGCTCTACCCCGCGATCACGAAACGCATCGCAACCGAGCGATCCCAACCGCTTCGAGAGCTTGCCTTCCTTCCCAACCAGCAGCGCCTCATGCGCGAAGGCCGGCACATCCTGTGTTGCACTTTGCTGCGCAGCATGAAGCGCGGTAAACATCTGAATCTGCACTGCTGTGTTGGAAACGTGGTCCTCGCCGCGCAGCACCTGTGTGATGCCCATGTCGATGTCATCGACCGTGCTTGGCAACATATAGAGCCATGAGCCATTGGCGCGGCGGATCACCGGATCAGACAATTGCGCCGGATCGAACTTGGCCGTTCCGCGAACGCCGTCTTCCCATTCGATCGCCTCGTCATGATCGAGCTTGAAGCGCCAGTGCGGCTGAATACCCTCTGCGTGCTTGGCCGCGCGTTCTTCGTCGCTGAGCTCGAGTGCGCCGCGATCGTAGATCGGCGGCAGGCCCCGACCAAGCTGCACCTTGCGCTTGAGTTCGAGCTCCTGCTGAGTCTCATAAGCGGGATAGATCCGGCCAGCATCGCGCAAGGTCACAAACGCAGCTTCGTAGCGTTCAAGCCGTTCTGACTGACGCTCTTCGCGATCGGCGGTCAGCCCAAGCCAGGCGAGATCAGTCCGGATCGCCTCGACATATTCTTCCTTCGAACGTTCGGCGTCGGTGTCATCGATCCGCAGAATGAACTTTCCGCCGCCCTTGCGCGCAAGCATCCAATTGTGGAGCGCGGTGCGGATATTGCCTACATGAAGCCGCCCGGTGGGCGATGGTGCGAAACGGGTAATAAGCATGAGCGGCTCTATAGGCTGATTTGCTCAGAAGAGAAGCGCCAGCGTGCGGCAAATCGTCTACGGCTTGCAGGCGAGGAACTCCCTTGTAGTATTGCGCCAGTCGAATTGAGTAGCGAGGATCAGCACCATCATTTCCTTAATGGCGAGCGCAGTGACCTTGATCGCAATGCAAGGTCCCGAGGCGACCAATTATTGGGCCGACCCGCCGGTGATGGAAAGAGCCTGCGAGGCTGGCGATTGGCAGGCCTGCGATACCTTTGCCGGTTATCTGTCTTGGCGCGGGGATGAGGCGCAGAAGGCGCAAGCGATCGAGATCTACCAGGCGACTTGCGACAAGGGCTATTTCAAATCCTGCGGCAACCTTTCCGCAGCCTATCGCTATGGAACCGGCGGCGTTGAGAAGGACAAGGCCAGAGCCTTCGCGATCGATTCCGATCTGTGCGACAAAGACTATGCCCCAGGCTGCACCAGCCTCGCCTTTTTCTTTGAGACTGGTGAGGGACCAGAGGAATATGCCCCGATGACAGCTGTCACCTATTTCTCCAAGGCCTGCGATCTCGGCGATGCCGATGGCTGTGAGATCGGAGCGCGGGTTTTGGCGCGCGAGGGAAAGACGCCTCAAGACAAGCAGCGAGCAATAGAGCTCGCGACTACGGGCTGCGACATGGGCAATGAGTGGTCGTGCAAGCTCCAGACGCAGTTGAGACGCTAGAGTTCAGACCGCCTGAGCTTCTGCTACGACCAGATCCAGAGCTTCCTGCCAAAGCAATTCGATCCGCTGCGGCCGGATTAGCCCCGAAAGCACCTGCTCAAATCGAGCATGGTCACCCTGCTCCGCCGCGTGGATCATCTGGCCAATTGTCATCTCGTCATGGGTCAAAAGGCTGCAGCAGAAGCGCGAGACATGGATGTTCTCGGGCCAGGTCGCGCTGATCGCCTGGGCCAGCGAGAGGGATCTGGTCGCAGCCATCACATTCTGCAGGCGTGCTGCCAGTTCGGGGACCGGATCGCGCCGGGCCCGCTCGTGCAAAGCGATCAACCGCAGTGAATAGACGAAGCGCGCCGCAATCGGACTCAGCTCCTCGATCCGCGGGACCTTTTGCAGCGACGCGATCCATTGCTGTGAAGAATTGGTTTGAGCGCGATTGGGCACGTGGGGGATCCTCCTAGGCTGATCCCCTCTCATTAGTTTAAATGCGAATGCTTCTCAATAGCGAAAGCCCAAGGTCACTTCGGCTTAATCACAAAGCTGTGCTCGATATAGAGGAACAATTCAGTCTGGCTGGCCTGATTGAAATAGAGCTCTGAATCGAGGCCGCGAATCTCGATCCCGTAATCCGAGCCAAACATGGCAGCATAGCGCCGGGCCTCGTTGGCAATCGCCTTGACCACCGCGCCGCGATATTGATCGGGATCATCGATCGCCAGATTGGTCGAGCCGGTTTCCATATAGGCGCGCCCGGTCACCGGCACTTCAGTCTTGAAAGCGCGCACCGCTTGGTCGACTGCATCGACGCCTTCGAATGCTCCCCCGACCGGCAGCCGAGCATAGATCTTGACCCGCGTGGTGTCGGGCCGACCGCCGCGCCCGTAGGACACAAGGTCGGCCATATTCTCTCTCGTCAACGGGGCGAGCTTGTACTCGCCAGCGACCAACGAAATGCCTTTGGCTTCGGCCAAAGCAATGGTCGCCTCCAGCATGGCGTTCACTTCGGACCGGCGGACGGCAGCATCGCGCGAGTCCGAATTCACATAGATCGGTTTGACGAAATAGTCGGCGGTGCGGGTCAGTCCGATGGCCGATTGGTCGCCGTCAAAATACTCATCGTAGTCAGATCGCTCGATCCGCGATCCGGTAACGACAACCGTTTCCTGCGCCCAGACTTCGACGGGTATGGCCAGACTTGCGGCTCCCAATGCAACTGCAAATTTCTTCATGATGCGCCCTCCTCTCCAAAGAGCGGAAACGTATCACCCAGCGGATTTCGCACAAGGGCTTGCCCCAAAACGCAAAACCCAATCCAAAACCCAAAGAAAAACCCCACCGAAGCCAAAGCTCCAGCGGGGTCTTTCTGTGCCAGTTAGGCAGTGCGGTGATTACTCGGCTGCAGGAGCCTCAGCACCGCCACCCATTGCGGCCTTCATCGCGTCTTCGCTCGGGATCGCATCCGCGGCCGGCTCAGCTTCGGTCGCACCAGAGGCAGCAAGCGCTTCCTGCTGCTTCTTCCACTGCGCCTTGAGCGCGGCGTCACGACTCGATGCGGTCACGCGCATGCGGTTCATGCCTGCACCGGTACCAGCCGGGATCAGACGACCCACGATCACGTTTTCCTTGAGACCGATCAGCGTGTCCTTCTTACCTTCGACCGAAGCCTGGGTCAGGACGCGGGTGGTCTCCTGGAACGACGCCGCCGAGATGAAGCTGCGGGTCTGCAGCGACGCCTTGGTGATGCCGAGCAGGATCGGCGAACCTTCCGCCGGCTGCTTGCCCTTGCCGAGCTTGCCGTTGATCTCGAGCATTTCTGCCAGATCGACCTGCTCACCCGGCAGCAGAGTGGTATCGCCACCCTTGGTGATTTCAACCTTCTGCAGCATCTGGCGAACGATCACCTCGATGTGCTTGTCGTTGATCTTCACGCCCTGCAGTCGATAGACTTCCTGGATTTCGTTGACGAGATATTCGGCCAGCGCCTCAACCCCGAGAACTTCCAGAATGTCATGCGGGTTCGGCGAGCCCGAGATGAGCGTGTCGCCCTTCTTCACGAAGTCGCCTTCCTGGACGTCGATCACCTTGGTCTTGGGGATCAGGTACTCGACTGGATCACCTTCCTCGGGAATGATCGCGATCTTGCGTTTCGCCTTGTATTCGCGAACGAACTCGATCTTACCCGAGATCTTGGCGATGATCGCATTGTCCTTCGGCAGGCGGGCTTCGAACAGCTCAGCCACACGCGGCAGACCACCGGTGATGTCGCGGGTCTTGGCAGCCTCACGCGATGCACGCGCAAGAATGTCACCAGCCGCAACTTCCTGGCCATCTTCAACCGACAGAGTCGTGCCCGGTGCCAGCATGTAACGCTGAGCCTCGGTCTCGCCATCGTCGGTCTGGCCTTCCCCAAGCAGAGTCAGACGCGGACGAAGGTCTTCCTTCTTCTTGCGTCCGGTCGCCCGGTTCTCGGTCACCACGCGCTGCGCGATACCGGTGGCGTCATCGGTCTGCTCTTCCAGCGTCGTGCCTTCGACCAGATCCTGATACTTCACCGTACCCGATTGCTCGGTGATGATTGGCAGAGTGAACGGATCCCACTCGGCCAGACGATCGCCTTCCTTCACCTTGGCGCCATTCTTGAACATCAGGACGGTACCGTAAGGCACTTTGTGAACTTCACGCTCACGGCCTTCGGCGTCGATCACCGCGAACTCACCGTTGCGAGCCATCGACAGAATCCGGCCCTTCTTGTCGGTGATGGTCGGCATGTCGCGGAACTCGATCTTACCATCAGAGATGGCTTCCAGATGCGAGGTTTCGTTGAGCTGTGCCGCACCACCGATGTGGAAGGTCCGCATGGTCAGCTGCGTGCCCGGCTCACCGATCGACTGTGCAGCGATAACGCCGACAGCTTCACCGATATTGACCGGCGTACCGCGCGCAAGGTCACGGCCATAGCACTTGGCGCAAACACCCTGTTCGGCTTCACAAACCAGCGGCGAACGGATCTTGGCCGACTGGGTTTCAGCGGCTTCGATTTCCTTGACCATTGGCTCGTCGACCAGAGTGCCGGCCTTGGCGATCACGTCACCCGTTGCAGCGTTGACGATGTCTTCGGCCAGGGTCCGGCCAAGGATACGTTCACCAAGCGATGCAATCACCGAACCGCCCTGAACGATCGCGCGCATTTCCAGCGCGTTTTCGGTCTTACAGTCTTCCTCGACGATCACGCAGTCCTGCGAAACGTCGACCAGGCGGCGGGTCAGATAACCCGAGTTGGCGGTCTTCAACGCGGTGTCCGCGAGGCCCTTACGAGCGCCGTGGGTCGAGTTGAAGTATTCAAGAACGGTCAGGCCTTCCTTGAAGTTCGAGATGATCGGGGTCTCGATGATCTCGCCCGACGGCTTGGCCATCAGGCCACGCATACCGGCGAGCTGCTTCATCTGCGCTGGCGAACCACGCGCACCAGAGTGGCTCATCATGTAGATCGAGTTGATCTGCGCTTCGCGACCTTCCTTGTCGATCGGCGTTGCCTTGATCTCTTCCATCATCGCGTCAGCAACCTGATCACCGCAACGCGACCAGGCATCGATCACCTTGTTGTACTTCTCTTGCTGGGTGATCAGACCGTCCTGGTATTGCTGTTCATAGCCAGCAACCAGTTCCTTGGTCTCTTCAACCAGGCCTTCCTTGGCGTCAGGGATGATCATGTCGTCCTTGCCGAACGAAATGCCAGCCTTGAACGCGTGACGGAAACCCAGCACCATGATGGCGTCAGCGAACAGCACCGTGTCCTTCTGACCGGTGTGACGATAGACTTGGTCGATCACGTCACCGATTTCCCGCTTGGTCAGCAGACGGTTGATGATGTCGTACGGAACCTTGTGGTTCTTCGGCAGACATTCACCGATCAGCATACGGCCCGGCGTGGTGACGAAGCGCTGCATCACGATATTGCCATCCTCATCGGCCTGCGGAACGCGGGCGAGAATCTTGGTGTGCAGCGTAACAGCCTTGGTTTCGAGCGCCTGGTGCACTTCGGCCATATCGGCGAAGCGCGGCAGCTTTTCTTCCTTGGTGCCATCTTCGTTTTCGAGGAATTCCGGAGTTTTCTCCTGCCGCTCCATCGAGAGGTAGTAGAGACCCAGAACCATATCCTGCGAAGGCACGATAATAGGCTTGCCGTTGGCGGGTGAGAGGATGTTGTTGGTCGACATCATCAGCACACGCGCTTCGAGCTGCGCTTCGAGCGACAGCGGCACGTGGACCGCCATCTGGTCACCATCAAAGTCAGCGTTGAAGGCCGAGCAGACCAGCGGGTGAAGCTGGATCGCCTTACCTTCGATCAGCACCGGCTCGAACGCCTGGATGCCGAGACGGTGAAGCGTCGGCGCGCGGTTCAGCAGAACCGGGTGCTCACGGATCACTTCGTCCAGGATGTCCCAGACTTCCTTGCGCTCTTTCTCAACCCATTTCTTGGCTTGCTTGAGGGTCATCGAAAGACCCTTGGCATCGAGACGGGCGTAGATGAACGGCTTGAACAGCTCGAGCGCCATCTTCTTCGGCAGGCCGCATTGGTGCAGCTTGAGCTCAGGACCGGTCACGATCACCGAACGACCCGAATAGTCGACGCGCTTACCGAGCAGGTTCTGACGGAAGCGGCCCTGCTTACCCTTGAGCATATCGCTCAGCGACTTCAGCGGACGCTTGTTGGCGCCGGTGATAACGCGGCCACGACGGCCGTTATCGAACAGCGCATCGACAGCTTCTTGCAGCATACGTTTTTCGTTGCGGACGATGATGTCCGGTGCACGCAGCTCGATCAGACGCTTCAAGCGGTTGTTGCGGTTGATAACACGGCGATAGAGATCGTTGAGATCCGAAGTCGCGAACCGGCCACCGTCGAGCGGCACCAGCGGGCGCAGCTCTGGCGGGATCACGGGGATCACTTCGAGGATCATCCACTCCGGACGGTTGCCCGATTCGATGAAGCTTTCGACGACCTTGAGACGCTTGATGATCTTCTTGGGCTTGAGGGTCGACTTGGTGGTCGCCAGCTCTTCCATCAGATCTTCGCGCTCTTGCTCGAGGTCGAGATCCATCAGCATATGCTTGACGGCCTCGGCACCGATGTCAGCCGAGAAGGCGTCTTCGCCATACTCGTCCTGCGCTTCGAGCAGCTCGTCTTCGGTCAGCAGCTGGAACTTCTCAAGCGGGGTCAGACCCGGCTCGATCACGACATAGCTTTCGAAGTAGAGGATCCGCTTAAGCTGCTTGAGCTGGATGTCGAGCAGCAGACCGATGCGCGAAGGCAGCGACTTTAGGAACCAGATGTGCGCGACCGGGGCAGCGAGCTCAATGTGGCCCATCCGCTCACGACGCACTTTGGTGACGGTGACTTCAACGCCGCACTTCTCGCAGACGACGCCTTTGTACTTCATCCGCTTGTACTTGCCGCAGAGGCATTCGTAATCCTTCACCGGACCGAAGATGCGGGCGCAGAACAGGCCGTCACGCTCTGGCTTGAAGGTACGATAGTTGATCGTCTCGGGCTTCTTGATCTCGCCAAACGACCACGAGCGAATACGCTCGGGCGAAGCGATCCCGATCTGGATCTGGTCAAAGGTTTCCGGCTTGGCCAGCTGGTTGGTGAATTTGGTCAGTTCATTCATGACTTTGTTCCCCTTGGGGGTGAAATTTCAGGAGCGGGTTTGGGAAGCGGGCCGCAGCCCGGATCCCGTTATTCCGCCGCCTCCGGCCATTGATCGTCCTCATCGCCCTCTTCGCCATCAGACAATGACTTGAGTTCGACATTGAGGCCCAGCGAACGCATTTCCTTGACGAGCACATTGAAGCTCTCCGGAATGCCGGCTTCGAAGGTGTCGTCGCCCTTGACGATCGCTTCGTAAACCTTGGTCCGTCCGACCACATCGTCCGATTTGACGGTCAGCATTTCCTGCAAGGTGTAAGCCGCGCCGTACGCTTGCAGCGCCCAGACCTCCATCTCACCGAAGCGCTGGCCACCGAACTGCGCCTTACCGCCCAGCGGCTGCTGGGTGACGAGCGAATACGGGCCGATCGAACGGGCGTGGATCTTATCGTCGACCAGGTGGTGCAGCTTGAGCATGTAGATGATGCCCACGGTCACCTTGCGGTCAAACGCTTCACCGGTCCGGCCGTCAAACAGGGTCGACTGACCCGAGCTGTCGATGCCAGCCTTGATCAGCATATCCGACACATCAGGCTCACGTGCGCCGTCAAACACAGGCGTACCCATTGGCACACCCGCGCTGAGGTTGGTGGCGAGCTCGACAACCTGTTCGGTCGAACGGCTTTCGAGATCTTCGAGATAGGCCTCGCCATAGACGTCCTTGAGCCGCTCCATCACCGCTTCGGGTGGCTTCACGCCCTTGTAGTCTTCCGCCGCATCGGGGTTGGCTGCCTTCCACTCTTCGAGCTTCTCGGCGATGTCCATGCCTAGGCCGCGCGCTGCGAAACCAAGGTGGGTTTCGAAAATCTGACCGACGTTCATACGTGATGGCACGCCGAGCGGGTTGAGCACGATGTCGACCGCGGTGCCGTCCTCGAGGAACGGCATGTCTTCGACCGGCAGGATGCGCGAAATCACACCCTTGTTCCCGTGACGGCCAGCCATCTTGTCGCCCGGCTGCAGCTTGCGCTTCACCGCGACAAAGACCTTGACCATCTTGAGCACGCCCGGTGCCAGTTCGTCACCACGCTCGAGCTTTTCCTTGCGGTCCTCGAACTTGGCGTCGATCCCGGCAACGGCTTCGTCATATTGTGACTTCACCGCTTCGAGTTGAGCCTGGCGCTTGTCTTCGGCGACCGCGAATTTGAACCATTCGTGGCGCTCAACCTCAGCCAGCACGTCTTCGGTGACCTTGGTGCCCTTCTTGACGCCCTTCGGCGCGGCCGAAGCGGTCTGACCCAGCAGCATGTCGCGCAGGCGGTTATAGGTCGCCCGGTTGAGGATGTTGCGTTCGTCAGCGGCGTCCTTGCGCAGACGTTCGATCTCTTCGTTCTGGATCGCGCGCGTACGGTCATCGATTTCGATACCGTGGCGGTTGAACACACGAACCTCAACGATCGTCCCGGCAACACCCGGCGGCAGGCGCAGCGAGGTGTCGCGCACGTCCGAAGCCTTCTCACCGAAGATGGCGCGGAGAAGCTTTTCTTCCGGCGTCATCGGGCTCTCGCCCTTCGGCGTGATCTTGCCGACCAGAATATCGCCCGGATGCACTTCGGCACCGATGTAGACAATGCCCGCTTCGTCGAGGTTGCGCAGCGCTTCCTCACCGACATTGGGAATGTCACGGGTGATGTCTTCCGGCCCGAGCTTGGTGTCGCGAGCCATGACTTCGAATTCCTCGATGTGGATCGAGGTGAACACGTCATCCTTCACGATCCGCTCTGAGATCAGGATCGAGTCTTCGTAGTTGTAGCCATTCCACGGCATGAACGCGACGAGGCTGTTCTTGCCCAGCGCGAGCTCACCGAGATCGGTCGAAGGACCGTCAGCGATGATATCGCCCGGCTCGATCACTTCACCGACCTTCACCAGCGGACGCTGGTTGATGCAGGTGTTCTGGTTCGAGCGTTGGAATTTCTGCAACGTGTAGATGTCGACACCCGACTGGCCGGGCTCAACATCACCGATCGCACGGATCACGATCCGGGTGGCGTCGACCTGGTCGACGATACCGCCGCGCTTGGCCGCGATGGCCGCGCCAGAGTCGCGCGCCACGGTCTCTTCCATACCGGTTCCGACCCACGGTGCTTCGGCCTTGACCAAAGGCACCGCCTGACGTTGCATGTTCGAGCCCATCAGTGCGCGGTTGGCGTCATCGTTTTCGAGGAACGGGATCAGCGAGGCGGCCACCGAAACAAGCTGCTTCGGCGAAACGTCCATCAGCGTAACCTGCTCGCGCGGCGCCATCAGGTTGTCGCCCGACTGACGAGCCGAGATCAGCTCTTCGACGAATGAGCCGTCTTCGTTGAGCTCTGCCGACGCCTGCGCCACGGTGTGCTTCTGCTCTTCCATGGCGGAGAGATATTGCACGTCGCCGGTGACCTTGTTGTCGACCACCTGACGGTAGGGCGTTTCGATAAAGCCGTATTTGTTGACCCGGCTGAACGAAGCCAGCGAGTTGATCAGACCGATGTTTGGGCCTTCCGGCGTTTCAATCGGGCAGATCCGGCCATAATGGGTCGGGTGAACGTCGCGGACTTCAAAGCCCGCACGCTCACGCGTCAGACCACCCGGGCCAAGCGCCGAAACGCGGCGTTTGTGGGTGACTTCCGACAACGGGTTGGTCTGGTCCATGAATTGCGACAGCTGCGATGAGCCGAAGAATTCACGAACCGCAGCCACGGCTGGCTTGGCGTTGATCAAGTCGTTCGGCATCACGGTCGAGACGTCGACCGAGCTCATCCGCTCCTTGACCGCACGCTCCATCCGCAGAAGGCCGACGCGGTACTGGTTCTCAAGCAATTCGCCGACCGAACGGACCCGGCGGTTGCCGAGGTTATCAATATCATCGACCTCGCCCTTGCCGTCCTTGAGGCCGACCAGTTCCTTGACCACCGCAAGAATGTCTTCCTTGCGCAGGGTGGTGACGGTGTCTTCGGCATCGAGGCCCAAACGCATGTTGAGCTTGACCCGGCCAACAGCCGAAAGGTCATAACGCTCGCCATCGAAGAACAGACCTTCGAACAGCGCTTCAGCGGTTTCCTTGGTCGGCGGTTCGCCCGGACGCATCACCTTGTAGATCGCCTCGAGACCCTCATCGCGGTTCTCGGCCTTGTCGACCTTGAGCGTGTTGCGGATCCACGGACCGGTGTTGACTTCGTCGATGTCGAGCAGCTCGAGGCTGTCGATCCCGGCGCCGTCAAGCAATTCGAGATTGTCGGGCGACACTTCGTCACCGGCCTCGATGTAGATCCGGCCAGTGCTTTCATCGATCAGATCGCGGGCAGCGTAACGGCCGAAGATTTCTTCGGTCGGCAGCAGCAGATCCTTGAGACCATCCTTGGCAGCCTTGTTGGCAGCGCGCGGGCTGATCTTCTGACCGGCGGCGAAGATTTCTTCACCGGTCTTGGCGTCAACCAGCGGAAAGGCAGGCTTCTGGCCACGCCATGCTTCGGCAACGAAGGGGATCTTCCAACCGTCCTTGGCGCGTTCCCAGGAAACCGTGTCATAGAAGAAGTGCAGGATCTCTTCGCTGTCCTGACCCAACGCATAGAGCAGGGCGGTGACCGGCAGCTTGCGCTTGCGGTCGATCCGGACGTTGACGATGTCCTTGGCGTCGAACTCGAAATCGAGCCACGAACCACGATACGGAATCACCCGTGCGGCGAACAGAAGCTTGCCCGAGGAGTGCGTCTTGCCCCGGTCATGGTCGAACAGCACACCCGGCGAACGGTGCATTTGTGAGACGATAACGCGCTCGGTGCCGTTGATGATGAATGTGCCGTTCTCGGTCATGAGCGGCATGTCGCCCATGTAAACGTCTTGCTCTTTGATATCGAGAACCGAACGGGTCTCGGTCTCTTGATCGACTTCGAACACGATCAGGCGAAGGGTCACCTTCATTGGAGCAGCATAGGTGATGCCCCGCTGGCGACATTCGGTCGTGTCGTATTTCGGCTCTTCGAGCTCATAGTGAACAAAGTCGAGTTCGGCGGTGCCGGCAAAGTCGCGGATCGGGAAAACCGAACGAAGGGTCTTCTCGAGGCCGGAAACATAGCCGGTCTCTTTGTCCGAACGCAGGAATTGCTCGTAGCTTTCGCGCTGAACCTCGATCAGGTTCGGCATTTGGACGACTTCATGAATGTCGCCGAAGATTTTGCGGATACGCTTTTTAGCGGTCCCCTGCGCCTTGCCCTTGGATTTGATGGGCTTCGCTTTGGTAGCCATGGAGGGTCTATACCTCTTATCTGTCAGGCCGGGACGCCTCCCAGCCGTTGGATGAACGCTGCGTCACGCGAAAAAGGCCCCAATTTAGACGCGAAAAGGCCGCAGTGAGTGCAAGCCGTCCCGGCCCGCAAAACTGCAGCTTAATCAAACGTCGCGAATATGAGGCCCGTCGCTTCCATCCTTGACCCGATCCCCGCGCATGAATCGGTGTCGCTCGAAGCGCTCGTGCGAGAGGGCATGTAGGAATAGGCAGGTCGGCTGTCAACGTGGTGTTTTGGTGTGCGGGAGATCTATTCCGGACCGGGTAGGGAAATTCGCGCCGCGTTCCCTTATAAAGGCGCTCATGAGCAATCGCAGCGCAGCTGGCAGACCACCCCATCCCGACGTATTGACGCCGGCCGAATGGCGGGTCGCCGACGGCGTGCGGCACGGGTTGAGCAATCCGCAAATAGCCCAGCGCCAGGGGGTCAGCCCCGATGCGGTGAAATTTCATGTCAGCAATATTCTCGGCAAGCTCGGCCTCACCTCGCGCAAGCAATTGCAGATCTGGCAGGGGATCGCCGCTGACAGCGCGCTCACTCGCCACCACGAAGGAAACACAACAATGTCCAGCATCGGTCAGATCGCTCGCTCGGTCAGTGATATCGAGCATGCCCGCCAGTGGTACCGCGAAGTGCTCGGGCTCGAACCGCTGTTCGACGCTGGCAATATGGCCTTCTTCGCCTGCAATGGTGTGCGGCTGATGCTGACCGAAGGCGAAGTCATGCCCGAATCGCTGATCTATTTCCGAGTCGGGGATATTCATGCCGAAGTGGAGCGTTTGACCACCCACAAAGTGAAGCTGGTGTCGGCTCCGCATATGATCCACACGCATGAAGATGGCAGCGAGGAATGGATGGCCTTTATCGAGGATAGCGATGGTCGCCCGATCGGCTTGATGAGTACAACCCCCTCAAATTAAACGACTTCTCCACCCCCTCGGGCCTCGGACAACCACCCAAGACCCCGTATGATAGCTCGAGTTTCGATATATCACATATCGTTTTTCAATATTATTGATTGACAATAAATTATCGATTCCCTAGATGGTGATTATTGATATTCGATAATGCACATCTAGGAGAACGATAAATGACCCGCCTCACCTCTCACACACTCGCCGCTTTCGCCGCTGTTCTGGTCACCATGACCTCGCTCGCGACCATCGTCACCATCCCCGAAGCGCAGGCCGTTGCCAGCATGCCGGGCCTGGCTTGATCGCCACGGACAGGAGCCAGTTGATGCAAGACAGACCCAATGACTTTCTGCTGCTTGCGGGCAAGGTTTTGACCTTTCTCGCGCAGATCGGGCTCGCGATTGGCGGCACTCTCATCGCGATCGCGGCGCCGCTAATGCTGATCTTCAATGAAGAAGTGACGGTGCAATTCGCCGAGAAGGTCGGCACCGTATCGGGCGGCACATTCATAGCCATCACGCTTGGCCTGATGGCGATTGCCTTCGGAATCATCGCGGCCGCCTTCGTCTTCTTTGGCAAGCTGCGCGCGATCATTGCGAGTGTGGGCGAAGGCGATCCGTTTGCGCCCGAAAACGCTGACCGACTCAATCTGATGGCCTGGCTGATGCTTGGAATTCAGGCATTGATGATCCCGGCGATGGCGATTGGCGCGATGTTCGCGGAGTGGGCCGATAGCGTCGAGGACGCCGAGATCTCGATCGACGCCGGTCTCAGCATCGAAGGCATCTTGATGGTGATCGTTCTGTTCATACTCGCTCGGGTGTTCAAGCACGGAACCGCCATGCGCGAAGATCTGGAAGGGACGGTCTGATGCCTGCTGATGATGAAGGAGCCATGATCATGGTGAAACTCGATGACCTGCTGCACGATCGGCGCATGACCCTGACCGAGCTGGCCGATCGGGTTGGCCTGACCCTCGCCAATCTCTCGATCCTCAAGACCGGCAAGGCCAAGGCTATCCGTTTCTCAACCTTGGCGGCGATCTGTCGCGAGCTTGAGTGCCAGCCGGGTGACCTGCTCGAATTTGCAGCCGACTGACCCACCCCCCGGGTCAAACAGTGAAGGGCCGCCGCGCAAGCGGTGGCCCTTCTGACGTTGGCGACGGTCTCAGGGGTGGACCGTCAGGCCTGCGCCATTCTCGATTGCTCCGGCAAAACCCCATCCGCCGAAGGTTTCAGAGACAGCTGCCTGCAGTGTATTCTCCCCTTCCTGCAAATTGAGCACCACCATATCCTTGAAGCCGATGGTGCCGAGGAAGAAGAAGTCACGGCTGCGCCAGCCGGCCACGCCGTCGAACACCAGCTCTCCGTTGAGGAACATCCGGAGCCGGTCTGAATAGCCGAAGTTCAGCCGCACTGGCTTTGCCGCGTCAGTGACAATGCGCGTCGAGATAAGCATTGTGTCAGCCCCATCCTCAGGTCGTCCGGCCCGGCTCAGATCGACGATACCGGTCGGCTCGACCGCGAGGGTGGTGGCGACCGGCAAGGCAGCCAGATCAGCCGGAAGGGTCATGGCGCCGTCGACCCGGGCTTCGGCAAAACGCTCAGACACGTTCCAGTTCGCGATCACACCGGCAGGCGGGGCTGAAACTGGTCTCGGTTCGCCGACAATGCCCTCACCGGTCTCGAGCGGGCGGATGGTGAGATTAGCGATCGTTAGCTCACCAAACGGACCGCTGGTGCGAAAGCCGACCCGCCCGGTGCCACGATCGCTAGCCAGATCGGGCACATGCAGGACCGGCTCGGTGCTGCCGTTGAAATAGATGTCCGCCTTGTCGTCCGCGATCACGAATTTGATCCGGTTCCATCCCTCATGTGTGAACGCAAAGGGAGCAATCGCATTGGCATCAGTGAAGATCTGCCACGAGGTCAGGCCGCCACGAAATGGCGTGTATTGACCAGCATCGGGCATGCCAGACTTGTGCTTGCGGAGGTAGAAATACTCGCCGTCACTATCGTCCGAGACGTGCCAGACCAATCCGCCAAAGCCGCGGCGCTGGTCAAACGCGACATCGAACTCGATGACGCCTTCCGAAAATTCGATACCTTCCAGCAGGGCACCTGTGCGGGTGATCGTCAATTCCTGCTGACCATTGCGTTCTGATACCGAGACGCGGTCTGCCGGGCCGAGCGGCTCAACCTGGAAGTCTCCAAACGCCAGAGGCGCTGGTGCCTCATCTTGTGCCAGCACCGGCGCGGCAGCTCCCGCCAATGCCAAACTGGTCAAAGCCAGATGCGGCAATCCAAAAATTCTTCGCATGCATTCCTCCCTGCGACACTATCTGGCGCCGGAGGCAGCAGAGCCTTCCAACGCTGGATTGAACGAAACGGACATGGTCTTACGAACCTTGTGCCATTCACCGGGACTATCGCCGGTCAGACTGCGACATTCGCGGATCATATGCGCCTGATCCGAAAAGCCATGCGCTGCGGCGATATCAGCCCAGGCCGGACGATCCGACGTCTCGGCATGGAGCATGGCCGCGGTCAGCCTTTGGCGCCTCAGAACAGCACGTGGGGAGAGGCCCAGGCGGTCGACGAAGCCGCGCCGCATATGGCGCGCGCTCAGCCCGACATGGTCGGCCAGCTGAGCCGGAGCGAACGCACCGTAGGACCGCCTCGCCAGACCCGCGGCCATACCGATCCGATCCGAGCCGAGATCAACCGGAAGTCCGCGCAAAGCATCGAGCATGGCGCCCCAGGCGGCATGAAATTCGCCGCGATCGGCTGCCCGAGAAGCCTCGCCCAGATGCACCGCCAGAGAGGGCGGCGGCGCATAGTCGTGGTCGAGACAATCGGTTGCCTTCATCCGCAGCCCCCGCTCCATCACTTCCGGGGCGAGCCGCAAGGCGAACAATTCCTCCCCTGGCGCGGGAACGCAGGCTCCCCCGCCGGGCTGCGCGCGGAAGATCACGAAATCCCAGTTCGACGTTTGACCATCGGCATCGAACCGGCGCCGCAGAGCCAGCGAGGGCTCGGTGAAAGGAAGCAAACGCTGGCGCTCGCCGGAGCTGGGCCCGGCATAGCTGTACCAGGCCAGATCGGTCACGCCGGGCGCTTCGCAGCCAAGCTGCCATGCGCGGTAAGTACCGCTTTGCTGGACCGGGTCAGCGCGAGAATGGTCGGGCGATTGCACGGACAGCATCATGCAGCGTGGAGCGGAAGGGTCCCAGCCCCGCTCTGCCGGAAGCATCCAAGCTTCGACAGACGGCAGTCTCACTCACTCGTCGGGACCGGCCATGCCTTCGCACCAGCCCATAATTGCTTCGGCCTCGACCTCCGGCAGCGCGTCCCATTCCTCCGGAGCCAGATTGGAATCCGAGATCGCGAGAACGGCGTCAACCAACGCCTCTCCCTTGTCGTCACCGCCTTCGTCGGCGATCATCTGCGTTCTGATCCGGTCGGCCCGAGCCTGAAAGATCGGGGCGATCCTGGCGCTGTCACCCGGCATTTGTGCCATCGCCTCGGCGAACATTGACCAGACCGTGTTGCAGAATGCCGCATCAACCGGTTCGCCATTGTAGCTCGGCGCAGGAGGCTCCGCTTCGCCCCACAGCTCTGCGCAGGCCTGCTTCTGCTGATCCGCCCAAACCGGACCGTTCTGAACGGCACCGAATGTCAGCGCTTGATATTCGGCCTTGATCAGGGCCTGCGTTTGCGCCTCATCCGCCCCGTAATTCTCCGCCAAGGTCGCTTGCAGCTGGTCGCCCATGATCTGGACCCGTTCCATGGTCAGCTCGTTGTGTTGCTCGGAGGCTCCACGCTCTGCCTCCATCGCCAGAGCCCCTGCCAGAGCGGTGCAACGCACCAGCTGGCGATTGTCATCCGACAGATCGGCGATTGCAATCGGCTCTCCCGCCACTGCCAAAGACTGACCAAGCAACAGCGCGGTGGCCGCCACAATCGTAATCGGTCTGCGCATCTGGCATTCTCCCCCGCCAGTTCAGCAACCCGAAGAGACTGTGCCAAAGCCGCGCGAAAAGGCAAGCTTGCCCCTGACCAGAGGCGCGCTTTTGCTTGACTTCGCATCCGGCGCTGGTAATGGCGCCGCCTGATCACTTCGGTGGTCGTCCGTCCGAGACAGTTGGTGAAGGCAATCGGGCCTTCTTAATTTCCAGCCTAGACGGGGAAAAGAGTTTCTCCGGACCGCGTGTTTGCGGCCCGTCTGCGCCACTGGCGCACCTCCTTCCCCATCGTTGGACTTTCGATGTCGAAACCCGGCATCGGATTTTACGTGAGCCGGTCGCGCGGCTGAGAGCTTCGCGACCATAGTGAAGGAGTATGGCATGGATCGTTCGCAAAAAGCCGATGCGGTTGCCCAGCTCAATGCAGTCTTCAACGATGTTGGCGTGGTGGTTGTCACCCGCAACCTCGGCATGACGGTCGAACAGTCGACCGAATTGCGCACGAAGATGCGGGAAGCCGGTGCATCCTATAAGGTTGCGAAGAACCGTCTCGCCACGCTCGCCCTGAAAGACACCGATTATGTTGGCCTTGAGGACTTCCTCAATGGTCCGACTGCCCTGGCCTGGTCTGGTGACCCGGTTGCAGCTGCCAAGGCTGCTGTCGATTTCGCCAAGTCGAACGACAAGCTGGAAATCGTCGGTGGATCGATGGGCACGCAGGTGCTCGACGAAGCTGGAGTCAAGGCGCTCGCCTCGATGCCAAGCCTCGATGAGCTGCGTGGCAAGCTCGTGGGTCTCATTAACGCACCGGCGACCAAGGTCGCTCAGGTCGTCAATGCGCCCGCCAATAAGCTCGCCATGGTGTTCGGTGCCTATGGCGCCAAGGACGCTGCCTAAGAGCGAAGCGCGGTTAATCGCGAAAGCAAACATTCTGGGGTTCGACAGAACGAGTTTTGGGCCCCGCCAATTTTTTGGAGTGAAACATCATGGCTGATATCGCCAAGCTTGTAGAAGAACTTTCGAAGCTGACCGTCCTCGAGGCGGCTGAACTGGCCAAGGCGCTGGAAGAAGAGTGGGGCGTTAGCGCCTCTGCTGCTGTGGCTGTGGCTGCTGCACCGGGTGCCGGTGGCGGCGACGGCGCACCTGCTGAAGAGAAAGACGAATTCGACGTCATCCTGACCGGTGACGGCGGCAAGAAGATCCAGGTCATCAAGGAAGTCCGTGCCATCACCGGCCTGGGCCTCACCGAAGCCAAGGGTCTCGTCGAAGGCGCGCCCAAGCCGCTCAAAGAGGGCGTCAACAAGGCAGAAGCCGAAGAAATCAAAGGCAAGATCGAAGCTGCTGGCGGCACCGTCGAACTCAAGTAAGAGTTCGCACGCAATTAGCGTTTCGAGCCCTTTGGGTTCGCAAAAGAAGGGGCGGTGCCAGCGACGGCGCCGCCCTTTTCTCTTACTGTCTGAATTGAATCGACAAGATCAATCGCCCGAATTAGTCGACAGTGATCTCGTCTTCCTCGACATAGACATTGTCGGTCTCGCAATAGTCGACCAGCGCATCGAGATAGGTGCCGTCGGCGAATTCGACTCGAGTGCCTAGCTCGCATTCTCCGTCATAGTCGAACACCATGCCCATGACCTCTCCAGGCATGACCACCTCGTCGAGCCAGTCATCACTCCATCCGCCGCTGTCTTCCAGATAGAACGACACGATGATCCCGCTCGATTCATTGTGCAGGTTGAAGTCGGCATCGGCGGATTGTGCGGGGATCGCTGGCACAAAAGCCAGCGCCGCGGCGGCCACAGCAGCCAGTGTCATTTTGAATCTCATTTGCCCCTCCAGCAATTGATGGATTGCTGGCATTGAGCTTAGCGAGGCGAAAGAGCATTCGCAAAAATTCGCACCCCAATTGCCAGCGACCGCCTATGCCCAGTGTGACCGGATGGCCGCAGGCCCGGCAATAACAGGCTGGGCGATGGCTTCGCGCTTCCCCCGACTCAGCCATGCGCGTATCCGGGCCGGCTTTATGCGCGAGACAGAGCATCTTGAAACGCCGACGTGGCGACAGGAAATCCAGTCGACCTTCAAGCTCGCCTGGCCGCTGGCGCTCGCCAATCTCCTGCAGATGCTGACCTATGCGATCGACGTCATGTTTATCGCGCGCTTGGGCGATGAGCCGCTGGCCGCTTCAGCCCTGGCGGTGTCACTGTTCGGTCTGGTGCTGTGGGCGCTGACCGGCCTGACCGGAGCGGTTGCACCGCTGATCGCCGAAGCCATAGGAGCGCGCACGCCATCGACCAGGCCGGTTCGCCGGTCGGTCCGCATGGCCTTGTGGCTGGCGGTGATCGCCGGCACGATCGGCATGGGCATCTGCCTGCTGCTGGATCCGATCATGCGCCTGTCCGGCCAACAGGTGGCAATCATCGACCTCGCCAACGAGTATAATGCGGTGATCGTCTTCTCGATGGTACCGATGCTGCTGGCGGCGGTGCTGCGCAATTATGTCTCGGCGCTGGGACGACCGATCTTTGCCACGATGATCACCGGTATCGGCATCCTGGTAAACGGTGTCGCCAATTACGCCTTCATCTTCGGCAATCTCGGAGCGCCCGAGCTGGGCCTGCGCGGGGCAGCGGTCGCCACGATCATCACGTCGCTGGTGGTGTTGTCGGCCTATGTCATAGCGATCTTCCAGGATCCCGACCTACACCGCTATCGGGTATTCTACCGCTTCTGGCGGCCCGATTGGACCCGCCTCTGGAAGATCGTCACGGTCGGCACGCCGATCGCTTTGACGGTCACCGCCGAAGCCGGAATCTTCGGCGCCGCCGCCTTCATGATGGGCCGGTTCGGCGCTGCCGAGCTAGCCGGGCACACGGTCGCGCTGCAGCTCGCCGCGCTCGCTTTCCAGGTGCCCTATGGCGTGGGCCAGGCGGTCACCATTCGGGTCGGCTATTTCTATGGCGCAAAAGACCGGCAGGGGATCACCCAGGCAGGCTGGGTTGCGCTGGCAATCGGGACCGGCTTTATGAGCCTGACCGCGCTGGCGATGCTGCTGGCCCCCAAGGCCTTGTTGTCGATCTATGTCGATGTGGATGCGGCCAAGAATGCGCTGCTGGTCGGCTTCGCGCTGCAATATCTGCTGTTCGCGGCGATCTTCCAGCTGGCTGACGGAGTCCAGGCGGTGGCCGCTGGCGCGCTGCGCGGGTTGCAGGATACGCGGGTTCCGATGTGGATCGCGATCTTCAGCTATTGGGTACCCGGTATGGGCCTCGCAGTCGGACTCGGCTTCTTCACAGCCCTGCAGGGTATCGGGGTCTGGATCGGTCTCGCCAGCGGTCTGTTCGCGGCTGCGATCCTGCTGACCTGGCGCTGGAGCCTGAGAGACAAGCTCAATCTGTCGATCCGGTCCCGGTAGGACTCAAATTTTTTGCGCCCAAAGCTGTTGACTCGTGCGCCAGCGATCCCCATTTGCGCGCCGCTGGCACTCTCGAGGGGAGAGTGCCAACTCGTGATTATCAACCCAAACAGAAAGGTCATAAATCATGGCATTTCGTCCGCTGCACGACCGCGTTGTGGTCCGTCGCATCGAAGCTGACCAGAAAACCGCTGGCGGCATTATCATTCCCGATTCAGCTCAAGAAAAGCCCAGCGAAGGCGAAATCGTCGCTGTTGGCGAAGGCGCCCGTGACGACGACGGCGATCGCATCCCGATGGATGTGAAAGCTGGCGACCGTGTGCTGTTCGGCAAGTGGTCAGGCACCGAAGTCAAGATCGACGGTGAAGATGTGCTGATCATGAAGGAAAGCGACATCATGGGGATCATCGGCTGATCGCCGATCTCACTCGCTGACCTGACAACCATAGAATTCCAGGAGAAACATCCATGTCTGCCAAGGACGTAAAATTCTCACGCGATGCCCGCGAAGGCATCCTCAAAGGCGTCGACACGCTCGCCAATGCCGTCAAAGTGACGCTCGGCCCGAAAGGCCGCAACGTCGTGATCGACAAGGCCTTTGGCGCACCGCGCATCACCAAGGACGGCGTCACCGTCGCCAAGGAAATCGAACTCAAGGACAAGTTCGAAAACATGGGCGCGCAGATGCTTCGCGAAGTCGCATCGAAAGCCAATGATGCTGCCGGCGACGGCACCACCACCGCCACCGTTCTGGCTCAGGCCATCGTCAACGAAGGCATGAAGTCGGTTGCCGCTGGCATGAACCCGATGGATCTCAAGCGCGGTATCGACCTCGCCGTCGACAAGATCGTCGAGAACCTCAAGGGTCGTTCGAAAGAAGTCGCTGGTTCGGAAGAAGTCGCTCAGGTCGGCATCATCTCGGCCAATGGCGACGCCGAAGTCGGCGAGAAGATCGCTGAAGCGATGGAAAAGGTCGGCAAGGAAGGCGTCATCACCGTTGAGGAAGCCAAGGGTCTCGAATTCGAGCTCGACGTTGTCGAAGGCATGCAGTTCGACCGCGGCTATCTCTCGCCTTACTTCATCACCAACCCGGACAAGATGACGGTCGAACTCGAAAATCCGTACATCCTGATCCACGAGAAGAAGCTGTCGAACCTGCAGTCAATGCTGCCGGTCCTCGAAGCGGCCATGCAGAGCGGCCGTCCGCTGCTGATCATCGCGGAAGACATTGAAGGCGAAGCGCTCGCGACCCTGGTGGTCAACAAGCTGCGCGGCGGCCTCAAGGTTGCAGCGGTCAAGGCACCGGGCTTCGGCGATCGCCGCAAGGCCATGCTGCAGGACATCGCGATCCTCACCACCGGTGAAATGATCAGCGAAGACCTCGGCATCAAGCTCGAAAACGTCACTCTCGGCATGCTCGGCGAAGCCAAGCGCGTCACCATCGACAAGGACAACACCACCATCGTCGATGGTGCCGGTTCGCAGGACGACATCAAGGCACGCGTTGCTGAAATCCGCACCCAGATGGAAAACACCACCAGCGATTATGACCGTGAGAAGCTGCAAGAGCGTCTCGCCAAGCTCGCCGGCGGCGTTGCTGTCATCAAGGTTGGCGGTGCGACCGAAGTCGAAGTGAAGGAGCGCAAGGACCGCGTTGACGACGCGCTGCACGCCACCCGCGCAGCGGTTGAAGAAGGCATCGTCCCTGGCGGCGGTACCGCTCTGCTCTACGCGACCAAGTCGCTCGACGGCCTCGAAGGCGCGAACGACGACCAGACCCGCGGTGTCGACATCGTACGTCGCGCGCTGCAGGCTCCGGTCCGTCAGATCTCAGAGAACGCCGGTCACGACGGCGCTGTCGTCGCTGGCAAGCTGATGGACGGCAATGACGAAACGCTCGGCTTCAACGCCGCAACCGACACTTACGAGAACCTCGTGAGCGCCGGCGTCATCGACCCGACCAAGGTTGTTCGCACCGCACTGCAGGACGCTGCCTCGGTTGCTGGTCTGCTGATCACCACCGAAGCCGCCATCGTCGACCTTCCGGAAGACAAGCCGGCTGCTCCGGCAATGCCTGACATGGGCGGCATGGGCGGCGGCATGGGCTTCTAAGCCCGCCAGTCACCCGACCAAATCAAACAGGCCTCGGTGGAGCGATCCACCGGGGCCTTTTGTTTGCGCCGATTGGTTTTGCCTTGATCTGATTGCGAGAGCGCTCCAGGAGCGCGCTCCACCAATTGTTCCAACGCTGAAAGAGGAGTGGATCATGCTGAATACCCAGAACCTGCCAATATTCGCTTCGAATTTCATTGCCATGCAGGAACAATTATCATGGGCAATTCAATCACTGGCGGGTTCGCCCGCGTAATTGCAGCCAATCCGCGGCAGCCTTGCCGTGCTCAAGCCAATCTCGATTGCCATATCCTTGGTGCGTCTGTGGGCGCGCTGGAGGTGCGTCATGCGTGAGGACATGTTCAAAGTCGTGGTCGAAAGGCCGCGCTGGGCATCACGGTTTGGCGACAGCCCCAAGCTTCGAAAAACCGACAAATCGGCGAAGCGGATCGGTCACAAACGGCAGGTTGCCGAAGTGGCCAAGATCTGGAAGTCGCTCAACGAAAACCTCGCCCCATTGCGGCGCTATCTGCACAAGCAGCGCGGCCGTAAATGGGATGATGTCTTCAGCGAGATTTGCCAGCACCTCGATACGGGGAGCACCGTGAAGATGCATATTCGAGAGCATCTCGAAGACTTCATCATGGTGAAGATCCATGTCGATGATGACGGCAAATGGTTGGGTCAAGGCAAATGGCGTGGCGCCATTCCGCTTGATGCGATCTGGGGCTGGCCTGACCTTTACGTCGATCCGTTCGACGGTCGGATAAAGGAAACCGAAGCGCTTCGCGGGAAGAAGACGATCGCCCGTAAGCGCTGGCGTTATGGTGTCAGCTCCTATGACGAAGGCCCGCATGCGGACTTTCGTCGAGTCGCCAAGGATCGCGTGTTGTGGTTGCGCAAGGGAATCTGGTTCGAGCTTCGTCTCGACCGCGATCCCTCGTGCAGCGAAGACCAATTGCGATACGAGCTGTTGAATGAGAGCTGGCGCGAACATGAGCGCTGGCAGATCCACTCGGTCAAGCAGCTTTCGAGCAAACAGCTCAAGGCCAATGGCCTGTCCAACAGCCAGACCGACCTCTAGGATTGGTCGCAAAAATCAAAGCCCCGGAGGTTCGCGCTTCCGGGGCTTCTTTGTTTGGGAGTGCCGCTCAAAGACTGCGGAGGAAGGTCGGCACTTCGAGCTCGCGCATCATCGCCTCGCCGCGCAGCAGCCAGACATCTTTCCAATCCAAGCCATATTCGGCGCATTCCTGCCGGACCAAAGCTTCGTCGGTCTGACTGATCGCGATGAAATTGATCAGCTGAGTCATCATCACACCCATTTTGTGATCGATCAGAAACGCATTGCGATCGTAACCCGCCACACCGAGCTGGCTGAGCTGATCGAGATAGACGTCGACGATGTGCGCCTCATGGGCTCGGCGCACCGTGGTATCCAGCCCGAGGTTGAACAGCCGCGAGAGGTCGAATGCGCCCGGCCCTGCAATCGAGAATTGAAAATCGATCACTGCGAATTTGCCTTCGCCTTGCGCGTTCGGGAAGAACATCTGCTTGGGATGGTAGTCGCTGTGCATCAGGGTGAACGGGCGGGTCTTTATGTAGGCCATGATCGCCTCGGTCCGCTCGGCATAGATCCGCGCCACTTCAACGCTGGCGGAGCAGGCGTCGCCCAACAGCTCTTCAACCCTTGCGATCGCATTGACCGCGCCCTCGGCGGCATTGGGCCAGTGATCCGGGTCGTCGAGCTGAAGCAGCGCCGATTGCTGTTTGACGAAGGGATCATTCCACCAGCGCGCGTGCAGCCTCGCGACTTCGCGGATCGCCAGCTCGATCTGCTCGAGCGAGATGCCATAGGACGGCGAATATGACGGGGCGAGATGTTCGAGCAAGATGACCGCATCGTAAGTCTCGGGATCGTATTCGGCGCGAAAGCATCGGGCGATCGGCAAGTCAGCGCCGGGGAATACCTGGTAGAAGCCGGTCTCGCGCTCGTAGAGGCGAAACGTCCGGCTCATCTCGCGCGTGTCGGGATCGCTCGCCGCAAGCTTGGCGATCATTCGGGTCGGCAGAGCACAGCGCGCGCTGTCGTAGATCAGCGAGACCTCAACCACATCAGCGGTCTGCCCCGGCTCGCTGAACGGCTTGGCCTGGCTGCCGAGCACGCGATAGCCCTCAAGATGCGGCTCAAGCACCGAATTGAGCCAAGCGGTGGTGATATCCTTGGCCGAGTTCGGGATGGTGCGAACCGGCTGCGAGCGCTTGGAAAACAAAAGGTCGTGGTCAACCATTTTGCGCGCATTAGGCGATATGGGATTGGTCGCTGTGTGTGGCACTGTGCTTCTCCATTGAGCAGGGCAGGGTAGGTCTGCCGATGGAGAGAAGCTGCCGCGAGGCCTGATCAAAGTCCTGTGGCGGGGCTAAGCTTTTTCTTAGGTTGTTCTTAGGTTCTGACTTTCCGGGCTTTTTGCGCTATCCATGGGCCAAGCCCGCGCAGTTCGGGTCAGAGGACCAAACCGAGCGATGACCGTAAGCCGGATCGGAAATGCCAGTGTCGACTTTGACCAGCTCACCATTGAAGGTGATGCCGGTCAGTTTTCGGTCGAGCCCAAAGTCCTCGAGGTCCTGCAATATTTGATTGCCCACCATGGCGAAGTTATCGAGCGCGAGGCCTTGATCGATCACGTCTGGGGCGTTTCCTACGGTGGTGATGAAAGGCTATCCCGCGCGATTTCTTTGCTGCGCAAGGCGCTGGGCGATAATGCGCGCAATCACCGCTACATCCAGACCATACCCAAGCGCGGTTATCGTCTGGTGGCGGAGGTCCAAGAGGCTAAACCCGCAGTCGCCGACGATTTAGCAGCCGGTCCCCAACCCAGACCGAAGCGGTCCCCCCTGTCGCTTACTGTGATTGGCCTTGTGTTGAGCATCGCAGTCGGGTTCGCAGTGCTGGTCAACTGGGACCGCGCCGCTTCGTCTAGTGCTGCCAATGACGTCAATTCCTCTGCCTTGAGCGTCGGAGTGGGCGACATCCGCAACTCGATCGCGGTGCTGCCGTTCAACGATCTGAGTGAAGCGGCGGATCAACGCTATCTCGCCGACGGGCTGGCCGAAGAGCTGATCAATGCGATCACCCAATTCCCCAATGTCCGGGTCGTCGGGCAAACCTCTTCCTTCCGGTTTCGGGATGAAGGTGCCGATCCGCGCAGTGTCGGTGAGACCCTCAATGTCCGCTATGTCCTGACCGGCGCTGTCCGCAAGCAGCGCGACGCGCTGCGTGTTTCTGCGCAATTGGTCTCAACCGATGACAGCGCAGTACTGTGGTCCGACACTTATGATGGCGACTATGATCGCCTGCTCGATTTTCAGGAGGATATCGCGCGGGCCATCGCCGGAGAGCTCGATGTTGCGATCGGCTCAAGCGCTCGCCTGGTGCAGGAATTGACCGTCAGCCAGGAAGCCTATGATCTGTTTGTCCAAGGGCGCTATTTGTCGCGGAGGTTTGGGCGCGAGAACAAGCTCAGCGCCTTGAGGCTGCTGGAACAGGCAGTGGCGATTGATCCCGATTTTGCGTCCGCTTGGGCCTGGATTGGGCGGACCCAGATGCTGCAAGCGATTGCGGAACCCAAGACCGAACAAGATCGACTGGTTAGCGAAGCCAGAATCGCCGTCCGCCGCGCGCTGGCGCTCAATCCCGATCTGGCAGTGACCAATTACGTCCAGGCCCTGCTGTTCGATTATGACCTCGATCTGGCGGCTTCGCAGGATGCGATGGAGCGCGCCTATCAAGCCGATCCCAACCAGCCCCTGATGATCAACCGGCGCGGAACCTATTTCGCCAATATCGGCCTGACCGACAAAGCCGAAGCCTTGCTGAGCGATGGGATACAGCGCGACCCAACCGACGCCGTTGCCTTGCTCAATCTCGGGCGCGCCAGATCGGTCAGAAGTGACTTCGCCGGAGCGCTGGAGCTGGTCGAGCGCAGCGTGGATCTGCAGTTCATGCCAGCAGCCGGATGGCGCTGCATCATGCTGGCTTATCTCGAGCAAGAGGACGAAGTGACCGCTTGCTGGGAGGATCTGCCCGTTCAATTCAAGCAGCGCTATGAGCCGCCCTTCTCCGGACCGCAGGCCTGGACCCAATTGGGTCAGGGCTATCTCGGCGAGAATGAGCGCGCGCGAGTCCAGGCCCTGGACGTACTCAACAGACATTTCGGGCAAGAGGGTGCCACGGCCAATGCCTATCTCACAGGGATCTATATCGGCTTGGGCGCGCCCGATCTGTTTATGGAGCGGTTTCTCGCCAGGCCCTTCCCGGCCAATGGCAATGGGATGGCCTCAATCTGGATGCCAGGGGAACAGCCCGCAGCGCTCCGCCAGCACCCTGACTTTCCGGGCTTTGCCGTGCGGATTGGACTGGTTCGCGCATGGGAGAAATACGGCTGGCCCGAGCAATGCCAGCGACTGCCCGATCACACGCCCGAGCGGCCTCGGTTCAGCTGTTTCTAGGGCGGAGACCTTAGGCTCCGCCCCGAAACTTTGAGCCGCGGTTAGCCGCCCTTGCGGCTTTCCTCGACCGCTTCGATCGCCGCCGCATCCCAGATCACCTGGGTCTGAGTCTGCGGATTAAAGCGCTCATCTTCATAGGATGCGGCTTCTGCGGCAGTGACTTCCGCTTCGGTCAGGAATTCGCTCGACTCCAGCGCAAAGACGTCGATCCCGCGGGTAATCTCGGTCGCGTAGATCCGGCCCTTGTACCAATAGGACGACCAATAGCCGCCAACCACCAGCTGCTCCTCGTCGATCGCTCCGCGGTCGAAATAGGCAATCTCAACCGGGTTCGAACTGTCAGTGAAGTCCATCAGGCTAAGGCCGCCCTGGTACCACGACTGGACGAAGATATCGCGTCCCGGGACCGGAACGATTGAGCCATTGTGTGCAACACAGTTTTCCTTGTCGCCCTGCGGAGCCGGCAGCTTGTAATGGCTGCGGAAATCCAATCTGCCATCGACAATGTCGTAGATGGCATTGGCGCCCCAGGTCATCGGGTCCGATGCGCGGCAACGGGCCCGGCCACCGCCACCCCATTCATCGGTGAAGACCACCTTGGTGCCGTCATTGTTGAAGGTAGCCGAGTGCCAATAGGCAAAGCCCTTGTCGAACACAGCGTCGATCCGGACCGGGTTCATCGGATCGGTGATGTCGAACAGGATACCATTGCCCGAGCAAGCGCCTGCGGCGATGTTCTTCGAAGGGAAGACCGTGATGTCATGACATTCATCGGTCGGGCGCGTGTCTTGCGCACCTTCTTCGAATTCACCACCGGTCCAAAGGCCAGCAATGTTGCCGGTCGCCTCGTCGGCGAAGACGCGCGGCGATTTGACGATCCGCGATTGCGAGGGATCGGCCAGCGGGATCTCGATCACGTCGATCGAGAACAGCGCGGTGCGAGTGTCACCAGCGATATCGCCGATGCATCCGGGCAGCTCTTCTTCGTCGCGAATGCGTGAGGTGCCTGAGTTGTAGACGATGATCTTTTCGTCATCCGCGCTCACGATCGAGTGCGTGTGGCTGCCGCGGCAAGTCTGGACCAGACCAACCTGGCGCGGACTGGCGAGGTCGGAAATATCGAAGATCCGCAGACCGCGGAAGCGTTCTTCGCTGACGTCTTCACCAACGCCCTGAAGGCCGCAGTCGACCCGCCCACGGGTTTGCTCAACGCTCATCACCAAGATGTCGCCAACGACAGAGACGTCACCTTGGCCACCGGGGCAAACGATCGAGCTCGTCAGGTCGGGAACTCCGTCGGCGCCAAGCTGGTAGATGTTGAAGCCGTGATAGTTGCCAGCGATCATGATGTCGTCGAAGAACGCCATGTCGGTGTTCGCGAAATCGAGCAGCGGAGAGCGTTCGGCAAACTGAGTCAGGCTCTCTTCTTCGCCGCGCAGCGGGGTGTCTTCGGCATCAGCCTCTTCAGAGGTGCTTTCCTCTTCACCCTCTTCGGCCTCTTCCTCATCATCGGGAACGGCCGGCCGCAGATCGGCCGGGTTTTCCGGATTGAAGAAACCGGCAGGCTTGGGAAGGCTCACCACCTTGCGCAGATTGAGGATCGCCTCACCGGCATCATCAAATCCCGAAGCCAGAGTGGCGCGAGGATCGGCGGACAGGCTGGCCAGCACAGCGTCCATCTTGTCGATCTCGGCGGTCTGATCATTGTCTACATCGGTGACGAAGCGGAACAGCACCGGATCCGCAGCGCTGCCCGGTTGAGCAAGCAGAGTGTCGACCATCTCGATAGCGCCCTCATGATGCGCAATCATGAGGGTGAGGAACTGGCGGTCGAACTCGACACCCCCAGCTGCCGCGAGCGCTTCCATCTGCGCCGGGGTCGCCATGCCAGCCATTTGCGAATGGTCGACCATGGCATGCTGTGAGTGATCCATATTGGAATGGTCCATGTTGGAATGGTCCATCTCGCCAACTATCACGGTCTTCTCGCCGCGCGCTGCGAGCCATTCATTCATGAACTCAATCTCGTCGGCCTGACTCGCTTTGATCCGACCAGCAACCGAGACGATCTCTTCACGATTGGTCCGATCTTCAACCAGATTGGCCATTTCGACAGCTTGCTGGTGGTGAACAATCATGCCCTGCATGAAGACAACATCAGCAGGCGAATAGTCAGCTGCCGCCAGATCGGTCGCTTCTTCTGCCGTTAGAACCTTGTTGGCCTGGCCTGGAGCGCCGGGCTGCACAATTGGCGCGCTTTGAGCGAACGCCAAGGTCGAGCCACCGAGCAGCAGCGCCGACATCGCCGTGCGTGAACCGGAGGAAAGCAAGTTGAAAGACATGGAGGTGGACCTCTTGTTGAACTGGAATATCTGCGCGCACCGTGGCGTTGCGCACCAATCAGTCAAGACCGAATTCGGGGTTTTGTTCCCTACTCGACGAATGTGCCCTGGGAACCGCTCAATGATGCAGGCATTTCATCAAGCATTGCGATGATTGCTTGAACTGGCAATTATCTGGTCGCTTGCTTCGCACCTCTCGTCGCAGAGATTGGACAAATTGCTTGTCCTAGCGATTCGACGCTCGTTAAATCGTTGCAAACCCTAGTCTGGTAGATCGGTGCCTATGATCAAATCGCTCCTCGCCCCCGCAATTGCTGCTTCAGCGGCGCTGATGGCAACGACCGCTCCCGCTGCGGCTCAAAACAATGAGCTGCTGGCAAGCTTTGACAACACCTTCGGGACCGAGGTTCGCGATCCAGAGACTTTCGAGGCGGTCTATGAAACCCGGATCGAGCAGCGCATTGCCGAACTCGCAGATGGCGACAAGGGCAGAATCGGTGTCGCGGCGGTCGATCTCACCACCGGGGACCAGATCATGGTTCTGGGCGACCAATTGTTCCCGATGGCCTCGACCAGCAAGATTGCGGTTGCCGCCGCCTATATGGAAATGGTTGAGCAGGGCAAATACTCGCTGACCACCGAATTCCCGCTGTTGATCCCGGTGAAATCTGCCAAGTTCTCATCGGCCGCAGCCCCGGTTCGCAAGGGCAATTACATGTCGGCGATCGATCTGATCGAGATCA
This sequence comes from Erythrobacter sp., assembly GCA_965249945.1. Classification (GTDB taxonomy): domain Bacteria; phylum Pseudomonadota; class Alphaproteobacteria; order Sphingomonadales; family Sphingomonadaceae; genus Erythrobacter. Next base: position 488,043 of record OZ252258.1, on the reverse strand, counting down.
TGATCACGCGGTCGAGCAACCCGGCGACTGACGCGCTCCTCGCCGCGATCGGCGGGACTGATACGGTCAACGACTGGATGTGGCGTCATGGGCTCAATGAATTCAGCATCGATCGTGACATCGCGACTTTGGTGCGTGACGATGGCGAATATGACCCGGCGACCTGGATTGATCCACGCGATTCCGCCACCCCCAAGACCATGATGCGTCTCCTTGAAGGGCTCTATCGGGGCGATTTCCTCGAAGAGGAAAGCCGGCGGGTTATTCTTGATGCCATGAGCCGCACTCGCACCGGGAGCCGCCGGATCAAGGGTCAGATGCCTGAGAATGTCCAGGTCAGCCACAAGACCGGATCGCTCAACAACACTTCGAGTGACATTGGGATCATCGAAGGTCCGCAAGGGCGCAGGTTTGCAGTTGCGATCTATGTAACCGGTCAAGGGTCTCGCCGGGCACGGGAAGCCCGGATCGCGGCCATTGCCCGCGCATTGTTCGACGAATTCGCCAGTGAGCCCGCCGTGCCAATCTGGACTTCGGCGCCGCGCACCGGCGGTTGATACAGCCGAATCGCACAATTCGTACGCGAAGCGCCCGCCCAAAGAAGAAGGGCGGCGCCTCGCGGCACCGCCCCAATTCTGATCCGAAGATCAGCTGCGAGAATTACTCAGCAGCTTCTTCGCCAGCCATTGCGTCGACAGCTTCTTCAGCGGTTTCGACGGCACCTTCAGCAGCTTCAGCTACGGTATCGCCAGCTTCTTCAGCGCCCTCAGCCATTGCGTCAACAGCGCCTTCAGCGCCTTCAGCCATAGCTTCTACGTTTGCTTCAGCGTCAGCAGCCATTGCGTCAACAGTTTCGCCAGCCTGCTCAGCAGTTTCCGAGCAAGCAGCCAGGCCGAGAGCCGAACCAGCAATTGCGGCAGCAAGTACGATCTTACGCATAAGTTCAAATCCTTGATCAGCGAGTGAAAATGTCACGGTCAAATCCTCCCGACCGTGTCAAAGCCGAGCAATTGACCCCCGACTTCGCGGCGAAGCAATAGTGGCTACTTTGTGGCCCTGCAAGGTTTGTTGCGATGATCGCGCGCTCGCCGACGATGGGTCGAGCATCGCACCCTATGAGGGCGCCCCAGCCAGCGGAGCCAAATTTGTGGTACTTCTATCAGGCAGACAGATACAAAAAAGGCGGCGCCTTGCGGCACCGCCTCTCTTCGAAAAAGTGCGCGAGAATTACTCGGCTGCTTCTTCCGTTGCTTCTTCAGCAGCTTCTTCGCCTTCAGCAGCAGCTTCTTCGCCTTCAGCGGCAGCTTCTTCACCTTCAGCCATTGCTTCTTCAGCAACCGACTCGGTGTCAGCCATGGTTTCTTCAGCAGCTTCGGTTGCTTCTTCAGCCGGGGTGCAAGCAGCGAGGCCAAGAGCCGAACCAGCAACAGCGGCAGCAAGTACGATTTTACGCATAAATTCAATTCCTTGATCAGCGAGTGATACAGTCACGGTCAATCCTCCCGACCGTGCCAAAGCCGAGCGTATGACCCCCCGACTTCGAATGCGATGAATAATGGCAACTTTGTGGCCGCGCAAGCCATTTTGACATAATTTGCCACTTTGCCGCCTTATTTGTAGAATCTCGCAGGCATTCACAGGCCGTCTCGCGATGTGGGATTCCAAGCGAAACGCCTTACCAGCGCGAGTGCAGACTGCTAGCACTGAGGCATGTCCGAACAACAGCATCTCTATCTGGTCGATGGCTCATCCTACATCTTCCGGGCCTATCATCGTCTCCCGCCACTGACCAACCCCTCGGGGACTCCGGTCGGCGCAGTCTATGGCTACACCACCATGCTGTGGAAGCTGGCCGAAGACCTTGATGCGGCAGACGGACCGACTCATCTCGCGGTGATTCTGGACAAGAGCTCGCACTCCTTCCGCAACGAGATCTATCCCGAGTACAAGGCCAACCGCCCGCCGCCACCCGAAGATTTGGTCCCGCAGTTTCCGCTGATCCGCGATGCAACCCGCGCGTTCAGCCTGCCCTGTATCGAAGAAGAGGGGCTGGAGGCCGACGATCTGATCGCTTCCTATGCCCGCGCGGCGCAGGCTCAGGGATGGAACGTCACAATTGTCTCCTCCGACAAGGATCTGATGCAATTGGTCGGGGAGAAAGACGGCGCCCGAATCGACATGCTCGACACGATGAAGAGCCAGCGGATCTATATTCCCGAGGTCGAAGAGAAGTTTGGCGTTGCCCCCGAATTGGTTGGCGATGTCCTCGCGCTGATGGGTGACAGCGTCGACAATGTTCCCGGCATCTATGGCGTTGGCCCAAAGACCGCGAGCAAGCTGATTGCCGAGCACGGCTCGCTTTCCGCGGCGCTCGATCAAGCGCCTGACATGAAAAAGTCCAAGCTCAAGGAAAGGCTGATCGAAGGGCGCGAAGACGCTGAGCTCAGTCGGATTCTTGTGGCGCTCAAGGAGGATGCGGCGCTGCCGCAGCCGCTTGAGCAATTCAAACTTGATGGCGTCCCGCCCGACCCTCTGGCCGCTTTCCTGGGGGAACACGGTTTTACCTCGCTGTTGAAGCGCCTAGGTGCAGGCGCCGGTAGCCCGGAGCGGCCGACCAATCTTGATCCCGCCAAAGCCGAGAAAGCTGGCGATGCGGGAGATGCGGCTGGAAACCGCCAGGACCTCGCTCCCATGCCCGAGCTCGACCGAACCGCCTATGAGACGGTCCAGACCATGGACCGACTGGCGGTGTGGGTCGAACGGTCAATGGTCGCGCGTGAAGTGGCGGTCGATACCGAGACCTCTTCGCTCGATGCGATGCAGGCGGAATTGGTCGGCGTAAGCCTTGCGCTTGGTCCCAATGACGCCTGTTATATCCCGCTCGCCCATGGCGGCACCGATCTGCTGTCCGAAGCGCCCGAGCAAATTGAGCGCGACGCAGCTATCGCCGCGCTCAAGCCGATGCTCGAAGACGACAGCGTCACCAAGATCTTCCAGAATGGCAAATACGATCTCAACGTGCTGGCGCGCTATGGCGTGATGGTCAGCCCGATCGAAGATACGATGGTGATAAGCTTCGATCTCGACGCTGGCCGGGGCGAAGGCATGGGCGGCGGACACGGGATGGACGAATTGTCCGAACGCCATCTTGGCCACACACCGCTCGCATTCAAGGATGTCTGCGGAACCGGCAAGAAAGCGATTCCGTTTGGCGAGGTCCCGCTTGATCGCGCGACGGAATACGCTGCCGAAGATGCCGATGTGACATGGCGGCTGTACCAATATCTAAAGCCTCGGCTGTCAGAGGAAGGCGGGACCAAGATCTATGAGCGGGTTGATCGGCCCCTTGTCCCGGTGGTCGCCGGGATGGAGCGCGAAGGGATCAAGGTCGACCGCGCGCAATTGTCGCGCCTTTCGGAGGAGTTCGCCAAGGAGACCGGGCGGCTCGAAGGAGAGATCCACGAAGTCGCCGGCCAGGAGTTCACCGTCGGCAGCCCCAAGCAATTGGGCGAGATCCTGTTCGACAAGCTCGGCTGCAAGGGCGGCAAGAAGGGCAAGAGCGGGCAATATTCAACCGACCAGAGCGTGCTCGAGCGGCTCGCCGGAGAAGGCGCTCCGATCGCTCGCAAAGTGCTCGAATGGCGCCAGCTGACCAAGCTCAAATCGACCTATACCGACGCCCTTCAGGAGGCGATCAATCCGCAGACCGGACGGGTTCACACCAGCTATTCGCTGGTCGGCGCGCAGACTGGGCGGCTGTCTTCGACCGATCCCAATCTGCAGAACATCCCGATCCGGACCCCGATCGGGCGCCAGATCCGCGAAGCCTTCGTGCCCGAGCCGGGCAATGTCCTGCTCGCCGCAGACTATTCGCAGATCGAATTGCGGCTGGCCGCGCATATGGCTGATGTCGGAACGCTCAAGGAAGCTTTCGCCAATGGCGAAGACATTCATGCCCGCACCGCGACAGAAATGTTTGGCGAGGTGACTAGAGACACTCGCGCCCAGGCCAAGACCATCAACTTCGCGATTCTCTACGGCATCTCGCGCTGGGGGCTGGCAGGTCGGCTGGAGGTCGAACCGGACGAAGCGCAAGCGATGATCGACACCTATTTCCAGCGCTTTCCGGGCATCCAGCGCTACATAATGGAGACGCTCGATACGGTTCGCGAGCGCGGCTATTCGGAGACGCTGTTCGGTCGCAAGACCTGGTTCCCGCGCATCAAATCCTCCAACCAGGCCGAGCGGCAAGGGTCGGAGCGCGCCGCGATCAACGCGCCGATTCAGGGCACCAGCGCCGACATCATCAAACGCGCCATGGCGCGCATGCTACCCGCCTTGCGCGAGGCTGGTCTGCCCGACGTCCGCATGCTGCTGCAAGTGCATGATGAATTGGTGTTTGAATTGCCGGAGGGCGATGTCGCCGCAGCCAGTGCGGTGATTGAGCGGGTCATGTCAGAAGCGGCCTTGCCCGCGGTGACAATCGACGTGCCCCTGCTGGTCGAGATCGGCACCGGAGCAAGTTGGGACGCCGCGCACTAAAACTGCCCTATCGCCAATAGCTATTCCTTAGTTCTGTATACTTCATCAAATTCGACCAAAGAAGATCATTTGTTGATCTGTAACAATAGCTGAACTAACCTCGCCCCTAGACCGAACATGGACGGTCTTTATTTGGGGGGAGAGTTCGATGATTTTTCGCAAAAGCACGCACGCGGGCAAGTATTTGGCTGCATCTATTTCAGCCGCATCGGCCCTTGCTTTGTCGGCCTGTAGCGACTCAGCCAATGATGGCTTGGAGATGGACACGGCCGGACTGAACTGTCCGGAGGGACTGGGCTGGTCGGAAGGCCTCGGAGCTTATCTTGATGCCAGCGCTCAATTGCCAACCGATTTTTCGGCGACGGCTGACGACTGCCTCTTCCACCAATGGTCATGGGAAGCCTTTGTGTGGGCGACGGCACCGGTCGACGACAAACTTCGATTCATGACTCTCAAGACGATTGAACAGCTGGATGGCACCGTCTCCGCAAACAGTTCCAGCCTGCTAAATCTGACCCCGCGTCAAAGCAAGGCCCATGTCGGCACTCCGGAATATGCCGCCGCCTTCGTTGAGGCCGATGGAAGCATGTTGGTCGGGCCCAATGGCTACCCGGTCTATGCTTCGATCCACATGAACGACAGCTATTTTGGCACGGCCGAAAACAACATGATCGCCAATGGTGGCTACGCGAAGAACGCCGGCGGTGATAATTACTTCGACGTTGGGGCAGCGGTCTTCAAAGCGACTTGGTATCGGCTTGGCGAGGGAGATGTCGCCCCGGCCGGAGCCTACACCACTCAGGCGCTTGTGCCGGTGCTCAAATCGGTCTGCGACGATGGCGGTTGTATCGCCGTGGTCAATGACGATGTCGCCCCAGAGCAAGTCACCGTTGCCTTGGTGGGCCTGCATGTGGTCGGCTATGTCGACAACCATCCGGAGTTTCTTTGGGGCACTTTTGAGCACAATCTCAACAGCCCGCGCTTTCCCGACGGGACGTTCGAATACAGCGACGACAGCATCGACACTGACTACACATTCTACGAGGCGGGAACCCCGCTCAACCAAGAGAATGTCCTGGTGGCCAACCAGCCCAACAGCTCTTCAGATCCGGCGCTGCTAACCTTTGACGAACAGACCCAGACATTCTCACCAATCACTCAGGTAATCCTGATGAACGAGACCGGTGGTGACAACCAACCCAATGGCCCTGCCAATGTGGCAGCCGTGAACACCGCCTCGCAAAACTATCTCTCGCAGCAGACGACCAGCGTGAATTACGAAGACTATTCCTTGATCGGCACGGTTTGGCTCAAGCCCAACACCTATGTCTATGACGAGCAAGCCGCCAAGAATGGCACCGGTGCCTATGCCAACAATCTCAACACGCTGGCGCAGGGCGGGATGGCGCTGGCCAACTCCACAGCAGAGACGTTCATGCAGCAACCGGGCGGGAGCGATCAGCAGAATTGCTTCCTGTGCCACAACGCCCAGAGCTACAATTTCGGCTCGCTGAAGGGCAAACTGCCGGTCCGCCGAATTGCGATCAGCCATGCCTTGGCAAGCACAGCCCCGTTCAATGTTCCGAACCAGATCGCCGTCAAGGACACGGGTTCAGAGGATTCGGGGACGTCTGACTGATTTCCCAGCAGGGCGGGCAGGCATGGCCGTTGGCCGCGTCTGTCCGCCCATTAATGCTTCTTGCTGCGGGTCGGCGCGAGCTTTTCAGGCTCGAGAAAACCGATCGGATTGACCTCAACCGCGCGCTTCTTGAGCTCACCGCGCATCCGCCGATATTCGGCTTCCATCTTGGCGGTTACGGTGGCGCGCGAGTCCTTGAGCGCCTCTATGAAGTCCTGCGCGGCCACTTCGCTGACTTCTCCGCCTAAACGCCGCAATGCGGTTAGGCCCGCGCGGCGGACGACATCTTCCAGATCAGCGCCGGTGAAGCGATCGGTCTTGGCCGCCACTGCACCGAGATCGACATCCTCTGCCAGCGGCATGCCCTTGGTGTGGATCCGCAGAATGTGCTCACGCCCCTTCTTGTCGGGGGTGCCGACATAGACCAGTTCATCGAACCGGCCAGGCCGCAATAACGCCGGATCGACCAAAGCCGGGCGATTGGTCGCGCCGATCACCACCACTGATTGCAGCTCTTCGAGGCCATCCATCTCGGCGAGGATCGTGTTGACCACCCGGCCGGTCACCTGAGGTTCGCCTTGGCCGGAGCCGCGCGCCGGCACGAGGCTGTCGATCTCGTCGATGAACACCACGCAGGGAGCAACAGCGCGGGCCCTGGCAAACAGCCGCGCGATCTGCTGCTCGCTCTCACCATACCATTTCGACAGCAGGTCAGAGCTCTTGAGCGAGATGAAATTGGCCTCCGCCTCTTTTGCCACCGCCTTGGCCAGCAAGGTCTTGCCGGTCCCAGGCGGGCCATAGAGCAGAAAGCCCTTGGCTGGGCGAATGCCGAGCCGACGGAAGGCATCGGGGTTTTTGAGCGGGAGTTCGATCCCTTCCTTGAGCTTGTCGATCGCATCGCCGACCCCGCCAATATCGCTCCACCGGACATTGGGCATTTGCACCATGACTTCGCGCATGGCCGAGGGCTGGATCCGCTTGAGCGCCGAGAGGAAGTCCTCGCGAGTGACGCAGAGTTCTTCCAGCACTTCGGCGGGAACGGTGCGCTCGTCGAGGTCGAGCTTGGGCATGATCCGCCGGACGGCATCGATGGCCGCTTCACGCGCCAGAGCGGCAATGTCAGCGCCGACAAAGCCGTGCGTGACCCGCGCCAATTCGTCGAGATCGACCGCTTCCTCCAACGGCATGCCGCGGGTGTGGATCGCGATGATCTCACGCCGCCCGCTCTGATCCGGTACTCCGATCACAATTTCGCGATCGAACCGACCTGGCCGTCGCAGCGCTTCGTCGATCGCATCGGGTCGATTGGTGGCGGCGATCACCACCAGATTGGCGCGCGCCTCCAGCCCGTCCATCAAGGTCAGCAATTGCGCGACCAGCCGCTTTTCCGCCTCGCCCGGGACCTGGGTCCGTTTGGGCGCAATCGAATCAATCTCATCGATGAAGATGATCGAGGGCGCCGCGCGGGTCGCCTCTTCAAACACTTCGCGCAGACGTTTTTCGCTTTCGCCATAGCCAGAGCCCATGATTTCGGGCCCATTGATGGTGAAGAACTCGGCATCGGATTCGCTCGCCACCGCCTGCGCGAGCCGGGTCTTGCCGGTGCCGGGAGGGCCATGCAACAAGACCCCCTTGGGCGGATCGACGCCCAGCCGGGTGAACAATTCCGGATAGCGCAGCGGGAGCTCAACCATTTCGCGCAATTGCTGAATGGTGTCTTCCATCCCGCCAACATCATCATAATTCACTGCAGCGCGACCATCGCGCGGAGCCTCGAATTCGCTGCGCATTTCGACTTCGGTGTTCTCGTCAATATGCACGATGCCTTTGGGAGCGGTTGAGACCACCGACAGTCGGATTTGAGTCAGCGCATAGGCCGGTGCGCGCAGCATCCGCTGGACCCCTGCGGGCATGTTCTGGACCGGCTGTTGTCCTGCCGTGGCAACCAGATCGCCCGCGACGACAGCCTTCTGGAAGAAATTGCGCTTGAGCGCCTGGGCCGGGCCTTGCAGGCGCATCTCTTTCTGAGCCGGAGCAAACACCACGCGCGTTGCCGGGCGCGAATTGGCCTTGGCGACGGTGACATGCTCGCCCGAACCGGCTTCGGCATTGCCCCGCTGCAGGCCGTCAAGCCGGATCACCTCAAGCGCATCGTCTTCCGGATAGGCCGCCATTGCGATTGCAGCGGTGCTGCGTTTGCCCGTGATCTCGACCACATCGCCTTCATTGAGATCGAGCGCCAGCAGGACCTTGCGCGGCATGCGGGCAATACCCTGGCCCGATTCCTCTTGCCGGGCGGGGGCCACCTGAAGTCGGATTGTTTGCTCGGATGTCGCGCCCTCTGCATCAGCCATCAAACAATCCCTCTTCCCAAATGTCTAAGCCGGTTGAGAGGGATAGCTAGGAAGTGTCGATTGTGAAAGCAATCGGGTTCAGCCAAATGCAAGCGTCGTGCAGGCGTTACGCCAGCTGCGAAGGCGCCGGGCTACGGGCAAAGAAAAAGCCCGGCCGAAGCCGGGCTTGAAAAGTTTGGGAGAGGATGCCTGAAAGGCATGAGAGGGTTATGCGCTTGCAGCATTTTTTGTGCAAGTGCGAAAGGCGCATTTTGAGTTGCAAGAATTGCATCAAATGATCGGGAACCATCCGGAACTATGCGAAATATTGCACTCTTGTGACAATCGAACTCGCCCGTATCTCGCAGGAATCCGGCGTTCCGCACCCGTGCTTGTGCGTCGCAGCATTGATCGACCGGCGCCCCACGACCGAGCGTGTGGCAGCAGACCAGAGGTGACAGGCCCTATACAAAGCACTAATCAGCCAGCGACAAAACTCCCGCATGGATATCAGACAGGTCGAATTGGATGAAGAAGCTGTTCCCCAATGCCGCCGCAGCGCTCGAAGATGTGCTGCAAGACAATATGCTGATCGCGTCCGGCGGCTTTGGCCTATGCGGCATTCCTGAGCGGCTGCTTGATGCGATCAGAGATTCGGGCGTCACCGGACTGACCTTTGCCAGCAACAATGCCGGGATCGACAACGAGGGGATCGGCAAATTGCTGCGCACGCAGCAGGTCAAAAAGATGATCTCGTCCTATGTCGGCGAGAACAAGGAATTCGAACGGCAGTTCCTGGCCGGCGAGCTTGAGGTCGAATTTTGCCCGCAGGGCACTCTGGCCGAGCGGATGCGCGCTGGCGGCGCAGGCATCCCGGGCTTCTACACCAAGACCGGCGTCGGCACCGAAGTTGCGGAAGGCAAGGAGCACAAGGAGTTCGACGGGGAGACCTACATAATGGAGCGAGGGATCTTTGCGGACCTCGCTATCGTCAAAGCCTGGAAGGCCGATGAAACCGGAAACTGCGTGTTCCGCAAGACCGCGCGCAATTTCAACCAGCCCGCCGCCACCTGCGGCAAGGTCTGCGTGGTCGAGGTCGAAGAGATCGTCCCGGTCGGTGCGCTTGATCCCGATGCGATCCACCTGCCCGGCGTGTTCGTCCAGCGGATGATCCTCGGCGCGCCCTACGACAAGAAGATCGAATTCCGAACCACACGGGAGCGCGAGGCAGCATAGCAATGGCGCGTATGCATCAGGCCATCTTTGTTCTGTTGTCGGCTTTCGTGCTGAATGGCTGCGTCGCGGTCGCAGCCATACCTGTTCTGGCAGGCGGGGCGGTTGTCACCACAACGGTCGACGGTGAAGAGGGGCTTGACGACGGAGATGTGGAGGCTGTCGCTGTTGCTGATGGCACTGTCACGGTCGGCGGGCCAGAGGAGCAGTCAACAGAAGAGCAATCACAGGCCGCGCCGGTTGAGAAGCCGAGTAGCCCGTCTGGAGCCACCGCATCGGGCCGATTTGTCGTGCTCGACCAAACTGACCTGCCTACGCCCGGCGCCGGACAGGCTGGATCTTTGCCGGCTGACCCGCAGCTTGGAGCTTCGACCCCCTACATCGAGTTTCTCGGCTATGCCCTGGATGCTGGCGAGCAAGCCCAGACTGCTGATCTCCCTCCCTCCGCCCTGCTGCTCGATCCCACCAGCGTCGACGGAGACCGCTTGGCCTGCACGGCAAGCGATCCCGCGGTAGTGATCGATCTCGACCCGGAAGGCGAGCTGTTCGACCCCAATGGTCTGGCGCAGGCAGATATGGTCCTGGCGCTGGGTCTTGGGCAGTTGCGCCGCAAGGGTATTTCGGTCTTCTGGGTTTCCGGCCATTCGGCGGACGTTGCCGGGTCTATTCGCCGCTCGCTGGCGGTATCCGGCCTGGACATCGAAAATCAGGATAATCTGCTGCTGATGCGGTATCCGGATGACCGCAAGCAGACTCGGCGGCGCGAATTGTCCGAAACGCATTGTGTGGTGGCCATCGCCGGTGACAAGCGCTCCGATTTCGACGAATTGTTCGATTATCTGCTGGATCCCAGCATTGGTGAGCCACTCGATGCATTGATCGGAGAGGGGTGGTTTCTGACCCCGCCGGCGCTCACTGAAACTCCCTCGCTTAAAGAATAGAGGCATTTCCATGGTTGATACCCCTACCGGATGGACTCGCGATCAGATGGCCGCTCGCGCCGCGCAGGAGCTGCAGGATGGCTATTACGTCAATCTCGGCATTGGCATCCCGACCTTGGTCGCGAACCACATTCCCGAAGGCATGCATGTCACGCTGCAAAGCGAGAATGGCATGCTGGGCATCGGCCCCTTCCCCCATGATGACGAGGTCGATCCCGATCTGATCAACGCCGGCAAGCAGACCATCAGCGAGCTGCCGCACTCAGCCTATTTCGACAGCGCCACCAGCTTCTCGATGATCCGCGGCGGACATATCGATCTGACCGTGCTCGGCGCAATGGAAGTGGCCGAGAATGGCGACATCGCCAACTGGATGATCCCGGGCAAGATGATCAAGGGCATGGGCGGCGCAATGGATCTGGTCGCGGGCGTGAAGAAGATCATCGTGGTGATGGATCACAACAGCAAAGCGGGCGATCCCAAATTCATCCCCGAATGCACCCTGCCACTGACCGGGACCAATGTGGTCGACATGATCATCACCAATCTCGGCGTGTTTCACCGGATCGATCACCACAGCCCATTCCGGCTGATCGAGCTCGCACCGGGCACTACGGTCGAAGAGGTTGCCGCCAAGACCACGGCTCAGTTTGAAGTGGCGCTCGAGCCGGCATAGTCCGATCCCATGTGGCTCGATCAACCTCGTAATCCCAATTCGCCGCTGGCTGGCCTCAAGGTCGTTGAGCTGGCGCGGGTCCTGGCTGGACCTTGGGCCGGACAGATCCTGGCCGACCTCGGCGCAGACGTCATCAAGGTTGAGAGCCCCGAGGGTGATGGCACTCGGCAGTGGGGTCCACCCTGGGTCGAGCGCGAGGATCCCTCCGGAGAGCTGCGTCAAGAGGCCGCCTATTATCACGCCTGCAACCGCGGCAAGCGATCAATCGTGGTCGATTTTCACGATCCGAAACAGCTCGATCGGGTCAAGGCACTGGTGACCGACGCCGATGTTGTGATCGAAAATTTCAAGACCGGTAGCCTCGCCAAGTTCGGGCTCGACTATGCCAGCTTGGCGCCGAACCACCCGCGGTTGGTCTATTGCTCAGTTACCGGCTTTGGCCAAACGGGCCCACGCGCACATGAGGCTGGGTACGACTTTGTGATCCAGGGCATGAGCGGGTTCATGTCGGTGACCGGAGAGCCCGAAGGCGATCCGATCAAGATGGGGATCTCGATCTCCGATCTGACGACCGGTGTCTATGCTGCCAATGGAATTCAGGCTGCGCTGTTGATGCGCCAGCGGACCGGCAAGGGCCAGCAAGTCGACATGTCGCTGCTCGATTGCTCGGTCAGCATGCTCGCCAACCAGGCCAGCTATTTTCTGCAGACCGGACAGAACCCGCCGCGGATGGGCAATGCCCATGCTCAAGTGGCACCCTATGGCGTGTTCCCGGTCAGCGATGGCCACGTGATCCTCGCGCCGGCCAATGATAGTCTGTTCGTCAAACTGGTTGAGCTTTTGGGACGGGAAGACCTCGCCGATGACCCACGCTTCGTCAGCAATGGCGGCAGGGTCGATCACGCTGCCGTGCTCGATGCCGAGATCGCCGAAGCGACCAGCGGCTGGAGCAAAGCGGCGCTGCTAGAGGCGTGCAAGCAGCGCGGCGTCCCCGCTGGCCCGATCAATCAGCTCGACGAAGTGTTTGCCGATCCGCAAGTGGTTGCGCGCGAGCTTCGCGTGGATCTTGACGGCATGCCTGGGGTGCGGAGCCCATTCACATTCTCTGATGCTGAATTGGCGCTCGACCGGCCCTCGCCAATCTTGGGCGAAAACCAAGACGAATTCTGACCATCGCCGCACGACCCGCACAAAACTCTTGCCAATTCTAGTGATTTCTGTAATTACAGAAATAAGGAAAGGGCCAAGTCGTGACCAAGATTCTCGAGATCCCGGAAGCTCGCTCTTTTGTTACCCATTGGGGCGAGATGGGCACGGAATGGGGTGTCAATCGCTCGGTCGCGCAGATTCATGCGCTGCTCTATTTGAGCGAGCGTCCTCTCCATGCGGAAGAGATTTGCGAGGCACTGGGACTGGCTCGCTCGAATGTCTCGAATGGACTCAAGGAGCTGCAATCCTACACGATTGTTCGCCGGGTCCATATGGAGGGCGATCGCCGCGACCATTTCACCGCCGAGACTGATCTGTGGGACATGCTGATGAAGATCGCCGCTGAGCGAAAGCGGCGCGAGCTTGATCCCACCATTCAACTTCTGGGCGAGCTGGCCGAAAGCCTCAATGGTCGAGAGGACGTGCCGCAGCATATTCGTGAACGTATTGGACGGATGCACGAATTCATCGGCACGCTGACAAGCTGGTATGCCGATGTCCGCAAGCTTCCCAAGTCTACGCTGGTCCGATTGATGAAACTTGGCCGCGGCATCGCCCGCTTTCTGCCCGGTGGCGGCAGTTCGAACGACACCCCCTAATCAACAGACGACAAAGGAGAAACTGGATGCAGCAAAAGTTCGAGTAGATATTTCTCAAATTTCAGAAATAACAGGAGATAATGATGTACGCACTTCCCGCCTATCTCGCCTATCTGGGAATCAGCATTGCATTGACTGTCTGGGTCGCTCGGACACTCTCACGCAATGGCTTCGTCTTCCTGACCGAGTGCTTTGGGCATGACGAGGTCCTGGCTGCATCCACCAATCACCTGCTCGTCGTCGGTTTCTACCTGGTCAATCTGGGTTGGATCCTCCTGACATTGCGGTTTGGTACAACTCCGGAAAGCGCCATCGAGATGGTTCAATTCCTCTCGAGCAAGATCGGAATTGTGGTGGTCGCGCTCGGCTTCATGCACTTCTTCAACATGAATGCGATCGCCAAATTCGGTCGCAAAGTCGGCGACTGGTTCCGCGAAGAGCAATGGCACGCTCGTGCCGCTGATCCGGAAGCGTAAGTCAGAGCATCCACGCTCAAATCCATGGGGCGGGCCTTTACGGGCTCGCCCTTCTTGGTGTCAGGCGATAAGTCTCGAGAGGCCGCGCCAAAGCCGCTCGAGTGGTCCCTGGCCGAGATACTTGAGCCAGATTGGTGACCAGATCAGCATGCCGATGATCGGAACGAAGCTGAGAGCAAATGCCTGCGCGCGCGAAACCTCCCCGAACAGTCCCAGCCCCCAACTGGCGAAGATCGCGCTGAGCACGATAGAGGTCATTACATAATTGCTGAGCGACAGGCGGCCGACAGCAGCGAGCCGCTGGCACAGCCAGCCCTTAGAGCGAAACAATGCGATCGCCAGCGCGGCGTAAGCCAGGCCCAAAGCCATATCGAATGGCGCCGATAGCACCAGGGTGACCGCCGCCACCAGAGCGCCGGGAAACTGATTGCTGGCAACCCAATTGGCGAGGAAGAACAGCGCCGGCAGAGCAAGCAATGCGCAGATCGCCGCGAGACGCTGCATCCGAAAGACCCGCCATTCGGCCGACAGCATTCCATCCTTCCACAGCGCCATACCCAAAGCCATGGCCGACAGATTCAACGGGATCGAGCTGGAGATGGTCGAAATCTGGCTCCACAGCCCGTCTAGCCGTCGCTCAATTCGCTCACCGAAACTCTCGCGACCCTGTTCGAGCATGAACTGAATGCTCTGCGGCTCAGGACCGAAATTGTTCTCGACATAGAATATGATGTCGCTGTTGAGCCGCCCCTCGAACCAATCGACCACCGCCCCGCCAAATGCGACAATGCCGCCCCCGACATGGACCGCCAGCAAGCCGATACTGATCGCGATCAGGGCCCGCGCCGAGAGATGAGCGATGAACGGCAGAGCCAGTCCAGCCAGGGCATAGGCGCGCAGCACGTCATTGCTCGCCAACAAGGTCGCGTGCGCCACGCCGATCACGAACAGCATAGCCATGCGGGCAAAATGGGCGCGCCATTTGCGCTCTTCATGCTTGTCGAGAAGGATCGCGCAACCTGTGCCGAACAGCATTGCGAACAGGGTGCGAAATTTGTCCTCTACGAACACAAAACTCGCTGCCCAGACCCATTGATCGACCGGCTGATCTCCACCCCAGGCCAGTGGATTGTAATAGGCCTGCGGCGGCAATGCGAAGATGTAGACATTCATCCACACGATGCCGATCACGGCAACGCCTCGCAGAGCATCCAGCTCTAAAACGCGCGCGGATGAATGATCGGCCACTTGCATGACGGCCGGTCTAGCAGGATTCTAGCAAATGCCGATCAGGCAAGTGCTGCCCGGAGAGCATCGACCAGATCGGTCCGCTCCCACGGGAAGAAATCGCCCTCGGCTGTACGACCAAAGTGGCCATAGGCTGCGCTCTTGCGGTAGATCGGCTTGTTGAGACCCAGATGCGTCCGGATCGCGCGCGGGGTCAGCCCGCCAAGCTCTGGCAGAGCCATGATCGCATTCTCGATCGCTGCGTCCGAAACACTGCCGGTGCCATGCGTATCGACATAGAGCGAGAGCGGCTGCGACACGCCAATTGCATAGGCAATCTGGATCGTGCAGCGATCAGCCAGCCCCGCAGCGACAACATTCTTGGCGAGATAACGCGTGATATAGGCCGCGCTGCGGTCAACCTTGGTCGGGTCCTTGCCGCTGAAGGCGCCGCCGCCGTGAGGGCTCGCCCCGCCATAGGTGTCGACGATGATCTTGCGCCCGGTCAGGCCTGCATCGCCATCTGGTCCGCCGATCTCGAACGCCCCGGTCGGGTTGATGTGCCAGATCGTATCTTCGCTGATCCAGCCTTCCGGCAAGATCTCACCAACCACAGCCTTCACATAGGCCTTGAGCTCGGCCTCCTTATCGCCCTCGTGATAGCCAGGGGCGTGCTGGGTCGAGACAACGATCGCCGTGCAGGCCACCGGCTTGCCGTCGACATAGCGAAGGGTGACCTGACTCTTGGCGTCAGGCTCCAGGAAAGGCGCAACGCCCGACTTGCGGTCGGCTGCGAGCCGTTCGAGGATCTTATGGCTGTAGTCTAGCGTAGCTGGCATCAGATCCGGCGTATCATTGCAGGCATAGCCAAACATGATGCCCTGGTCGCCAGCGCCCTCATCCTTGTTGGAGTCCGCTCCGCCAGCATCGACCCCCATGGCGATCTCCGCCGACTGGCCATGCAGGTGGTTTTCGAAGGTCAGCGTTTCCCAATGGAAACCGTCCTGTTCGTAGCCAATCTCGCGAACAGTGTTGCGGACAGCAGCTTCGATCTCGTCGAGCGCGCCATCAGCCCATTCGCCATTCTCATAAATGCCCTTCGCGCGGATCTCTCCGGCGAGCACCACCCGCTGTGTCGTGGTCAGCGTTTCACATGCAACACGCGCTTCCGGATCTTTCGACAGAAACAGATCGACAATCGCGTCAGAGACCTGGTCAGATACTTTGTCGGGGTGACCCTCAGAAACACTTTCGGATGTGAAGAGATAATCGCTGCGCATCAAGGTCCGCCTCAGATTTGTGGGAGATATAAGGATTTCTTTATGTCTTAAATTTGCCCTAGCCGTCCGCTTCTCGGCTTGCAACCAATCTCGGCAGGCCGAGCGCTATAAGAAGAAGGAGCGCGGCCCAAGCCATCGGAACAGCGTTGCCAAAACGCGAAAAGAGAGTGGGTGGATGGGCCGCAGGGACCATGCCATCAATCCGCGCTGCCTCTCCGGTAGCAATGCTTTGGCGTACGACCCCATTGGCATCGATCACCGCGCTGATCCCGGTCGTGGTTGAGCGCAGCACCGGCAACCCTTCTTCGAGCGCCCGGAGACGAGCCTGCGCGAGATGCTGCGGAGGGCCCCAGCGGCCGAACCAGCCGTCATTGGAAGGATTGAACAGATAGTCCGGTCGATTGGCGCGATCGGTGACCTGACCCGAGAAGACAATTTCGTAGCAGATCTGAATGCCCGCCTTGCCGAACTCGCCCAGATCCAGAGTGCGCGGCCCGGGCCCCGGCAAATAGTCAATTGTGCCTGCGACCAGACGCGACAGGCCGAGAGGCTCAAGGATTGTCCGCATCGGAAGGTACTCGCCATAAGGAACCAGATGGGCCTTGGCGTAGCTTTCGGTGATTTCTCCAGCACTATTAAGCGCTATCACCGAATTGCGCGCGCTGACCGCTCCGAGTCCATATTCGCGCTCTCCTATGTCGAGATTGACCACTCCGGTCAGCAGGGTCGATTGATCGCCAATCAAACTACCAATGCGACGCCGTGCGAACTCGGGATCCCCGGCCGCGGTCATGCGATCATAATAGCGTTGCGGGTAACCATCTTCGAGATAGTCCGGGATCGCGCTTTCGGGCCACAGCACAAGCCGCCCCTCGTCGCGCCCAGGCAAAGTCAAATCGGCGATCCGCGCGAATTGCTGCTCAAACTTGCTCGCATCATTGATTTCGTCCTGCCCGAGATTGGGCTGGACCAACGCATAGGGCGTTGCGCTATCGGAAGGCGCTGGCAGCAGCGCTTTCGATCCGATCATCGCGATCGCAATCAGCGCAACAACCGCACCGCTCGCAATCCAACGGCCAGAAAGGACCGGCAACAAGAATAGGCTGACCAGAATGATTGCGAATCCGGAAAGGGCATAGGTTCCAAGCCAGGGGAGCAAGATGGCGAAGCCAGGCGAGCTCCAGTCGCCCAACAGCACTAACCCCAGGGGTGGCCAGGGATAGCCGGTAAAGGCCCAGCTGCGGAGCCATTCCATTACGATCCAGCTGGCTGCGAGCAACAGGCCGAAGGTCCCAATCCCAGCTGACGCGGGCTGCAATTTGCGATGCGCAAGATGCGCCAGCAGCGCAGCCAGCGAGGGGTAGAGGGCGAGATAAAGCCCCAGCAGCGGCACCGCCAGCCAGCCCAGAAATTCGGGCATCTTGGCCTGATGCGTAAAGGCGGTGGCGATCCAATTGTTGGCAAGGGTCAAGTGTGCCCAGCCAAACCACCAACCGCGTCCGAGTGCGGCACTCCAGCTAGGCGCTTGATAAACGAGCCAGACAAACACGGCCACGGCCGCAAGTGACACGGACCCCAGATGCAGCGGAGGGAAACCCAGCGCTGCGATGGCGCCCATCGCAAAGGCCGTTAGCTTGGGGCGCGACTGGCAAAACGCCACCACGCCGGATGTCATCGCTTGGATCGAGTTCTGCTGAATCGAGCTCTGCATCCGCAAACCCAAGCGCGATCAATCAGCCGACCGCCTCTTTGGCGTCATCGTCTCCGTCGGAAGACGCGCTTTCGGCTCCGATCGCTGGCGGAAGAACAGCGGCGTCGATCTCATCGCCAGCGCTGTCGTCGTCCTTGCTGGCGCGCGGCTTGCGGCCATTGCTCCGACCTTCACCACGGGTTTCGCCCTTGGGACGGCGGGTGCGGCGCTTGGGTTGCTCGTCTTCCTGGTCGCCAGCTTCGACAGCTTCGCCTTCTTCGACTTCGGCGATCTCTTCATCGCGCTCGTCCCGGCGGTTCCGGCCCCGGCGATTGTTGCGGCGGCGGTTCTCACCATCTTCGCCGTCTTCGCTGTCATCATTGGCCTGCTCGCGCTCTTCCTGACGCTTGGCGCGGGCTTCTTCCTGACGCGCCTTGTTATCAGCGATCACGCGGAAATAGTGATCCGCGAACTGCAGATAATATTCCGCTTGGACACGGTCACCATTGTGCTGCGCGTCCTGCGCCAGCTTCTTGTACTTATCGAGCAATTGCGGGGCATTGCCGCGCGCGCGACTGTCGATCCGATTGAGCTGGTTGTTGCCGCCTTGGTTGCGATTGCCGCGGCCACGGCGACGGTTGTTACGATTGTTATTCAAGGAATTTCATCCCTCTTGTCAGCCGGTACAATGTCGCATTGCACTTCTGGCTAATAGACCTCTCGTCCTCTGCGCCTGGTCTTAATCGGCGCGCTCCGGTTCTTGATACACCGCGCACGTATTCACACGGTGGAATCGATCAGAAACTTGGAGCTGGCCCTGCGAGTTGCGTCACACGCCCGTCGGAGGTCCGATTCGGAGGTAGCGAGCCTTTGTCTATTTGCCAAGCCCTGCTTTCAATTTCGTCAACGCAGAATAATCGCACGCGTTCGATTTGCGAGGTCATGGCGAATTTGAGTCACAAACCCGGCTTTTTCAGCAATTTCAGTGACAGAACTGGCCTGAGTGGCACCGATTTCGAGCACCGCTACGCCGTTTTCACTCATCAATTGGCGCAATTGCGGGATCAGGATGCGATAATCATCCAGCCCGTCGGGGCCCGCAAACAACGCTGAATCCGGTTCATAATCGCGCACATCGGGATCGAGCTCGGCCGCCTCCTCGACATAGGGTGGATTGCAGAGGATCAGATCGAATACGCCCAGACCCTCTGGCCAGCCGGGCTTGGTCCAATCCCGAAGGAGGAATTGCGAGCGCGGTGAGCAGCCCAGCGACAGCGCATTGCCCGTGGCCACCTCCAAAGCAGATCGAGAGGCATCTATGCCAATCCCCTCGGCTGATCCTGAGGCTTCGAGCACCGACAGCAGCAGGGCACCCGAACCGGTTCCCAGATCCAGCACGCGCTTGGGATTGGGGGCTGCAGAAAGGGCCGCCTCAACCAGAGCCTCACTGTCTGCACGAGGAATCAGAACCGCAGGATTGACCGCAAAAGCATGGCCGAAGAATTCCTGCGTCCCGATTATGTACGCCACCGGCTCCCGCATCGCGCGGCTATCGACCAGCTTGGCAAAGTTGCTTGGCGCATCCGCCTGCATATACCGCAGCAGCAAGTCCGACCGGCTCACCCCCAGTGCATGCGCCATAAGCACTTCGGCATCGAGCCGCGCAGTGTCGCTGGTGCTTGCAAGCCGCTCCGCAGCTTCGCGCAGGGCCTGCGCGACTGTCACTCCGCCAGCGCCGCCAAGCGCTTGGCTTCATCCTCTGAGATCAGCGCGCCAACCAATTCGCCCAGTCCCGGCCCGGCCAGCACCTCTTCCAGCTTGTGCAGGGTCAGCCCGATGCGGTGGTCCGTCACCCGCCCCTGAGGGAAGTTATAGGTCCGGATCCGCTCCGAGCGATCGCCCGATCCGACCATCGCCTTGCGCGCCTCGGCCTCAGCCCCCTGGGCCTCATCGCGCATCTTTTCATAGAGCCGCGCGCGCAGCACCTGCATCGCCTTGGCGCGGTTCTTGAGCTGGCTGCGCTCATCCTGCTGCATCACCACCAGCCCGGTTGGCAGGTGCGTAATCCGCACCGCACTGTCGGTGGTGTTGACGTGTTGTCCGCCCGCACCCGAGGCGCGATAGGTGTCGATCTTGAGGTCGCTCTGGTCGATTTGGACATCGACCTCATCGGGCTCAGGCAGCACCGCCACGGTCGCTGCCGAAGTGTGGATCCGACCGCCGCTTTCGGTCACCGGCACCCGCTGAACCCGATGCACCCCGCTTTCGAACTTGAGCTTGGCGAAGACCCCCTGCCCGCTGACATTAGCGACGATTTCCTTGAACCCGCCAACCTCGCTCGCATTCATGCTGACCGGCTCGACCTTCCAGCCGTTCTCGGCGGCATAGCGCTCATACATGCGGTAGAGATCGCCCGCGAACAGCGCCGCCTCATCCCCGCCCGTGCCGGCGCGAATTTCAAGCATGGCCGGGCGGCTGTCAGCTGCGTCGCGCGGCAGCAGCGCAATCGCCAGCTGGCGTTCCTTCTCGGGCAGAGCCTCGCGAATGCTGGCGAGCTCTTCTTCGGCCATGGCTTTCATCTCGGGATCGCCCAGCATCTCTTCGAGCCCGGTGATCTCCTCGCGCATGGCCTTCACCTCGGCGGCGATCTTGGCGACCGGCTCAAGCTCGGCATAGTCGCGGCTAGCACGGACGAATTCATCGCCTTCGAGCGTGCCCGAAGCCATCCGCGCTTCGAGCTCGGCAAAGCGATTGGCGATCTGATCAAGACGTTCGGGAGGGATTTGCATGGTCAATAGGTGTCGTCTGGGATATCCCAACGACTTATGAAAGCTTCGAAGGCTTCATCTTGTAGATCAATCTCTGGAAGCGTCGCGATCCAATTTTGGCGCTCCGTGCCATCGCCCCTCAGGTCCATCGAAACGAGCACCCCAGGACCGACTTTGCGAGCTTTGTCATAGCGCTTTCGAGGGCTCCCTGAAGCGAAGAGTTCAGTCCTGATTCCCATCCGTCGAAACATGTTCACCGCAGCAATAGCATCATCTTCTCGTGCAGCGTTCTCGGCGACGACCGCAATCTCAAGGCGCTCAACCTCCCGCTCCCCCACCAGCATTGCCAGCCGTTCGATCCCGGCCGCCCAGCCAACCGCCGGGGTCGGCGCGCCGCCGAGGCTTTCCATCAAGCCGTCATAGCGCCCGCCACCCAGCACGGTGCTTTGCGCGCCAAGCGCATTGGCCGCAGCTGAGCCTTCATCGGGAATGAATTCAAACGCAGTGTGGCGATAATAGTCGAGCCCGCGCACCAGGCTTTCCGCGCGGCTCCATTGGACCCCGGCGGCGTCGAGCCCACTGGTGACCTGTTCGAAGAACGCAAGGGCCTCATCCGACAGGAACTGGTCAATCTTGGGCGCGTCGCCGACAAACGCCTTGTCGCGCGGGTCTTTGCTGTCGAGGATCCGCAGTGGGTTCTTCTCAAGCCGCTCCTGACTGTCTTCCGATAGCTCGCCGCGGACCGCACCAAAATAGTCGATCAGCCTGGCGCGCCAGGCATCACGACTGGCGGCATCGCCCAATGTGTTGAGATGCAGGGTCACGCCTTCAATCCCGAGCTCTTTGAGCAGCTGGTCGGCCATTGCCAGCAATTCGACATCGGCTTGTGGCTCAGCCGCTCCGATGATCTCGGCATCGATCTGGTGGAACTGACGATAGCGCCCCTTCTGCGGCCGCTCGTAGCGGAATAGCGGCCCGTTCGTGGCGAGTTTCAATGGCGCGTGCTGCTGCCAGCCATTGGTCAGAAAGGCGCGCGCGATCCCGGCGGTGAATTCAGGCCGTAGCGTGAGCGACTCCCCACCGCGATCCTCAAACGAGTACATTTCCTTCGACACCACATCGGTGGTTTCGCCGATCGCGCGGCTGAACACTTCGGTCTTTTCGAACACCGGCATTTCGGCGCGGCGAAAGCGATAGAGCTTGCGGACCCGCTCGAAGGTCTCGACCACAAACGCAAAACTCTCAGCCTCGGGGCCGAAGATATCCTGGGTGCCGCGGATCGCTTTGGGTGTGTTCTTTGACATTGTGCCTTCTTTTTCGTCTTTGGGCGCGATTAAGACCAAGGGAGGTCTTTCGCAATGCCGCATCTAAGGCTAAAGGCGGCGCGCAGGTCGGGAGAGGGACTGCGGCGAAAACTATCTAGGGACCCCTCCTATGCGTATCGACAAGATTCCAACCGGCTCCAATCCACCCGACGATCTCAATGTCATCATCGAAGTGCCAACCGGAGGTGAACCGGTGAAGTATGAGTTCGACAAGGAATCGGGCGCGCTGTTCGTCGATCGAATTCTCCACACCCCGATGCGCTATCCGGCCAATTACGGCTTTATCCCACACACTTTGTCGCCCGATGGCGATCCGCTCGATGCGCTGGTTATCGCGCGCAGCCCCTTCATCGCTGGCTGTGTGGTGCGCTCACGCCCGATTGGCGTCCTCAATCTCGAAGATGAGCATGGCGGTGACGAGAAGCTGATTTGCGTACCGGTCGACACGACCTTTCCGTATTATTCGGATGTCGGCGAAACCAAGGATTTGCCGTCGATCATTTTCCAGCAGATCGAGCACTTCTTCACCCACTATAAGGATCTCGAAGCGGAGAAATGGGTGCGAATCGGTTCTTGGGGCGACGCCGCAGAGGCTCGCAAGATCGTGATTGAGGCGATTGAACGCGCGGGGAACTAACCCTCCCCGCAAATGGGCTGCGCTGGCTTAGAACAGCGAGCCGAGGGCTTTGAAGCAGCCGGTAAACACAAATGGCAGACCTATCGCGACGACCCATAGCATCAGCGTATCGCGGCGGAAGGCCGTGGCCGTTGCCGGATCGGCGATTTCCTCATCGGAGAGATCGGTCCAGCGGCGCTCAAACCACCGACATGCCGGGATAATTCCGGCCACAAGCACCACCAAGGCCAGGTAGGGAAGGATCGACATTCCGTCGGCCGAAATGGCCTTCACGGTCACGAAAATCTGGAGCCCGGTATAGACCAATAGAGCATAGGCGACGTGATCGCTCATCGCCTTGCGCCAATCGCGTGCGCCGGTCTCAGCAGCCACTGCTGCCTGGTTGTTCCGTGAATAATCTACCATTTTCCGCTCCCCAACGGATTCTCAACTCTCCGATAGCTTTTATCTCAGAAGTGTCTTTGCGTTGCAAGCTCAGTAACCAAGCTGAAACTTTGTTGCGTTGAACGCAAACAATCCGAAGAATCGCCCAGACCACGCAAAAATCCTGCCAAAAGCATGACTCAGGCCTTTTCTGTCCGAAATCCGATGCTAAGTCTGCTTGCAATGAGTGCGACTGAAACCCTGAACCAAACCGACGAGCAGCGCATGGATGCCTCTGCTCCACTGCCTAATGGCGGATTGGAGGTCATTTCGATCGCCAAGAGCTATAACAAGCGCGCGGTCTTGACCGATATCTCGCTCACCGTCGGCAAAGGCGAGGTGCTTGGCTTGCTGGGACCGAATGGTGCCGGAAAGACGACCTGCTTCTATTCGATCATGGGTCTGGTGCGACCGGACTCGGGCCGGATCCTGATGGATGGCGAAGATGTCACCAAGCTGCCGATGTATCGCCGGGCAATCCTGGGCCTGGGCTATCTGCCGCAAGAGACCAGCATCTTCCGTGGTATGACGGTTGAGCAGAACATCAATTGTGTACTCGAACTGGTTGAGCCTGACAGCACGACCCGCGCTGCCGAGCTTGAGCGGTTGCTCGAAGAGTTCGGCCTGACCGATCTCCGCACCTCCGCGGCCATGGCTTTGTCCGGTGGTGAACGGCGTCGCTGCGAGATCGCGCGAGCCTTGGCTGCCAAGCCTTCGATTATGCTGCTGGATGAACCTTTCGCCGGGATCGACCCGCTTTCGATCAGCGATATTCGCGATCTCGTGAAAGACCTCAAACAGCGTGGCATCGGAGTGCTGATCACAGATCACAATGTCCGCGAGACGCTCGATATCGTCGATCGCGCCTGCATTATCTACGGCGGGCAAGTGCTGTTCGCGGGAACGCCTCAGGAATTGGTCGCCGATGAGAATGTCCGGCGATTGTATCTCGGAGAGGGGTTCACACTGTGATTGTCCGGCGGGAGGCGAGTTGATGGATTTTGGCGGATCCTGGTCCGCCGGAGGCTGCGCCAGCCCGCGCGCCCACCCGTCCATCCAATCTTATGATGCTCAGGGTGGACGGGTTGGTGCGTGGGCCGGTGCGAAACGCAGCGATGCGCCCACCGAACAGCGGATCGACGCATAATGGCTCTCGGTCCCCGGTTAGACCTGAGACAGTCCCAATCGCTGGTGATGACGCCACAATTGCAGCAGGCGATCAAGCTGCTGGCGGCATCCAATCTCGAGATCGAAACCTTCATCAGCGATGCGCTCGAAGCCAACCCGCTGCTCGAAGCCGGAGCCATTTCAAGCGAGGCCAGCGCTCCCGCGGGAGAGCCTGACGACGTTCCGCGTGAGGAATTCACCTCAGACCAGTTGATGGCCCAGGGTCAGGGCGAGGCCGAAGCCCCGCTCGATCTGGCGAGCTCAAGCCGCGAACATGATCGAGAAACCGGCGATGGCATAGCCAGCGGAGCTGACTGGGGCGCTGCGGCCAGCGCCGGAGGCTCGTTTGACGAGCTGCCCGACTTCGAAGCGACCCGCGCCGCTGATCTGACATTGGCCGAACATCTCAACGACCAAGTCGGAGCGATTGCTGTCAATGATCAGGAGGCGTTTGTCGCGCGGCATATCATCGGGCTACTCGATGATGCTGGCTATCTTCCGTTCGACCTGCGCGAGATTGCGGGTGACCTTGGCGTCGATATGGATCTGATCGACGATGCTCTGACAGTCGTACAAATGCTCGAACCGACTGGAGTCGGCGCGCGCAGCCTGTCCGAATGCCTCGCCCTGCAGGCCAAGGCGGTGGATCGCTACGATCCCGCGATGGAAGCGATGATCGATAATCTCGAATTGATCGCGAAGGGAGAGGTCGCGCGGCTCAAGCGGCTGTGCGGGGTCGATGACGAGGATCTCTCCGACATGCTGCAGGAATTGCGCAGCTACGATCCCAAGCCTGGCTTGGCCTACGGCTCGAGCAGTGCAGATGCTGTGGTTCCCGACATCCTGCTGAACGACAATGGCCAGGGCGGATGGGACATCGCCCTCAACGAAGCAACTCTGCCGCGGTTGATCGTCAATCGCAGCTACGCGGTCGAATTGAGCGCCGGCGCCAATGACGCCGAGTCAAAGAGCTGGCTCAAGGAAAAGCTGGCCGATGCGCACTGGCTGATCCGCGCGCTCGACCAGCGCCAGAAAACCATTCTCAAGACTGCCAGCGCGATCGTGAAGCACCAGGACGGCTTCTTCCGCAAAGGCGTGTCGGAGCTGCGCCCGCTAACCCTACGCGAGGTCGCGGAAGAGATCGACATGCATGAAAGCACGGTCAGCCGGGTCACCAGCAATAAATATCTCTCCTCCGATCGCGGTTGCTTCGAACTCAAATACTTCTTCTCGAGCGGGGTTGGATCAAGCGATGGCGAAGGGGCCAGTTCCGAAGCGATCAAAGCGCGGATCAAGGCGCTGACCGATGCCGAGGACCCCAAGAAGGTGCTATCGGATCAGAAGCTGGTTGACTTGCTCAAAGAGGAAGGTTTCGATCTCGCCCGCCGCACCGTCGCCAAATATCGCGAAGCGGTGGGGATCGGCTCAAGCGCGCAAAGGCGGCGTCAGAAGAAGCTGGAAAGTTTGTAAGCCACTTAGCTCCCACGTCCTCTGGGGGAGAGGTTGGGGGTAGTGGCGTTCATTCGTCATCGCGATAAGCCGCAGGGGCAACGCTGCGATCCACCGACCAACCGCGCGCCTGATCGAGGGGGTACTCGATAAATTGCCGCGCCTCGCATAAGCTCGGCTCGCAATGACGAGGATATGAGATTGGGTCGGGGGCGGTGGGCTATGGGGACAAATGCTCGCGCATGCGCAACCACCCCTCGATCCCCTCCTTAAGAAGGAGGCGAGAATTTTGAGCGACATTTGTTCTTGGTCACGGCGGTCAAAGGGCGACTGCCCGACGCGCCCACTGGGAAATTTGTCTTGCCTCAAGCGCGTGAGTCTCTGTTTTGCGCACGCCATCCGGCGTTTTTTGTTTTGCCTCAAGCGCCGGAGTCTTTGTTTTGCGTACGCCATCCGGCGTGCAAAGTCCTCGGACCTGACGGTCCTGCGGACGCCCGGTCGGGCTTGCGGCGCTTCGCGCCGTGCTCCGCGACCAAGCTAGCCGGTAGCAACAATCGCGAGCCATGGGCGAGCGCAAGGGCGACTGCCCGTCGCGCCCACTGGCGCGGGAGCCAAGCAGCGCGGATGCGCTGCGCCCGGCGTTTGAGGGTCAAAGAAAACCTGTGACTCAAAAGACTCACAATTTTTTGGGGCCCCCGTTTACGACGCGTTAACCTTTTCCGTTCACATCTTGTGTGGTTAATACATGACAACACCTCTTTACGAGGCGTTACGGCAACAGTCTGGGGCAAGTAGGGGACCAGCAATGCGTGTTCTTTTGATTGAGGATGAGCCAACAACGGCGAAAGCTATTGAGCTCATGCTCACCACTGAAGGCTTCAATGTCTATTCCACCGATCTCGGGGAAGAAGGCTTGGATCTCGGCAAGCTGTATGATTACGATATCATCCTGCTCGATCTGAATCTGCCTGACATGCACGGCTATGACGTGCTCAAGAAACTGCGCGTTGCCAAGGTGCAAACGCCGGTTCTGATCCTCTCCGGCATTGCCGAAATGGACAGCAAAATCCGCAGTTTTGGTTTTGGCGCTGACGATTACGTCACCAAGCCATTCCATCGCGAAGAATTGGTTGCTCGCATCCACGCTGTTGTGCGCCGCTCGAAAGGCCACAGCCAGTCGATCATCCGCACCGGCAAACTCGCAGTGAACCTCGATGCCAAGACGGTTGAAGTCGATGGCGCCCGCGTTCACCTGACCGGCAAGGAATATGCGATGCTTGAGCTGCTGTCGCTGCGCAAGGGCACGACGCTGACCAAGGAAATGTTCCTCAACCACCTCTATGGCGGGATGGATGAGCCGGAACTCAAGATCATCGATGTGTTCATCTGCAAGCTGCGCAAGAAGCTGAGCCACGCTTGCGGCGGTGAGAACTACATCGAAACCGTATGGGGCCGCGGCTATGTTCTGCGCGATCCGCAGGACGAAGCAGCTGCTGCCTAGTCTCCCGAGAACACCCTCTCGACTAAAACGCCCGGGGCTTCACGCCTCGGGCTTTTTTGTTGGTGCAGAGCGTCATTGTCGCGACCGGGAAATTCGATAGACTGCACGCCATGAACCAGGTTCTGGCAGATTATGATTGCTCACCCCAATGGGTCAGGCTCGCTTGGGCAACACTCCCGATTGTGATCCTGAGCGGACTTTATTGCCTGGCCTATCGTTACAGCGCGGGCGATCCGGCCACTCTGGTCGAGGCCTTCTCCTGGGGCCTGATAAATCTCGCGCCCTGGGCCGCTGCAATCGAGCTTGGCCGTCATGCGCAAAGCCGGTGGCACGTCGTGGTGACCATAATACTGGCTTTTGCCATATCATTGGCATTGGAAGCCGCCTTCGCCTGGCGCGCCCCCGATATGTTTGAGGTCTGGCGGCGGGTCCCCGCTCTGCTACTGACCATCACCGTCCTGGTCGCGCTGGCGCGGTTTGGCGAGCTGCGAAAGCGGCGACAGGCGGCAGATGCCATGCCATCGACCGGCATGAGCTTCGATTGGGCGCGAGCGGCCGGCAATTATTGCGAGCTCTATCTGGGGATGGAGGCGCCGCGGCTCGTGCGCTCAACCATTGCCAGCCTGTGCGCAGCCAGGGCGGCGGATGCCGTGCGGATCCACCGCTCCTATGTGGTCAGCCGGGATGCGATCCTGC
This sequence comes from Erythrobacter sp., assembly GCA_965249945.1. GTDB lineage: Bacteria > Pseudomonadota > Alphaproteobacteria > Sphingomonadales > Sphingomonadaceae > Erythrobacter. The sequence goes on along the minus strand of OZ252258.1, from coordinate 460,232 downwards.
GGATTGAGCGCAATCACATCCTGCTCAAATCAGGCAAAAGACTGCCAATCGGCCACGCCTATCGCGCCGATCTGGCCGCGGCCTGAGCGCCCGCTTTTTCATCCCTTCATCCCATTCGCCTTGGAATAGGCGAACCCCGGCGCATGGTTTGGGCCATGACCTATCGCCTGACATCACCCCTTCGCCTGTCCCCCTTCCACCTGCTGATTGCCGCGTGGCTGGCCTGCTTCGCGGCATTCACCGTCCATGCGGCAGAACCACCGCCCTCAACCCCCGATCTCGAACACCAGCAGGTGACGGTGACCACCACCGAAGGGTTGCGCCTGTCGGCCTTCGTCAGCCGCCCGGCCAATGCCGAGGGACCGCTGCCTGCCCTGTTCCTGACGCAATGGGTGTCGTGCGGATCAATCGCCCCCGTACCAGACCGCTTCAGCCGCGCCGAACGCCTCGCATGGCAGGCCGGCTATGCTCTGATCCGGGTTGATCGAGCAGGGTCCGGTGATAGCGAAGGGCCCGGCTGCGACAGGCTCGACTACGAAACCGAGGTGGGACATTACCGCGAAGCGTTTGATCAGCTGGCTGCGCATAGCTGGGTAAACCCCGATCAGATCGTGATCTATGGTAGCAGCCTTGGCTCCACCACCGCCCCTCTGGTGGCGCAGGACAAGCCGGTGGCGGGTGTCATCGTCCAGGGCGCTGGTGCCCTCACCTATTTCGAGCGGATGGTGAATTTCGACCGGATCCAATTGGAGCGGCAGCCCGAGTTTGCACCCGAGAGCTTCTATGACGCAATGCGCAAAAGGTTCTCCTTTCACACCTTCTATCTCCATCACCGGATGACCCCGGCCGAGATCGAGGCCTATCACCCCCGGCTTCGGGGCGTGTGGGAGACTTTGCGCGGGACCGATGCCGAACCGCATTATGGGCGCCCCTATGACTGGCACTGGCAGGCGGCCGAGCAGGATTGGCTGGCGGCGTGGACGCGGATCACGGCCCCGGTCATGGTGGTGTTTGGCGAGTATGAGCAGTTTGAGTTGCGCCATGGCCACCGCGTGATTGTCGACACGCTCAACCGCCTGCGCCCGGGCCAGGCTCAATGGCTCGAAATTCCCAAGGCCGGACATGGCTTGCGGATCTATCCCGACCAATTTGCCGCGTTTCAATTCGAGGGCGGCGAGAACCGACCCGAGCTGTTCCTTGATCCCGTATCAGCCTGGCTCACGCGGCTTGGCGAGCCCTGAGCCGCAAGCGCTATTCCTTGGGGGCGTGCCCTCCAGACCAATTGAGCCCGGTCGGCTCCTGGAACACCCGCAGACCAAACTCAGGCACGATCGCCATCAGGTGATCGAAGATGTCGGCCTGAATCCCCTCATATTCATTCCAATTGGTGGTGTCGGTAAAGCAGTACAGCTCGATCGGCAGGCCTTGCGGTCCGGATTTGAGCTGGCGGACCAGCAGCGTGAACCTGCCTTCATTGATCCGCGGATGAGCCTTGAGATAGGCAATGATATAGGCCCGCAGAGTCCCGACATTGGTTAGCCGCCGAGCGTTGACCGGCGCATCCTCGCCCGACAATTCCGTGCCGTTCCATTCGCCGATCTCTTCCTTCTTGGCCGCGAGATAGTCCTTGAGCAGGCGGAAGCGTTTGAGCCCCTCAACCTCTTCATCGCTGAGAAAGCGGATCGAATTCTGATCGAGCACCAGCGAGCGCTTGATCCGGCGCCCGCCGCTGTCGCTCATCCCGCGCCAATTGCGATAGCTGTCGGTGACCAGGCGATGGGTCGGGATCGCGGTGATGGTCTTGTCGAAGTTCTGGACCTTGACCGTGTGCAGCGAAATATCGATCACATCGCCATCAGCGTTCATGCTGGGCATTTCGATCCAGTCGCCGCGGCGGATCATGTCATTGGTAGTGAGCTGCACGCTCGCGACCAGCGACAGAATCGTATCCTGGAACACCAGCAGCAGGACCGCGGTGATCGCGCCGAGGCCCGACAGCAGGATCAGCGGCGATTGCTGGATCAGGATCGAAATCATGATGATCGCCGCGCCGCACAGCACGATTATCTTCACGACCTGGAGATAGCCCTTGATTGGCCGGTTTCTCGAGCGCGGCAACCGCTCATAGACCTCATTGGCATAGGTCAGCGCTTTGACCATCGCCATCGCGATCGAAAGCACGATCACCGTCTGGGCCGTGTTGGTCACGATCACCCGCAGATCTTCTGACAGGCTGGGGACCAGGTCGATCCCGCGTGAGATGATCAGCAGCGGCAGGACGGTTGCGAGCCAGGCCGCGGCCTTGTCCGGCGTCTTGCTGTGCTCATCGAGATAGGGCGTCAGAGCCCGCAGGATCACCCGCTTGAGCAGGAAATTGACCACCAGCGCGAGCAGGACCAGCCCCGACACCGCGACCAGGGACTGCAGCCAGGGCTCCAATTCGACGAATGCAATCTGCAAATCTCTCATAGGCTTGGCGATTAGCGGCAAGCCCTGCCCTTGCTCAAGCGAAACCTGCTCAGAGGTCGACACCGGGCGATCATCGACAGGGTGGGTCGCCATGCGATAGTCTGGTGGTCTGAGGAGGGACTATCTTATGCCAATCATGCACGACTTCCTGGCCGGTCGTTCCCCGCCTGACCTGTATCACCTCTATCTGATGCCGGCGTTCGAACCCTGGGCACGGACATTGACCGCGGCGCTCCCGCCAAAAGGTCACGCACTGGATCTCGCCTGCGGAACCGGCCTGGTCAGCAGAATCCTCGCTGGCAACGAAGCGGTCGAGCAAGTCAGAGCGATCGATGTCGCGCCGCCGATGATCGACAAGGCCAAGGCGTTGTCACAGGACCATGCGGCGAAGATTGACTATCAGGTCGCAAGCGCGCTCGAACTGCCTTTTGCCGACGCTCAATTCGATTGTTGTTACTGCCAGCAGGGTTTGCAGTTCTTCCCAAACAAACCGGCTGCCTTGCGAGAGGTCAAACGCGTGCTCAAGCCCAGTGCCCGGGCGGCGTTCTCGACCTGGTGCTCAGCCGCCAATGGCAATCCGGTCTTTGCTGCCTTCGAACAAATCGTCGCCGAGCGCTTGGGGGACGATCTGATTCCCTTCGGTCCGTTCTCATTCGGGGAGCGGAGCGAAGTTGAGCGGGTTGCAAACGAGGCGGAGCTCGAGGTGATTCCGCTCGAGCCTGTCTCGATCCCCTCGATCCTGCCAGACCCGCGGAACTTTGTGCTGTTCGATCTCGCCTTTCTTGGCCGCCCCGCGCCCGACGGAACGCTGATGCCGATCCTCGATTTCGATGATCCCGCGAGCGACGCCGTGATTGAGGGGCTGATCGAGCGCATGCAGCGCGCCACCGCAGACTATGTGCAGGCAGACGGCACCCTGCTCGCCCCAATGCAGGCGCATATTCTGGTGGTCGAAGCCTAGCGGCCACTTGCACCCTCTGGACAAACCTCGCCCTGACCGACTAGCGGGCGCGGCATGACTGCGCACAAAGAAGGTGATCCGACAACGCTCAGCCGGCTCTATGGCCGATCGGTGGGCAAGCCGCTGCGTGCGCGCCAGCAGGAGCTGGTCGACAACCTGCTGCCGCAGATCGCAGTGCCTGCAGAAGGCCAGGTCACCGCTGAGGGCCTTTTCGGCGAAGATTGTCCGCTGCATTTTGAGATCGGCTTCGGCGCGGGTGAGCATCTGGCCTATCGCGCCGACCTTTTGCCCAATCACGGTTTTATCGGAGCCGAGCCCTTCCTCAATGGCGTGGCCCAAGCCTTATCGCACGTTGATGAGCAAAAGCTCGCCAATGTCCGGCTGCACCATGGCGATGCGTTGGAGGTGCTGTCGCGCGTGCCCGACAGCAGCCTGCTGATGCTCTATCTGCTGCACCCCGATCCCTGGCCCAAGAACAAGCATACCAAGCGCCGGATGATGAATGACGGGCCGGTGCGGATGATCGCCGACAAGCTCAAGCCCGGCGGCGAATTCCGCTTCGGCACCGATCACCCGATCTATCTGCGCCACGCTTTGATGGTGATGCAGCGCTTTACCGATGAGTTCGAATGGGTGGTCGAAGGCCGATCAAGCTGGGAGAACCGGCCGAGCGGCTGGTGCGAGACCCGCTATGAGCACAAGGCCCGCACCAAATACGGGCATGAGGTGTGGTACTTCCGGTTCCGGCGGAAATAGGGATCCTGCCGGTCGCGCCAAACCAACTCATGCAGCGAAATCAGGAAGCCCAGCGGCAAGGCTCGCCCCGGCGCATGCGACCCAGGTTGGCCTGCGCCACTTCCCGGTGTTCAATATCGTAGATCCGTTCGACTGCCCATTCCTGCAACGAGATTGCCTGCGCCCGATCTCCTCCGCGATTGATCACACACGCCAGATTGGCGGTGCTTGCGGCACGGCCAGGCCAAGCCAGCGACGCTCTGTATGCCGCCAGCACCGCGGTTTCGTAGTCGAGTCCAAAGTCGGGGTCCATCGCATAGTAATAGCCGGCATTGTAATGCGTGGTTTGCGAGACATGGTCGACACTCAATGCCGATTGAAACACCGCGAGTTTCTTAGCCTGGTCAGGGATCCGCCGCGCAATTAGAGCCCCATAATAGCCCTCTGCGCTGTCGGCATCCATGGACCTCAAGGCAACACTCTCCATCAGTGTGGATCTTGAGGCGTGCCTGCCTGACATGCCCAGATACCAGCTATCGGATTGCGATGCGCCATAGGTCCAGTCCCAATTCAAGCGCTCTCCACTTTCGAGAGTCCACCGGATAAAATTATGATCGGGCACCTCGACCAATGCGACTTCCCAGCCTCGCATTTGAAAAGCACTAATCAACAGCAGCGACGCAATGTCGCAGTCGACATAATAGATCGGTTCATCGGCGCGATGCAGCCCGCTGTAGTTGCTATTTCCAGGATAGCGAGCCAGCCTAGCAAACGCATCCTCCTCGAGTTCAACCGGCCGGAGCGCCTCTCCGATTGAGGACACCCAGTTCTCTCTTCGAGCCGGCTGCATCATGTTCAATTCAGCCATTTGGCTGGCAGCGGTTTCTGTCACTGCAATGGCTTGGGCCGCATTTCTTGGAGTGTGATCAAGGTAACGCGTCGACTCGACCATCGCCAAAAGGACTTGGCGCAAGAGCGCTTCTTTCTCAGGCGTAACCGCTGGTCCGTCGCTAAAGGGACGAGCGTCCTTCTCGAGTTGCAACATCCTCCATGCGAGAGTTTCTTCCAGCAACAACTCTTTGGAGTGGGCCGGTGAAACGGCAACAAGAGAATAAGCAATAAGAAAAAACAGCGCCCTCTTCACGGTAAACTCCCGACAACCCGTCAGGTTTATTTACCATTCACTTGCTAATTCGCAATGGTCAAATACTGCAACTCTTATGATCTTTGACACAATTAACACCAAGGCAAACCGGCGCCAATAAAATTGGCCCAGCTGCGAACTTGAGGACGAGGTGTCTTATTAGTCCTCGATGAAAGTAAAATCGACCATGATCTCGGTCGAGATATCCTCCAGCGCGGATTGAACCTGCTCGGGAGCTACGCTGTCAGGCAGGGTGCATTCGACCCGCGCGCGAAACAGATGCTCCCCGCCCCAGGCGCCATGCTCGGCCCCGCTTGCAAGCCCTTCGATATTGACTTGGAGCCCGGCCAGAGCGGCGGAGACCTGTTTGATGATCCCGGGACGATCCTGCCCGACCAGCTCAAACACCAGATGCGCACCGGCCTGGCTATCGGGCTCGCTCGGCACGCGGCCCGCCAAAGCGGGATGGATCGCCACGGTCAGGCCCTCGGCGTCGATCGACTGAACCGCGTCGGTTAGCTTGGAGAGGTTGTCAGGCGCGACTTCGACCAGCACCGAGCCAACATAAAGCCCGCCGAGCTGGCTCAGCTGGCCTTCCTGCCAATTGCCTTCCGCTGCCAGCACCGCCTCGGCGATTTCGGAGGTCAGTCCGGGACGGTCGCTGCCTGTGACCGACAGCACCACACGCGCGATTTCACTCATTGCATCACCCCACCACACCAGCGCTGGCAAGCACCGCCAGGGTCAGCACATCGGGAGCGATCGCGGTCATCGGCACGATCTGGACCGGCTTCTCCATCCCCAGCAGCATCGGGCCAACCGTGGCATTGCTGCCCAGCTCGCGCAGCATCTTGGCGGAGAGATTGGCCGATTGCAGGCCGGGCATGATCAACACATTGGCCGGGCCCGAAAGGCGGCTGAAGGGATAGAGGCTCATCACCTTGGGATTGAGCGCGGCATCGGGCGCCATTTCACCTTCATATTCGAAGCCGGGATCCTCGGCGTCGAGGATCGCCACCGCTTCGCGGATATTGCCAAGCCATTGACCCGAGGGATTGCCGAAGGTCGAGTAGGACAGGAAGGCCACGCGCGGTTCATGCCCCATCCGCCGCGCCACCGCGGCGGTCTCCTTGGCGATATGCGCCAGCGCCTGCGCGCTCGGCCGCTCGTTCATTGTGGTATCGGCCAGGAAGGTGGTGTGATGCTTGCCTATCATCATGTGCACGCCGAACGGCAGCGCATCGGGCTTGGGATCGAGCACCATGTTCACTTCACGCACGGTTTGCGCGAAGGTCCGCGTCATCCCGGTTATCATTCCATCGCCATGGCCCAGCGCGACCAGCAGCGCGGCGAAGACATTGCGCTCCTGATTGACCATCCGGCGAACGTCACGCTCGGTATAGCCGCGCCGTTGCAGGCGCTTGTAGAGGTGATCGACCATCGCCGGGATATGTTCCGACGTGGCCGAGTTCTGGATCTCGAAACTGCCTGGATCGGAGACCGACAATTGGTGCAGCTTGTCGACCACCGCCTTGGTCCGACCGACCAGCACCGGCGTACCATAGCCAAAGTCGCGATATTGGATCGCCGCGCGCAGCACGACTTCCTCTTCGGCTTCGGCAAACACCATCCGTTTGGGATTGGCCTTGGCTTCGTTGTAGACCCCGGTCATCACCGAAGTGGTCGGGTTGAGGCGCGATTTCAGCGCATGGGCATATTCGTCGAAATCCTCGATCCGGGCCTGCGCCACGCCCGAATCCATCGCCGCCTTGGCGACCGCTGAGGAGACCACCTCTATCAGCCGCGGATCGAACGGCGCCGGGATGATATAATCGGTCCCGAACTTCTGGTTCTTGCCATAGGCGCTGGCGACCTCTTCAGGGACCCGCTCGCGCGCCAGTTCGGCAATCGCCTGCGCGGCTGCCATCTTCATCTCTTCATTGATCGTGGTCGCCTGGACATCCAGCGCGCCGCGGAAAATGAACGGGAAGCCGAGCACATTGTTGACCTGGTTGGGGAAGTCCGACCGACCGGTCGCGATAATCGCATCAGGGCGCACAGCCTTGGCTTCATCGGGCATGATTTCCGGGGTTGGATTGGCCATCGCAAAGATGATCGGCTTGTCCGCCATCTTCTCAACCCATTCGGGCTTGAGCGCGCCCGCGGCCGAGAGGCCGAGGAAAATATCCGCGCCTTGGAGCGCCTCCTCCAGACTGGTCGCGCTGGTTTCAACCGCATGCGCGCTCTTCCACTGGTCAACATTGTCGCGCCCGATCGTGATCGGACCTTTGCGGTCGCACACAATCACATTTTCATGCGGGATGCCCAGACTCTTGATCAGCGCGGTGCAGGCCAAAGCCGAGGCGCCAGCGCCGTTGACCACCATCTTGGCGTCCTTGAGCTCGCGTCCGGTGAGATAGCAGGCGTTGATCAGGCCGGCCGCGGCGATGATCGCAGTGCCGTGCTGGTCATCATGCATCACCGGAATGTTCATCTTCTCGCGCAGCGCCTGCTCGATGATGAAGCATTCGGGTGCCTTGATGTCCTCAAGATTGATCCCGCCAAAGCTCGGCTCCATCAGCGCTACCGCGTTGATTAAGGCCTCGGGGTCTTCGGTCGCCAGTTCGATATCGATCGAGTCGACATCGGCGAAGCGCTTGAACAGCACCGCCTTGCCTTCCATCACCGGTTTGGAGGCGAGCGCACCCAGATTGCCGAGCCCTAGGATCGCTGTGCCGTTGGAGATCACCGCAACCAGGTTCGATCGCGCGGTGTAGCGCGCCGCCAGGCTGGGATCTTCCGCAATCGCTTCGACCGGCGCGGCAACCCCGGGCGAATAGGCCAGGCTGAGATCGCGCTGCGATGTCATCGGCTTGGTTGCCACGACCTCCAGCTTACCCGGACGAATGGTCTCGTGGTAAAACAGCGCCTCGCGCGTTGTAAAAGTCACCTGCCGATCGTCGGCCATGCGAATATCTCCTGAGTGTTCGAGCCCCGCTTAGCCTCCTGCAGCCAAGTGCGATAGAGCCCAAAGTGCGGGAAAAGCTGATTGTTGCCGTTCCGAATCACCCTCCTGCTGGCTAGGCCTGTTGGATGGCTGGCAAAGCAACCCCGATGATGGAGCAATATCTCGCGCTCAAAGCCGAGGCGGAGGATTGCCTGCTGTTCTATCGCATGGGCGACTTTTTCGAGCTGTTTTTCGAGGATGCCAAGGTCGCGGCGCAGGTGCTCGACATCGCGCTGACCAGCCGCGGTGAGCATGGCGGGGATCCGGTGCCAATGTGCGGAGTCCCGGTCCATTCGGCCGAAGGCTATCTCGCGCGGCTGATCAAGGCCGGTTGCCGGGTAGCGATTGCCGAACAGGTTGAGACCCCGGATGAAGCCAAGGCGCGCGCCAAGCGCGAAGGCAAGCCCTCCTCCAAGACCCTGGTCAAGCGCGACATCGTCCGCTTCGTGACCGCCGGTACGCTGACCGAAGAGGCGCTGCTCGAACCGCGCCGCGCCAACCTGCTGGTCGCTCTGGCTGAAGTGCGCGGGGTGATCGGCCTGGCCAGCTGCGATATCTCGACCGGCGCGATGGTGCTGGAGGAATGCCCGCCCGCCATGCTCGGCGCTGCGCTCGCGCGGCTGGGAGCCAGCGAAGTGGTCGGTCCAGAAGAATGGGAGCTGGCGCCGGACGATATGATCGAACGGCCGCGCAGCATGTTCTCAAGCGACAGCGGATCTGACCGCCTAAAGCAGATCCACGAAGTCGCCACGCTTGATGGGTTTGGCGAGTTCACCCGCGCGATGCTCGCCGCTGCAGGAGGGTTGATCGCCTACCTCGAACATGTCGGGCGCGGCGATCTGCCACTGCTGCTGCCGCCGCAATTGCGCCGCCACGATGCCGGCATGGCGATGGATGAGGCGACCCGCAGCAGTCTCGAAATTCTCGAGAGCCAACAAGGCGGCCGCACAGGCAGCCTCGCCGCCGCGATCGACCGCTGTGTGACCGGGGCTGGCGCACGACTGCTGGCCGAAGACCTGTCCGCTCCGCTGTTGCAGCGTGACCCGATCGAGGACCGGCTGGCGCTGGTGCAATTTTGGCGTGATCGACCGATTGAGCGGGCCGATCTGCGCGACATCCTGCGCGGTTCGCCTGACATTGGCCGCGCGCTTGGCCGCCTGGTGGCGGGGCGCGGAAGTCCGCGCGACCTGGGTCAGGTCCGCGATGGCCTGCGTGAGGCGCAACGGATCCGCGATACGCTTCAACCTCAGGAAGACGCGCCCACGCTGTTGCAACAGCTCTTGCCGCAGCTGACCGGCCATGGCGCCTTGGTCGACTGGCTCGAGCGCGCGCTGGTCGAATCCCCTCCGACCGAGCGCTCCAATGGCGGGTTTGTCGCGAGCGGCTATGACGCCTCGCTCGATGAATTGCGTGACGTCTCGGGCGATGCCCGCCGCGCGATCGCCGCAATGGAAGCGCGCTATCGCGAAGACACCGGGATCGCCGCGCTCAAGATCAAGCACAATGGTGTGCTGGGATACTTCATCGAAGTGCCGAGCCGCCATGCCGATGCGCTGATGGAGCCCGAGAGCGGCTTCACCCATCGCCAGACGATGAAAGGCGCGGTACGGTTCAATTCGATCGCCTTGCACGAAGAAGCGACCCGGATCGCCGAGTCAGGTGGTCGGGCGCTGGCAGCGGAAGAGGCGCATTTTGAGGAGCTGGTTGCAGCGGTCGGCGCAGCCCAGCTCGCCATTGCAGCCACGGCCAGCGCGCTCGCACGGCTCGATGTCGCTGCAGGCCATGCTGAACGCGCTGCCGAAGGCGATTGGTGTCGACCCGAAATTCTCGACAGCGCTGAGCTCTCGATCACCGGCGGTCGCCATCCGGTTGTCGAAGCCGCATTGGTCAAGACTGGGGAGCGCTTTGTCGCCAATGATTGCGCGCTGGCACCTGACAATCGCCTGTGGCTGATCGGTGGGCCCAATATGGGCGGCAAATCGACCTTTCTGCGGCAGAATGCGCTGATCGTGTTGATGGCACAGGCGGGAGCCTTCGTTCCGGCCAGCGCGGCGCGGATCGGGTTAGTGGATCGACTGTTCAGCCGGGTCGGGGCATCGGACAATCTCGCTCGTGGCCGCTCGACCTTCATGGTCGAAATGGTCGAAACCGCCGCGATCCTGAGCCAGGCGAGCGAGCGCAGTTTCGTGATCCTTGACGAGGTCGGGCGCGGCACTTCGACCTATGACGGTCTGGCGCTGGCCTGGGCGGTGGTCGAAGCGGTCCATTCGAGGATCCACTGCCGCTGCCTGTTCGCGACGCATTATCATGAGCTCGCGCGGCTGGCCGAGAGCTGTGAGGCCCTCACCCTCCACCATGTCCGCGCGCGCGAATGGCAAGGTGATCTGGTGCTGTTGCACGAGCTGACCGAAGGCCCCGCTGACCGCAGCTATGGCTTGGCGGTCGCCAAGCTGGCCGGGGTTCCGCAAACTGTTGTGGACCGCGCCCAGGCGGTGCTCGAAAAGCTGGAGGCCGCGCGTCAGGAAACCGGCGGTATTGCCGCGGGATTGGGTGAGCTGCCGCTGTTCGCCGCCAGCGCCCCTGAGGCGCCTGCCCCGACCCCCGCCGATAAGGTCCAGGCCGAACTGCGGGAGACCGATCTCGATGCGCTCTCCCCGCGCGAGGCGCTCGACCTGCTCTATTCATGGCAGCGGACCCTCAAATCCACCAATCCTTAACCGATCCGGGGCTATGCTCCGCGCCATGTCGATGGAATTCATTACCAAGAACAAGCAAGCGCTCTCGCTTGCTGGCGTGACGATTGTCGGCGCCGCGATCTTTGCTGCGACCACTGGCACGCCCAATCGTGCGCCAGCGCCAGAGATTGTCGAAGAACAGCCTGCGCGCGTGGCGGAGCCTGCCCAGTCTCAACCGGCATTCTCCTTCGCGGAAATGGCCGGTGGTGAGGATGAGGATGGCGCGAGCAGCCTGTGGGGCTCCGAACGCCCTGCGCAAAGCCCCGATCTGGTGCCTGAGGACAATCCTTCACCACAGGCGGAGCCTGCCATTGCCGCTGCGAGTGCTGCTCCGGCGCGGCTGGTCCCTCCGGCTGAGGCAGAAGTCCCCGAGGGGCGCCCACGCGGCGACCAGGTGTCCCTTCAGGAACTGCGCAGCAACTGATCCCTCAACGCGTCGGAACCGGCGCTTCGCCTGAATAGTCGTAGAACCCGCGACCGGTCTTGCGGCCCAACCAGCCTGCTTCGACATATTTTACCAGCAGCGGTGCCGGGCGATATTTGGTGTCACGGGTGGTCTTGTAGAGCACTTTGATAATGTCGAGGCAGGTGTCGAGGCCAACGAAGTCGGCCAGTTGCAGCGGTCCCATCGGGTGGTTGAGGCCCAGACGGCAGCCTTTGTCGATATCTTCAATCCCGGCGGTCGACTGACCCAGCACAAACACCGCTTCGTTGATCATCGGCAGCAGGATGCGGTTGACGACAAAGCCCGGCTCATCCTGGCTCAGCACCACTTGCTTGCCGAGACCTTCGGCGAAAGCGGTGATGCGATCGGTCGTCGCTTGCGCAGTGGCCAGCCCGGGAATCACTTCGATCAGACCCATGACCGGGACCGGATTGAAGAAGTGCAGGCCGATGAAGCGCTCGGGATCCGGCGAGTAATTGGCCATCCGGGTGATCGGTATAGAGCTGGTGTTGCTGGCCATGATCGCATCGTCAGCGAGCACCTGGCCCGCGCTTTCGAAAATCTTCTGCTTGATCGGCTCTTGCTCGGTCGCTGCTTCGATAATCAGCCCCGCTTCAGACATTGGCGCGTAGTCGCCGACAGGGGTGATCCGACCGAGTAGACTTTCCGCGTCATCGGCTTCGAGTTTGCCGCGTCCGACCAGCTTGACCAGAGATTTCTCAATCGCAGCCTTGCCAGCTTCCGCCCGGGTGAGATCGACATCGCTCAGCAGCACATGCATGCCGTGTTGGGCGACCGTCTGGGCAATCCCGGTGCCCATCTGACCAGCACCGATAACCGCGATTTTTTGCCCAAGACTTTGCCCAAGACTTTGCATTGCACCATTCCCTTCGCATCTGCAGCGGAGGGCCTGTTAGCGGCGCATTGTCCGTCTGGCTAGGGGATTGCTTGCGGGCTGAGGTCGCCCTTGGCGTCAGCGGTTGGCCCCAGGGACCCATTTCACATCGGCCTGGCCATTGTCATTGAGCACGCGGGCAAGGACAAACAGATAGTCCGACAGCCGATTGATATAGGCCAGGGCCGCGGGATTGACCGCATCATGCGCAGCTAGTTCGGTCATTGCCCGTTCCGCTGCGCGGGTTGCTGCGCGAGCGATATGGGTGCGCGCGGCCGCCTCGCTCCCGCCGGGCAGAACAAAGCTGGTGAGCGGCTCCAATTGTTCATTGAGTGCATCAATCTGCTGCTCGATCCAATCCGGCTGCGAAGCGACGATCCGCAGTACCATTTCGGACGGAGTGAAATCTCCGTCCTCGCTGGGCGTGGCGAGATCGGCGCCAAGGTCGAACAGATCGTTCTGAACCCTGGTCAGAGCCTGGCTCAATTCTGGCTCAGCGATCGCGCAGATCGCCAGGCCGATCGCACTATTGGCTTCATCGACCATGCCAATCGCCGCGATCCGCGCCGAGTGTTTGGGCGTGCGCGAGCCATCGACCAGGCCGGTGGTGCCGTCATCCCCGGTGCGGGTGTAGATCTTGGTCAGTTTCACCATGCTCTGGCTCGCGTGCAGCTTGTTCGATCGGACCTACTGGGAGATGGCGAGCATGATGGTCACCACCACGATCGCTAGCGCCTGGTACTTGATCCGCGCGAACATTGCCTTGTTCTGCGCCAATTGCATCTCGGTCACCGTCTCTCCCTCCCCGCTTTCAAGGTCGACCTTGGTGGTCTGGAGGAAAGCGATGATTCCGCGAATGAGCGAGACCACGACGAGGATGCAGAGAATGATCAGTGCAGGGATCAGAATATAATTCATGGCAGCTATTTAGTCTTTCCCAAGCGCAATACCAGACGGCAATTCACGCAAGCGCAATTGCTCTGCCAACAACAATCCATCCTCTCCGGCGTTCCTGAGATCGCTCAGCGAAGGCGAATTGCGCCGTTTGGCGAGCTTCTCTCCCTGGGCGTCATAGAGCAAAGGATGGTGATGCCATTCGGGCACGGGAAGGCTCAACAATTCTTGCAGAACCCGGTGGATATGGGTCGAGCGGAACAGGTCCATCCCGCGAGTCACGAGGGTTACCCCATCAGCCGCATCGTCAAGCGTCGCCGCCAGATGGTAGCTCGCCGGATCATCCTTGCGCACGATCACGACATCGCCGAACGGTCGCGGATCGGCCACCACCGCGCCTGAGATGTGATCCTCCCACACCAGCTCGCCGGCCTCTTGCAAGGCGCGATGGACATTGAGCCGCAATGCGAAGGGCTTGTCGGGATCGACCGGCCTGCCGCGGCAGGTACCGGGATAGACCGGCCCTTCCGGTCCAATCGCAGGGTGCGCGGCCTGAATCTCCGAGCGCGTGCAGACGCATTTGTAGAGCAGGCCGCGCTCGAGCAGATCTTGCGCGGCCTCGCGATAGGATTCCAGCCGGGTCGATTGCGCCGGCACCTCGAGCCATTCGAGCCCCAGCCATTCGAGATCGCGCCTGAACTCATCGGCCAGCTCGGGCCGCGAACGGGTGCCGTCAATATCCTCGATCCGCAGCAGGAAGGTCCCGCCCGCCGCCTTCGCCAGGTCATGCGCGACCACCGCCGAAAAGGCATGGCCAAGATGCAAAAGCCCGTTCGGACTGGGAGCGAAGCGAGTGATGGTTTCCACAGCGTGGCATTCTTGGCACAGCAGAGCAGGAAGGACCATGCTTCAGTCACTTGTGTGACCCTATCCACAGGCCATCAACAGCCTATCCCACCCACGCAAATGTGGATAGCGCCCCTGTAACAGGTTTGACTCTTTCTCCTGCCACGGCATGCTTCATTCAGTCAGGAGGGAACGCAAGAGTGTTCAAGACCGAACTGATCGAAAGCGCCGCCAAGTTTCGGGGCGCCGAAGAAGACCCGACACGCAATCTGTCGGCATGCCCCGCGCTTGTGCTTAACGCGGACTATACCCCGCTCTCCTATTATCCGCTCAGCCTGTGGCCGTGGCAGACCGCAATCAAGGCAGTGTTCCTAGACCGGGTCGATATTGTTGAAAGCTATGACCGCGAGGTCCACTCGCCGTCGCTCGACATGAAGATCCCCAGCGTGATCGCGCTGCGGCAATATGTGAAGCAGAGCGAATTCCCGGCCTTTACGCGGTTCAACCTGTTCCTGCGCGACCAGTTTCAGTGCCAATATTGCGGCAGCCCTGACAATCTCACCTTCGACCACGTGATCCCGCGCCGCCTCGGCGGCAAGACCACGTGGGAGAACATCGCCACCGCCTGCGCGCCCTGCAATATGAAGAAGGGCGGACGCACGCCCAAACAGGCCAATATGAGCATCCAACAGCGGCCGATCCGACCGACCAGCTGGCAGTTGCAGCAGCATGGCAAGAAGTTCCCACCCAACTATCTACACGAGACCTGGCGCGACTGGCTCTATTGGGACATCGAGCTGGAGGCTTGACCTGCCGCTGAACTTGAATTGGTTGATTTTTCTGCAAAATTGGCCTAACAATCAACCGACTGTCACTGTCAAAAGTGAATCACCTCCGGGCCGTATCGTTGCAGCGATGCGGCCCATTCTATTGGGGGCAGGCTTTGCAGCACCCGCCCCCTCACCCGTCAGTCAGAACGGGAGACCTCGATGATCTTCACCACCAAGGCTGCGAAAGCGATGCAGAGCATGGCAATCGCTATGACTGTCATTTCGTCAATGTGAATCACCTCGCTTTCCGCGGCGTGACTAGGCCGAAGCCTTGCCGCAGGAAGGCGATAGACGAATGCTTAAGTGTCTGTCTGCAATCAATTTTTATCAGATTATCGATTCCTCAAAGCGTTAGACTGCGGAAAGTGAGACAATCGCGCAGTCACCTGACCGAGCTCGAGGCTTGACCTCGCGCCGGATCGGCTCGAACCTGCGCAAATGACAGCGATCATCATCTCGGTCCTGCTGATCGCAGCGACCATCGTCATCCATTACGAGACGCTGCGGCTGGCTGCGCTTGGCGCAACCGACCTTAATGTCCGCCCGCGCACGCGATTGTGGCTGATGCTGACCGCGGCGATGGCCTCGCATGTGGTTCATTGCGCGCTCTATGCGCTGGGTTTCATCGCACTCGAGCATGGCTTTGCGGTCGGCGAACTGCAGGGGCCCGATTCCGGGACCTTCGAGGATGCGTTCTATTTCGCCATCACCAGCTACACGACCCTTGGGATCGGCGATCTGTTCCCGAGCGGGCAGGCTCGCTTGCTGAGCGGGATTTGCGCGCTCAACGGGCTGGTGATGATCACCTGGACCGCGTCGGTGACCTATCTCTATATGGAGCGGTACTGGGACAATTCGGGCCTCAAGCCCTAGGCCAGGCTCACTCAATTCGAACGCGTTTCAGACTGTGATCACCAGCTTTGGCGAAGTGTACGCCCGTGATCCCGGCGTCGGCTGCACGAGCCATCAATTCGCGCGACCAGAACCACTCACGAATGTCGATATCTGAGAACGAACAGACACCCGCTGTGACATCTGGATCAAAGACCACATTGCCTGCGAACCTGATCAATCGGATTGCATCCGTGTTCAGGGTCTTGTGGCTTATGCCGACCGCTGTCTTCGTTACGTCAACCGCCTCGAGCGAGTTGCGAGGCATGACCAGCCAGTACTTCTGATCGGGCTTGGAGCTTGCGAATCCAACTTCGGCACACTCCAGAGAGCCAGGCTCACATTCTTCGATCAGCAGTTTGAGCTTGTCGGACACCACGAATGAGCAAACGGGAAACACGAGAAAGTCTGGAATCGGCTTGGCAGGATCCTCCAGTTCAAGGATCGGCCGCGGTATATCCCAAACATGAATGCGAGGCTTTGTTCGAGCACCCAGCCATGGCATCGCCTCTAAGCCCGGAGGATTGAGCCATGTCGGCAGATCGCCAAAGTCGAAATCATACTTTGCAGCAAAGTAGTTTTCTTCGGTCGCCTCAGAGATCGATGGCTGGTGGAGCGTGTCAACGCCATCCTCAAGCTGCGCGAGCAGCGCAGACACTGAGTTGGGTGGGCAGGGCATGGAATTCATTGGCATGCTCAGAAAACTTGCAGCACTTATTCTCTCACCAATCGAAATCCAACCGGTTGATCGGCTCCGTGATAATACCTCTTCTCAATGGTCATGAAATCAGTGTCCTGGCCGACCAGACCCACACCCACTCGGTGCGCGATCGTTGAAACGGAGCCACCACGCGCGGCGTGGCTCTGGCAATACTCATAGGATTCACGCTCAACACATCTTGGGAAAACCGGCGGCTTTATGTCGTCGACATATTCCGCGAGGCTGCCGACCACGTCATACAAGCCCCAATCATTGGGAGCGAATTGCTTCACTGGGATCATGCTGCCGGTGTAAAAGCTGAAGCGTGGATCGCTCGTTTTGGCCGGGTTAAAGTGGTATGGTGTCGCATCAAACCAGCTGTGCACGGCCGCCCGGCCAAACCCGGGCTCATCACCCCATGGAAACCTTGTGGTCGATCCCGCCCGCGCGGCATGCTCCCATTCCTCCGGCGTCGGCAACCGATAGGTGTGACCCGTCTTCTGCTTGAGCCAATCCAGGAAGCATCCGATCTTCATCGGAGCCAGCCACTTGAGCGGATAATCGTCGGCCAGTTCGGTCAGATCATCGGGATAGACCTCGCCTTGGCTTATGTATGGCTTGGGACAACCCGCTTCGATCATGGCAGGGACATAGTGAGCCCATGTCAGTTCATGCTGCATGATCAACAGCGGCGGGCCAGATTGCTCCAACCCCGGCACCGCAACCAAGGCGGGGCAGCCCGGGCAGTCCTCGAACACTTCCCCGATTTCGTGGTTCACCGGATCAACCGGGACTTCGCTAGCAGGCGCCGACGCCTCGCTTCCACAAGCAGCGATCTGAAACAATGAAGCCGCTGCAATTACCAACGGTCTAACGGCTCGCCGCTGCAGAGATTCTTTCATTCAGCCCTACCCAGAGCTTGCTTGGCCAATCTGTCTCTCGGTGCACAACATGCTGACACAGATCGATCCCTAACCCTCGATCACCCGCGTTTCGGGATGGTGTTTGTCCAAGTGCTTTTTGATGATCCGCAGATTGGCGGTGTTGGAGCGATACAGCACGTCCGCCGCATCGCCGACCACGGGCACCAGGCCGAGCAGCGTATCAAAGGCGACATTGCCGCCCATCCGCCACAGCTTCCATTTCGGAAGATTCAGATTGCGCGCTTCCCACACAATGTAGGCACCCAGCGCAGTGGTCACGACATCGCCGATCACGGGAATGAGGCCGATCAGGGCATCGAGCCCAATCGGAACATTGACCCCGGGAATGCGGAAGCTGCGCTCAAGCAGGAGCTCCATCGCCTCGACCCGCTGTCGAATCGAGACAGGATCGCTCCCGGTCGGGAACTGGAACGAAACCGCTTGGGGTTGCTCGGGCTTGTTCATATTCAGGTCCATATTCCTTAAATGGGGGTTTCGGACAGTGGAAACAAGGGATGCAGGCCCCATTGATTGGCCTGATACCCGCTGACAGCCCCGCGAACCAGCGACCAGCGGACCGGCGAGCCAAGCGGAATGAACACTTCCTCTGCCACCATCAACGCGTGGGCTTCCGCCAGGCGCCGTTCCTTTTCGGCGATATTGGTCAAGGCCAGCGAGCTTTCGACCAATTCATCAGCTTCGGCCGAGCACAGCCCGATCTCGAGCCCGCAATGGAATTGGTTGAGGAACCACCGCGGCGATGAATAGCGCGCGAGGCGATCGCGCAGTTCAAGCTCGGCCCCTTCGCCAGGTTCGACCCGGACCGCACTGACCCCGATTTGGCGCCAGAAGCGGGCCAATTGGGTGAACAGCAGATCGCTGCCCGGGCCATCTGGCAGGGCCACGCGTACAACCGCCTCATCGCGATTGCCGAGTTGCCAATCAGCAATCCGCGCGCGCGCCAATTCGCGACGCTGTTCGATCGACAGGGCTGACCAACGCGTGGCGGGCAACTCAACCTGGCTGAACAGGCTGGGCGGGACAATCCAGGTTGTCGGCTGCCAACCGCCCAACCCGAATGGCGCGATCAGAGCCGTGCGATCGATCGCCATCGAGAGCGCCTCGCGGACTTCGACATTTGCCAGAATCCCCTCATCATTGCGGATCACCAGCCCCAGTACTCCCAGCGACGGGTCGACCTGAATGTTACCGCGCGACAGCGGCCCCAATTGCGCCATAGGGAAAGTCGCCAATGTGCCATTGAGCAGGAGATCGGCGTCACCGCCGGAGAAGGCCTGGACCGCATCCCCGGCCGGCATGGCGCGAAAGGTCAGCTGGCGAAACTGTTCTTCCCAATCCTCACGCGCCGGAAAACCCCGCGCTTGCGGCGGAAGCGGGCTGAGCCGCGCGATCGATCGCTCCTCGTCGCGCGACAGCACCATCGGCCCCGCACCGCTACCGGACTTGACCAGGCCCAATTCGGGCTGGGCCAGCAGCCGCAAGAATTCTGGCATCGGCCCGGACAGTCGGATCTCGATCACGCGCCCTGTCATCGCGCGCACTTCGGTAATCTTGGCAAGATCAAGCCCGAGCGAGGTCCCATCCAATCGGCGCAGAAGATCGCGCAGCAGATTGCGCACATCCTCGGCGCTGATCTCTTCTTCATCAGGCCAGGTCGAATCCCGCAGCCGGAAAATATAGCTCAGCCCATCATCGGTAACGATCCACCGCTCGGCAATCGCGGGAATGATCTGGCCCGAGGGATCGAGCGCAACCAGGCCTTCATGTGTCGCAGCGGCGAGGTGCTGCGCCCCGCTCGACAAGCGGACACCCTCTTCAAATAGGCTCTCCGGCTCGCCGATAATCGCAACATTGACCGGTCCGGAGTTGCCGGACGGACCACAGGCGGCGAGCGCCACGCTGGCTATCAGAGGCAGGCAGATTCGCATCGCCGCCATAACTAGCAGCTCTCGCGCCCAAGGGCACGAATTTGCGCAGATTGTCTGGGTGATTAGACTTTGCGGACCGCCGAGAAATCTGGCGGAGGCGGTGCCCGATGCGCCCGCGAATGGTGGGGATTCTCTTCGGTCCCCATCGCTTCGCCGGAAGGCTTGCGCGCCTGTGCCGAATCAATCTCGTTGTCGAAGGCGACCCCAAAGCGATTGTCCTGAACCCAGGCGACCGAACCACCGACGGTTCCGACATTGCGCAATTCGATCGACAGGCGGTTGCCGCGTTTCACGCGCAGATTGCCTTCGCCCATCATACCGCCATTGGAGAGATTGCGGACACGGACGCGATGCGCCTCGCTCGCCTGCTCAACCTGAATGCTGGCGAGCAGAAACAGGCTATCGCGCGATACACTCCTGGTTTCAAAATCCGTCATTACCGGATCATCTCCTGCGCCCAAGGGCACCACGTGCCCGTCCAGTCCTTTGCACGAGGGATATTCGCCCCAGATCTGAGCCTGGAAATTCCCCGCCACGTGCGTTGAATTCGGGTTAGAAAACTAAACCTAACGATCCCTTAAACAATGGGCCGCTGAGCGTGCCTAGATTCAGTCCGTCCCAATCTGACACTGAATTTTGAGCTGGCGCCGTTAAGGCTCAGTCGTCGCGGGAGATCTTCTCACGCCGTTCATGCGCCTCTTGCGCTTCGACGGTCATGGTCGCGACCGGCCGTGCAATCAGGCGTTTAAGGCCGATCGGATCGCCGGTCACTTCGCAATAGCCATATTCGCCCAGATCGATCCGCCGCAGCGCGGAATCTATCTTCGCAACAAGCTTGCGCTGACGATCACGGGTCCGCAATTCGATCCCCCAATCGGTCTCGCTCGACGCGCGATCGGTTAGATCGGCTTCGCGGATCGGACCGTCTTTCAGGGATTGCAGCGTGTGATCAGCAGCACTGTGGATCGAGCGTTTCCATTCCAACAGGAGCATCTTGAAATAGGTCTGATGCTTGTCGCCCATATATTCTTCGTCGTCGTTCGGAACATAGTCGGGAGCAAGCTCACGCTTGGCTTTTTCAAGAATGTCGATTTCGTCAGTCGCGGCGGTCGTCATGTGGTCCTCTTAACCCAAGCCTTTCCCGTTCGACCGTTCCCTGCAAGACCCGGGTTTTCCCAGTGTCCCTGGCGGATCAATCCAAAATCGACCCGCTCCCTATCGAGCGTTGGCGCGCCTATAGGACGCAGCTCGATAGGGCACAAGACGGTTTGAACAATCAAGCCTGCCGAGCATCATTTTCCTGTCAATTTCGCTCAGTTTCCCCAGTGCAATCCCAGTGCAATCCCTGTGCAAACCAAAAAACTAACGCCCGCGTTAACCAATTGTTGACCATGATTGGCGAGGTCTGTTCGTGCGGGAGAGCCAGGGGGTTGCTCTCCCCACCGAAACGGAGAGTCAGAAATGGAACTCAAACCGATCAAAGGGGGCGCAGCGACCGAGCTGACCGATGCTCCAATCGATCTCGCCATTGCCCGCAATCTTGCGGCCGCGGCACAAGGCGACCTCAATGCTCTGTTCGATCTAGGCGTTGCCTTCTCGACCGGCAGCAATGGCGCCGAATGTGATCTTGTCGAAGCCCACAAATGGTTCAACATCGCCGCTGCCAAAGGCCATGAAGAGGCTGCCTGGTGCCGCGCTGATGTATCGGAAGAGATGACCGCTCGCGAAATCGCCGAAGCGCAACGCCGTGCCCGCGAATGGCTCGCTTACTCGCGCGCCAGAACTGCTTGAGCGCGCTGCCTAATCCTTTTTGAACGGCGTGCGATCGCCCAGGAACAACTGATCACTCGCCACGCCTTCGCGTTCGCGCTCCAGAAAGTCCGCGATCGCTGCACGAAACCCGGGATCGGCCACCCAATGCGCCGACCAGGTCTTGACCGGCTCATAGCCACGGGCAAGCTTGTGCCCACCCTGAGCACCCGCCTCGACCCGATCGAGGCCGAGCTCGATCGCAATGTCGATCGCCTGATAGTAACACAGCTCAAAATGCAGGAAGCGCACGTCCTGAGTGCAGCCCCAATAGCGGCCATAGAGCGCGTCTGAGCCGATAAAGTTCAAGGCCCCGGCAATCGGCACATCGCCTTCCAGCGCCAGGATCAACACCAGCCGATCGCCCATCCGCTCCCCAAACAGATCGAAGGCCTCGCGGGTCAGATAAGGCGTACCCCATTTGCGCGCGCCCGTGTCCTGGTAGAAGATCCAGAAGGCGTCCCAATGTTCGGGCTTGATTGCATCGCCTTGCAGCTTCTCGATCCGCAGGCCCTGCTGCGCAGCGGCGCGTTCCTTCTTGAGGTTCTTGCGCTTGCGCGAAGCCAGCTCTGCCAGAAAGTCATCGAAGCGGTCATATCCGCGGTTGAGCCAATGGAACTGGATATCGCTCCGCAGCATCCAGTCGCCCGCTTCGAACAGCGGCAATTGCTCCTCGTCAATAAAGGTGGCGTGGGCTGACGACAGCCGGTTCTGCTCGCACACCAGTTCCGCCCCCTTGAGCAGATGCGGCGCCAGCGAAGGATCGGACAGCAACAGCCGCGGGCCGTTGGCGGGCGTGAACGGTGCGGCAATCTGAAGCTTGGGATAATAGCGTCCGCCAGCGCGATGCAGCGCGTCAGCCCAGGAGTGATCGAACACATATTCGCCCTGGCTGTGCCCCTTGGCATAGCTCGGCATGGCGGCCAGCAGATTATCCTCACCATCCATGATCGTGATCGGAACCGGGTCCCAACCGGTCCCTTCACCAACGCTTCCCGAATCTTCCAGCGCAGTGAGGAATTCATGGCTGACAAAGGGATTGCGATCGCCGCCCAGTGCATTCCACGCCGCCGCATCGAACGAGCCGACCGTGGGTGCAAGCCGCACTGTCAGGTCTGCCAGAGATGCGGAATCTGCAGTCATGCCAATCCTTCGCCTTCGCTGATCAGCGCGTCGACATGCGCCAAGGCATGCGCGCGCAGTTCAGGAGAACGAACGGTCCAGGACAGCAAGGGTTTCCCGGCATCGCGCCAGGCCGTGGTCAGCTCCTCGGGCAGGTCGCGAATATCCATCGCTAGGAAATCGGGATCCGCCTGCGCGATCGCGCCACGCTTGCGCCAGGCCGAGAGCCAGCCGATATCGAGCGTGTCGGTGCAGACCAGGCCGCGGCAGAACTCCGGCTCATTATGTGCGAACCAGGCAGGGACCCGCGGATCAAAGCTCATCACGGCAAAGTCACCGCCATAGTCGGCCAGCGCATCGCGCGCCTTGAGGCAACTCCATTCGATGTCATAGCCCGGCTCTGACTTGATCTCGATCAGCAGCGGCACTCGGCCGTCGATCCGGGCGAGATAATCGCTCAGCAGCAGCGGGCTCTGATCGCTACCCAACAATGACTTCTGTGCAATCTCACTGGCGACGCGATCCTCGACCCGGCCGACATGGCCGGTCAGGCGCTCAAGTTCCCAATCGTGGAACACCAGCACTTCGTCATCGAAGCTGCGCTGGACATCGCATTCGATCGCCATCCCGGCGGCAATCGCGGCCTCGGCTGCCGCCATCGAGTTTTCCGGCACGCCAGCGCTATGGAGCCCGCGATGGGCATATTCCCATTCGGTCAGCCAGGCAGGAGCGCCGCGGTGCGTCATTGCGCGCTCATTCAGCGATCGCGATCACCGCATCCACTTCCACCGCTGCGCCCAAGGGGAGCACGGGCACCCCGACCGCGGCGCGGGCATGCCGGCCCTTTTCGCCAAAGATTTCGAACATCAGATCCGACGCGCCATTGGCAACCTTGGGCTGATCGGTGAAATCACCGGTCGAATTGACGAAAGCGCCGAGCTTGACCACTCGCTCAACCTTTTCCAGCAGACCTGCAGCTTTGAGCTGCGCTGCGATCATCAAGCCGCAAACGCGGGCCGCCGCCATGCCTTCTTCAAGCGAGACATCCTCGCCCAACCGGCCGGTCACGACTTTGCCGTCAACAAACGGCAGCTGGCCCGAGACATGGGCGAAGCCGCCCTGCACCACCACCGGAACATAGCTCGCCACCGGCGCGGCCGCTTCGGGCAGAGTGATTCCCAATTCTTCAAGACGGGCGGCAATGCTCATGCTGCTTTCTCCTTCAATTGATCGAGCATCCATGGGAGTGCGTCGTACCAGACGTCAATCCGGGCATCGGCATGGCCGGCCTGATGGGCACAATCGATCCCGCCCGCGATCATCGGCTCACCACACATATGCAGTCGCGTTACATGCGGCACGGTCTCCGCGACCGAGGCGTGATGCTGCGCCAGATCGTCGATAAACAGCGCGTGGCTGGGCTTGTATTCGTCAATGATCTTCTGCAGCGCCGGACCCTTGGGACCCTGGTTGGTGAAGACCCGCGCGTGAATGCCATGGCCAGCGAGCTGCTCTGCGCGCATGTCGCGGCGATGATCGACCAGATTGGTCAGGATTA
Organism: Erythrobacter sp.; assembly: GCA_965249945.1. Classification (GTDB taxonomy): domain Bacteria; phylum Pseudomonadota; class Alphaproteobacteria; order Sphingomonadales; family Sphingomonadaceae; genus Erythrobacter. The sequence continues at coordinate 436,319 of OZ252258.1, read as the reverse complement.
CGACCTCGGCATGTTCAGCCAGCGTGTTGATCCCCTTAACCGCGCCCGCGATCGGCATTTGCCGGCCCATCTCGGTGTCGAAGAAGCCGCCGAGGAAGCGCCAGATATCGGCCGGCTCGAGCACTTCGCCCGAGGATTGCCAGCTTAGCGCAGTCGCAAAGTTCCCGCCTTCGAGGTGGAAGTTCACGCCCTGGCTTTCCTCCAGCCATTGCTTGAATGGCGCGACCATGTGCAACAGCACTTCATCGCAATCGCTGATGACTAATGGTCGGCTCATTGATTCAACTCCTGTCGGGCCTTGATCAATTCCTCGGGCGTAACAGCCAAAGCTTCGGCAGCGCGCACCAGGTCAGGCTCATGATTGGCCAAGAATTCCAGCACCGATCCCAGGACCACAGGGTCATCCAGGCCGGCACGCAGTGAAGTGGGGTCCATTCCCGTTAGCGCAAGATAGCGCTCGGCGCGATCATCCTCGCTCAGCACCCAGCCAAGCGCCGCCAGCGCCAGCGTCGGCGCGGAGAGAGCAGAGGGACTGTCGTGGTTTTGAATTGTCGCGATCCGTCTGTAGCGTTAGTCAGGGGCAGTTTCGGGGAGTGGCGATAGCAGTGGCAAAGCGAATCCTGGTTGTCGAGGATAACGATTTAAACCGAAAATTGTTCTGCGATGTTCTCAAGGCCAATGGCTTTGAGGTCGATCCGGTTGGTGACGGCAATGAAGTGCTCGACACTGCGCGCTCGGTCACGCCCGATCTGATCATCATGGACATTCAATTGCCCGGCGTTTCCGGGGTCGATCTGATCGAAGCCGCCAAACAGGATGAATCGCTGCGGCAAATCCCAATCCTGGCGGTGACCGCCTATGCCGGAAAGGGCGATGAGGACCGCATTCGCGCGGCGGGCGCGGCTGGCTATCTTGCCAAGCCGGTCTCGATCAGCCCCTTCATGGCAGCGGTCAACGAGTTGGTTTGAGGGCGATTCATCGCCAGAAACGGCCCGGGCGTCGGGATTGCTGTGGGATTGCAAAGGTCGCAACAGCCCCCATGTGGCCTTGACAAGTGCACCCCCTAGCCGCTTTTCAGCCGCATTGACGTGCAACAAGCACCCGAGATTTTAACAGAAAGCCCAAACTTTCATGGACCAAGCCAATGTCGATGAGCGCATCCGCGCCCTGATCGAGCCTTTCAACAAGAAGGGTATCACGATCGAAGACAGCACCACTTTTGCCAATGATCTGGAATTCGACAGTCTCACAGTGATGGATTTCGTCGCCGAGATTGAAGACGAATTCGACGTGATCATCAGCATGAATCAGCAGGCCGAGATTGAGAATTACGGTCAGCTGGTGGAAGCTGTGCACAAATTGCAGGACAGCTGAGACCATGGCCAGCGCAAGCGAAGCGACGACCGAGGCAGCGCCCGAAGGCGATCTGTTTTCCAAGTTTGACGATCTGATCCAGATGCGCGCGGGCCTGCTCGCGAGCGGGGTCGAAGATCCTTACAATCTGGTGATGGAAAAGGTGCTGTCGCCGACCCGGGCGATCTGCAACGGGCGCGACACTATCCTGCTCGGCACTTACAATTACATGGGCATGACCTTCGATGAGGACGTCATCGATGCGGGCAAGGACGCGCTGACCCATTTCGGTGCCGGCACCACCGGCAGCCGCGTGCTCAACGGCACCTATCAGGGCCATAAGGAATGCGAAGACGCGCTGCGTGAGTTCTATGACATGGACCACGCCATGGTGTTCTCGACCGGCTATCAAGCCAATCTCGGGATCATTTCGACCATTGCTGGCAAGGGTGACTATGTCATCCTCGACATCGACAGCCATGCCTCGATCTATGATGGCTGCGCGATGGGCAATGCCGAGATCGTGCCGTTCCGTCACAACAATATCGAAGCGCTCGAGAAGCGTTTGCGTCGGATTCCGGAAGGCGCTGGCAAGCTGGTTGTGCTCGAAGGCGTCTATTCGATGCTCGGGGATGTTGCGCCGCTCAAGGAGATGGTCGCGGTCTCCAAGAAATATGGCGCGATGGTGCTGGTCGATGAAGCCCACTCGATGGGCTTTATCGGAGAGCACGGTCGCGGGGTCTGCGAAGAGCAGGGCGTGATCGATGATGTCGACTTCGTGGTCGGCACCTTCTCCAAGAGCGTCGGTACGGTCGGTGGCTTCTGCGTCTCCAACCATCCCAAGTTCGACATCATGCGGCTGGTCTGCCGGCCCTATGTCTTCACCGCCAGCCTGCCACCGAGCGTGGTGGCAACCGCGGCGACCTCGATCCGCAAATTGCAGCATGGCTCCAACAAGCGCGCGCATTTGTGGGAGAATTCCAAGCGTCTTCACGCTGGCCTGACCGAGCTTGGCTTCAGCCTCGGCACCGTTGAACCACAAAGCGCGATCATCGCGGTGATCATGCCCGATCTGCAGCAAGGTGCGATGATGTGGGAAGCGCTGCTCAAAGAAGGGCTCTACGTCAATCTGGCGCGTCCGCCGGCAACGCCAGCGAATATGACATTGCTGCGCTGCTCGCTCTGCGCTGAGCACTCCAGCGAGGAAGTTGAAACGATCCTCGGCATGTTTGAACGCGCCGGTAAGGCGATCGGGATTATTTAAAGTTCTGATCTACTATAATTTGTCCCACATTTTGCGAGTCTGTGGAATTGTGGGATAAATCACCGCTAAGCAGCCCAGAAATGGCCGGGGCTCCCCCGAGCCCCGGCCGAGCCCTCACCCCGCTGCCTTGGCTGCGGTGTGCTCTCCGTCGGGCTGATCCTTCTGTTCGGGGAAAACTGGCCACATCAGCTGCTGGCCGAGCGTCGCTGGCGCGAGGTTCTCGACCCCATAGCTTTCGGGAAAGCTCCGGGTGATCTTGGCGGTGCCGAACAACACGTCCCAGAAGAACAGCAGATTGCCGTAATTGCCTTTGTAATTGACCGCCGGATCATCGGCGTGGCGGCCATGGTGCGCGTGGTGGGTCGCGGGGGTCGAAATGGTCCGTTCGACCACCCACATCAGCGACGACAGCCATTTGATCTGATACAGTGGCTTGTCCCAGGCGACGTCCGAATGGGCCCCGATGATCACCGCCATCTTGACGATGATGTAACCGGCATAGACCCAGCCAAGGCCGAGGTAGATCAGCGCGCCCGAGAGCCACAGGCCGGGCATCATCGCGTAGTAGAACAGGTTGTTGCGATAGACGAGCCGCATCGACATATAGCGCGCGTTGTGATGCGCACGGTGGAGATTGTAGAGCCAGGCAAAGCTGTGGCTCGCGCGGTGCCACCAATATTGCGTCATATCGTCGAGCACCAGGAACAGCGCGATCGCCGCGAGCAGCGGAATCTCTGACAGCGCGCCAGCCCTTTGCGGGAAGGCGAGCGCCATCAGCGCGGCGGCTGAAAACAGGATCATCGGCTGGGTGAACACCAGCAGCATCGCCATGCTGACACCTTCGACGATGCCGTCATCGCGGGTCTGCTCAGCCTTGTTGAACAGCTGCGAGCGCCACAGCTCGAGCAGGCCGAAGCCGAGATAGATGGCTAGGATGACGATCGAATAGGTGGGCATGGCTCTCTCCTTTGACGAAGCGAGGGATAGGGGCTATTCGAGCGATAGAATGTCAAATAGTTTACATTTTACACAAAGGCGTCTGTCCGCCCCGATGCTGTTCTCGGCGCTGCCTGACAGTGTCCAGCAGGAGCTGCGCGATCAATCGCCACTGCGCAGCTTTGACGATGGCCAATTGATCCAGCAGCGCGGCGATGCACCCAAAGGCTTCTGGCTGATCGACCAGGGCTCAGTCGCGGTCGGTCAATTCCTGCGCGATGGCGAATTTCGCGGGGTGGCGCTGCTCGGGCAGGGCGATTCCTGGGGCGAGCTGGCGATGTTTGCCGAGCGCCCGCGGGTGGTCGACGCCGTGGCTCGCGCACCTTGCCGCTTGCATCACATTGCCGCCGCGCAATTCGAAGCCGCGCTGCAGCGGGACCCTGGTGCGATGCGCTCGCTGCTCAGCGCCTTGTCGCTGCAATTGCAGGAAGTGCTCGATGTTGTGGCCGGGATCAGACGCGGCTCGGCCCCGGCGCGGGTGGCGGGGATGCTGCTGACTCTGTCGGAAAAGGCCCCCGACCCCTTGCTGCTTGAGATTTCGCAGCAGGAGCTGGGCGAATTGCTCGGGCTGACCAGGGCCACAGTCAACGCAGCCTTGCGCGATTATCAGAGCCAGGGATTGATCCGGCGCCATTATGGCCGGATCGAAGTGCAGGACCTCGATGGCCTCGCCTTGGCAGCGCTGAGCTAGCTCGCGACCTGATGGCTCACCGGTTTGATCGGGATCCGCAGATAATGAACCCCGTTCTCCTCCGCCTCGGGAAAACGGCCGGCGCGGATATTGACCTGAATTGACGGCAGCAACAGCTTGGGGACCTCGAGCGTGGCGTCGCGGGTTTCGCGCATGGCGACGAAGTCATCCTCGCTCACGCCCTCCTTCACATGCACGCTGGAGCGGCGCTGTTCCTCAACGGTGGTTTCCCATTGATAACTGTCGCGGCCCGGCGCCTTGTAATCATGGCACATCAGCAGCCGTGTCGGGCCCGGCAGCTCGAGCAGGCGCTTGATCGAGCGAAACAGCTGGCGCGCATCGCCCCCGGGAAAGTCAGCGCGGGCGGTGCCGAAATCGGGCATGAACAGAGTGTCGCCGACCCAGGCAGCGTCCTCGATCAGATAGGCAATGTCCGCCGGAGTGTGACCGGGCACATGCATGACCAAGACTTCGAGCGAGCCCAGAGCAAAGCGATCGCCATCCGAAAACAGTCGGTCGAAATCGGAGCCATCGGTTTTGAGGCCGTCATCAGCAAACATCGGGCGGAAGATCTTCTGTACGTCGCGAATATGCTCTCCGATCCCGATCTTGGCGCCGGTCCTGGCCTTGAGATAGGGCGCTGCCGAGAGGTGGTCGGCATGGGCATGGGTTTCGAGGATCCATTCGATGGTCAGCCCCTCTACCTCAGCCTTGGCGAGGATCGCATCGGCCGAGCGGATATCCGCCTCTCCCGAAGCGAGATCGAAATCGAGCACCGGGTCGATCACGGCTGCCACGCGTTCACTTTTGTCCCACACCAGATAGCTGACAGTGTTGGTCGGCTCATCAAAAAAGGCCTCAAATGCCAGGTCGCTCATGACGCTCTCCAAAGGGGCTTCGACAGATCACGCTTGACATATATTAGTATTTGCTTATTTAGCAAGTCCTAATGAATACCGCGATCCATCCTCCGCTCGACCCGGCCGAATTTGCCGCACGCGCTGGCGAAGTCGCCGCCCTGCTCAAGGCCTTGGGCAATCAACGGCGGCTGATGATCATGTGCAAGCTGGCCGAACATGGCGAGGTCAATGTTGGCGATCTCGCGGATGACGTCGGCCTGTCGCAATCGGCGCTGTCGCAGCATCTCGCCAAGCTCCGCGCCGAAGGTCTCGTGACCTCACGCAAGGACGCGCAGACCGCCTTCTACCGAATCGCTGATCCGCGCTGCGAGTCCCTGCTCGCGACCCTCTATCAACTCTATTGTTCGTGAAGGATACAACCATGACACTTCAGACCATTCCCGCTCAGAAAGCGCAGGCGCTGCTCGGCAAGGGCGCCGTGCTGGTGGATATCCGTGGCGCTGACGAATTCCGCCGCGCCAATATCCAGGGGGCTGACAATCAACCGCTGGACCAGCTCGGCAGCGTCGATCGCGCCGGCCCGGTGATCTTCATGTGCAAGACCGGGATGCGGACGGGCTCGAACGCGGCCAAGCTCGCAGCCTGCTGCAAGGGCGAAGCCTATATTCTTGAGGGCGGTCTCGAAGGCTGGAAGAGCGCCGGTCTGGCGGTCAATGAGGATGCCAGCCAGCCGCTCGAAATCATGCGCCAGGTGCAGATCACCGCGGGCCTGCTGATCCTGCTCGGGATCGCGCTCGGCGCCTTCGTCATTCCGCTCGGCTATGGCCTTTCGGCCTTCGTCGGGGCCGGCCTGTTCTTCGCCGGAGCGACCGGATGGTGCGGCATGGCCAATCTGCTCAGCCTGATGCCGTGGAACCGGCAGGCGGCGGCGTAAGAATTCATGCTGGTCGAGACGATCCTGGCCGGTTTGGTCGCGGGGAGCCTGATCGGCTTCGTGCTGGCCTTTGTCGGCGGCGGAGGATCGATCCTCGCGGTCCCGCTGCTGTTCTATTTTGTGGGCGTGGGGAGCACCCATATGGCGATCGGCACCGCGGCAGTGGCGGTCGCGGTCAACGCTTTGATCGGGCTGATGACCCGTCTCAAGGGTGGCGGAATCAAATGGCCCTGCGCGATTGTCTTTTCCGGATTTGCCGTAGCCGGGGCCGCGGCCGGGGCTGAGATCGGCAAAAGGATCGACGGTTCGCAATTGCTGATCCTGTTCGCGGTCCTGATGGTTTGCGTTGGCCTGCTGACCATGCGCGAACGTAGCGCCGGGTCCAATCCTGACGTCAAGCTTGAAATGGGTTCCGCCAGTCAGCTTCTTCCGCGGCTGATCCCGACCGGGTTTTCGGTCGGCGGCTTCTCGGGCTTCTTCGGGATCGGCGGTGGTTTTCTGATCGTGCCTGGACTGATGCGCGCGACCCAGATGCCGATCGCGATGGCGATTGCTTCCTCGCTGGTGGTGATCACCGCGGTCGGCGCAACCACCGCAATCTCTTACTCGCTGTCGGGCTTCGTCGATTGGCAGCTGGTTGGACTACTTGGAGCGGGCGGGATCGCGGGAGCACTGGCTGGCCGCTTTGCCGCGCATGCGCTGAGCAGGAATGAGCGGCTGCTCGAGATCGGCTTCGGCGCGCTGGTGGTCGCCATTGGCGGCGCAATCCTGATCGGCGAGACCCTGGCTTAAGGCGCCTATCTACTCGCCCAGCTGATCCGCCCCGGCGCCCAGTGCCTTTGCGCACCACACCGCAATCCCTGCGCCGAGGAATTGCATCGCGACAAACATCGGTACATCCACCGGAGCGATACCAGTAAAGCTGTCGCTCAGCGCACGGATCACCGTGATCCCGGGATTGGCGAAGCAGGTCGAGGAGGTGAACCAGATCGCGCTGCTGATATAGAGCCCGACCGCCGCCGGGATCGCTTCTGCCTTGTGCTTGATCAGCAGCAGGATCGTCAGCAGCAGGCCGAAGGTCGCGACAATCTCGCCGACCCATTGGCCCAGGCCCGTCCGCTCAGTCACCGCCGCCTGCAGGATCGGCATGTCGAACATCAGATGGACAGCGAACACGCCGACCAATCCGCCGAGCAATTGCGCAACAATGAAGATCAGCGAATGGGCCGCGGAGATCTCCTTGCGCAGCCAGAAGGCGAAAGTCACCGCTGGATTGAAATGCGCGCCGGAGATCGGCGCCAGCATGACAATCAAGACATAGAGAATTGCGCCAACCGAGACGGTGTTGCCGAGCAAGGCCACGGCGACATTCCCGCCCGACAATTGGTCCGCCATAATGCCGGAGCCAATCACCCCGCCATAAAGGAAAAAACACCCGATTGCTTCTGCTGCCAATTGCTGTGGCAGAGTGTGTGGATTTTCGTCAGCCACCCGTCACCTGTTCCATCGAGGTGATGTTGGAACACGGACCTTCTTCCGCGTCGTCATCCCCTCCCCCGAACTGGGTGATAGCGACAAAACCGGCGACAACCAAGACCACGAAAATCGTGGTCATTGTGCCTAGGTATCTGTCGATAATCGCCTTGATCGGGGCTCCGAAGAGCTGGAACAATATTCCGACCACCATGAAGATCAGCGCACGACCGGCAATCGCGGCGAGCGTAAAGGTGACCAGGTTCATTTCTACAAAGCCGGCGGTGATCGTCATCAGCTTGAACGGGATCGGCGTGCCGGCCGCGAGGAACACCGCGGCGGCACCCTGTTCGCGAATATAGCAGGCAGCGACCGGGAAGCTCTCGGTCAAGCCAAGCACACCGAGCAGCCAGGCGCCAATCGCCTCATACAGGAAATAGCCGATCGCATAGCCGAACAGCCCGCCGAGCACCGACGCGACGGTCGCGATCAGCGCAAAACGCATCGCCTTCTTGGGCTCGGCCAGACACATCAATCCCAGCAGCGGATGCGGCGGGATCGGAAAAAAGCTCGATTCAATGAAGCAGAAGAAGAACAGCCAATACTGCGCTTGGGGATGCGCAGCCTTGTCCATCGTCCAATTGTACAGACCGCGAAGCCACGCCACAGATTGTGCCCTTTGGGTTAGTGTTTTGCGGGGATTAGGGCAGCACTCCCCTCGACGCAACAGCAAAAATCTAACCTATTTGGCACTTTTTGCTTGACAGCGTCACGGTCTTTGGTTAGACAAGAGCAACATCGCGATAATGTGATTCAAACAGGCGGCCACCCGCGCAAAGGGGTGAGCCGCCTGTTTGCGTGTGCAACCAAGAAAGGAGCAGTCCCGATGGCCGGCCGCAACAATGACAGCAGCAAACACAGTGATGGGGCAGCACCCCCCGCTCGGAGTCCGCAAACCAGGAATCAGAACTGGCAGAAGCCATTCCTCGACCATCTTGCTGAGACCTCCAATGTCAGTGAAGCGGCCAAGCACGCCCGCATCCACTCAAGCAAGGCCTATCGCTTGCGACGCGAGGACCCCGACTTCGCCCGCGCCTGGCTCAGCGCCCTATGGGAGGGCTATATCCATCTTGAGATGGAAGTGCTCGGGCGATTGCGAGCGGGCGACAACAACGCAGATGGCGGGTCCAAATTCGATTTCACCAATGCGATCCGCTTGCTCGCCGCGCATCGCGACAACGCCGCCAAGGCGATGGCCAATCAGCGCAATGTCAGCGCCGCCGAAGTGCGCGCTTCGATCGACCGCAAGATCGAAGAGATTCGCCGCCGGTTGCAGCACGAAAAGCGGCTTGCCCCGGACGCCTGATGGGAGAGGAACTGGATTGGCTCCAGATACTGGAGCCCGAGGAACGTCAGGACTTTGCAGATGGTCTCAGTGCAGAGGAGAAAGCCGAATTCGCTTTTCATTGGAAGATGCTCGCGCGGCGCGAGCAATTACCGCCAGACAGCGCCTGGAGGATCTGGTTGATCTGCGCCGGGCGCGGGTTTGGCAAGACCAGGGCCGGGGCCGAATGGGTCCGCGATATTGCCGAATGGCACCCTCACGCCCGGATCGCGCTGGTCTCGGCCTCGCTGGCCGAAGCGCGGGCGGTGATGGTCGAGGGCGAGAGCGGGATCCTGGCCTGCTGCCCGCCCGAACGCGCCCCGCAATTCGAACCGTCGCTGCGGCGATTGAACTTCCCCAATGGAGCGGTGGCGGAATTGTTCTCAGCAGCCGAGCCCGAAAGTCTGCGGGGGCCGCAATTCAGCCACGCCTGGTGCGACGAATTGGCCAAATGGCCGCTCGCGCACAACCGCGCCACGCGTTGCTGGGACAATCTCCAGCTGGCGTTGCGGATCGGACAGAACCCGCAGATCGCGGTGACCACCACGCCGCGACTGGTGCCACTGATGCAACGGCTGTTTGACGGCGCAGAGAGTGGAGCAACCGCGCTGTCGAGGGGATCGGCAAGGCGCCGATCCTGGCGGACCAGCCCAAAGCGCTAACTCTGGTCGACAACACCTCCGCCGGGCAATGCCTGCTCGAAAGCGCGGCGAGCCATCTGCTGCTGCATGGCAATGCCTATCTCCAGATCCTCAAGGATGCGAGCGGGCAGCCGGTCGAGCTCTACGCGCTGCGGCCCGATCGGATGCGGGTGGTGGCGGACAGCCAGGGCTGGCCCAAGGCCTATCACTACAGTCTCGCCAGCCAGGTTGTGACCATCCCAATCGAGGATGAGGACGGTTGGCCCAATCTGATCGCGATCAAGAGCCTGCACCCGCTCGACGATCATTATGGCGCAGGCGCGCTGCAAGCGGCGTGGCCCGGGATCGCGATCCACAACGCCGCCTCGCAATGGAACCGCTCGCTGCTCGAAAATGCAGCCCGACCCTCGGGCGCGCTGGTGCATCACACCAAGGACGGCGCGGCGCTGACCAGCGATCAGTTTGACCGGCTCAAGACCGAGCTGAGCGATGCCTTCTCGGGCGCGCAGGCGGCGGGTCGTCCGATGCTGCTCGACGGCGGGCTGAGCTGGCAGAGCCTGGCCCTGACCCCGGCGGATATGGATTTCGCCACGCTCAAGAGCGCCGCCGCGCGCGACATTGCACTGGCGTTTGGCGTGCCGCCGATGCTGCTCGGCCTGCCTGGTGACAACACCTATGCCAATTATCGCGAGGCCAATCGTGCGCTGTGGCGGCTGACACTGCTGCCGCTCGTCAATCGCCTGCTCAACGCGATCGAAACGGGCCTGTCCGCTTGGTTCCCCAAGGCGCAACTGCGGATTGATCTCGATGCCATTCCGGCTCTGTCCGAAGAGCGCGACCGGCTGTGGCAGCAGGTCTCGCAAGCCGACTTCCTGTCCGATGCCGAAAAGCGCCAGCTGCTCGGCCTCACCCCCTCTCGCACCAAAGGAGCTGATGATGACGACCAATAGAGCCCGAGAAGAATTGCTCGCCAGCCTGCTGGCCCAGGCCGAACAGGATGGTGGCAAGCTCGCCACTTTGCGCGGGATTGTCAGCGAGACCAGCGAGCTCGCCGCTGAGCGTGTGCTCGACCGCATGGGATTGGCCGACGCCAATGCCGAGGGCGATATGGACGAGCTGCGCGAATTGCTGCGCGCCTGGCGCGATGCCAAGGCCAGCGCCTGGAAAGTGGTTATTGAATGGAGCGTCCGCGCTTTGCTCGCGCTGGTGCTGATCGGGATCGCGGTCCGTCTGGGCGTGTGGGATCTGATCAAGTGAGCAAGAAAGCGCTGCTCTTCTCGGGCTATGCCGCCCTTTTCGATGTGGCGGATCAGGCGCGCGATACGATCCGCAAGGGTGCCTTCGCCCGCTCGATCCGCAAACGCGGTACCTATCTGCCTTTGCTGTCGGAGCACGATCCGAACCAGCGCATAGGGCAGATCGAGCTGGTCGCTGAAGACAGGCGTGGTTTGCGCGGGTTGATCGCTGTTGCAGCCGCGCCGCCGTGGCTCTGTCCGAACGAGCGCTGTCCGGCCTTAGCATTGGCTATCGCCCCCATTATGCCCGCCATCTGCCGGCGGGACGCGAATTGCTCGCCATCGACCTGCTGGAGGTCAGCCTGGTCGCGCATCCCCTGCAGCCCGGCGCCCGGGTCCATCTGATCACCTAGGCACCGCCAAACCCTGCTTCCCAACAGCCGCTTTCGAGCGGCTTTTTTCTGCCCAACGAAAGGCCCCCTGATGGAAAATGAAATCGACACTCACGAACAGAGCTTTGACCTGATCGACCGCCAGGACCGCGCGGAAAAACAGATCGGCGCGATCCAGAGCGAGGTTGCCGAGGTCAAATCTCGGCTCGACAAGGTTGCCCGCGCAGCCGCGCGCCCGGCGCTGCAAGCGGGTGGTGACAGCTCGCCCGAGGTCAAGGGCTTCATCGAAAGCTATGTCCGGCACGGGCAAGAGCTGCAGACCAAGGCGCTGTCGGGGCAGAGCCCGAGCGAGGGCGGCTATGCCGTGCCGCAAGAGCTCGACGCGGTGATCGCGCGCGAGCTGACCGCGATCAGTCCGATCCGCAGCCTGGCGCAGGTCGTCAGCACCGGATCGAGCGCCTATCGCAAGCTGATTGCGACCGGCAGCACGGCGTCGGGCTGGGTCAGCGAAACCGCCGCGCGGCCCGAAACCGATACGCCCGAATTCACCGAGATCGCCCCGCCCAGCGGAGAGCTTTACGCCAATCCGGCGGCGAGCCAGGCGATGCTCGACGATGCCGCGTTCAATCTCGAAGACTGGCTGGTCAAGGAGATCGCGAGCGAATTCGCACGAGCCGAAGGGGCAGCCTTCATCAATGGCTCGGGCACCAACCAGCCCAAGGGCTTTCTGACCGGCAACACCAGCGTCGCGGAAGACGGCACCCGCAGCTTCGGGACCTTGCAATATATCGGCACCGGCAGCGCGGGCGGCTTTGGCGACGTGCCCGAGATTCTGCTGATCGATCTGATCCATGCGCTCAAATCGGGGCATCGCCAGGGCGCCAGCTTCGTGATGAATTCAGCGACGCTGGCTGAAGTGCGCAAATGGAAGACCGACGATGGCGCGTTCCTGTGGCAGCCCGGCCTGGTCGAAGGTCAGCCCGATCGCCTGCTCGGCTATCCGGTGGTCGAGGCCGAGGACATGCCCGATGTGGCGACAGGCGCCTTTCCGATCGCCTTTGGCAATTTCCGCCATGGCTATCTGATCGCCGAACGCAGCGCGACCCAGGTGCTGCGCGATCCCTATACCAACAAGCCCTTCGTCCATTTCTACGCCACCAAGAGGGTCGGCGGCAGCCTGCTCGATTCCAACGCGATCAAGCTGCTCAAGGTCGAAGCCTAGCGCCGGTCCCTCCGCGCCGCCCGGCCTTCGGGCGGCGCACCCCCTCTCCCTTCCCTCAAACCGCACGGAGACCATCATGCGGCGCACGATCACTCAACTTCCCGACCTGAGCGGAACGCCTCTGGCCGAGCTCAAGCAATGGCTTGGTATCACGCGCGATGAGGAGGACGCGCTGCTGCTCACTCTGCTGCACGCCAGTTTCGACCTGTGCGAGGGCTTCACCGGCCTGCTCTCGCTTGAGGCCGAAGTCGAAGAGCGGCTGGCGAATGTGGCTGGCGAGCACGCGCTAACCAGCCGACCGGTGCGATCGTTGCTCGCTCTCGAAGGGCTCGACGAGAGCGGAGCCAGTGCTGCACTGGGCGACGACGGTTACACATTCACGATCGACGCCAATGGCTCGGCCAGGCTCACATTGGCGGAGGATGGCGAGGCTGAAGCCGTGGCGGTTCGCGTCAGCGTCGGTCTGGCGGAGGATTGGAGCAGCCTGCCCGCGCCTATACGCCAGGGGATCATCCGCCTGGCCGCTTTCCATTACCGCGACCGTGATCAATCCGAACCGCCGCCGCCCAGTGTCACCGCTTTGTGGCAGCCATGGCGACAAATGCGGCTGGCATGATCAGGTCGGAGATGGGCGCAAGCGCTCAGCATTGGTCGCGCACCTTGCTGGCTCGCGCCCAGGCCCATGCCGAGCGAGAGCTTGCCCGGCTCGCGGCGAGCCTCGCCGCCAAACACCATCCCTGGCGACAGGCCCGCCAGCTTTGGCCCGACATATTTGAGGAATGACGCGATGGAAGATCTGTTGCGCGCAGCTTTGATCACCTGGCTGCGCAATGATTCGAGCCTCGAGCCCTTCAACGCGATCGAAGAGGAGAGCCCGCTCTCGGTCAGTCCACCCTGGCTTGGTCTGGCTGCCAGCGCTGCGAGCGATTGGAGCACCAAGACAAGGCGCGGACGCGAGGTCCGGATCGCGCTCGAGATCGAGGCTCGCTCAGACCGCTCTGACGACTTGGCGGCTCTCAGTCTGGCGGTCGAGCACAGCGTGCTGTCGCTGCCGCGCACCCAGACCGGCTTCGAGATCGCCTCGCTCGCCTTCCTCCGCTCCCGCAGCGAGCGCCGCCCGCGCAATCGCCGCGCGGCCCTGCTCGAATTCCGTTTCCGCCTGTTTGAACTCTAATTGGAGAACCCCCATGACCGCTCAATCCGGCGCTGCCTTCCTGCTCAAGATCAGCGATGGCAGCCCCTCCCCCACATATGAAACCGTCGCTGGTCTGCGCACCACGCAAATGTCGATCAATGGCGACAGCGTGGTCGTCACAAACAAGCAATCGGGCGGCTGGCGCGAGCTGCTGTCGGGTGCAGGCACGCGTTCGGTGTCGGTCAGCGCCGCCGGCATCTTTCTTGGCAGCAGTGCCGAGTCGGCAATCCGGGCGCATGCGCTGGCCGGAACGATTGATGATTACGAATTGTCGTTCGAGGATGGCGAGAAGCTCAAAGGACGCTTTCTGGTTCAGCGGCTCGATTATGCCGGAGATTTCAACGGTGAGCGCAATTACACCATGCAGCTCGAAAGCTCGGGCCCGGTGGTGTCGGCATGACCCGCCCGGCCAATAGCCTGCGCGGCGAGGCGGAGCTGATCGTAGGCGGACGGCGCTTTCTTCTGCGACCGAGCTTCGCGGCGCTTGTGGCAGCGGAGGCGGAGCTCGGCTCGCTGTTCGCTTTGGTTGAGCGCGCCGCCGAGGGGGAATTGACCCTCGCCGAGATCACCGCGCTGCTGTGGCATTGCCTCGACCCCAATGACCACTCCAGCGACCACCCCGATCAGAAGCGCCTGGGCGAAGCGGTGATTGCGATGGGTCTGCTTGAAGCGATCAAACCGGTCCGGGCGGTGCTGGCCGAAGTTCTCAAGGGACGCGGCTGATGGATCGCTTCAGCACAGCCATCACACAGCCCTTCGGATTGGCGTCGCAGATTTTGGGGTGGCCGCCGGACATCCTCTGGAGCGCAACCCCCTCCGAGCTGGCGATGGCACTGACACCGTCTGCCGACAATCCTCCGGCAGCGCCCAGCCGTGAACAGATCAGAGCGATGATGGACCGCGACCACAATGGATGAGATGATGCAGGAATTGGTGGTCGACATCCGCGCTGCAACCGACGGATTGGCGCAGGATCTGGCCGAGGTCGGCAGCATGATCCACGCCAATCTGAGCGATGGGTTCGATCGCGCTGGCGGACAGCTTGAGCAAGGCCTTCTGGCAGCGTTGCGGCGCGGCGGGGTTGGCTTTGACGAATTGCGGCAGTTGGCCATGCGCAGCTTTGACGAGATCGCCGCCTATGCGCTGCAATCGGGGATCGGAGCGCTGTTTGGCGGCTCGCAATCGGGACTGGGCGGCTTGCTTGGCCAATCACTTGGCGCGCTGCTCGGCTTACCGGGCCGCGCCACCGGCGGCCCGGTTTCGCCCGGCGCAAGCTATCTGGTGGGCGAGCGAGGCCCCGAAGTGTTTGTTCCGACCAGCTCCGGGACGATCGCCAATACCAGCGACACAGGTTCAGCACGCGACGTGCAGGTCAGGATCAACCTCAGCCACGCCGCGACGAGCTCCGCGCCGACCGCGATGCGACGCAGCTCGCGCCAGATCGCCAGCGCGGTCCGCCGCGCGCTTGTCGACCTCTAAGCAAAGGAGTTCGTAATGACCCATTGGCTCGCCAACAAGAGGCACGGTCAGGAGGCTTCTTATATGGAGCGGTTTGATCCGCGCTTCTGGACGGTCGATTTTCCGCGTCCGGCGATGGCTTCGGTGATCGCCTATGGACCAGCGGATATGCTGGTGACCGTCGAGCTGCATCACCGCGGGGAATTGATCGGGCTGATCTGGGAAAGCGAGGATCGCTGGGATCACCCCCTGCTCGCCTATGAAACCAGTCGCGATTACTCCAACACGCATCTGTCGTTCCGCTGGCGATCCTATGGGCTCGCGACACTCGACCAGGTCAATGGCCCGACACTGACAATCGAAGGCCGCGATGCGAGCGGAGCAGCGCGAACCTGGTATGTGCGGCTGTGGAACTATGCCGATGGGTCGGGGACTGACGCACGGATCACCCTGCCCTTCTCCGATTTGCAAGGCGGATGGGACCTGCCCGGCGACCCGGTCCATCCTGACGATATTGATCGCATGTTCATTTCGATCGTCGCGCCCGATTACGAGGAAGGGAGCACCGAGTCTTTGGCCGAGCGACTCAGCGGCACCATCCGCATTACCGAGCTGAACTGCCCAGGACGCCACGCAATGTTACCGCTTGGCGATGTGCTGGTCCCACCGCATGGGGAGCGCATGGCGACCGCCTATGACGACCTCTACAACCAGACCCCCAGCCGGCTGGTGCGCTCAATCACCGGCCTCGGCTACCGCGATGAGATCCTGCATTATGTCGGAATGAGCCACTTCCCGCAGTTGGCCTATAATAATGCCGACACGCTCGAGGTTGAACCAGCCGGAGCATTGTGCCTGCCAGCGGTCAATTGGCACCGCTCGCTGTTCCTCCAGGCCGAGCAGGCTCAGCTCGAAGTGATCGCGTCGATCTCCTACGAATTGTTTGACGAATACTGTCCGCCCGACTGGAAGCAGAAGACCGAGGCCGGGGAGGTCGCGCTGACCGGCTGGGAGCCACCCTCGACCTTGCTCTCTCCTGCCAATCAGGAGGCAATGGCGTGGCTGCAATCCTGCGCCAGCGCATTCGCGCGATGGCTACAAATGCATGACCTTCCGGTGCGCGTGCAGATCGGCGAGCCATGGTGGTGGGTCACACCGCAGGACGGCGCGATCTGTCTCTATGACGAGGCTGCCTTGGCCGCTTTCGGCGGGTCTCCGCCAGTGATCGATTCCATGCGCGTGCCGCTGAATGCGGAGCAATTGGCATTACTCGATCAGGCTGGCGAGCTGCTGGCCCAGTCCACCTCTGCCCTGACTGAGGCGCTCAAGACCGAATTTGGCGCGCAATGCGAGGTGCTGCTGCTGGCCTTCGCGCCGACCATCCTCGATCCCGATATGCCCGAACTCTATCGCGCAAACCTTCCGTCCGGATGGGCTTATCCAGCGTTCGATCGGCTTCAGCTGGAGGATTACGATTGGCTGACCGGCGGGGCCGAAGGTCTCCGCCGAGCGGGCTATAAGATGGTCGATCAGCGGCTCGGATACCCGCTGTCGCAGCAAGACTATCTGGCAGGCTTCGTCCTCACTGCGGAAACGAGCGAGACGCTGTGGCCGGAGATCGACAACGGCCTCGACCAAGCGCGCAGCCGGGGGATCGAGCGACGCTTCGTCTGGGCGCTGCCGCAGATAGCCCGCGACGGATACACCAGACTGCCCCCTACTGAAGAGGATATTATGCAAGCCTTTGATGATGTGCTGTACCCGTTTGCCCTGGGGCAGACTGCAGCGGTCGCGCCCGAATTCTCCACCAGCGTGCTGGTCACCGCAGCGGGGCACGAGGTGCGCAATTCGAAATGGTCGGATGCGCGGATGCATTTCGACGTCGGGCCCGGGATACGATCGGAAGCCGAGCTGGGTGAATTGATCGCCTTCTTTCGCGCCAGGCGGGGTGCCGCGCGCGGATTTCGCTTGAGCGATCCGTTTGATTGCAGCTCCAATGGGATGGTCGGAACGCCGACCGCAAGCGACCAGCTGATCGGGATCGGCGATGGACTGTCGACCGATTTTGCGCTCACCAAGAGCTATGGCAGCGGGGAGGATCCGCAGATCCGGCGGATCACGCGTCCTCGCGCGGAAACGATCCGCGTCAGCCTTGACGGAGCCGAGCTTGCCGAGTGGGAGCTGCTCGATCTTGGCGTGGTCCGGCTCGCCACCGCGCCAGCAGAAGGTACTGAGATCAGGGCTGGCTTCCTGTTCGACATTCCGGTGCGCTTTGCAGAAGATCGGATCGATATCTCGGGCAGTCATTTCGAAGCCGGTGGGGCGCCCAGCGTTCCACTGATCGAGATCCGCGAGCAGGTGGCATGAGAACCTTCTTCAATCAGCCGCTCGACAATGCCGTGACATTCTGGAGGATCTATCGCCGGGATGGTGTCACCCTGGGTTTGGTCAGCCATGGTCGATCGCTCCGGTTCGGCGGGATTGATCATTACTCGGCACCTGGGATGACCCCAGCCGCGATCCGACTGACCGACGGGCTTGAGGATGACGAAGCCGAGGTTGAGGGCGCGCTCAGTCACGCGGCCATATCAGAGGCGGATCTGGCAGCGGGTAAGTTTGACGAGGCGGCGATCGAATTTGGGGTCGTGGATTGGGAGACGCTGGAGCATCACATTATATATGGCGGGCAGCTCGGAAACCTGAGCAAAACGGACACCAGCTTTGTCGCCGAGCTGCGTTCGGCCAAGACTGTCTTGCAGGAGGATCGGGTCCCGCGCACGAGCCCGACCTGCCGGGCCGAATTCTGCGGTCCGGGCTGCGATCTGTCGGCAGCGAAGTTCACCGCTGACTATAATGTCTCGGGGGTTGATCTCGATGCCAATGTTATCTGGTTCGAAGGACTCACGGTAGAGAACTTCAGGGGCGGTCTGCTGCGCTTCTACGAAGGTCCTCAAACTGGCGTGCTGTTCGGCATATTGGATGTGCAATCCGACGGCCTGGTGCTCGATCGCGCCCTTTACGGTGACATATCAATTGGAATGCGAGCGCGATTGACCGAAGGATGCGATCACACTCTGGCCACGTGCGCGACCCGGTTCGACAATACGATCAACTTTCGCGGCGAGCCGTTCCTGCCTGGCAACGATCTGTTGGCGCGGTATGGAACCGCCTCATGAACGACCGTGGCGAAGCTGTCGCGCGGAAAGCTTGGTTGGCACTCGGTTTCGCTTGCATGGGCGCGATCCCTCGACCGGATTGGATTGCGTCGGCCTGGTTGGTGCCTGCCTTACGTCGGCAGGATATTCGATCCAACTGCCGTCGGGATATCGGCTGCGCAACTATCGCTGCGAGGCCTGGCTGGAAAAGGTCAATCTTTCAGGGTTTGAGCGAGTTTTGCACCCCGATCAGAGGGGCGACATTGCGTTGATTCAGCCGTCGATTGGGCAACACCATTGTTTGATCATGACCGGCTCTGAGCAATGTGTTCATGCCCACGCGCAATTGCGGCGCGTGGTTCGCCAGCGCCTGCCGGATCCATTGCAAATGATCGCCAGCTGGCGGCTGACCTAATCATAGAGAGACATAATCATGGCAAGCTTGATCCTGACCGCCGTCGGGACCGCGATTGGCGGCCCTGTCGGAGGCGCGCTTGGTGCCGTAATCGGTCGCGCGGTCGACCAGCAAGTGTTCGGCCTCGGCTCTCGAGAAGGGCCACGACTGCGCGAGCTCTCGGTCACGACCTCTAGTTATGGCCAGCCGATCCCGCGACAATTCGGTCAAGTGCGGACCGCCGGCACTATTATCTGGTCGACTGACCTGATCGAGAACAAGGAGAGCAACGGCGGTGGCAAAGGTGGCGGATCGACCACCAGCTATTCCTATTCGGCGTCATTTGCGGTGGCTGTCTCAAGCACGCCCCTTGCGGCAATAGGACGAATCTGGGCGGACGGCACTTTGCTGCGAGGCACCGCCGGGGACCTCAAAGTCGAAGGCATTATGCGGAGCTATCTTGGAGCGGGGGACCAGGCAGCCGATCCGCTGATCGAGGCTGCGCAGGATGGAATTGCGCCGGCATTCCGCGATCTGGCCTATGTCGTGTTCGAAAATCTCGACCTGTCCAGCTTCGGCAATCGCATTCCGGCCCTGACCTTTGAGGTCTTTGGCGAACAGGCGGACAGCGCTGGCGCACCCGTAACGCTGAAGCAGTTGGCGCCCGACACTGTAGAGCCGGTCGCTGGCAATGGCCTGGAGGGGCTGCTTGGCTTGTCCGACGAAGGCGGCGCCATTGGCAATCTTGTGACAACATTGAGCGCGATCTATCCGATCGCCTGCGCAACCACGGCTGATGGAGCCACGCTTGGGCTCGAAAGCTCGATGAGCGAGAGATCGGTGGAGCTGCCAGAACAGCTCCATTCAACCGGCCACGCTACCTCGGATCGAACCGCTACAGCGTCTGACGGCATTCCCTTTGCGTTGCGCTATTATGATCATGCGCGTGACTACCAACCCAGCGTGCAGCGCGCCTCTGCTCGGCGGTATCCCGGACGGGAACTGATGCTCGATCTTCCGGCGACCATGGCCTCCGCGGAGGCGCGATCACTGGTTACTCAACAGGCGAATCGCAGCCAGTGGAAGGCTGGCAGCCGGATTCTCAGGATTGCCGCACTCGATCCCGATATGAAGCCCGGTTGCAATATCTCGATTCCCGATCGACCGGGCGATTGGAGACTGAAATCCTGGGAATGGGATGAGCAGGGCATCGCGCTGACGCTGGAACGAATGAGTCCTCTCTCCGAACTGGTCCTGGCGGGCGATACCGGCAGCTTTATTGAGCCAGTGGATCACCAGCCTGGCCCAACTACACTCAAGGTCTTCGAAGCGCCGCCGCTCACCAGCGCGGTCGTGGAGTCGTCGATGGTATTGGCCGCAGCCTCTGCCGAAAGCGACGCGTGGCGCGGCGCCGCGCTCTATTCCAGTTCCGGACTTGGCCTGGAACGGGCGGCGTCGCTCGGCCCTGCGCGTTCATTGATCGGGACGCTGGTCGAGCCCCTGGCAAGCTCGTCTGGCATGTTGTTCGAACCCGACAGCGAAATGCTGGTGGAATTGGTGGCGGAGGATCTCGCCCCGCTTGATACGACCATGGTAGGGCTCGCCAATGGCACCAACAGAGTGCTCGTAGGTGGCGAGGTGCTGCAATTTTTGCGGGCGACACCGGTCTCGAGCCGGCAATGGCGGCTCTGCGGACTTCTGCGCGGACGAGGGGCGACAGAAGGTCGCGCCCTATCGGGGCATGAGGCGGGTGCCGATGTTGTGTTTCTTGACGAGTCGCTCGTCACGCTCAGCACCACCATCACACAATCGCAGATCGCGGAAGAGTGGGTCGCCATCGGCCTCGGGGATAGCGAGCCAGCGACTTCAAGCCTTGTCAATTCCGGCCTCAGCACACGCCCCCCTGCCCCAGTTCATCCTCAAGCCAACCGGCAGCCTGACGGCACACTCGTTTGCACCTGGGTGCGGCGCGCTCGCGGACAGTGGCTATGGGCCGAGTCGCTTGAACTGCCATTGGTGGAACAGGAAGAGAGCTATCTTATCGGATATGGTTACGAAGATGCGCCAATCGCCAGCTGGCGGTCGCCCACCCCATCTTTTGAACTGAGCCCTGCAACACAGCTTTTGCTGGCTGCACAGGCCGGTGGTCTTGCGCTTTGGGTCAAACAGATCGGGACTTTCTCGAATTCCGCCGCTGTTCGACTAACAACACTAACCTGACGCGGCTCCGCGGGAGAAAACAATGACAGAGCTTCCCACTTTTTCCGACACCACCCCGAATTTGGACTTGCCCTTATTGTTTGCCGGGCAAGCCCAGAAGGAGTTTTTCATCAATCAGGCGCTGTCAATCCTCGACTCCAAAATGACCGCGACAGTAACTGATCCACGCCCCGGCCCTCCTGACGCTTGGAATGACGGCGAAATGTTCCGCGTCACTGCAAATCCCGCAAATGGCTGGGAAGACCAACAGGATAGTATTGCGATTGCGGTCGCGGACAGTTGGGCTTTTATCCAGCCGTGGCATGGTCAGCGGGTGTTTGATCGGTCGGCGGACAGGCTGTTGATCTATCGTTCATCCTGGTCTTCGGCGGTGGAGCCGGCCCTGCCGGAAGGCGGCACAATGGTCGATGATCAAGCCAGGGCAGCGATTCTCCAAATTGTCGAAGTGCTTCGCGCTGCCGGTCTATTGCCGAGCAATGGCGATTCTCTTTGAGCATTTGTCACCAAAACCAGCTGACTAACCCGCTCAAACATGTTTTTTACGATGCAAGGCCACGTATAGAGGCTTTATTGCAACAGTTGGGGCGATTGATCGCTTGCGCCACAAGTGGGGAAAAGTTAGAGACTGTTCTGTGGCTCCAAAAAAGCAAAAAGGGGACTAAGAAAATGCGCAAGTTCGTCATTGGAATGGCGATGGCTTCTACGGCGCTCTCCGCACCTGCCATGGCCCGCGACGGCCAATGGTACATTTCTGGTGACGGCGGTGCGATGGTTGTAGAAGACCATGTTTTTGAAGCCGGAGGGTTTTCCGACCAATTCTTCTCGTCATACGACACAGGGTATGACTTCGGTGCAGCCGTGGGTTACGACTTCGGCAGCTTCCGCCTCGAAGCGGAAGCCAGCTACCGCGAAGCCGATCTTGAAGGGATGACAGCGACCGCGATCACTGGCGGCCCTGGTTTTCAGGGCAGTTTCCCGTTGGCCGGAACTGATGCGCAGCCGCAAGGCATCCGGCAGATCCAGGGCTCTTTCCCCGCTAACGGCAGCTTCAATGCGTTGAGCTTCATGATTAACGGCATCATCGAATTCGGCGATGACGACGGCATCCAGCCGTTCTTCGGTGCCGGTATCGGTATTGCCCGCGTTGATACGAACGCCACGACCAACTCAAATGGCCTTGGCGCTTACGATGATTCGGACACTGGCGTTGCCTGGCAGATCGTCGGCGGTATTCGTGCTCCACTCAGCGATAGCTGGGATGTCGGCCTGAAGTATCGTTACTTCAACGCAAGCGGTGTTGATCTGATCGATCCGATCGGTGTTCCTCTGTCGACCGACGTGAACACGCACTCGCTGCTTGGCTCGATCATTTACAACTTTGGTGGTGAACCGGAGGCTCCGCCTCCGCCGCCGCCGCCGCCTCCACCACCGCCTCCACCGCCGCCGCCGCCGCCTCCACCGCCGCCGCCGCCGCCACCTCCACCGCCGCCACCGCCGCCGTGCAACTCTGGCCCGTACATCGTATTCTTCGATTGGGATCAGTCGGACATCACTGCGGAAGCTGCGACGATCCTGGACAGTGCGGTTACGAATTACGCGAACTGCGGAACGGCCAATGTTATGCTGGCGGGTCACACCGATACTTCGGGTAACCCGACCTACAACATGGGTCTTGCTGAGCGTCGTAACGATTCGGTTAGCACTTACCTCACCGGTAAGGGCATTCCGGCCAGCCGCATCACCGGCGAAGCATTTGGTGAGTCGAAGCCTCGCGTTGACACCGGTGACGGTGTTCGTGAACTCGAAAACCGTCGCGTGGAAGTCTCTTACGGTCCGGGTTCGGGCATGTAAGCACAGGCTTCTTAGCCAAGAGATTGAGGGGTCGGAGAAATCCGGCCCCTTTTTCTTTGCCTGCAACACATTCTCGACCGGGTCGCTTGGCCAGAACACCTGTTCGCCCTGGTCGCCTTCTCATTTGCCAGGGCAGAAGGGCACTGAGCCAAACAGCCCCGGCTCTCCACACTGAACGCACCGCAATACGCACATCAAATGCTCGAAACGGTCAGCAGTCACAGAGGATCGAACGGAACTCCAATAGGGTTCGGCAGAGGCTAACGCCGC
The DNA here is from genome assembly GCA_965249945.1 of Erythrobacter sp. Lineage (GTDB taxonomy): Bacteria > Pseudomonadota > Alphaproteobacteria > Sphingomonadales > Sphingomonadaceae > Erythrobacter. Next base: position 413,331 of record OZ252258.1, on the reverse strand, counting down.
TATTCCGGCATGACAGGTGGGCCCAAGTGCCAGCGTACGCCCACCCTATGTTGCTGATAAAGCCTGCTGCTCGAATTGCCGGATACGAATGCCACGGCAAGAGCCCGGTGACCCATCTCAGACACGCTGTTGGGTTATCCCACCCTAAACACCGACCAACGAGACCTGGCTCAATTGGACGGATCGAAGCCCCATAGGCCTGATCCGCCGCTCCTGATCCCAACCCAACCATCGCAACGAAGGCCAGGTTTCAGCATGGTTGAACCTTTGAGAGGACACCGCCCCGGCGGGCGTTCAAGGGAGATTATTATGCCTCGATTTCCTCACCAGCTGCCCTGGCACGGTCGAGCACCGTCCGCTCTGCCTCTGGCACCGTCCGATAGGCGATGGTCAGCAAGACAAGCCCAATCGGCACAGCCACCAGCAGGCTGAGGCCGCCGGTCGACAGGCTATCAGTCATCGAAGAAACCTGACCGGCCATATAGGGCCCGAGCGCAAGCCCGACCAAAGTGGTCGCGAGGAAGAAGGTTGCCGTCGCAGTTCCACGCATCCGCGGAAGCACCAGGTCCTGAGTCGTCGCTGCAGCGCCGCCAAGAGCCGAGCTGCCGAACAGGGACTGCAGGAAGGCCGCGATATAGAAGATCGTCGGATCCTGCGTGGTAAACATCAGAAACAGGAACGGAGCCGCGCCGGCGAGGCCAAAGGCAACCACAAGCAGTCGTCCAGCCGGATTGCGCTCACGCAGCCAGTCCGCCGCTCGACCGCCCAGGATCACGCCCAGGAATCCGCCGAGTGCGCCAGGTCCCCCGATCCACCAACCAGCAGTCGAAGGAGCTTCCTCAAGAATACGAATCGCGTAGGGCGCTGCCCAGAATGATGCGGCGTAAGACATGAAGGCGACCATGCCGTATCCCAAGATGGTCGTAAGGAACGCCGGCGTTCCCCAGATCAGCTTGAAGGTCGGAGCGTCGCGGCGTTGCAATGTCGATGCCCAGGAGAAGATCGCGTAATAGCCGATCCCAACCGCAATCCACTGCTGGAAATTGTTGGTCACGACCGCGAGCGAATAGGCAATGCCTCCAATGACCGCTGCGCCGGTGAGGTTGAACGCAAGGCCACGCGCACCCGCTTGTGACGCCCCAATCAGGGTGAAAGGCGGAATGACTGCCACCAGCTCGCGGAAAAAGCCGCGGAACGGGTCCTTGGGCGGTGGCGAGACGATACCGTCACTCTCCCCGCGCAACGGCTCGCGCAGTGTGAACACCAGAGCGGCCAACAAGAGACCGGGCAAACCGACGATAATGAAGGCCGCTTGCCATCCCGCCAGGCCGAGCGGGGCATCGGCCTGGACCGGATAGGCCGCCTGCCAATTCTCGACGATAGACCCACCGATCAACAGCGACACGCCACCGCCAATGTAGAGACCCGACGAATATATCGCGAGCGCAGTCGCCCGCATTTTCTTCGGAAACCAGTCCGAGATCAGCGAATAGGCGCTGGGACTGGCAGTGGCTTCACCAACGCCAACGCCAATCCGCGCAACGCTGAGCGCCGTAAAGCTCTTGGCAAGGCCGGACAGTGCGGTGAAGGCGGACCAGATCGCAAGCCCGACGGTCATCAACCGCACCCGATGCCAGGAATCGGCCAGCTTGCCGAGCGGGATACCGAACAGCGCGTAGAAGACGCCGAAGGCCGTACCATAGAGGAACCCGATCTGGTCATCGCGCAGGCCAAGATCGGCTTTGATGTCTTCGGCAAGGATCGAGATAATGTTCCGATCGACGAAGTTCAGGACATAGACCACAACCAGGATGCTGAGCGCATACCAGGAGTAGGCTGGAACCATGCGATCTTCGGCTCCAGCAGCCGCACCAACATTATCGGTCAAAACTCTATCTCCCAGTGAATCGACAGCCTAGGCCGCGTATTCTGTTGTGTCTTCAATGCCTGCTTCTGCGAAGCCCTTCAACCGCAGACGGCAGGAATCGCATTTTCCGCAGGCCGAACCTTCGGGTGTCGGGTCGTAGCACGACCAGCTCCAGGCGGGATCGAGCCCAAGCCGGTCGCATTCGCTCGCAATATCGGCCTTGGTCATGTGCTGCAGCGGGGCGTGAATCGTGAAGGGTGTCCCTTCAACTCCAGCCTTGGTTCCAAGCCGGGCAGTCTCGGCGAAGCTGCTGATGAATTCAGGCCTGCAGTCGGGATAGCCCGAATAATCGAGCGCGTTCACTCCAATGAAGACGTCATTGGCGCCCGCTGCCTCGGCGCAGGCCACGGTCAGCGAAAGAAACAGCAGATTACGCGCCGGAACATAGGTCACCGGAATGTCTGATCCGACGCCTGACTTTGGCACATCGATGTCATCAGTAAGGGCTGAACCGCCAAACGGACGCAGATCAATCGAAACCTCAGTGTGCCGAGCGAGATTCAACTGCTTGGCAATCCGCCGCGCCGATTCCAATTCGCGGCGATGACGCTGCCCATAATCGATCGACAAGGCATGCACGGCAAAGCCCTGCTCAGCAGCGATCGCGGCGGTGACCATGGAATCCAACCCGCCTGAAAGAAGCACGACTGCGCTCTTAGCGGTCTGATCACTGTTCGAAGTCATCTGTCGGACTTAGCGTGATTCACGCTCTTGGCAATTCCATCCTGCAGATCGGATCAGCAAGAACCGGTGCGGCGCGCCTCGGCGGAGATCTGGAATGGTAGGCCGCCCGCAAAGCCCTGACTCTCGATCTGGACCAGTGAGCCCGATTCGCGGCGGATATTGGTGCGGCCATAGCCTTCACCGGGGCAGGTGTACTGGACCGTCACCTCGGCATTGCCGTCCTCAACCACATAACGGTTGCAGCCGTTGGCTTCGTGCTGGATCTGGATGAGCTCGCGCCCGGTCTCTAGGCAAATTTTGCGGCTCGGAATGTCACCCCGAAAGCTGAGGGTCCATTCGCCTTTGGACAGCCCATCGAGCATGGCGAGACTGTCCGACTGCGCGGAAAGCGGCACAGCCATCGCGACGACCCCAGCCAGGGCAGCGGCGCTCAAGCGCAATTTTGTCGTAATCGACCGCATTTCCATATTTCCTCTTCACCCGTGGCTAAGCCCGAAAGACTTGCGCAATATCTACAAGTGACGATGAGCCGTTGCTGAATAGCGACGAATGGTTAGATCGCCAAGACGAATTCTTTTGAGCAAAAGGCACAATCAACCACGATATTGCCCTCTTCATTGCGCATTGCATCCTGCTCTTCCGCCGGGAAACGAGCAATCACCGAATCGTAATAGGCGGAGCTGCATCGGCATCCGCGAGACAGCACCGAGCCTTGTTGCACACGAATTTCGTCTTCTTCATGAAACAGGCGCCAAACTATGCCTTCCATCGACAGCGCATGATCGAGCAATTCGTCATGACTGATGGTCGCGGACAAAGTCTCGACATGCTCCCAGTCGGGGTGGTCCAACCTCACATGAAGCCGCTCGCGCCCCTCCTCGCCGTCAGCCAGATGCTGAATCAGCAGGCCGGCGCATTCTGATTTGCCCCCGACAGAGCGGCTAGCCACCCGGATCAACGTGGGGATCTGCTCAGACTGCACAAAGTAGTTCTGGCACGCCTCGGCAAGGCTGTTGCCTTCAAGCGGCACAATACCCTGGTAACGCTGCTCCGGGCCGGTCTCGAATGTGATCGCCAGATAGCCATCGCCGAAGAGTGACTGGAGCGTGGGGTTTGCCCCCAAGTCCGCCAGTGCCGCCTCTTCGAAATCGGCATAGCCGCGCATCACGCCATCACGATAATCACACACCAGCAATTGCACCGGACCTGACTTGGTCTGCGCCTGCATCGTCATTTGTGCATCATCGCCCTTGAGCAGACCGCCCATCAGGGTGCCGAGGACCAGCGCCTCGCTCAGCAAATGGGTGATGGGCGCAGGGTAATCATGCGCCGAGAGCACATCCTCGATCACAGCATCAAGCCGCACCACTCTGCCGCGAGCATTGCGCGCAGGCAGGGTGAAGCCCAGCAGTCGATCGGCGAAGGTTTCGGGGGCGTTGGTCATGTCAGGCGATATGGTGATGGCCATCAGCAATAGGAAGGCCCTGTCATTTGTCCGTCAGCCGAGCTTGTCAAAGCACCATAGCAAGACCGATTTCTGCGCGTGAATTCGATTCTCGGCCTCGTCAAACACGACCGACTGATCTCCTTCGAACACATCCTCGCTGACCTCCTCACCGACATGCGCTGGCAGACAGTGGAGAAAGATCGCATCAGTTTTGGCGCGGGCCATCAATGTCGCATTGACCTGAAATGGCTCCATCGCAGCGCGTTTCTCATCCGCATCGGCCTGTCCCATTGAGATCCAGGTATCGGTGACCAAGACATCGGCCCCTTGGGCGGCGGCGTGCGGGTCCGATGTCAGTGTTACCTCTGACCCTGCCGCTCGCGCCATTTCAACAAAGCTCGAGTCGGGTTCAAACCCCGCCGGAGTCGCAATTCGGACATTGAACTTCATCAGCGCCGCCGCTTCGAGAATCGAATGCAGCACATTGTTGCCGTCGCCAAACCACGCCAGCTCCAGTCCCGGCAGTGCCTTTCGGTGCTCAATCACGGTCAGCAAATCGGCCACGATCTGGCATGGATGGCTGAGATCGGTCAGGCCATTGATCACCGGGACCGTCGCGTAGCGCGCCATCTCCTCGATCTTGGCGTGATCGTCGGTCCGCAGCATGATGGCATCGACAACTCGGCTCAGCACCCGTGCGGTATCGGCAATCGATTCGCCTCGGTCGAGCTGGGAAAAGGCACTCTCTAGGATCAGCGCGCTGCCACCCAGCTGGCGGATGGCAATATCGAAACTGACCCTGGTCCGGGTCGAATTCTTTTCAAACACCATGCCCAGCACGTGTCCGGCCAGCGGCGCGTCCTGATCGACTGTGCCCTTTGGTTGATCGCGTCGGGCCGCTTTGCGGTCCAGCGCATCGTTGATCATCGCGGCGATCGCATCGCCGCCTGCATCTGACAGGCTCAAAAAGTTCCGCTGTGTCACGGCCCAACTCCTAAAGCGTTGCGGCTATGCCGGCTCGGGCACAGCAAAGCTGGCTGCGCCAGCCGACAATTTCTCGAAGAACTCATCGATCTCGGCATCTCCGATCACCAAGGGTGGAAGCAGGCGCAAGGTGTTGTCGCCAGCAGCCACTGTCAGCAGATCATGATTGTCGCGCAGATGGACAAAGAAGGGCCGGCTCTCGACCTTCATCTTGATACCCAGCATCAAGCCCTTGCCCCGCACCAGTTCAAACAGGTCGGGGTAATTGCCGATGAATTGCTCGAGCCGGGTGCGAATACGTTCACCCTTGTCGCGCACTTCGCCGAGAAACTCCTCGTTGGCGACGGCGTCCATCACCGCATTGCCAGCGGCCATGGCGAGCGGGTTGCCACCATAGGTCGAACCGTGGGTGCCAAAGGTCATTCCCCGCGCTGCCTTCTCGGTCGCCAGGCACGCGCCAAGCGGGAAGCCCCCGCCGATTCCTTTGGCAGTCGCCAGAATGTCGGGCTCGATCCCGTAATGCTCATAGGCATAGAACGCTCCGGTCCGAGCCACGCCGCATTGCACTTCGTCGAGAACCAACATCAAGTCGTGCTGATCGGCGAGTTCGCGCAGACCTTTCATAAATGTATCAGAGGCGGGCCGGATACCGCCCTCGCCCTGGATCGGTTCAACCAGAAAGCCAGCCGTGTTGGAACCGATCAGAGCCTTGGCCGATTCGAGATCATCAAACTCGGCATATTTGAAGCCATTGAGCAGTGGCGAGAAGCCGTGGTGCATCTTGGTCTGATTCGAAGCGCTGATGGTCGCCATGGTACGGCCGTGGAAGGCGTTGGCAAAGGTGATCAGCTCAAACCGAGTCTCATCGCCCTCGTGCTGATGATAGGCGCGCGCGGTCTTGATCGCTGTTTCGACCGCTTCAGCCCCAGAATTGGTGAAGAAGACCGTGTCAGCAAAGGTGGTGTCGACCAGCTTTTGCGCCAGCTCTTCCCCTTGCGGGCTGCCATATAGATTGGAGACATGCATCAGTGTCGCGGCTTGCTGCTGGATCGCCCCGATCAAACCGTCGTGCGAATGGCCGAGCAGATTGACCGCGATCCCGCTCGCGAAATCGAGATAGCGCGTGCCGTCCTCGTCAATCAGGTGGCAGTGCTCGCCGCGCACCGGCCGCACACCGCACCGGGGATAGACGGGCATGAGAGGGGAAATCGACATCGGAAAATCCTTGAACTGAAACTGGCTTCAAAAGCAAAATGGCGGCTCATCAAGAGCCGCCATATGCTTGTTTGATAGGGCCGCTCTCGCATGGGGTCAAACGGCCGAAGGGAATGATCTGGTCAGCCTTGTGCCGGCACCAGATTGACGGCCGAATACTTGCCTCGTCGGTCAACTTCGAGATCGAACTCATACCGCTCGCCCTCATTGAGACCTTGCAGGCCCGACCGTTCTACCGCGCTAATGTGAACGAATGCATCAGGCTGCCCGTCATCACGCACGAGGAAGCCGAAACCCTTCATTGAATTGAAGAATTTGACCGTGCCCGTAGCCTTCTCACCGGTCAGCTCACGCTGCGGAGCGCCGCCACCCTTTTGCGGGGGAGCGATCACTTCGCCAACGATCTGCAGATCCTGGGCCGAAATCTTTCCGCCCCGATCAACCAGATTGAATTCGAGCTCCTGGCCTTCCGCCAGTCCTTCGAGGCCGGCCCGTTCAACCGCGCTGATGTGGACGAAGACATCTTCGCCGCCGGTTTCCTGCGCGATGAAACCAAAGCCCTTCTGGCCGTTGAAGAATTTTACGGTGCCTTTGCCGGTTCCGACAACTTGAGCGGGCATGCGGTTGAAACCGCCACCGCCACCGCCGCCGCCTGGGCCACGACCACCGCCGCCGCCTGGGCCACGACCGCCACCGCCGCCGCCGAAACGGTCGCCACCGCCTCCGCCGCCGCCATAGCGATCACCGCCGCCACCGCCACCAAAGCGGTCGCCGCCACGATCGTTTCCGAAATCACCCTGAGGTGGGAAGCCGTCCATTCCTCCGCCAAACGGATCGAAACCGTCTTCGCCAAATCCGTCGCGCTTGTCCCGACCGCGCCGACGTCCTCTATCGTAACCCATAACCTAGTACGTACCTTGTCACTCTGCCCGCCCTCCAATGCGATGACGCTGCGGACAGCTTCCACGCCAACGCTGGTGAGAGAAGGAAGAATCCGCACTTTCACCACTTCGCTCGACTATAGCGCACAAAGACTTGCTTTGCGAATGATTTAACCGGCGCGCACAGTATCGCGCGGAATTATGACATTTTCGCCAAAGTTGAGGTGCAGTCTGGGCTGCTTGCTTCACAAAGAATCATGCTCCAAGACTGGCCCCCATGGATATCTTGGCTCTTCTGACAGATCCGGCAGCCTGGGCAGCTTTGGTCACTCTTGTGGTGCTCGAAGTTGTACTCGGCGTCGACAATCTGATCTTCATCGCGATTCTCTCCAACAAGCTGCCCGAACATCAGCAGCAACGCGCCCGGCGGATCGGCTTGATGCTCGCGCTAGGCATGCGGATCGGCCTGCTTATGGTGATCGGCTGGATCGTGACCTTGCAGACCCCCTTGTTCGATCTTGGCATTCAGGGGCCTATGGTGGAAGGGTATAACAAGCCCAGTTTTGAGACCGCCTTCTCGGGCCGCGACCTGATCCTGCTCGCCGGCGGGTTTTTCCTCCTGTGGAAGGCGACCAAGGAAATTCACCATGCAATGGAGCCGCAGGATCCTTCTGCGCATGTGCTCAACAAGAACAAGCCCAGCGCCGCCGATGTGACCTTCGGGGCGGTGATCGCACAGATCATCGTGCTCGACATGGTGTTCTCGGTCGATTCGATCCTGACTGCGGTCGGCATGACCGACCAGATCCCGATCATGGTCGCGGCGGTCGTCATCACAGTGGGCATCATGTTGGTCGCTGCCGATCCGCTCGCGCGATTTATCGAGCAGAACCCGACCCTGGTGATGCTTGCCTTGGCCTTCCTGGTCATGATCGGGCTTGTGCTGATCGCGGATGGCTTCGGCTATCACGTGCCCAAGGGCTATATCTATGCAGCGATGGGCTTCTCGATCGCGGTCGAATTGCTCAACATGATGCGGCGCAACCGCAATCAAAGAAGACTGGCCCGCGAAGGAGAAGCTGCATGAGTGATTTTCGCACGCTGTCCGATAGCGTCCTTGCGAGCCCGCAGATCAGCCTGGAGGATATCGCCGCTGCCAAGCAAGAGGGCGTCACGCTGGTGGTGAACAACCGTCCTGACGGCGAAGAGCCCAGCGCGCCGCAAAGCGAGGCGATCGCGGCGGCCTGCGAGGCGGAGGGGATCGGCTATCTCGGAATTCCGATCGGCCATTCGGGTTTCAGCGAAGTGCAGGTTGAGCAGATGGTCCAGGCGCTTGAAGCCAATGAGGGCAAGATCCTGGCCTATTGCCGCTCGGGCACGCGCTCGACTTTGCTGTGGTCGCTGGCGCAGGCCAAGCTCGGAGTGGATCCGGACGCAATCGCTCGCGCCGCGGCGATGGCCGGCTATGATGTGACACCGATCCGTCCCATGCTCGACATGCTGGCAGCGCGCTGACGGGCGAATCGCAGTGGACGGCCAATTGCTACAATTTGTCGGATCGCTGATCGCGATCTTCCTGCTGGCCGGGCTGGCCAGACTGCTTGGCCTGGGCGGCAAGCCGCGGCTGAAGACGGCCGAGCAGGTCCAGAAGGCGGCTGGTGAAGTGTTCGACGGTATCGCGGTGGAGAGCTTTGCGCTCGACACCGACGGCGCCAGCGCGATTCTGCGCGACCAGCGGGGTGCGGTCATGGTGATCAAGCGGCATGGCAATCAGTTCGCCGGGCGCTTGCTCGACGCCAGCGCAAGTATCACCAAAGACGGACCCATTCTCGTGATCGACCCTGGAGATGTGCGGTTCGGAACGGTCAGCCTGCACCTGGACCAGCCCGCCCCTTGGGCCGATCTCGTTAATCGGCTACGAAGCGCCGGCAATGGATGAGATCCCAACCTTTTCGCCAACCGATTACGCCGTGCCCTTGTTCGTGGTGGCGGTGCTGCTCGAGATGATCTGGGCGCGGTTCCGCGCTCCTGAGGCCTATGAGCCAAAAGACACACTGGTCAGCCTGTCGTTTGGCCTGGGCTCGACCGTTGCTGGCCTGCTGTTCGGTGGCTTCGCGATCTATGTCTTCTTCGCCGCCTATGACTATCGCCTGTTCGACATCGGCTGGGCGTGGTGGGCCTGGCCTATCTGTTTCGTGCTGGACGATCTCAAATATTATTGGGTCCACCGCGCTGGTCACCGGATCCGCTGGATGTGGGCCGCGCATGTCAATCACCACTCAAGCCAGCATTACAATCTCTCAACCGCATTGCGGCAGACTTGGACCGGCTCGTTCACTTTCGGATTGCTGTTCGCGCTGCCGCTGATCCTGTTGGGCTTCCACCCGGTGATGATCGCGATTTGCGGCGGGTTCAATCTGATCTACCAATTCTGGATCCACACCGAGGCGATCGACAAGATGCCGCGCTGGTTCGAAGCGGTGATGAACACGCCGAGCCACCACCGGGTCCATCACGCGACCAATCCGCGCTATCTCGATCGCAATTACGCCGGCGTCTTTATCACCTGGGACAAGATGTTTGGGACCTTCGAGCCTGAGACCGATGAGGAACAAATCCGCTATGGCATCATCAAGCAGCTCGGCAGCTTCAACCTGCTGTGGGCGGTGTTCCACGAATGGATCGGGATGATCGCGGACATCTGGCGCGCGCCGTGGAAGCACAAATTGTCCTATCTCCTGCGCGAGCCGGGCTGGACTCACGATGGCAGCCGCGACACCTCCGACACGATTCGATCTCGCTGGTTGGCGCGCGAAGGCAAGGTTCTGGACCATCAAAATCGAGTGGCAGATCGAAACCCGATTGAAAGCCCGCGCGAAGCTGCTTAAGCCTCTCCAGCAAGAGGAGAGGATATGGATAGCTTCGATTATATCGTCATCGGCGGAGGCAGTGCCGGCAGCGCGGTGACCGGTCGGTTGGCCGTGGACGGAACCCGCCGGGTCTGCCTGGTCGAAGCTGGCGGTCGCAATGACAATTTCATCATCAAGACGCCGGGCTTCATGCCCTTCATCCGCAATTCCTCGAACTACAAATTCGACACCGTCCCGCAGAAGGGCCTGAATGGTCGGATCGGCTACCAGCCGCGCGGCAAAGGTCTGGGCGGAAGCTCCGCCATCAACGCCATGGTCTATATCCGCGGAAACGCTTGGGATTATGACAATTGGGCCGCGATGGGCTGCGACGGCTGGGCTTACAGGGACGTGCTGCCCTATTTCATCCGCTCCGAATCCAATGAGCGCGGCGGCGATGAATTCCACGGCGATGGCGGGCCTTTGTTCGTGTCCAATCAGCGCTCGCCCAATCCGGTCAGCGAAGCCTTTGTCGAGGCGGCAGCGCAATTGCAGCTGCGCCGCAATGATGATTTCAACGACGACAGCCAGGACGGCTTTGGCATGTACCAGGTCACTCAGCGCGAAGGCGAACGCTGGTCAGCCGCGCGCGGCTATGTCGAGCCGATCCGCGACCAAGGCAATGTCTCGATCCGCACCAACACTGTGGTCGAGCGGCTGGTTGTCGAGCAGGGCCGGGTCACCGGTGTGATGGTCAAGCGCGGGCGACGGAGCGAGATGCTCTATGCCAAGCGCGGCGTGGTGCTGTCCGCCGGAGCGTTCAATTCACCGCAGATCCTGATGCTGTCGGGAATTGGCCCGGCCGAGCATATCAAGGCGCGCGGGATCGAGGTGGTGATGGACAAACCTGCGGTTGGCTCCAATCTGCAGGATCATATCGATTATGTGTCGGGCTGGGAGACAGAGAGCGATGTCCCGCTCGGCCAGACGCTCAAGGGCACGATGAAGATGGCTGGTGCGATTGTTGAGCACCGCCGTAAGCGGACCGGGCCGATGACCACTTGCTATGCCGAAAGCGGCGGGTTCTGGTCGGTCATGCCCGATGCCCCTGCGCCCGATATTCAATGGCATTTCGTTCCTGCCGTGCTCGAAGATCACGGTCGGGAGAAGGTCAAACAGCACGGCTTCTCGCTCCATGCCTGCGTTTTGCGGCCCGAAAGCCGTGGCACCGTGCGGTTGGGCTCAAAGGATGCGACCGCCGCTCCGGTGATCGATCCCAACTTTCTTGATGATGACCGCGATATCGCCGTGCTGCGCGAAGGCGTTCGCCTGTCGCACCGGATTGCCGATGCGCCGGCTCTGCAAGCCTTCGACCCGAGCGACCGCCATCCGATCGACATTGAGGATGATGATGCTCTCGACGAGCTGATCCGCAATCGCGCCGACACGGTCTATCACCCGGTCGGCACATGCCGGATGGGGAGCGACCCCGACAGCGTGGTCGATCCGACGCTCAAGGCGCGCGGGCTCGAAGGGCTGTGGATCGCCGATGCCTCGATCATGCCCAAGATTGTCAGCGGCAACACCAATGCTCCGTCGATCATGATCGGTGAGCGCTGCGCGGATTTTATCAAGGCTGCTGAATGATATTTGTTCGCCCCTCCGAGCGAACTCCTCGGCGCTGATCCTCCTTCGCTCCGCTCAGTCGGGCGCCTGCGGCTCGGCCGCGTGGCCTCGCGGTCCGCTGATCGCGGCCCGATCCATTTCAAGCCATGTGACAGCAACCAAGATTTTTTCCGCAATCCCGCGATCATGTTGCGGAGCACGGACCCGTTGGGTCCGCAAGCCCGACCGGGCGCCCGCAGCGATGCGGCCTTTCAGGCCGCGTGAGCGAGGATATCGCGCGCCGGATGGCGTGCGGAAACAAAAACTCGCCCGGATGCGGGTTAGCTCTAATTGGCTAGACCACCCGCACCCTCCGCCCTTCCACCCGGATGGTATCCCGGTAGGCTCCGGGTGGAAGGGCGGAGGGCGCGGGTGGCTCGGCATCGGATCCCGAAACACAAAACCACACAAAAAAGGGGCCGGAGCTGCTTGTGCCGCTCCGGCCCTCAACAGTTTGTACGTTCGCAGGAGGAACGAGTGTTGGCGGGGAAAGTGGGAGAGGAGAGAACCTTCCCCGCCAATCTGGTTACGCTCAGGTTCGAGCGAATTCGGGATAGGCTTCCACACCGATCTCTGAGTGATCGAGACCGCCGGTCTCTTCCTCTTCGGTCGGGCGAATGCCGATGGTGTACTTGAGTGCAAGCCAGACGACTAGCGAAGCAGCGCTCACCCAAGCAGCGGTCAGCAGGACACCGACGAGCTGACCCATGAAGGTCGCATCACCGGTCCAGGCCACGATCAGCGTGCCCCAGATACCTGCGAACAGGTGAACCGGGATCGCACCAACCACGTCGTCGATCTTGAACTTGTCGAGCAGCGGAACCGTGAAGACCACGATCGCACCACCGATTGCACCGATCAGGACCGACTGGCCCACGGTCGGAGCCAGCGGCTCTGCAGTGATCGACACCAGGCCAGCCAGAGCGCCATTGAGCGCCATGGTAACGTCAGCCTTCTTGTACATCAGCTGGGTCATGATGATCACGGTGACCACGCCGCCAGCAGCTGCCATATTGGTGTTCACGAAGATCTTCGACACGTCTGAGACGTCGCCAACGGTGCCCATCGCAAGCTGCGAAGCGCCGTTGAAGCCGAACCAACCGAGCCACAGGATAAAGGTACCCAGGGTGGCCAGCGGAATGTTCGTGCCAGGGAAGACATTGACTTCACCATTCGGTCCATAGCGACCAACACGGGCACCGATGACCAGCGCACCGACCAGAGCAGCCCAGCCGCCGGTCGAGTGGACCAGGGTCGAACCAGCGAAGTCGCTGAAGCCCCAGACGCTATCAAGGTAGCCGCCGCCCCACTCCCAGCTGACAACAACGGGATAGATGATCGCGGTCAGGACGGTCACAAAGATGAAGAACGGAACGATCTTCACACGCTCTGCGACAGTGCCCGAAACGATCGAAGCCGTGGTGGCGCAGAAGACCATCTGGAAGAACCAGTCGGATGCAACCGAATAGCCGGTTTCAAGGTCAGCTTCGCCAACCCCTTGCATGCCGTAGGTCGTGCCAGCCATGCCGAACAGACCCATCGAGTCTTCAGCAAAGCCCGGATAGGCGATGTTGTAGCCAATGATCCAGAACATCAGGCCGGCAATCGAATACAGGCCAATGTTCTTGAGACACTGGGTTGAGGTATTCTTGGCGCGGACCAGGCCCGCTTCGAGCATGGCAAAGCCTGCGGCCATCCACATCACCAGGAAGCCGCCCATCAGGAACAGCAGGGTGTTGAGGATATACGCGGTGCCGCCGCCAACTGCGTCAGCAGCTGGCGCGGCCTCGGCAACAGCTTCAACCACCTCAGCAGCGGCTTCCGCTGCCTCTGCGGCTGGTGCCGCCAGCGCCGGCTGCGCCATTACGGCGGTGCCGGCAGCAAGGGCAGCAAGCGTCAGGAAAGTGCGTTTCATTGTCCTTGTCCCCTTACAATGCGGTTTCGCCGGACTCGCCGGTGCGAATACGGGTTGCGGATGCCAGATCGAGGACGAAGATCTTTCCGTCTCCGATGGCGTCGGTGTTGGCCGTTTGCTGAATGGTTTCGACCACCTGACCGACGATCTCGTCGGGAGCGGCGATCTCAAGCTTCACCTTGGGCAACATATTGGTTGAATACTCAGCGCCGCGATAGATTTCGGTCTGGCCCTTTTGGCGTCCGAAACCTTTGACTTCAGAGACGGTCATCCCGGCGACCCCGATGGCGCCCAGCGCTTCGCGGACCTCATCGAGTTTAAATGGTTTTATGATGGCAATGATGAACTTCATCTAAGCCCCCTTTGGCTCACCGGCGATTTCCGGCGCCAACAGGTAGGCAAAAGCCGTGCCAGTTCTGGATTCACGCAGGACTGTGCGGAATCCGTCGGTCTGGCGACGACCTCAGGCTAAATGTTGCACAAAAATTAACCCGCTGCCTACTTTTTAGGCAGAAAAGCTTGAGCCACCTCAATCGCCAGCGATGTAGCGATCGGTCGCGCGGGTCGGCAGGCCATCAATGCTGGTGACGCGTTTGGCCATCTTTTCCTCCCACTCCGCCGGGTCGGATTGGCGGTGGGCCTTTTTGAGCGTGTCGCGCTCGAATATCCTGCTTACCTTAGCCCTCCAGCAAGCTAAGTGTTGCCAGCAGCAATGTCCCGTTGGATCAGAGCCTCCTTGATCGCCTCGGCATTTTTAGCCAGCTGGGCGAATTGATCTGCATAGTAGGCGATATCCCCGGAGCAATATTGGTACTTGGCACTTCCATGTTTGTCCCATCTGGTCGGCATGACGTTGTTTGGTCCCAATTGGTAACCGTATTTCCCGAGGTTATAGACCCGCCCGTGCGCAATCTCATTGCGTCTCGCCCCAAACCTCCCGAATGCCATGACTAGTTCAGCTACATCTGCTTGAGCAGGGTCACCATCCGGCAAAGCGCGCGCTGCCGCTGCGCTAACAAGCTCGTGCCGAGCAGATGCCGATCTCACCGCTGCAAACGCAGCAAATGCAGCGCGATTTGAAGGTTGGGTTGCAACCAGGGCATCAAAGACATCGGCCATGACCGACTCTTGGGACTCCCACGCCGACAATGCAGCGCCCACTTGAAGAAGAATCGGCTCGGGCTCGCTATCGCCCTGGCCCTTCTTCGGGCGGACATCCCAAGGATTTTGCATAACAGACTCCAGCGGTGAGTTAATTACTTCGTCAGTAGCAAATTTCCTCAAAAAGCGAAGTACAATGGAGACTGGATCAGGATCTCGATGGAGGTCTAGAATAGAGCGATTCGGACAATCTTTACTTGTCTGATATGTAGTCTTCTTCGGAGGGCTATCATGAAATTCTTATTCTCAGCGCTTGCGCTGTCCGTTGCGACAGTAATTCCTGCCGATGGGCCGATTTGTAGTACAGCCTACGCCGCAGAGGCCTGCTGTAAAGTTTGTAAGAAGGGCAAAGCGTGTGGCGATTCATGCATAGCGAGGAGTAAGAACTGCACTAAGCCGCGCGGCTGCGCTTGCGATGGCTAATCGAGCAGCATTCGCTCACTCGAAACGCCTTGAAGTCCGATATCTCAATCGCCGGCGATGTAGCGGTCGGTCGCGCGGGTCGGCAGGCCATCAATGCTGGTCACGCGTTTGGCCATCTTTTCCTCCCACTCAGCGGGATCCGATTGGCGGTGGGCTTTCTTGAGCGTGTCGCGCTCTCCTTCAAGGCTCATGAACGGCACGCCCCAGCCGCACGAAGTCTGAATCGTCTCGATATCGATGACGAAGATCTGGCGGGTGCCTGGCATCAAGGTGAAACGCTCGGCCAGCTCGGCCCATTCCGCATCCTGCGGCAACACCGGGCGACCCCTGCCATAGATCCGCAGAATCAGCGCCGGTCGATCGAAATTGCAGAACATCACGGTGATCCGTCCATCGGCGGCGAGGTGAGCGTGGGTCTCATTGCCCGAGCCACCAAGATCGAGATAGGCGACCTGGGTTGGCGAGATCACGCGGAACGCATCATAGCCCTTGGGGCTGAGATTGATCCGTGCATCCGCCGCTGCGGTG
Source organism: Erythrobacter sp. (assembly GCA_965249945.1). GTDB lineage: Bacteria > Pseudomonadota > Alphaproteobacteria > Sphingomonadales > Sphingomonadaceae > Erythrobacter. The sequence continues at coordinate 397,652 of OZ252258.1, read as the reverse complement.
GCGACGAAGAAGATCGGCTGCTTTTCAATCATCGCGACATGCTTGTCGTTCAATGCGTCGAAGAAATCAGCCATCGTCACTCTCCTCAGGGTGGTAAGTCGGGGAATTACAAAAAGTCGCGCAGCACCTGCATGAAGCGGTCAAACTGGTCGTGGTGGAGCCAGTGGCCGGCCTGTTCGAATTCGATCACCTTGGCATTGTTGAAATGCGCGATCCGCCCATCCTTCTCCGGATTGGAAGCCCAGCTGTCGGCGCCATAAAGCAGCAGGGTCGGGCAAGTGATCGCGCCCCACATCGCCTCCATGAATTCGTCAGCAACATCCTCGACCCCCCAGACATTGAGATGCGGGTCGAACTTCCAGCTGTAACTGCCATCCTCATTGCGGTTGACCCCGTGGATCGTCAGGTGGCGGGCCTGATCCTCGGTCAGATAGGAATTCTCTTCGATCATCCGCGCAAAGGCGGTTTCGATGCTTTCATATTTGCGCGGCGTCCGTCCGGCGGCTTTGCGCTTTTTCTCGATCCATTCCGCCATCCGCTGCGGATAGGGCGTCTTGCGCTGCTCCTCCTTCCACTCGGGGCTTGGACCCAGCCCCTCGATCGCGACCAGCTTGTTGACCATGTCGGGGAACATGCCGGTGTAGCGCAGCGCGACATTGCCGCCCATCGAATGCGAGACGATCGAAACCGGCCCGCGGCCGAGCTGATGGATCAGCTGGGCGAGGTCATAGACCATATCGTTGGAATTGTAGTTCCCGTCAGAGACCCAATCGCTGTCGCCATGGCCGCGGTGATCCATCGCCACGACGTGCCAGTCCTGGCACAGCTCCTCGGCCACCCAGTCCCAGCTGCGCGCATGGTCGCGCCCGCCATGGACCAGTACCAGGGGCGGCTTGTCGTGATTGCCCCAGTCGAAATAATTGAGGCGCAGTCGCTGCGAGATATAGGTTTGCGAAGTCGGGCCAGAAACGGTCATGCGCGCTCCATGCCGCCTTGCGCCCCGCCCTGCAACCCTACCGTTCCTTGGTCGCCGAAAAGGTCAGCTCGGGGTTCTTCTCGACCTGGTAATTCACGTCCCACGGGCTCTTGGCCATAAACACCAGATCACCGTCGCGATCGCGCGCGAGATTGGCGCGGTTGAAGCTCTCGAACTCATCCATCGCCTTGGCATCGCCCTTGAGCCAGCGCGCGGTGGCGAAAGGCGCCGCCTCGAGCCCGGCCTCAACCTTGTATTCAGCCGCAAGCCGCGAAACCAGCACGTCGAGCTGGAGCTGGCCGACCACGCCCACGATGTGCTGCGCGCCGATCTCGGGATAGAACACCTGGATCACCCCCTCTTCGGAGAGATCGTCGAGCGCCTTGCGCAGTTGCTTGGTCTTGGTCGGGTCCTTGAGCTGGACCCGGCGCAGGATCTCGGGCGCGAAATTGGGCAGGCCGGTGAAGCGCACCGTGTCCTTTTCGCTCAGCGTGTCGCCGACCCGCAGAGTTCCGTGGTTGGGAATGCCGATAATGTCACCCGCCTCGGCGGTGTCGGCAATCTCGCGATCCTGCGCGAAAAACAGGATTGGCGAGTGGATCGCGATCGGCTTGCCTAGGCCCGACGGCGTCAGTTTCATCCCGCGTTTGAAGGTACCCGAAACCTGCCGCATGAAAGCGATCCGGTCGCGGTGGTTGGGGTCCATATTGGCCTGAACCTTGAAGATGAAGCCGGTCACTTCGCCGTGATCAGGCGAAATCTGATCCTCACCCGCGGGCTGTGGACGCGGCGGTGGCGCAAACCGAGCGATCGCGTCGATCAGCTCGGTCACACCGAAGTTCTTGAGCGCCGAGCCGAAATAGACCGGGGTAAGATCGCCATTGCGATAGGCTTCAAGATCGAACTCGGCATAGCCAGCCTGGGCCAGCTCAGCCTCTTCGGCATATTCCTCGGGGATCTCAGGATCGGCATCGCGCTGGCCCAGAAACTCCTTCGAAGGACCCTCAGGGCGCGAAATTTCGCCGGTGGCGAAATCGAGGATCCCCTGGAATTGACCACCGAGACCGATCGGCCAGCTTTGTGGACTGACTTCGAGCGCCAGCATATCCGCCACTTCGTCGAGCGTTTCGAATGGATCGCGACCTTCGCGGTCGACCTTGTTGACGAAGGTGATGATCGGAACGCTGCGCAGGCGGCAGACTTCGAACAGCTTGCGGGTCTGCGGCTCGATACCTTTGGCCGCGTCGATCACCATGACTGCGCTGTCGACTGCGGTCAGTGTGCGATAGGTGTCTTCGGAGAAATCCTCGTGCCCCGGCGTGTCGAGCAGGTTGAAGGTGATGGTTTCACCCTCATACTCTTTCTCAAAGGTCATCACCGATGAGGTGACTGAGATCCCGCGCTGCTGCTCGATCTTCATCCAGTCCGAGCGCGCGCGCCGCGCCTGACCGCGCGCCTTGACCTCACCCGCCAAATGAATCGCGCCGCCTTGCAGCAGCAGCTTCTCGGTGAGCGTGGTCTTACCCGCGTCGGGGTGAGAGATGATTGCAAAGGTGCGCCGGTTGGACATGACGCGGCGCCCTAGCCGGGGTGGACAGTGACGTCCATCGTGAACTGACGCGCATCCCCTACGGCCAGGCTGATGACGCTGCGCTTGTCCGCGAATTCGCCCTCAAAACCAGCCGAGTCTGCAATGCCTGCCCACGGCTCAATGCAGATGTAAGCCGCGCCAGGCTTTTGCCAGATGCCCAGCTTCGGCAGATTCTCGAACGCTACCTCAAGCCTTGGGCCGTCAGGCGACTGATAGGACAACGAATGGCTCGCCAGATCATCGATGATGATGGCGTCATCCTCAAACAGATCGGGGTGGAGCGTAAGCACACGATCAACCACCGGGCTCGCCTCGCTGCGCTCGACGAGACCGTGCTGATCGAGCCGCCGGATCGGAGCGCGCTCCTCCCGCTCGAACAGGAATTGGTGCGCGAGCTTTTCTCCGCCGCCAGGCAAAGGCCAGGCGAAGGCCGGGTGATAGCCAAAGCTGAAAGGGAGCGGCTGATCGCCCGGATTGCGCACCGTCGCGGCCATTCGCAGCCTCGGTCCATCGAGCGCAAACAGCATGTCGAGCTCAAACGCAAAGGGATAGAGTGCTCTGGTCGCCTCGCTGTCGCGCAGTCGGAACAGCACCTGGTGCTCCTCCTGCTCAACCAGCTCAATCCTATGGCGCCGTGCAAAGCCGTGCTTCTCTAATCTATACTCCACGCCTTGATGGCGCAGAGTGTCGCGATTGAGCGCGCCGACGATCGGGAACAGCAAGGGCGCACGCCCGGTCCAGAAGGCGGGATCGCCATCGGACATATATTCCGCGCCGGCCGCATCCTGCAGCGAAATCAACTCAGCGCCAAACGGATCAATCTGTGCGGTCAGAGCCTCTGACCGGATCGTAACCGGCTCGCTCACCCGCGCAGCTCCGCTCCCAGCTTGGTCGCGGCTGCCACCACAGCGTCGGAGATCGCCTTGAGATCGGCGTCCTTATAGCTCTTTTCTTGCGGCTGCAGCGTCACTTCGAGCGCGATCGAGACCTTGCCCTCAGGCACGCCTTGACCGGCGAAAACGTCAAACACGCGTGCGCCGGTGATATTGGCCTTGTCGGCGCCGCTGACCGCGCGGACCAGATCGCCCGCCGGTAAGTCAGCCGGAACCAGGAAGGCAAAGTCGCGCGTCACCGATTGCAGTGCGGGCGGCGTAAAGCTCGGTCGGGCAAAGCTGACCGGACCTTTGGGTGCCTTCTTGGCCGGAATCGCATCGAGGAACAGCTCGACTGCAGCCACTGGCCCATCCATATCGAACGCCTTGAGCGTGGCCGGATGGAGCATGCCAAACCGCGCCAGCACCTTCTTGGGGCCAAGCCGCAAGGTCGCCGACTGCCCAGGGTGAAACTGGGTTCCTTCGCCTTCGACCACTGGCTCCATCACCATCAGCTTTTGCGCGGGAGCACCCGCCGCTTCGAGCAGCGTCAGAGCGAAAGCCTTGGCATCATAGGCGTCGAAGCCCTGCGCTTTGCCATTAGCCCAGCCGCGCGATTGCTTGTCGCCAGCCAGCAATACGCCAAGCGTGGGTCGCTCATCGCTCATTCCGTCTGTGCCCCGGAAATAGCGGCGCCCGATCTCGAACAGCCGCGACGAGGCAGCGCCGCGATCGGCATTGCGCTTGGCCGCCATCATCAGGCCCGGCAGCAGCGAGGGGCGCATCGCCTTCATGTCTTCGCTGATGGGGTTGTCGAGCTTCCACAAATCGTCGGTCGCGGTGAAATGCTCGGCCTCGGGCACCGGCAGGAACGACCAGGTGATCGCTTCGTCGAGCCCGCTCGCCGCAGCCGCCCGGCGCAGTTTGCGCTCGAGCATCTGCTGCGGTGTTGCGGTTGGACGGGCCACGCCATCGACCCGCGGCAGAGGTGTGCTTTCAACCTTGTCGAGCCCGGAAATGCGTACGACCTCTTCGACCAGGTCAGCCGGTCCTTCGATATCGTGGCGGCGCAGCGGGCAGGTCACCTGCCAATCGTCAGAGACCTGGAAATCGAGGCTTTCCAGGATCGCGCGCTGCTCCTCAGCAGGCACCTCGACCCCGCCCAGACGGGCGGTCAGGCCGGTGTCGAATTGCACGACTTTCGCTGTGCTGGGCGGCGAACCAGCGCGAACAATTTCGCTCGGTGTGCCACCAGCCAGTTCAACAATCAGCCCGGTCAGCAGGTCGAGACCATCGTCGAGGAAGGCAGGGTCAACCCCGCGTTCGAACCGGGTCCTCGCGTCAGACGCGAGTCCCAGCTTGCGACCGGTCACTCCGATCCGCGCCGGATCGAAATAGGCGATCTCAAGCAGGACATCCGTGGTGTCATCGGAAACGCCTGAATTCTCGCCGCCCATAATCCCGGCAATATCGTGCACTTCCTTGTCGTCAGCGATAACCACCATGCTCTCATCGAGCGTGTAGGTCTTCTCATTGAGCGCCAGGACCTGCTCGCCAGCGGTGGCGCGGCGGGCCACAACGGCGCCTGACAGCTTCGCCAGATCATAGACGTGTGCGGGCCGACCAAAGGCCAACATCAGATAATTGGTCAGATCGACCAGCAAGGAGATCGGCCTCTGACCCGCGCTGGTCAGCCTTTGCTGCATCCAGTCGGGCGAAGGTCCCTTGCTAACGCCGTTGATCACGCGGCCATAGAACGCCGGACACCCCTCAGGATCGTCGGTGCGGATCTCAACCGGGCACGCACCGCTCGCGCTGAAGCTCGGCATGGCAATCGGCTTGAGCGTGCCAAGGCCCGCTGCAGCCAGATCGCGCGCGATCCCATAGACGCCCATGCAGTCAGGGCGGTTGGGCGTGATCGCCACATCGATCACTGGCGAAGAGCCATGGTAGTCGGCAAAGCTGTGGCCTATCGGCGCATCCTCGGGCAGCTCGATAATGCCATCGTGATCGTCGCCGAGCTCAAGCTCGCGCACCGAGCACATCATGCCATTGCTTTCGACCCCGCGGATCGCGCTCTTGCGCAATTCCATCCCGTTGGAGGGGACCACGGCGCCGGGCTGGCCCAGCACACCCTTCATCCCGGCGCGCGCATTGGGCGCACCACAGACGACTTGCAACGGATCGCCCGAGCCAGTGTCGACCGTCAGCACTTGCAGCTTGTCGGCATCGGGGTGCTTGGCAGCCGTCAGCACTTTGGCGACAGTGAAGCCCGCAAGCTGTTCGGCCGGGTCTTCAACCCCTTCGACCTCTAGCCCGATTGCGTTGAGCGCGTCGAGAATCTCTTGCAGGCTTGCCTCTGTTTCGAGGTGATCCTCGAGCCAGGTCAGTGAGAACTTCATGAGCGCGCTCCCACTCCAGCCGAGAGCGTCGGCTGATCAAACGGTGAGAAGCCGTAATGCGCCAGCCAACGCGGATCGCCGTCAAAGAAGGCGCGCAGATCGTTCATGCCGTATTTGAGCATGGCGATCCGGTCGATCCCGAGCCCGAAGGCGAAGCCCTGCCATTCGTTCGGATCGAGCCCGGCGAATTCGAGCACGCGCGGATTGACCATGCCGCTGCCACCCAGCTCCATCCAATCATGTCCAGGCTCATCGCCATGGCCGCCGACAACCCGGCGATCGCCTTCATTGGCATAGCCGACATCGAACTCGACGCTTGGTTCGGTGAACGGGAAATAGGAAGGGCGCAGGCGCAAGGTGATATCCTCGCGCTCAAAGAAGGCCTTGAAGAAGGTCTCAAGCGTCCACTTGAGATGCCCCAGATGGATATCGCGATCGATCACAAGACCTTCGACCTGATGGAACATCGGCGTGTGAGTGGCATCGCTGTCGCTGCGATAGACCCGGCCCGGTGCAATGATCCGGATCGGCGCGCCCTGCTCTTTCATTGAGCGGATCTGCACCGGCGAAGTGTGCGTGCGCAAAAGCATCTGGCCGCCGTCAGGTGCCGCGTCGGGGAAATAGAAGGTGTCGTGCATCGCCCTCGCGGGATGGCTCTCATCCATGTTGAGCGCGGTGAAATTGTGCCAATCGTCCTCGATCTCCGGTCCGGTCGCCACGGCAAAGCCAAGGTCAGCGAAGATCTCCGCCAATTCGTCCATCACCTGGCTGACCGGGTGAACCGAGCCTTGCGGCTGGTCAGGGGCCGGCAAGGTCAGGTCGAGCGTTTCGCTGGCCAATTGCGCTTCGAGCTCGGCTGCTTCGAGAGCGTCCTTCTTGGCGGCGATCGCATCGGCGATCTCGGCACGCACTGCCTGGATCGCAGGTGCAGCCGCGCTGCGCTCTTCCGGGCTCATCCCGCCGAGCGTCTTGAGGGCCATGCTGACCCAGCCCTTTTTGCCCAGCGCAGCGACCCGCTCTGCGTCCAGCGCTTCGAGCGTTTCGGCTCCGGCAATCACGGCCAGCGAGGCCGCCTTTTGATCTGTCAAATCACTCATTATCGGACTCTAAGAAAATGAGCGCGTCCGCTAGCCCGAATTGCGCTCAATGGCAAAGTGATAGTTGGGCGTGAACCGGCATCCCCGACGGCATGCATCGCCTGAAGACTGGCTATTCCTGCGCAGCCTCTTGCTCGGGATGGTGCAGACCTTGAACGGCCTCCCCGGCAATGGCCATTCGTCCGCGCGCAGCCGCGACCAGAAAAGGCTTGTCCAATTTCGCATATGCCGACGGAGCCATTCCCATGAACCGCTTGAAATCACGGACAAAATGTGCCTGGTCATGGTAGTGGTAATCCAGAGTGTTGAGCCATTTCATCGACGGGTCGAGCATGAATTGCGAAAGGCTCCGCAGGAAACGCTGACGGCGCAGCAGCAATTTGGGCGTAAACCCAAAGGCGCGGCGCGAGAGGCGCTCAAGCGATCTGACATTCATTCCGACCCGCTCTGCGAGATCACCGACTGAATCGATATCCGGATCGACCAAGGCTTCATTGACCACGGAAATCGCCTCGGCATTCTTCAATGGAAGCTCAAGCAATGGCGCCATATGCTGCTCGATCAGCGCCAGCTCCTCGGCAAAATCGCCAGACGACTGGGCCAGGGCTTCGTCGAGCCGATAGAAATGCTCGAACACAGGATCAGTCCGGCCATCCATCGCGCGGTCGGCAAAATCTCCGGCCTCGGCGGCCACAAATTTCGCCCACCCGAGCGGCATCAGGCCGATGCCCCAGATGCGCCCGGCGTTTACGGCAAACTTGGTCGCGCGGCTGGTTGGCCCGGTGACGGTAAAGCGCGGCGTCGGCTGCATCTCTTCGCCGCCAATCGCAGACCGACAGGTGTGCGTCTTAACAAATCTGAGATTGGGCCATTCGGGATGGAAGTAGTCTTCCATCAAGGGCTCAATCAGATCGGGCGAGATGTCGGTCCGGTAATAGGTTGTTACAAAGGGCCGCAATTCAGGAGCTGGCAGCGCAAACCGCACCGTAATCGCTCCCCCAGTCAATCCTTGCATTATCGAGCGCGCCTTCCCCGCCGAGCCAGCCGTTTTCTTACAAAGTTTAGACCCGCGAAAGGTCTAACGGGAACTTCGCAGAACGCAAAGGGGGGTCGGCTGCTATCCTTGAGCCCGCTTGGCCGACGCTATACGCGCACCGGCTTGTCAAGCGTTTGCGCCGCGCTGCCCCAGACGCGTGCACGGGCTTCCATGAAGGAAGAAAGGATCGGGTGATCCAGGCTGGCGTATTCGCTCGGATTCATTGTCATGAATTCGTGAAACTCGCGGGTAAACTGGGCCTGATCATGGTAGTGATCGTCCATTGCTTCAGTCCATCGTGAGTCCTTGTGGAGCATGAATGTGACCAGGCTCCGCATGAAACGTTGGCGCCGCATCAAGAGCTTGGGCGTGAAGCCGAAATAGCGTCGGCAGACACGCTCCAGCGTGCGCACGCTCATCCCAGCCGAATTCGCCAGGTCGGAGACGCTGGCCAAATCGCCATCGACCAAGGCTGCGTGGACGCGAACAATCTTGGGCTCATCGCGATGTGGGCGCATCAATCCGCGCATGGTGTCGGTGATGACCTCTAGCTGCTCTGCCGGATCGATCGTGGGATCGCACAGAATGTCGGACATCGCATCAAACTTGCGGAAGGCGGGGTGGGATGCGCCATCGCAGACGAGATTAACCAGATCCTTGGCGTCGTGGTCGACAAACCGGGCCCAGCCGAGCGGGAGGAAACCGATCCCCCACATTTGGGATGCACCGAGTTCAAATTCACAAGGGAGCGAGCTCGGGCCGGTCGCGGTGAAACGTGCGTCTGAACTTTTGTGCTGTCCGATCCGGGCCTTGGGGAGGCTGCCCGCGAAGAAGCGGATGTTGCCCCATTCAGGCTGGAGATAATCGTGCACCGTCACGCCGTCATCGGCTTCCAGCGTCAGGTGATAGAATGTCGTGAAACAGCCGTCGAACTCGGGCGGCGGAGTGTGGAACAGGCTGCGGACTCTGTAGTCGCTGACGGTCGCATCACTCACCAAAAGCTCTCCCCCGAGGAGCCCGTCATGGCCCATTTGGCGAGAATCTACAAGAATTCTGGCGCTTAGGTACAAATACGGATGCGTAGACGGACATAAGGGGAAGGTTGGGAATGCCGACCGATCCCATCGGCACTCCCAAAAGTCAATCTATCCGGTTTTGGTGCGAGGCATAGCCCACCAATTAGGCAGGCCCGCCAGGGCCCGGCCCAATCACGCAAAACCCATTACGCTGGAAGGGCGTCTTTTGCTTGAGCGATGACCGCCTTGAACGCGCCTTCTTCGTTCATAGCCAAATCAGCCATCGCTTTGCGATCAAGCTCGATCCCGGCGAGCTTTACGCCGTGCATGAACTGCGAATAGGTCAGACCTTCGGCGCGAACAGCCGCGTTGATCCGCTGGATCCACAATGCGCGGAAGTTGCGCTTTTTGATCTTGCGATCGCGATAGGCGTACTGGCCGGCCTTTTCGACGGCCTGACGAGCGATCCGGATGGTGTTCTTGCGACGACCGCGATAGCCCTTGGCTTGATCCAACAGCCGCTTGTGCTTTTGGCGCGTGGTGACGCCACGTTTGATGCGAGGCATAGTATTATCCTTTGTGTTCCTTGGGGTATCCTGGCCACCCGCTCCCTCCACCCTTCCGCCCGGAGCCTATCCGGGTACCATCCGGGTGGAAGGGTGGAGGGAGTGGGTGGCTAGGCGCAGCCCGTAATCAATCGAGCCCGTAAGGCGCCCATTTCTTGACCGTCTTGGCATCGGCGTCAGAGATCACCGACGTGCCGCGGTTCTGGCGGATATACTTTGCATTGTGGCTGATCAGGCGGTGGCGCTTACCAGCAACACCGTGCTTGACCTTGCCAGTGGCGGTGATCTTGAAGCGTTTCTTCACACCGCTTTTGGTCTTCAGCTTGGGCATTTTCATCTCCTTGGTCAGAGACACATCGGACCAGCCCTGGCAGCCCTTTCAGCCAGGCCGATCGCTTGATTCGTGTCGTTGAAGGCCGCGCACATAGGGTCAGAGCCTGCGATTGGCAAGCGATTTGAGCGCTATTCGCCGGCGTAGGGAGCATTCCCCGTGACCTCGAGCCACTCGACAAAATCGCCCTGCGGAATCGGCTCGGCCCCGTCAGGCAGATCGCCCTGCCAGATATAGGCCTGCGCTTCAGTGTCGCCATAGCCCGACCAACCATCGACCGGGATCGCCTGACGAAGGTAATCTTCGCCCTCGAAGGCATCGACCGCTGCCATGTCCACCGCACTCGCATCATGGATCGTCCCGTGGACAATCGTGCCATAGCGCATCTGCGTCGGGATCAGCGCCGGATACCAACCCTGCGGGGTCGGAATGGCATAGAGTGCACCATGCGTGGTCGCTGGGGCGCCGAGGCCCAGGCCCTCCAGAAATGGCCAGTCCCCCAGCCCTTCGCGCAATATGCCATAGAGAAACAGGTGCCGGGTCAGATTCTGAACTCCTGCCCGACCAGCTCTTCACTCACCTGCCACAGACGCTCGCCAGTATCGGCGTTGAGCGCGCGACCTTCGACCCAGGCATCGCCGACCGGCCCGCGCGCGTCGAACAGGCCAGTCGGCCCATAATAGCCGCCCGAGACGGCCTCTTCGCTCGCAGCAGAAAGAACAGTCGGAACAGCGCCCAGCTCAGCGGGCTGCGCCATCAGGGCATTGGTGATGGTGTAGACCGTGCTCAGCAGGGCCCCTGGGCCGGTGCTCTGCAGCGAGGTGTTCGAATAGCCGGGATGGCAGGCGATCGAGGCGATCTTGGAGCCTGCCGCGGACAGCCGTCGATCCAGCTCCAGCGCAAACACCAGATTGGCGAGCTTGCTTTGAGTATAGGCAGCACTGGGATCATACAGGCCATCGAACATCAGATTGTTGAACCGGATCCGGCCAAATTTGTGCGCAATGCTGGAGACCGTAACGACCCGGCCTTGCCAAGGATCAACCCGCTCAAACATCAGTGCGGTCCACAGGAAATGGCCGAGATGATTGGTCCCGAACTGCATCTCGAACCCATCCGCCGTCTGTTGCCGCGGCGTCTGCATGATCCCGGCGTTGTTGATCAGGCCGGTGATCGCGCCAAAGCGCTGCTTGGCTTCATCGGCAGCGGCGCGGATCGATGAAAGGTCGGCCAGATCAAGCTCGAGCAGATCGATCTTTCCCGGACCACACAGCTTGATCTCGGCAACCGCCTGCGTGCCCTTTTCAAGGTTTCGCGCGGCAATCACAATATTGGCGTTCCTGGCCGCAAGCAGCTTGGCCGCTTCCAGCCCAATGCCCGAATTGCCGCCAGTGATGACGTAAAGCTTGCCCGCCAGATCGGGCAGTTGATCCGGCGTCCAGTTTTTGATCCCGCTTGCATTGACCAAGGGCATGAGCGCACCTCCGCTACGTATCAGCGCCTCCTCCCAATTCCCGTCTAGCACAGATTGCGGCGCAAATCCCGGCCAATTGCACGACCATAATCCTACAGGATGGAACACATGGAACAGGGTTATTGCGTACAAATTCCACTCTCTTTCCAAACGCCGTCCAGCGTGGAGCATGTGGTTGAATTCACCCGGGTAGGAAAGCAGGATAGTGGCCCCGCCTCGCCGCCAATGCTTGCGTCCCCGAGGGTGGATGGCCTAGCCCGCAGACATGATTATCGATGCATGGGCACAGCACCCGACCCTGAGACACAGCCAGTCGCCAATCTTCGAATCGCTGCGGCGCTGGACCAAGACCCCGGCACCGAGCGCGGCGATCCCGCTCGCCGCGACCATCGCCGCTATGGATGCTGGCGGGGTCGACAAGGCCCTGATCTGCGCGTGGCAAGCGCCGCATCACGATCTGATCACCAACGATGAAGTGGCGGCCTTCACTGCCGAATATCCCGATCGGCTTATCGGCGTTGGCTCGGTTGATATCGCCCAGCCGATGGTCGCGGTGCGCGAGATTCGCCGCTGCGTCGAACAGCTCGGTTTCAAGGCGATCCGCGTGCTGCCGTGGTTGTGCGAGCGACCACCCACCGACCGTCTGTTCTATCCGGTCTATGCAGCCTGCTGTGAGCTGGGCGTGCCGTTCTGCACCCAGATCGGCCACACCGGCCCGCTGATGCCGTCAGAAGTCGGGCGACCGATCTATCTCGATCAGGTCGCGATCGACTTTCCCGAGCTGGTGATCGTAGGCGGTCACATCGGCTATCCCTGGACCGACGAAGCAATCGCGGTCGCGACCAAGCACCCCAATATCTATATCGACACCAGCGCCTACACTGCGGGCCGGTATCCGCCGGCACTTGTCGACTATATGAAAGCGCATGGCCGGGCCAAGGTGATGTTCGGCACCAATTACCCGATGATCATGCCGTCAAAGGCGCTGGCCGAGCTCGATGCTCTGGGCATGGATGAAGAGAGCAAGGCGTTGTTCCTGAGCGGCAATGCGGCGCGGGTGTTCGGGCTCTAGCGCGCTCGGTAGGATGCGCTCTATTTATCCTCGAGCGGGAATTTGAAGCCGCTGCTTCCAGGCAGGATGGTCGTCTGGGGAGGGGAAGCCTCGCGAACATTCGGCGGCAGCTCGGACGAGCCCATCGCCGCCAGCAGATCTTCCAATCGCGCGGCATCGCCCAGAGCGATCACGGTCCCATCGCTGTCAGCGTCGAGCGGATTGCCCTGCCAATCGGCCATGATCCCGCCCGCGCCTTCGACCACCGGCACCAGAGCAGCGTAATCGTGCAGCTTGAGCCCGGCCTCCATCACGCAATCGATATTGCCACTCGCCAGCATGGCGTAATTGTAGCAATCGCCGCCATAGATCGGGAAAGGCCGCTTGGGATAGGCGTTGACAACCACGTTCAGCCACGCATCGGACTGATCAGCGTCGAAACAATGCGGGCTGGTGGTCGCGAGTGACATGCCCTCGACCGCTGGACAGGGCCGTGTCCGCACCGGCTTGCCATTGAGCGTGGTGCCTTCGCCGATCACCCCGACCCAACGCTCGTTCTGGATCGGCTGATCGATCACGCCGAGCAAAGGCCAACCATCCTGACACAGAGCGATCAGCGTGCCGAAAATCGCGCGCCCGGCGACAAAGCTTTGCGTGCCGTCGATCGGGTCGAGCACCCATTGCCGTCCGGCGCCTTCATTGGTGGTGCCATACTCCTCACCGATTATGCCATCATCAGGGCGTTCGGTGGCGATGATCGCACGCATGGCGGCCTCGGCCGCGCGATCAGCTTCGGTCACTGCTGAGCTGTCAGCCTTGGTCTCGGCCTCCCAGTCACCACGGAACAGCGGGCGGATCGCAGCGCCAGCGGCGTCCGCAAGGCGATTGGCAAGAGCAATGTCTGATGGAGTCATGGTGATCTTTCTTGGGTTCCAAGCCACCCGCGCCCTCCACCCTTCCACCCGGAGCCTAACGGGATACCATCCGGGTGGAAGGCGCGGGTGGCCCGGCCGTCATTCAATCCAATAGCCGCGCTCTATCACTCTTTCCAAAAATCAAAAGCCGCGTTTTGGTGCAATGCGACGTAAGCCTTGGCCTCTGGCCCCTCCCAATCCATGATCGAACTCCAAACAGGCCGCAGGCCTGCAAGCCCGGGGTCGAAGTCGAAGACGCAGACGTGCAAAGCACACCTGCAAGGGCGCCCGCAGCGACGCGACCGGAGGTCGCATGAGCGAGGATTTCGCACGCCGGATGGCGTGCGGACACATAATCAGTCAAACAGGCTCGAGACCGAGCTCTCATCAGCAATCCGGCGGATCGCCTCACCAACCAGCGGGGCGATCGTCAGCACTCGAATGCGCGAGGATTCATCACAAGCCTCGGTAGGGCGGATTGAGTCGGTGATCACCAGTTCGGTCAGCTGCGAGCCATCGACCCGCGCCACTGCGCCGCCCGACAGCACGCCATGGGTTATATAGGCCGCAACGCTCTTCGCCCCATTGGCGAGCAAAGCATCGGCTGCGTTGCACAAGGTCCCGCCTGAATCGACAATGTCGTCGATCAGGATGCAATGGCGGCCCGAGACGTCACCGATGATGTTCATCACTTCGGATTCTCCAGGACGATCGCGGCGTTTATCGACGATCGCCAGCGGGGCGTTGTCGAGCCGCTTGGCCAAGGCCCGCGCGCGGACCACACCGCCGACATCGGGCGAGACCACCATCAGACCCTGATCGCCGTAACGCGCCTGGATATCGGCCGCCATGACCGGCGCAGCGTAGAGATTGTCGGTCGGAATATCGAAGAAGCCCTGGATCTGACCGGCGTGAAGATCGACCGCGAGTACGCGATCAGCTCCCGCTTGAGTGACCAGATTGGCAACCAGCTTGGCTGAGATCGGGGTTCGCGGGCCTGGCTTCCGATCCTGGCGGGCGTAGCCGAAATAGGGCACCACCGCGGTGATCCGTTTGGCCGAAGCGCGACGCAGAGCATCGATGCAGATCAGCAATTCCATCAGATTGTCATTGGCCGGAAAGCTGGTCGGCTGGACCAGAAAGACGTCCTCCCCGCGGACATTCTCATGGATTTCGACGAACACTTCTTCGTCGGCGAAGCGGCGGACGCTGGCTTCGGTCAGCGGGATCTCAAGATAGGCGGCAATCGCCCGAGCAAGCGGCAGGTTCGAATTGCCGGACATGATCTTCATGGTGTTTGGTCCCGTCTCCCGCGCGGCGACTCGCGCGCGTTCCATCGGGCCGGGCTTACCCCAGCGTCATCGGATTGCAACAGAGCGAATGGCCGGGTTTCCCCAAGCACGAGGCGCTTACAATTGCGCCAGCAGTTTTCTTGCCCGACCAGCGACAGACTTTCGGCTCTCACCGGTCAATCGCTCAAGCTGCGGGCGGAGCCATTCGCGCAGCGCATCATCCTGCTTCGACCAGTCGAACAGGGTCGCCATGGTCATGTTGAGCACGATCCAATCAGGGTTCTCGGCCAGATTGCGCTTGAGCAGCTCCAGCGCCTTGCGCTTCTGATCCGCATTCATATCGGGCTCAATCCGCTCAAACAATTGCGCCAGGGTCCATTGCGCGGACGGCTGATCCAATGCGCCGATTTCTTCGAGAAAGCGGTCGAGATAGGCCATGATCAGATCGCGCCGGGTCGGCTCTATCCGCTTCATCGCGCTCGAAACGCGCATTCGGACGACGTCATCCTCGCTGCGATAGCAGTCGAACAATTCCGCGAAGTGGCGGTCGTCGGCCAAGACCAGCGCGGCGACTTCCTCGGTCCGGCCCAGTGAATTGGGGTGGCCGCCGGTCAGCATAGCTTCGAAATTCTCCGCCACGCCGGTTCTCGCTCAGCCTCGATGCGGCGCGATGCGATGCTCGCCCTGGACCCAGCGGACCGTGCCCGAGCTTGCACGCATGACCACACTATCTGTGGTCATAATCACCGCGCCCGAGGCCTTGCGGCGGCGCTTCACACCTTCGAGCAGCGAGCCGGACGTGACCCCCGTCGCGGCAAAGATGCAGTCTCCGCTGGCGAGATCGTCGAGCTTGTAGATCCGGTCGAGATCGGTGATGCCCCACTTACGCGCTCGGGCCTTTTCGTCCTCATTGCGGAACACCAACCGCCCGTTGAACTGGCCACCAACGCAGCGCAAGGCTGCTGCGGCGAGCACGCCTTCAGGCGCGCCGCCCTGGCCCATATACATGTCGATCGTGGTATCCTGGTCGGTCACGGCGATCACACCGGCGACATCGCCATCGCCGATCAGATGAACCCCGCAGCCAATCGCGCGCAGCTCGGCAATCAGCTCCGCATGGCGCGGGCGATCGAGCACGCAGACATTGATCTCTGCCGGGGCGCAACCTCGTGCGGCAGCCACCGCTTCAACATTCTCGGTAGCGGTCTTGGCCAGATCGATCACATCGGCTGGCAGGCCGGGACCTACCGCGAGCTTGTCCATATAGACGTCAGGGGCGTTGAGCAGTCCGCCCTCTTCCGAAGCGGCCAGCACCGCCAGAGCGTTGGGGCCGGCCTTGGCGGTGATGGTTGTGCCTTCGAGCGGATCAAGCGCGATATCAATCTTGGGGCCTTTGCCGGGCGCTCCGCCAACCTTCTCTCCAATATAGAGCATCGGCGCTTCATCGCGCTCGCCCTCACCGATCACCACCGTGCCATCCATATAGAGCGTATCAAAGGCGCGGCGCATCGCTTCTACCGCAGCGGCGTCAGCCGCTTTCTCATCCCCGCGACCGATCAATTGCGCGGCGGCCACCGCGGCGGCTTCGGTCACGCGGACCATTTCGAGCACAAGGACCCGATCAATGGCATTGTCTGAATCGGGCTTGGCTTCAGCCAGAATATCGGTGTTGGCGGGGGGAGTGTTCATGCGAAATTCAGTCCTTGTTTGCCTGAAAGGCTTTCAGCGACCTGCGCTTAGCCATTTGGAGACGGCCTTGTCGAGCAAAGCTGCGCCGGTAATCGTAAGAAACTTCAGCTTGGGCCTGATCATGGCCTGGGCCACGCAGCCTTTGGCGGCTCAGGATGACGCTGGCGTGACGCCGCCGCCAGAGCAAGCACAAGAGGCGGCGACTCCAGACAATTCTGACGAGCGGATTAATCTGATGATCACGGTGCCGCGGCGCGAGCCAAGCGAGGCGCAGGTCCGCGAGTGCGAGGAAAGAATAGAGGCTGGTGAGCTGTCGGGCGAGATCGTGGTGTGTCGCCAGCTCGGCGACGATCCTGACAATTACTACAGCGGCTCGCGCGAAGAAGCCCGGCGGCGCTATGCCGAGGAAACCGCGTTCAAGAATGATCCGCAAACGCCAGACGTTGCAGGAGGGGGCATCTTCCGCGGTCCTGCCACCATCTCGGGGCAATGCTTTATCCCCCCCTGCCCGGACGAACCCGCTCTCATCATTGACGTCGAAGCCTTGCCCGAAGCCCCGCCTGGTTCTGACGCTGATCGGATTGCGCGAGGATTGCCTCCGCTAGGCCAGGATGAACCCAGCGAGGAAGAGATCAGGCAGCGGCGCGAAGCTCTTGGGCTTCCCGCGCCACCATTCAATTCGGAAGAATCGGCAGCACCAGCGGGTCAGCGGTAAGGCTGTCAGAACCTTTGAGCAGAGTGAGAGCCTTGGCGACATTGCCTTCCGGTCCCTCATGCGTGACCATCGCGACCAGCACCTCATCCCCCTGATTGGCCCGTCCTTGCTGGATCAGGCTTTCGATCGAAACGTCGGCATCGCGCATCGCAGCGGTGATCTCCGCCAATACGCCGGGGCGATCCGCGACCGTGAAGCGCAGATAGGTCCGCTCCATCCGGTGGCCCGGCTCTGCCGGAGCGAAATGCTCAAGCTGTGCAACCGGGATCGAAAACGGCGCGCCGACCTCGCCACGGGCGATGTCAATCAGATCGGCCACCACCGCGCTTGCGGTTGGACCGTCTCCAGCGCCGGCACCCTGGAACAGCAGCCGGCCAGAGAAGTTGCCTTCCGCGACCACTGCGTTGGTCGGTCCATCAACCGAGGCGAGCGGATGGTCCTTGGCGACCAGGCAGGGCCGCACCCGCTGGAGCAATTGCGGCGCATCCCTGACCTCTGCCTCGACATCGCATTGCGCGATCAGACGGATAACAAAGCCGAGCGCGTCAGCCTGCGCAATATCGGCTGCCCTGACTTGAGTGATGCCGGTGACGCGCACAGCGTCAAAATCGATCCGCGCCCCAAATCCGATAGCGGCCAAAATGGCCAGTTTGTGCGCAGCGTCGATCCCCTCAATGTCAAAGGTTGGATCGGCTTCGGCATAGCCAAGCTTCTGGGCTTCAGCGAGGGTCTCGCCAAAGTCGGCCCCGGTCTGCTCCATCTCCGAGAGGATGTAATTGCACGTGCCGTTGAGGATTCCATAAATCCGCGCGAGCGCATTGGCAGAAGTGCCTTCACGCAGCGCCTTGACCACCGGGATGCCTCCAGCGACTGCCGCTTCAAACTTGAGTGGCGCAGATGTGGCTTCGGCCCGCTCAGCCAACGCCAGGCCATGATGCGCGATCATTGCCTTGTTGGCGGTGACCAAGCCTTTGCCGCAATCGAGCGCGGTGCGCGACAAAGCAAGCGCCGGACCGTCTGATCCGCCAACCAGCTCAAGCACGACGTCAACTTCGTCCAATCCCGCGAGCGCGGTCATATCGTCTTCCCACTGATAGGAGGACAGATCGACGCCGCGGTCTTTGCCGCGGTCGCGAGCGCTGACCGCAACAACATCAATCGCACGACCGGCGCGGGCCGCAATCAATGCACGATTGGTTTCGAGCAGGCTGATCACCCCCACGCCCACAGTGCCAAGCCCCGCGATTGCGATTCTCAACGGCGCGCCTTCGCTCGCATTCTGTTTGTCAGCCACGGCCAGTCCTATTTCCCTAAGAGTCAGCGGCGCCCCTTAGACGGGCGAAGGCGGATTGGAAAAGCGCTTTGTTAAAGGGCCGCGCACTTGAGAACCGGGTTTGCCCGGAGGTCAGGCCGTAAGATTGCGCTGGCAATCGCCCAATTGACTCAACACGAATTGGTAATCCTCCGCCGCAAGCCGACGATCTTCGCGGTCGCGCGAGAGGTTGGCCTGGTTCGGCAGCGAGCCCGGCAGGGCGCAGGCCAGACGATACCATTCGAGGCTCTCCTGGCGTGGCGGGCGGGCTGCCTGATCGATGATCTCGCCCCACGAAACACCCCACACAGGGGCCTGTCGGGGTCGCCGCAATATTGTCATCGAAACCGGTGCGCCCGATTCGGTTGCCAGAAAGATCTGCGTTTCCGATTCGCCCGCCAACGTGCCGCGAACCGCCAAGGCATCGGTGATGCCGGTCACGATAGGTGGCGCCTCAGGCGCAACCAGATCGGACATGATCGCTAGCAAGCGTTGTTCCAATGCCGGGCTGTATTCCAACTGCGATTCTGAACTGACCAATTGCAAATTTCCAGGCCGCCCCGGCACCGGGACCGCCAAGAGAATCACTTGCAGCTTCTTGAGCTTGGGCGGCTTGCCTTTGAAGTCGAGCGGGACGTCGACCAGATAGGTAAGCGATTCGCCGATCGCCGCTCGTCCGGCCAACAGACCTTGGGTTCTGGCTTCTATATAGAGGCGCGCGAATCCCGGCGCCAATCCGGGCGCACGCTCCGGTTCAACCACAGTTTGGCGGCGAATCTCTGCATGGACTATCAGCGAGCTGCGCTCTGCCAGATCGGTCAGATCGGCATAGGTCGCCGCCGCCCCCGTCGGTATCGCAAATGGCTGGGCAAAAGCGGGAGAAGCCCCTAACCACGACAGGCTTGCTAGCGAAGCGACTGCAAGTAATTGTTTGAATATGTGCATTTTTATTGCATCCCATTGCCGTTCCGACAGTGCCTGAAGCTTGGTGTTACATCCAAATAGTGGCCGGAAAAACCTCCACCACAACCCCTCTGAATCCTTACTGAATTGATAAAGCGTTTGCGCGTCATACTCTTGCCCGTTAAAGCTCGGAATTGTCGTGTGTGATTTTGGGGACCAATTGACGCATGGCTAGGTCGTTGCCCTCTCCGCTTGAACGGAGTCGGCGCGTCGGGACAATTCCCGACTTGGGAGGACCAAGATTTCGAGTATCGCCGAACGGCAGCTGCCGTTAGCGATCAGGTATTGGCCAGTTATTGCTGGCTTGAAAGATGGAGAGAAGACGACTGGATGGCTTACGCTGACCAACAAATGGGTGGCAATAAGATCATTGCCATTATCGTCGTGGGGATCATCCATGTGGTGATCGGCTGGCTCCTCATCTCCGGTCTGGCCATTTCGGCCGTCAAGACCGTGGTTGAGCGAGTTACAACCGTCGATATTGAAGAACCCGAACCGCCGGAGCCTGAAGAGGAGCCGCCGCCCCCTGAACCGCAGGACGTGGCACCTCCACCTCCCGTAGCGCCGCCGCCGCCGATTAACATCGCGCCCGCGCCGCCTCCGATTGTAACCCAACCGACGATCCCGCCGCCGGCTCCGCCTGCGCTGATCATTCCGCCACCTGCACCGCCGGCTCCACCGCCGCCGCCGCCTTCACTGGCTCAGGCTGCCTCGCCGCGAAATATGAACCGGTGGGCAGGTCGAATTCGTCAGAATTATCCGTCTCGCGCGGCGCGTGAAGAAATCGAAGGCACCGTGGGTGTCCGTGTCACGGTTACGGCCAAGGGCCGCGCGACCGGATGTCAGGTCACTTCTTCGAGCGGATCGAGCATTCTTGACCAGGCGGCTTGCCGAGGGATTGAACGCTACGGCCGGTTCAATCCAGCACTCGACGCTGCCGGCAACCCGACTACCGGTTCGTTCAGCACGCGGATCGTATACCAGTTGAATTGATGTGATTTTGGCTTTGCCCGGCGGGTCCGGGCAGAGCTTGGGGATATTTTTAAAGAGGACTACTCGCAATGCTTATCAACCTTCTCACGGCTGCTACTGAAGCACCGGAAAACAAGTTCGGCTTCTGGGAAGCTATGGAACAGGGCGGCCCGGTCGCTTGGTTCATTCTCGCCGTCATGGTCATCATGTCGGTCGGTTCGTTCTACATTCTGATCACCAAGCTGCTCGAGCAGAACAAGATCCTGCGTCAGTACAAGAATGAAGTTCAGGGCAAGTTCTGGCGCACTGGTTCGCTTGAAGAAGGCGCAACCAAGCTTGAGAAGAACAGCGCTTGGCGTCAGATCGCTGACGACGCGATCAAGGCCAATGCCGACCACGGCAAGATGGCAGACAGCCTCGAAGCTCACGACTACATGCACGGCACGCTGCAGGCGTCGGAAGATTCGATCAACGCAAAGCTGCAGGGCGGCCTTCCGTTCCTCGCATCGGTTGGTGCTACCGCACCGTTCATCGGTCTGCTCGGCACCGTGATCGGGATCTACCGCGCACTGATCAACATCGGCATCGCCGGTTCGGCTTCGATCGACAAGGTCGCGGGTCCGGTTGGTGAAGCACTGATCATGACCGCGATTGGTCTGTTTGTTGCTGTGCCTGCTGTGCTTGCCTTTAACTGGCTGCAAACCCGCAACCGTCGCATCAATGGTTTGATGAGCGGTTTCTCGACCGACATCCTGGCCTACATCAACTCAAGTGGTGTGATTAAGCCAGCTGTTGCTGCACCGGCCAAGGCTGCGCCGAAGGCTGCTGCCAAGCCGGCTCCTGCCAAGTCCTAATCGCATGATTGTGGGGTGGCCTCCTGGTCACCCCCGGTCACGCCGGACTGATCCGGCGACGATTGTTAGCGAAGTTTAGGGATAGGAATTTACAATGGCGATTTCGACGGGAGGTGGGGGCGATACCCCGATGTCAGACATCAACACCACGCCGCTGGTGGACGTGATGCTGGTGCTTCTGATCATCTTCCTCATCGCGGTTCCGGTCGCGATTCAGACGATTGAGAAGCTGGAGATTCCGGTTTTCGAATCACTCGAATCGAAGGATAAGGTTGAGAACCTGCTGCTGACGGTCAGCACCACTGATGCGGCTGGCCGCAGCGCTGGTGAGCCTGGCTTTGAAGGCGCATCGCGTAACGGCCAGTGCCGGGTGTATTTCAACAACATCACTCCGGTGACCTCGGACGAATTGCGTGACCAGGCGTTCGATCGCCTTGACGCGATCGTTCAGCGCGCTGGCGGTGCCGAAGCCATCATGCAGGATCCGGATCAGATTCCGCAGGTGCATATTCGCGGAGACGTGAACGCGCCGTGGCGTTGTGTTGCCGGGGCAATCTACAATGTGCAGGCCTCGGGTTATCCGACGGTCGGCTTCATTTCGAACCCAGTGCCGCCCGGCGTCTAAGCCGGCTGTCCACTAATTAGGAGATAATTCCATGGGTATGGCAGGCGGCAAGCTCGACGGCGAGCCGATGACAGACATGAACATGACTCCGCTGATCGACGTTCTGCTCGTTCTGCTGATCATGTTCATCATCACCATCCCGGTTGCGACGCACTCGGTCGATATCGACTTGCCGCAACCCGATCCAAATCCACCGCCAGTGACGATCGAACCGGTCAAGAACAAGCTGGTTCTGACCGCGGATGGTCAGATCTTGTGGAACGCTGAGGCGGTCAATGGTGGCCAACTGGTTGCGATCCTTCAGGAGACCACTCGGATGAATCCCGAGCCGGAACTGCAATTCGAACCCGAAGCGCAGGCAAGCTATGAATTGTCAGCGCGGGTTCTGCAGATCATCAAGAGCTCGGGCGTGACCAAGTTCGGCTTCGTCGGCAATGAGAAGTATCGCAGCTTCGGCAGCGGTGGCCCCGGTGCGGGAGCTGGCGCGCAGCAGTAATCTGCCGCGATCATAAGCGAATTGAGAAGGGGCGGAGCGATCCGCCCCTTTTTTTGTGTTGGTTGTTCCGCACGCCATCCAGCGTGCGATATCCTCGCTGGCTTGCGGACCAGTCCGCGCCGCTGCGGACGCGCGGTCGCGCTTGCGCTCGCCGACGGCTCGCGTTGAGGTTCGAGCTAGACCGGCTGCATAGCAGCCGCAAGGCCGACGGGCCGCCCGGAGGGGTGGCCCCAATAGGGGGCGGGGCCCCGGAGGATAGCCAAGCGAACGGATGTGAGCGCCGGCGCCTGAGGCCCCAAGAAAAGGTACGCGTTAGGCAACTTGTTTGTATTGCGATATTATCTCCTCGCTTGTCCGAACCCCTTACTCTGGATGAGCCTCAGCTCGAGAGAGCGATGTACGACACCCCGCAGGTGCCGTGCGCCAAAAGACAAGGAGAGGATTGATGCCGAACCAAGTTGAACGCGCTAACCCTAATAATCGTCGCGGAGGCCGGACCGGCCCGATGGGCGATATGAATGTAACCCCCTTTATCGATGTGCTGCTGGTGCTGATCATCATGCTGATCATGATCGTCCCAGTCGCCACGCATGAGACCGAAGTCGATCTGCCCGGTGGCCCTGCAGGCACCGCCAATAGCGACCAGAACACCGTCTTCATCAGTGCCAATGACGAATTGTACTGGAACGGTGAGCGGGTCGATCACACCCAATTGCGCGCCAATATCAAGGCCGCCTCCCTGCTCAAGGAAGAGCCACTGCTGCGGTTCGAGCCCGCCGCCATGGCGAGCTATGATCAGGCGTGACATACAATCGCCCTGATCAAGGATTCGGGCGCTGAGCGCTTCGCCTTCATTGGCAATGCCCAACACAAGGACTTTGGGCGGTGAGCTAAGAAAGGGAAAACATGCAGCACAGGAATGCAACGGCCGCCGGGCTCTCACGAACCACCCGTAGTTTGCTTGCAGCCTGTGCTGCAGTGTCAATGTCTGCGTGTTCACCAACCCATGAATCGACGACGCAAGAAATGACGGCCGTCGTGAGAGAGGATTCAAGTCTCTTGGAGCTTACTGCCGCCAATCAACTGCTTTGGAATGGGGTGGAGATAGACTTCGACACACTGCGAAGCCTGTTGCAAGAAGTGCGCGCGTCGCCGACCGAGCCAGAACTGGCGTTTTTTCCTGACGCGGCATCTGACTTCGTGGAAGCCGGACGCGTTTTGAGGGTATTGAATGAATCAGGCTTGACCAACATTGGCCTGGTCGGGAACGAGAAATTTCGGGCAACTGGCCCCCAAGAAGACTAGTCGCCCTCCTCCATCCGGGCCGAATCCTCAGCGCCAATCCGCATCGCTTCGCCGGCAAGGCTCTCGGCTTCCAGCAGCAGCTCATCATCGACCGCGCCCTGCGGCACCGATTCGCGGCCGATCATCGTCATCACCGGCACCGCCAGCGGGCTGACCCGCTCCAATTCGACATGCACCAGTTCGCGCTCCGATCGTTCGAGCAGATCGGCTAGCCGCCCGACATCGGTCATCCGCGCGCGTGCATCGGCCCAGGCCGCTTCGAGCAGAACGTGATCAGGCTCATATTTCTTGAGCACGTCGTAGATCAGATCGGTCGAGAAGGTGACTTGCTTGCCGGTCTTGCGCTTGCCAGGATGCTGGCGCTCCACCAGCCCGCTGATCACCGCGACTTCGCGAAAAGCGCGGCGCAACAGATGCGATTCCTGGACCCAATCGACAAATTCATGGGTGAGAATGTCCGGCGACAGCAGCGGCGCAGGATCCTCGACCGGCTTCAACCCCCAGACCGCCAGGCAATAATCATTGGCGACAAAGCCGCCCGGCATCAGCCCACGCTCTTCCATCCGGCGGGTGATCAGCATGCCGAGGCTCTGGTTCGCGTTCCACCCCTCGAAAGTGTAATAGGCGCTGTAATGCTTGCCGCCGTGGGGAAAGCTCTCGACCAGCAATTGGCCGGGCCCCGGCAATTGGCTGCGATAGTCCTGCACTTCGAGCCATTCGCGAACATCGTCGGGAAAACGCGCCCATCCCGCGCGATCGACCAGCATCGCTTGCACCCGGCTGGCGAGATGGGTGGTCAGCGGCAAGCGCAGCCCGCCATAGCTCGGGATCGTCGCCGATTTCTTGGCCGCACGGACGATCACATCCATGTCCTTGAGGCCTTCCACCTCAAGGCTCATGCCGGCGAAAAAGAAGGTGTCCCCGGGCGAAAGCTGCGCGGCAAACCGCTCTTCGACCTTGCCCAATTGCCGCCCGTTCTTGAACCGCACCATCAGCATTTCGGAATCGACGATGATCCCGGCGTTCATCCGGTGGCGTTGGGCTTGTTGCGGGTGGGCGAGCCGCCAGACTCCGTGTTTGTCGCGCACGATCCGCTTGAACTTGTCGTACGCCTTGAGCGCGTAGCCTCCGTTCTCGACAAAGCCGAGCACCCGTTTGAAAGTGGCTTGAGCGACCCAGGAATAGGCCAGGCTCGACTGCACCTCGGCCAAGAGATCATCCTCGGCGAAAGGTCCTGCGCAAGCACAGGCCATGATGTGCTGCGCCAGAACATCGAGTCCGCCCGGACGGAAATCCTCCCCGTCGCGCTGTCCCTCGTCGACCGCATCCTTGGCCGCCGAGGCTTCAAGAAACTCAAACCGATTGCCCGGGACCAGGATTGCCCGGCTGGCGAGATCGAGCCGGTGATTGGCCCTGCCGATCCGCTGCAACAAGCGAGAGGAGCCTTTCGGAGCGCCCATTTGCACGACGCAATCGACATCGCCCCAGTCGACCCCGAGATCGAGGCTCGCGGTGCACACCAGGCCGCGCAACTCGCCGCGCGCCATCGCGCTCTCAACCTTGCGCCGCGCCTCCTTGGATAGACTGCCATGGTGGATGCCGATCGGAAGATTGTCATCATTGATCTCCCACAACAGCTGGAACACAAATTCGGCCAGAAAGCGCGTGTTGGTGAAGATCAGCGTGGTGGTGTTGCTCGCGACCAGCTCAAGCAATTGTTCGATCGCCCAGCGCCCGGCGTGTCCACCCCACGGTACCCGCTCCTCGATTGGCAGCAGGATCTGCAGATCTGGCTTGGCTCCGGTCTCGCCGAGCACCAGATCAGCCGCCGCAATCTCGCCAGTCCCGTCAGCCTTCTGCGGCGCGAGCCATTCCTGGAAGCCGAGCGGGTTTGCCACCGTGGCGGACAGCGCCACCCGCTGCATCTCTGGCGCGAGCGCCTGCAATCGCGCCAAGGCCAGCGCCAGCAGGTCCCCGCGCTTTCCGGTCGCGAAGGCATGGACCTCGTCGACCACCACTCGCTTGAGACCGGCGAACAGCTCGGCGCTTTCCGGATAGGTCAGCAGCAGCGACAGGCTTTCCGGCGTCGTCAGCATCACATGCGGCGGCCGCAGCCGTTGACGCTTTTTGCGATCCGACGGCGTGTCGCCACTGCGCGTCTCGACCCGGATCGGCAGACCGATCTCGTCAATCGGGCTCAGCAGATTGCGCTGAACATCGTGCACCAGCGCCTTGAGCGGTGAGACATAGAGCGTATGCAAGCCGTCAGGCGGGCCATCATCCCCCATTCGCGATGGTGCGAAATCGCACAAAGTCGGAAGAAACCCGGCGAGCGTCTTGCCCGCGCCAGTGTCCGCGACCAGCAGCGCATGCTGCCCCTGAACCGCCTTCTCCAGCATTTCGAACTGATGCCGCCGTACGCGCCAACCGCGCGCATCAAACCATGCTTGCACTTCCGTGGGTAGAGAGTTTGCGTCGCGGGCGGCCATGGTCAGCACAAGGCATGAGCCCGGCGCGCCGCAAGCGCAAGCGCGGGATCAGGTTTCGCCTGGCTCGGTCTGAAGAAACTCATCCTCTCCAACCGGCTCATTGTCCGCCAATTCCTGTTCGGTCACGCCCAGCAGGTCAGCCAGCAGGGACCTTTCCGAAGCGTCCAATTCAGAGAAGCTTCGGCCTTCAGGAAATTCTTCCATCAGCGCAAAGATACCGACCATCATCTCGGGCATCTTTTCCATCACCGCTGGCATCATCTCATTCATAGCCGACATGACCTGCGGATCCGCATAGATCAGAAAACTCTCGGCGGCATATTTGCCACCCAGTTCGGTGGCGAAGAAGGCATCAAGGCCAGTCAATTCTTCGGCGGTGAACCGAATGGCATAGGCCCGCGCCAATCCCATGCGATAGGATGGCTCGATGTCAGCCACGACATCCACCATGAGTTCCATAGTCAGACCGGCGATCGCGTCATTACGCATCTCGGCCTGAGGATCGAGCAGGTCCAGGGCCTGTTCCAGATCCTCCTTGTCGATCTGATTCAAGGTGATCGGATCGATCCCAGTAATGTCCGACAGCAACAAAGCCGGAGACCCGCCAATCCCGCCCATGATCCCGTCAAACATGGGCTTCATGGTCTCATCCATCATCTGCGCATAGGTGCCTTCGGGGAACAATTTGGCCACGACTTGCATCGCCATCGGCATGCGCGCCTCCTGCTCCTCGGTCAGCGGCTCAGCCTCACCAAACATATCGCCGAACAGACCGGCAAACAGATCACCGAACGCGCCTAGCTCATCTTCGCCGAGTTCCTCCTCAGCAAAGGAGGGGGCTTGCGCCTGAGCCTGTTCCTCTTGCGCCGCCTCCTCTTCCTGCGCGGCCAAGGGGCTGGCCGCCACAAGCGAGAGCGCAGCGGTGGCAGAGGAAAGTGCTCGGATGGTCATTCCTAATACTCCTTGGGGGATCTCAGTGGCCGACGCTCTCGCCGCGTTCCAGACCAGACAGCGCGAGCTGCTGATCGATCTGCGCCATCAGCCGCTCAAGCCCGTCTTCGGTGTCGCTTTCTGCCCGGGCGACGAGCACATCCTGTGTGTTGGAGGCGCGTAGCAACCACCAGCCATCGGCGGTGTTGACGCGCACGCCGTCGGTTGCATTGACGCTCTCAACCTCTGGGCCGGGATTGGTGGTCAATCGCTCGGTCACCTCGGCGATTGCCGGAAACTTGCGGACCTCGTCGACCTGAAAGCGCATCTCTGGCGTATTGAGCATCTGCGGCATGGCGCTGCGCAGAGCGGTGACCGATTGGCCCAGCCGGGCCGATGCAGCGAGCAGCCGGACACCGGCATAGAGCGCATCATCAAACCCGTAATAGGTATCAGCGAAGAACACATGTCCACTCATCTCGCCGGCCAGAGGGGAGCCCGTTTCCTTCATTTTGGACTTAATCAGCGAGTGTCCGGTCTTCCACATCAGCGGCTCTCCGCCGTGCTCAGCGACGTGATCGAACAATGCCCGGCTTGCTTTGACATCGGCAATGATCGTCGCCCCGGCGTGAGTTTTGAGCACGTCTTCGGCATAGATCATCAGCAATTGATCGCCCCAGATCACCCGCCCCTCACCATCGATCGCCCCGATCCGGTCGCCATCGCCATCGAAAGCCACTCCAAAATCGAGCTGCTTGTCCGCGACCAATGCGCGCAGATCAGCCAGATTGGCTTCAACAGTCGGATCGGGGTGATGATTGGGAAAATGTCCGTCGACTTCAGTGTAAAGCAGGTGATGCTCACCGGGCAGCTTGGCGGCCAGAGCTTCAAGCGCAGGGCCAGCAGCGCCATTGCCCGCGTCCCAGCCGACCTTGAGACCCGCAAGGCTCTCGACATCGACCCCGCTCAACCCGTCAAGCATGCGCTCGACATATTCATCCATGATCTCTCGCGTGGAAACGCTGCCCGAACCGTCGGACCAGGCGCCCGCGCTGGCCAATTCGCCGATCTTGAGGATGTCCGCGCCAAAGAATGGTCGCCCCTGAAAGACCATTTTGAAGCCATTGTAATTGGCGGGATTATGGCTGCCGGTTATCTGAATGCCACCATCCACCTCATCGCTTGAGGCTTCGGCGTAATAGAGCATCGGCGTGGCTCCCATGCCGATCCGAACGACATCACAGCCGCTGGCGGTTAGCCCTTCGATCAGCGCGTGTTCGAGCATGGGCGAGCTGACCCGCCCATCATAGCCTACCGCGACCGTCTTGCCGCCCGCTTCGCGCAACAAGGTGGCAAACCCTCGGCCGATGGCGCGCGCATCGTCGGGACCAAGCGTTTCACCGATAATCCCGCGAATGTCATATTCGCGCAAAACAGTTGGATCGAAACTATGCGTCATGTTGATCATGCTCTCGTCAGAAAAAGGGGAAGTTCATCCGGAAGACCGGTAAGCAAGAGGTGAACGACGAATGTGTCAATCCTGCGATGGGTCATTGGTGGCAATATTCGCACCCGGATCGGGCAGCTCGCTCAACAGCAAATCGCGCGCCTGATTGGCCTCGTGGACTTGCGCGTCGCTGCCTCCCTTGTCGGGATGGACCATTGCCACAAGCCGCTTATGCGCAGCCCTGATCTCTTCCCGACTGGCGCGCTCCTGCACGCCCAGCAGTTTCCGCGCGCGGTACATCGCCTGACTTCGGGTCGGTTTCGCCCACAGCGAATCCCATGGCCAAGAGCCCAGCGCCCAGCGCCAAATCAAGCAGACGATAAGCAGTAAGACGGCAATTCTGAGCATTGCGCTACGCTAGAGCAAGCTCAGGATTATCGCGAGAAAATTCGGGCAGGTTGAGACCTTTAAGCAGCGCCCGCAATTCCTGGCGCGCGACCAAATGGCTGGTGCCGAGCTCTCCCAGATGCCCCTTGTCGAGCAGCGTCAGGCCGGATGGAAACAGCTCACGGTAAATCACCCGCTCCGACAATCCCTGGACGACCCGAAATCCGACCCGCTGCGCCATCTCCTTGAGCGCGCGTTCGATCCGGGCCTGGTTGCGCGCCTCCATGTGGCCGGTGCGATTGCGCACCACGACCCAATCCATATCGGGACGTTTCTGTTCAATCGTCGCCCGGCTGCGCTTCATCCGTGCTTCCCAGATCAGTTCCGCAAAGAAAGACAGCTTGCGAACCTTGAAACTCTCCGCATCGACCTGACCGATCAGATCAAAGTCGACAAAGCTGTCGTTCATCGGTGTGACCAGCGTGTCTGCATTTTCAACCGCGGTCCGTGCGAAGGGATCATCTCGGCCAGGATTGTCGATGATCAGGAAATCGCATTGCTTTTCCATCTTTTCGATCAGCAACAGCAAGGCCTGCTCGCTGCGGCCACGAAAAACTTCGCAATAGGGAGTGGGCAAGCGGATGCCCCGCTGACGCATCGTGTTCTCGCGGTTTTCGAGATAGCGATCCATCGTCCGTTGGCGCGGATCGAGGTCGATCGCATGCACCCGGGCGCCGAGATAGGACAAGGCTACGGCTATATGCACTGCGGTCGTCGACTTGCCAGTGCCACCCTTTTCATTGGCAAAAACGATCCGATGGGCGGGGTGTTCGATCACCAAGAAATCCTGCTGCTTGTATCCCTCTGCAACCAGAGGCTAGGAGAGCTCCGGACATACCGGAAGGGCTTATCGGTGCAAACTGCCAACACCCTAGAAATGTTGAGAACAATGCTCGCGCAAATTCGGGAGGGCGGGCAGAGCATCGGCTTGGTCCCGACCATGGGCGCTTTGCATGAGGGGCATTTGACACTGATGCGCGAAGCCAAGGCACGCTGCGATCATGTCGTCGCTTCGATCTTCGTCAATCCCACTCAGTTCGGACCGAATGAGGATCTGGATGCCTATCCGCGCCAGCTGGCCAAAGACTCGGCGATGCTGGCGGCTGAAGGCGTGGCCCTGCTGTGGGCACCAGATGTCACAGCGATGTATCCCGATGGCTTCGTCACCAATATCTCGGTTAGTGGGGTGAGTGAGGGATTTTGCGGTGCCGACCGACCCGGCCATTTCGACGGCGTGGCAACGGTGGTCTGTAAGTTATTCAACCAGGTTCAGCCTGACCGGGCCTTCTTCGGAGAGAAGGATTTTCAGCAGCTCGCAGTCATTCGGGCGATGGCTCGCGATCTTGACCTGACGGCGCCGCATGTCGGCAATATCATCGGCGTCCCGACCGTACGCGAGGAGGACGGCCTCGCGATGAGCAGCCGCAACCGCTATCTCTCGGACGAGCAGCGCGCCAATGCAGCAAGCCTGCCGCGGGCCATGCGCGATGCGGTTGCAGCGATCGATCGAGATGAAGATATCGGACAGACCCTGACGCAGCTCAAACACACGCTGCTAAACGCGGGTTTTGACAGCATCGACTATGCCACGCTGGCTGACGCCGGCTCGCTGGCCGAAATCCATTCGCTCACCAAGCGACCGGGGCGATTGCTTGTCGCGGCCCGGATTGGCGGAACAAGGCTGATCGACAATATCCACGTCGATCCCAAATCATAATTTGGCCAAATCGTAAATCAGAGCGCAGGAAGTTGGAGCGGGTAAGGGGAATCGAACCCCTCTAGCCAGCTTGGAAGGCTGGAGCATTACCACTATGCTATACCCGCCCGCTTGAGGTCGCGCCCGATGCCACGATTACCATCAAGGCGTCAACCGGGATTCGGCCAAGCAGACCAAACAAGCGCAGCTATACTCCGCATACGTAAATCTAGGCTTGCTGAATTCCACGAATCCCTTAGCGCACTGCAACATAATTCACAGTTTGAGGCTCCATGCGCACTCTTACCCACCTCGAACGGCTTGAAGCCGAGAGCATTCATATCTTTCGCGAAGTCGTGGCCGAGGCTGAAAAGCCGGTCATGCTCTATTCGGTCGGCAAAGATTCCTCCGTCATGCTGCATTTGGCGCGCAAGGCGTTTTATCCGTCGCCCCCGCCCTTCCCGATGCTGCATGTCGCCAGCGGTTGGGACTTTCAGGACCTGCTCGATCACCGTGACAAGACGGTCAAGGAATATGGCCTCGACCTGATCGTCGCGCAGAACGAGGATGCGGAAGAGCAGGGCATCAATCCGTTCGACACCGGGTCGGCGCTGTACTCGCAGGCACAATTGACCGATCCGCTCAAGCGCGCACTGACCGAGCATGGTTTTGACGCAGCCTTTGGCGGCGGACGTCGCGACGAAGAAAAGGCCCGCGCCAAGGAGCGGGTTTTCAGCTTCCGCACCGCATCGCATCGCTGGGACCCCAAGAATCAGCGGCCCGAATTGTGGAACCTCTACAACGCCAAAAAGAACAAGGATGAGAGCATCCGCGTGTTCCCGATCTCGAATTGGACCGAGCTCGACATCTGGCAATATATCCACCTTGAGAAGATCGACATCGTGCCGCTCTACATGTCGGCCCCGCGCCCAACCGTTGAGCGCGACGGGCTGATCCTTGTGGTCGATGACGACCGCTTCCGGCTAGAGAAAGGGGAGGAGCCGGTGACCCGTTCCGTCCGTTTCCGGACCTTGGGGTGCTATCCACTCACCGGGGCGACCGTGAGTGACGCCACAGACATGTCGAAAATAATCCAGGAGATGCTGCTGGCAACCGGGTCTGAGCGACAAGGCCGGGCGATCGACAAGGGTCAATCGGCGTCGATGGAAGACAAGAAGCAAGAGGGGTACTTCTGATGAACGATCAAACCCCGAAGCCAGAGTCGAGCTTTCAGACTGACGCTCTCATCGCTGAGGATATCGACGCCTATCTCGATCAGCATCAGCACAAGAGCCTGCTGCGTTTCATCACCTGCGGCAGCGTGGATGATGGCAAATCCACTCTGATCGGTCGCCTGCTGTACGATTCGAAGATGATCTTCGAAGATCAGTTGGCCGCGCTTGAGACCGACAGCAAGAAGGTCGGCACCCAGGGCGATGAGATCGATTTCGCGCTTCTGGTCGATGGACTCGCTGCGGAGCGTGAGCAAGGCATCACAATCGATGTCGCCTATCGCTTTTTCGCCACTGAGAAACGCAAGTTCATCGTTGCCGATACACCCGGGCACGAACAATACACCCGCAATATGGTGACAGGCGCGTCGACCGCCGATCTTGCCGTAATCCTGGTTGACGCGCGCAAGGGAGTGCTCGTCCAGACTCGTCGTCACAGCTACATTACGCACCTGCTCGGCATCAAACATCTGGTCCTGGCGGTGAACAAGATGGACCTGGTCGACTATGATCAGGCGACCTTCGATGCGATCGTCGAGGATTACGGTGCTTTTGCCGAGACGATCGGGATCGAACACTTCAACCCGATCCCGATATCGGGCTTCAAGGGCGACAACATTACGAGTGCCCCATCAAACAATACACCCTGGTACGACGGGCCATCACTGATGGATCATCTCGAAACTGTCGAACTAGCCAATACTGCAGCGCAGGAACGCTCGTTCCGCATGCCGGTGCAATGGGTCAATCGGCCCAATCTCGACTTCCGTGGATTCACCGGCCTGATCAGCAGCGGCACCATCAAACCGGGTGACCCGGTGCGGGTTGTGCCCGCAGGTAAGACCAGCACAGTCAAGTCGATCGTCACCTTTGATGGTGAGCTGGATGAAGCAGTCGCGGGTCAATCGGTTACTCTGACACTCAACGACGAAGTCGATTGCAGCCGCGGCGATGTGATCGCAGAGGCGGGTGATCCCCCCGAGGCCTCAGACCAGTTTGAGGCCAGCATCGTCTGGATGGATGAGACGGCAATGAAGCCGGGCCGTGGCTACTGGCTCAAACTCGGCACGCAAATGGTGACCGCCAATGTTCAGGCTCCGAAGTACGAAGTCGACGTGAACACGTTCGAGCACCTCGCCGCCAAGACTCTGGAATTGAACTCGATTGGCGTAGCGGAGCTCTCGACCGATCGACCGATCACGTTTGAACCCTATGACACCAGTCGACAGCTGGGTGGATTCATACTGATCGACAAATTCACCAATGCCACCGTCGCGGCCGGGATGATTCACTTCAGCCTCCGGCGCGCGCAAAATGTCCATTGGCAGCCGACCACGACCACGCGTGAAGATCACGCGCTGATGAAGAACCAGACTCCGCGTGTGCTGTGGTTCACCGGCCTTTCGGGATCAGGCAAGTCGACGATTGCCAATGAGGTGGAGCGCAAGCTCGCGCTGATGAACCGCCATACATTCCTGCTTGATGGCGACAATGTTCGGCATGGTTTGAATAAGGACCTCGGCTTTACCGAGGCTGATCGTATCGAAAATATCCGGCGGATCGGCGAAGTCGCCAGGCTGATGCTCGACGCCGGCCTGGTCGTCCTCACCGCATTCATTTCTCCCTTCCGCGCTGAACGCCGGATGGTGCGCGAGATTATGCCCGAAGGCGAATTCATCGAGATCTTCGTTGATACGCCCTTGGAAGTGGCTGAATCGCGCGATGTCAAAGGCCTCTACAAGAAGGCCCGTAGCGGCGAGCTCAAGAATTTTACCGGGATTGATAGTCCCTATGAGGCGCCCGAGAACGCCGAGATCCGCGTCAACACCGTCGAAATGACGGTCGAAGAAGCGGCGGATTACATCATCGCGCAGATCATGCCGCTCAAGTGATGACAGATAGCCGGCCCGCTCCCGTCATCCTGAACTTGGTTCAGGAGAACACTCTACAAAGCCAAGATGCGTCAAGCTGAAACAAGTTCAGCTTGACGACAGAGGGAAAGAACCATGCCCGACATGACCGACGCAGAACTCGCGGCCCATCTTGCCCAGGTCGCTGGAAAGATCCTGATCGACACCCGTGAAAGCGGAATGTTTGAAGGCAAAGCACTCGGCAAGGCTGGCGATGCAACTGCCAATCAATTTCTGTGTCATGCACTTCGCGCACAGCGCCCGGATGACGGCCTTCTCTCAGAAGAAGAAAAGGACAATCACGAGCGGCTCTCGCAAAGCCGGGTCTGGATTGTCGATCCGGTCGATGGGACCCGCGAGTATGGTGAGGCGCGGGGCGATTGGGCGGTTCATGTCGGTCTGGCGATCGACGGTGTGGCGACAATTGGCGCAGTGGCGCTGCCTGGGTTGGAGGGCGGCATTGTGTTGCGGACCGATCAGCCAGGCGCGCTTCCCGCTGCGGTCGAGACGCCACGCTTGGTGGTGAGCCGCACTCGCCCAGCGAAGGAGGCTGTTGCCGTTTCCGAAGCGCTTGGTGGTGAGTTGGTCGGAATGGGATCAGCCGGCGCAAAAGCCATGGCAGTGGTTCGAGGCGAGGCGGAGATCTATCTCCATTCAGGTGGGCAGTATGAATGGGATAGCTGCGCACCGGTCGCAGTTGCTGCGGCCTATGGCCTGCATTGCTCACGGATCGATGGTTCACCGATGCGATACAACCAGCAAGATACCTACCTGCCCGATCTGCTGATCTGTCGCCCCGAATGGGCCGAGACAGTGCTAGAGCTCGTCGCCGGTCTCGATTGATTGCTCTTGCGCGCCAGCGGATTCGATAGTCGGAATAACCACTTCAACGCGGCGATTACTCGCTCGCCCGGCCTCATTGGCCGAGCCATCAGGTAGTGCGTTGGGCTCAATCGGATTCTGCTCGCCGAAGACGATCACATCGAGCCGATTGGAATCAACGCCTTGAGCAACCAGCCACGCGGCGACCGCCAGAGCGCGTTCTTGCGAAGCATCGAGATTGACCCGGTCGCTGCCCCCTGAATCGCTGTGCCCTTCGATCACCACTGCTCCGCCCAGTGCCAGTTGGTCTGATCCGAGAATCTGCTCAAGTGCGCCAATCGCGTCCGCATCAAACTCTGACCCACCCTCGGGAAATCCAACCACCACGCGAAGAGGCTCAATAACAGTCTGCTCCAGGGTGGGCTGCTCAACATCGGGACGCAGGATAGAGACCGGCTGATCGCGGGACTCACTCACCGGCGTCTCACCATCGACATCCCCAGTCGAAGTTTGGGGGTCGGGTTGAGGCCCGCAGCCAGCCACAAGCAGGATAGAAGTGATCGCAACGATTGCTCTCGTCGTCATAGGTGCCTCTCGTCAATTTGACTGCGGTTCGGGTCCGTTGTTCTTGTTCTCTTTGGCCGCGCGTTTGGCCGCGCGCTGTTCGGCTGTCTTCAACTGTGGGGGCGAGAAGGAGATGATCGTGTCGCCCGCTCTGGGTTCCGGCCTCGCAGCATGGGTAAAGAACCGCAAGACGCCGCCCTCGCGAACCAGCAGCAACATATTGGCGCTGTCCGGCAGTTTCTCCTGCGCATCATCAAAATTGAACGCGGCTGACAGCTTGGTCTTGCGGAACACCCAGCCCTGTTGCCAGCGCTGGTTGACATCCGACACGCCAAAGCCGGATTCGAACAGCGCCCGCCCCCTGATACTCTCCGGCAGGGCGTGCTTGTCATCTTCGTCAGCGCTCTCGCCGAGTTGATAGACCGAATCCCGGCCAATCTCAGGTCCGAATTCATTGCAGACGAGGGCGTTGTAGGCTTCGTTGTCGGTTGCGGCGACCAGCACCTGGAACGGGGTCAGGTCGAGATTGTGTTCGGTCGCTTCGTTGAGAATTTCACCGTGATAGAAGGGCAGGCCCTCGCGCCGCGCCGCGCTGAGCCTTTGCCAGCTCGAATCGACCACCATCACCGGTGTCTTGAGCGCCTGCATCTCTTTTGCGAGCGCGATCGTCCATGGAGTCGATCCGATTAGCAGGAGACCGGGCCGCGACGTGCCCTTGATCCCCAATAGCCGTGCGGCGATGTCGACCGTAAAGCCATGTGCAATCACGGTTGCCACGACCACCGCAAAGCTCAACCCGATCAGAACATTGCCATCGGCATAGCCTAGCTCTGACAGGCGCAAGGCAAACAAGCCCGAGATTGCGACCAGCACGATGCCTCGCGGCGCTATCCAGGCAACAAACACACGCTCGTTCCACGGGATTGCGGTTCCAAGCAGGCTGATCACGACGGTCAAAGGCCGTACCAGGAACAGCAGAACGAGCAGGAAAAGCATGAAGCGCTGGCCCGCCTCTTGCCTTGGGTCGAGATAGGACAGTTCCTCCCAGGTCAGTGAGGCAGAAAGAACGATGAAGATCCCTGAAACCAGCAGGACAGCGACATTTTCCTTGAAGGGGTGAATGCTGCGCAGGCTCGACACGCCCATATTGGCGAGCGCAATCCCCATCACGGTCACCGCCACCAGGCCCGCCTCATGCTCGATCGTATTGGTCAGGACGAACACGCCGATCACCGTGGTGAACAGCACCGGGACCTTGAGGAATTCGGGGATTGCTCCGCGAGGGAAGAGGTAAGCAATCGCCCGCGCTGCAGCATAGCCGATCAGGCCGGCAATCGCCGCCGCGATGATCAGCGGCGGCACCACCTCAACCAGCGATGAGCCCGGGTTCTCCGCAACCTTGCGAAAATACTCATAGGCAATCACCGCACACAGGGCGCCGATCGGATCATTGACGATCCCTTCCCATTTGAGGATCGAGGCAGGCCGCGCCTGGATGTTGGCCTGCCGCAACAGCGGGATCACCACCGTTGGACCGGTGACAATCAGAATGCCAGCAAACAGGATCGCGACCGGCCAATCGAGCCCGGCGATCTGGCTGGCCGCGACCGCGCCGAGCGCCCACCCAATGACGACCCCGACTGTTGCCAAGCGCAGCACCGCTGGCCCGGAATGGCGCAATTCGCGAAAATCGAGGCTCAACCCACCTTCGAACAGGATCAGCGCCACCCCGATCCCGATCATCGGCTCGAGGATATCGCCAAATGCCGCTTCCGGGTTAATGAGGCCGGTTATCGGACCGGCGATAAAGCCCGCGGCGAGCATGAGGACGATCGCGGGCCAACCGGTGCGCCAGGCAATCCATTGCGCGCCGATCCCCAGCAAGCCGACTGCAGCAATGACGAGCGCTTGCGATTCCATCAGATCCTCAACTCCGCCCGCAGTCGCTGGCGATAGCCAGGTCGCGAGCACAGGATAGCTGAAGGATGCAAGCGCTCAGCGATAGCTCAATCGCCTTCGAATTCGATCAGAGTGTGGACCTCAACGCCGTCTGCGGCCAGCTTTGCCGCTCCGCCCAGATCCGGCAGGTCAATCACGAACAGCGCCTTGTCGACACTCGCCCCCGCCATCCGCAACAACCGCGCCGCAGCCAACGCCGTGCCTCCGGTCGCAATCAGATCGTCGACGATCACAACATTCTCGCCATCCGAGACGGCGTCGGGGTCCATCTCCAGCCGGTCCGAGCCATATTCAAGCTCATACTCCACCCCGATGGTCTCGATCGGCAGCTTGCCGGGCTTGCGAACCGGGATGAAGCCCACGCCAAGTTCGGCCGCGACCGCGGCGCCAAAGATAAAGCCGCGCGCTTCCATACCGGCGATCTTCTGCGCGCCCATCTGAGCCGCGATCGCAGCCAGATGCCGAATGCTCTCCCGAAAGCCAGTCGGATGGCCGATCAGCGTGGTGATATCGCGGAACTGGATCCCAGGCTTGGGAAAGTCCGGAACGGTCCGGACCAGATCGCGCAGTTCCGAAACGCTAAGCTGAGCTGTCACTGTGTCTGGTCCCCAAAGCAAAACGCCCTGTCACCGTTGTAGGGTGACAGGGCGGATGTGCGAAGTCCCAATCTCGGGTCGAGCGGGATTATTTCTTCTTGGGTTTAACCCCGGCCCAAATCTGTTTGTAAGACAGGAACGCCAGCATAGTTGCGAACAGCAGGAAGCCAATCACCGCCCAACCGGTCTGCTTGCGGATCACCATCCGCGGCTCGCCCGACCACGCCAGGAAGGCGGTGACGTCGGCCGACATCTGGCTGACGGTCGCTTCGGTGCCATCGGCATAGGTCACCTGGCCGTCGAGCACGATCGGCGGCGCCATGGCGATGTTCACATTGGCAAAGTAGGGGTTGAAGTAGAGGCCCATCGGAGTCTCAAAAGTGGGGCTCTGAGCCAGCTTCTCCGGGTCAGGCTCGCCATAACCGGTCAGCAGGGAATAGACATAATTGATGCCATTCTTGCGCGCCTTGGTCATCAGCGAGAGATCCGGCGGGATCGCATTGTTGTTGGCGGCAGCCGCAGCAATGTCGTTCGGGAACGGGCTCGGGAACTGATCGGTCGGCTTTCCTGGAACCATGGTCGCTTCACCGGTGACCGGATCAAGACCGGGAACAAACCAGGTCGCGGCTTCGGCCTGAACTTCAGCTTCGCTGTAGCCCAGTTCTTGCAGGTTACGGAATGCGACGAACTTCAGACCGTGACAGCCTGAGCAAACCTCTTTGTAAACCTGATAGCCGCGCTGGAGCTGCTGGTTGTCCCAGGTGCCGAATGGGCCATCGAAGGAGAAGCCGCCCTCAGGGCCCTTCGATTCCTGCTTGAAGACATAATATTCCGGCTTCTCCGCGGGCGGGCCGAAAGCAAAATTGTAGGCGCCGGGGATCAGTGAGAACATCAGCGCGAAGATGATCGCGAACCCTACGAAGATTGCTCCGAGACGAATGCTCATGGCTTTGTCTTTCTCTTATGCTCTAGGCCAGACGGCACTTATTCAGCGGGTTGAAGTTCGCCGGTGGGCTCACCACCCGCAGGCTTGCCTGCAGCTGGCGCTGCGTCGTCGGACCCAAGGACCGCTTCGGTGATCGAGTAAGGCAGTGGTGCCGGCACTTCGATCTGACTGACGATCGGCAGGATCACCAGGAAGTGCAGGAAGTAATAGGCGGTGAAGATCTGGCTGAGGATCACATAGGGCTCTTCAGCCGGCATGCCGCCGACGTAGAATAGCACAGCCATGCACGGGATCAGGCCGAACCAGAAGAACTTCTTGAACATCGGGCGATAGCTGCCCGAGCGCACCGGGCTCTTGTCGAGCCAGGGCAGGAAGAACCAAATCAGGATCGAACCGAACATCGCGATCACACCCAGCAGCTTGGCCGGGACAAGGACGATGCCGGTGAAGGGGATCGTCAGATCGATCG
This sequence comes from Erythrobacter sp., assembly GCA_965249945.1. Classification (GTDB taxonomy): domain Bacteria; phylum Pseudomonadota; class Alphaproteobacteria; order Sphingomonadales; family Sphingomonadaceae; genus Erythrobacter. The sequence goes on along the minus strand of OZ252258.1, from coordinate 358,596 downwards.
TGAAGGCGCGCAGGATCGCGTAGAACGGATAGAAATACCATTCCGGAACGATCAGCGCCGGGGTCGAAAGCGGGTTGGCTTCGATGTAGTTCTCAGCGTGGCCCAGCATGGTCGGCGCGAAGAACACAATGATGGCGAACAGGATCAGGATCATGCCCAGTCCGAAGCCGTCCTTGGCGGTGTAGTAGGGGTGGAACGGAACCGTGTCGCTTTCCTTCTTCACTTCGACCCCGGTCGGGTTGGACGACCCCGGGATGTGCAGCGCCCAGATGTGCAGGATCACCACACCGGCGATCACGAAGGGCAGCAAGAAGTGGAGCGAGAAGAACCGGTTGAGCGCAGCGTTGTCTGGAGCATAACCGCCCAGAATCCAGATCTGAAGCGGCTCGCCGATCAGCGGAATCGCGCCGAACAGGCCGGTGATGACCTGCGCACCCCAGAAGCTCATCTGGCCCCAAGGCAGGACGTAACCCATAAAGGCGGTCGCCATCATCAGCAGGAAGATGACCACGCCGAGCAGCCAGATCATCTCGCGCGGCGCCTTGTAAGACGAATAATAGAAGCCGCGGAATATGTGCATATAGATGACGAGGAAGAAGAAGCTCGCGCCATTGGCGTGGGCATAGCGCATCAACCAGCCCGAGTTCACATTGCGCATAATGTGCTCGGTCGATGCGAAAGCGACTGTGGCATCAGCAGCATAATGCATCGCCAAGACCACCCCGGTGACGATCTGCCAAACCAGGAAGAAGCCGGCCAGAACGCCGAAGTTCCACATATAGTTGAGGTTGCGCGGCACAGGATAGCCAGCACCCACGGCATTGTAGACCAAGCGCGGCAGTGGCAGCTTTTCATCGATCCACTGCGTGAAAGCGTTTTTTGGCTCGTATTCTTTGGCCCAGGCGAAACTCATAATGCTCTCTCGTCTGCTAAAATTGATTCAGCGAAAATACGCTCAATCAGCCGACACGGATGACCGTGTCAGAGGTAAATTCGTAGGTCGGGACGGTCAGGTTGGTCGGTGCCGGACCTTTGCGAATGCGGCCCGCTGCATCGTAGTGCGAGCCGTGGCACGGGCAGAAATAGCCGCCATACTCACCCTTGTTCTCGCCCTCGGCAGCGCCCAGTGGAACGCAGCCCAAGTGGGTGCAAACGCCCATGGTCACCAGCAAGTCTTCGCTGCCCGGCAGGGTGCGGTCCGCCAAAGATTCCGGATCGCGCAGGGTCGCCACATTAACCTCATTCGATTCCGCGATTTCAGCTTCAGTCAGGCGCTTCACAAACAAAGGCTGCTTGCGGAAGATCGCCTTGATGCCCTGGCCTGGCTCGATTGCCGAAACGTCAATGTCGGTCGTGCTCTCGGCCAGAACGTCAGCCGAGGGAGCCATTTGGGTAACGAGCGGGAACACCACTCCGATTCCACCCACACCGGCTGCACTCACGGCAGCAATGTGGATCCAGTCACGGCGATCTACGCCTTCACCGGTGGTTTCTGCAGTGGCAGCGCCGCTAGCATCTGACATTGTTTTAAACCCTGCTCTTATTGCCGCGGCGGTGAAGCACCCTTGCGGCGTCTTGTCGATTTATCCCTGCCGATCGGTGCAAAACAGGTGGCGCATCGAATGGTCTGGCCCCTGTCGCACCGATAAATCGGCTTGGGCGCGCTCCTAGACACAAAACTCGACGAATCCAACAGTGTTTTCGACACCGACTGTTCGCTTTCGTGCAAGGCCGTCAGGGAATCGCGATCAAACTGATCTGTCGTCCGTAGTCGGCCTTGCCTGTCTGCTTGGACCGGCGATAGGAGTGATAACGCGCAGAGTTGGAAAAGGTGTCCAGATCCAGCAGTGTTATTTTGGTTAGTCCGGACCGGGCCAAGCGGGCCGCAATGTATCCGGGGAGATCGAATTGCCAATGACCCGGCCTGCCCTCTGTAAAGAAGCCATCATCCTCCGGCTCGAAATGCTCTCTAAACGGCGCATCGACCTCATAGCTCGCCTGGCCAATGGTTGGTCCAACCGCGGCAGAGATCTTCGCAGGATCGGCCCCGAGCGTGTGCATCGCATTGAGTGTGTTCTCCAGCACTCCGCCCTGGGCGCCGCGCCAGCCAGCATGGGCTGCTCCGACCACACCCCTGTCCGCATCGGCAAACAGCACCGGGGCACAATCTGCGGTTACGACCCCCAGGACCAGCCCTGGCTGATCGGTTACAACAGCATCGGCGGTGGGTCGCCCATCGGGAAGATCCTCCCACGCGGCATCAGCCACCACCACATCGGGTGAATGCACCTGATGTGGCGCGAGCAAACGCCCGCCCGCCACAAGCGAGTGAGCAGCTTGTGAGCGGAGCTGACCCATCTCGTCCTGATCGCCCGGCCCGCCAAAGCCGAATTGGTGCGCTCCGTTTGCGCTGCCAAAGAAGCCATGCGGGACACCGGCCAAAGCATCCGCCTGGGCAATATCGAAGGGCACTGACGGTTTCATCAGACAGCCTAGCCTTCAAGACTGCGCGAGACTTGCTCAAACGTATCGCGCGAGAGATTCTCGGCCTTGGCGATCCGCTCCAGCTCCCCCTTCATCAGCGCGGCGCGCTTGGGTTCGATCCGCCGCCAGCGCCCCAACGGCGAAACAAACCGCGCTGCGGTCTGCGGATTGATCGGGTCGAGCTCCAGGATCAGGTCGGCGATCATGCGATATCCGTCACCATTCTCATCATGAAAGGCCGACGGATTGCCGCCAAAGGCCATGTAAAGCGAGCGCACCCGGTTGGGATTGCTGATGGTGAAATCGGGATGCTGAGCGAGCTGCTTGACCTGCTCGATCACATCGGGGTGGGACGACAGCGCTTGGAGGCTGAACCATTTGTCGATCACCAGCTCATTGCCCTGATAGCGATCATAGAAGGCCTGCAACCGCTCGTCGCGCTCAGTTCCCTCAAGCCCGCACAGCACCATTAAGGCGCCCTGGCGATCGGTCATATTGTCGGCGTGGTCATATTGATGCGCCGCCATTTCAACCGCCTTGGCTTCATCTGACGCAGCTGCAAGGGCGAGCACCTGGGTCTTGAGTTTGCGCGCACCGCGACCGGCAGGATCGTCAAACCTGATTGGCTCGCAGCGCTCGTAGAGCGCATGCAATTCGCTCGACAGGCCTGAACCGATGGCAGACCGCAGAGCCTCGCGAGCGGAGTGGATCGCGCCCGGATCGGCCTTGCGCTCACCGCTGGCCATGGCTTCGAACAGATAGGTCTCGCTCGGCAGCAGCATCAGCTCACCACGCATCGAATCCTCCAGCTCGGGATCGGTCACGATCGCGCGCATGGCTTCGACCAGCGCGGTCTGCCCTTCAGCCAAGGTAGCTTGGTCAAGCTCGCCCGAGGCTGCGGCGATCAGATGCCCAACCGCCAATTCCTGCATTGCTTCATAGCGCGCAAAGGGATCATCATCCTGCCCAGCGAGAAACACCAGGTCGGCCCGATCGAGCGCGCGCTCAATGATCACCGGTGCAGTGTAGCCGCGGTTGATCGACAGGACCGGCTCTGGCCCCGCCAAGGGCAGCTCAAACTGCTGCTCGGCCTCGGTCAGAACAATCAGCTGCTCTTCGCCCATGGCGCCCGTGGCGCGCGAGTGCACCGCCACCCGCAAGGGGATCGGCATCGGCTGCTTGTCGGGTTGCCCTGGCGTGGCCGGGACGGTCTGCTTGAGCGTGACCTTCAGCCTGTCACCGCTGACCTCCTGCGCAACCGCAACGGTCGGCGTGCCGGCCTGACGATACCACAGCCGGAACTGCTCGAGATCGAGCCCGGCGCCGTCTTCGATCGATGCGACGAAATCCTCGCAGGTTGCCGCTTCGCCATCGTGCCGATCGAAATAGAGATCGGTTCCGGCGCGGAACCGTTCCGGCCCGGCCATGCTGCGCATCATCCGGATGACTTCAGCGCCCTTGTTGTAGACCGTGGCGGTGTAGAAATTGGAGATCTCGCGATAGGAATCGGGGCGGATCGGATGCGCCAGCGGCCCGGCATCTTCCGGGAATTGAGCGGCGCGCAGGATCCGCACATCCTCGATCCGTTTGACCGCTTCGCCGCGCATATCCTGGCTGAACAGCTGATCGCGCAGAACCGTAAAGCCCTCCTTGAGGCTGAGCTGGAACCAATCCTGGCAGGTGATCCGGTTGCCCGACCAATTGTGAAAATACTCGTGTCCGATCACGCCTTCGATCGCGTCAAAATCGCCATCGGTTGCGGTGTCGGGATCAGCCAGGACATATTTGGTGTTGAAGACATTGAGGCCCTTGTTCTCCATCGCCCCCATGTTGAAGTCGCTCACCGCGACAACGTTGTAGAGGTCGAGATCATATTCGCGACCGAAGGTCTCCTCATCCCACTTCATCGAGCGGTGGAGCGATTCCAGTGCGTGATCAGTCCGCTCGAGATCCTCCGCCCGAACCCAGATATTGCATTCGACTTCGCGCCCGGACTGGGTTGTGAAAGGGCCGGAATTGGCGACCAGATCGCCTGCGACCAAAGCGAAGAGGTAAGACGGCTTGGGCCAGGGATCGTGCCATTCAGCCCAATGCGAGCCATTCTCGCCCTCGCCTTCAGCGACCTTGTTGCCATTGCACAGCAGGATCGGGAATTGCGCCTTGGGACCAGACATCCGCACGCGGTAGGTCGACAGCACGTCGGGCCGATCGGGGAAGAATGTGATCCGGCGGAAGCCTTCCGCCTCGCACTGGGTGCAGAGCATACCGTTCGAGGCATAGAGCCCCATCAGCGCAGTGTTGCTGCTGGGATCGATCGTGGTGCCGATCGTGACTGTGTGCGCTCCAGCCGAAAGCGGGATCACCAGATCGGGCCCGTGCATCCGCCAGTCATTGACCGCATTGCCATCCACCACGACGCTGTCCACGGTCAAACCATCGCCATCCAGCCGCAACTCATTCGCTGCCTCGGCAGCTGGATTGGGCTCGACCGTGAGGGTCGCTGTAACCTGCGTCTGTTCGAGCCCTAGCTCAAACGAAAGCTCGGTCTCGCCCAGCTTCCACGGGAACGGCGTGTAATCCTCGCGCTTGATCACCGGCGGTTCGGCCAGGGTTGGAGTGTCGTCGGCGGCGATCGGGTCGTGTGCAATATCCATGCATCACGATTTAGATTGATTTGTGTCCGCGTCCAGCAGCATGGAGTGTGCAATGTCACATTTGTTGATTTTCGGCCTGGGATACACTGCGAAAAGGATTGCGAAATCCGTCGAGCAATTGGGTTGGACAGTCGACGCGACCGGCAGCGCAGGCACGATCGATTTCAAGGACAGCGGCGAAGTGGAGGCCGCCTTGGCGCGCGCAAGCCATGTGCTGTCCTCGGTCCCGCCGGACCGGGCAAGCGGACTCGACCCCGTGCTCGATCATTATGGCGCGCGCTTTCCAGAGGCTTGGTATGGCTATCTGTCCTCGACCGGGGTCTATGGCGATACGCAAGGCGCCTGGGTTGATGAGACAATGCCGACGGTCGCGCAGACCGGAGCGGGACGCCGCAACGCCCGGGCCGAAGCCGATGCCAAATGGGTCGAGCTCGGCGCGCGGGTGTTTCGCTTGCCGGGCATTTACGGCCCGGGTCGGAGCGCGCTGGATCGCGTGAAAGACGGGCGCGCACGGCGGATCGACATCCCCGGCCAGGTGTTTAGCCGGGTCCACGCCGATGACATCGCCAGCGGGGCGTTGGCTGCGCTGACCACGGATGCACCGGCGGGGGCTTACAATCTTGGTGATGACCTTCCGGCCAGTGGCAATGACGTGACCGAATACGCCTGCCAATTGCTCGGCTTGGAGCCGCCGCCGCTGGAGACATTGGAACAGGCCAATCTGTCGGAAATGGCGCGGGGGTTTTATTCGGAGAACCGCCGGGTCGCCAATGGCAAGGCCAAGCGCGTGTTAGGCTGGAAGCCGAGATATCCCTCCTACTTCGAAGGGCTCGCCGCACTGATCTGAATCGGCCCGCAGGGCCGCAAGGGCGGAGTCGAAGTCGAAGACGCAGACGTGCAAAGCACACCTGCAAGGCCGCCCGCAGCGACGCGGCCTTCGGGCCGTGTGAGCGAGGAAATCGCACGCCGGATGGCGTGCGTAATCAAAGACGCAACTTCGACCTCAACGCCAACACCATGCCAACCACCGCGAGCACCATTCCAAATATGGTCAGGCTGGTCCATTGGTAGCCTTCGAACAGGGTCGAGATCAGCATCGCCACCGAGATCGTCAGGATCGCATTGTAGGCCGTCCGCCCGGCACCAATCTCACGCACGAGATTGTAATGCAGCGGGAAGGTGATGACCGATCCGATCAGCGCCAGATAGACAATACCCGACCAATATTCGATTCTGGTCGGGAACGGCGGTGGCCCGGCAGTCACCAGCGCGAAGCCAAGATCGAAGATCGTGCCATAAAGCATCGCCCAGGCCAGCAGGCTAACCATCGGAACCGCGCGACCGACAGGATTGGCCTGGATCACATTGGCGACCGAGGCGGCCAGAATGCCGAGCATCGCCAACACGATCCCGAGCGCGACATTGCCGCCGATCACGCCTGCGTCGGGATTGGAGCGCCATTCGTGCAACAACAGGAAGGACACGCCGACAATCGCCACCAGGCTGCCAAGCATAAAGCCTGGCGGGACCCGCTCGCCCAGAAACACCCGCGCCAGCAGCGCATTGGGCACCATCATCAGGCCAAACATCAGCGCGACGATGCCCGAGGTGACATAGAGCTCTGCGTGATAGACAAACAGGAAGTTGCCGCTGAACTGGAAGATTCCGACCATTATGGCGAGGCGATGCTCGGGACCCGACAGCGCCAGCCTGCGCTTCATCAGATAGGCCACCAGAAACAGCGCGGGTGTCGCCAGCAGGAAGCGATAGAACACCGACCAGGCAGCCGGCACGCCGTCGATCTGGCCCGTAATCACGAACCAGGTCGATCCCCAGATCGAGCCGGTCAGCACGAAGGGCAGGATCACCCGCCCACTCAGCATGTTGGGAGAATCCGCGCTCACAGGCCGGCGATTGCCTTGCTCAGCGCTGCGGCGTCCTCGTCGCGAGTGTTCCAGGCGGTCACGAACCGCGCGGAATCCTCACCCCAATCGTAGAAGGCAAAATCCTGCGCGCGAAGAGCCTCGCGCTCTTGTTCGGACATAAGAACAAACAACTCATTGGCCTCGACTGGATGCATCAGCCGGTCACCGCAACCAGCAGCAATCTCGCTCGCCGCGGCGTTGGCGTGGCGGGCATTCTCCAGCCACAAATCGCCTTCGAGCATGGCGAGGATCTGCGCTGCGAGATAGCGCCCCTTGCATTGCAGATGACCCGCGCGCTTGCGGCGATATTTGACCAGATCGGCCTGCTCGGGATCGAACAGCACGACCGCTTCGGCGCTCATCCCGCCATTCTTGATGCAACCAAAGGCGAGGCTGTCGACCGGGCCAGCGGCCACAGCGGCAGAGCCGCCGAGATGCGCCGCGGCATTGGCAAAGCGCGCGCCATCCATGTGCAGACCGAGTTTGCGCTCATCGGCGAATGTGGCCAGCGCCTGCAATTCATCGGGTGTGTAGCTGCGGCCATATTCGCTCGCCTGCGTGATCGCGATCGCATGCGGCTGCACCTGGTGGACATCATCGCGGATCGGATCGATCAATTGCGCGATGTCTGCAGGCGTGAGCTTCGCGCCCTCGCCGCGCGCCAGCATCAGCTTGGCGCCATGCAGAAAGAAGCCCGGTGCACCGCCCTCATCGACCTCAATATGCGCCTCTTCATGGCAGACCACGCCGCCATGCGGTTGCACCATCGTGGCCAGCGCCAGACAATTGGCGGCGGTCCCGGTCGCGACCCACAGGCCCGCGCATTTGCGCCCGAACAGATCGCTGAATCGTGCATCGAGCTCCGCCGACAGAGCATCCCCATCATAGGGATTGTCGGGGGTGTCAGCCGCCTGCATTGCCTCCCACACGCGTGGGTGAACCGCTGCGGCGTTATCGGAAAGGAATGGCTTCATCACGCGCTGCCTCTAATCCGCCTACGCGGCATGGCAACAAGAGTTTCCAATAGGTCAGGCTTTTTCGAGCTGCGAAAAGTCGGTCGCGGCGATCGTTTCCATCACCGCATCGCGCAATTCCAGCGCCCGATCGATCGGCACGCCGGGGATCGAGAACTGCCCACCCGCGAGGCCGAGATGGACGGTGGCATAGCCGCGCCAACGCGCGATTGGCCCGCGGCTGATCGAAACCGAATGGAGTTTGAGCCGGGTCGAGATCTGGCTGCGCGGGGCGAGCAGGCCCTTGGTCGCCAGGATCTGCTTGGTGTCGAGCGCGTGACGATGGAACCGCCAGGCGACCAGATTGGCAACAAAGGCCAGACCAGCCAAAGCAAGTGGAATGAGCACAAAGCCGGTCGGTGCGAAGATGCCAACCGGAATTGCGGCGGCGAGTAAGAACAGCGCATCGCCAATCGCATTGTCGAAGCGATATTTGCGGCTGGCCCGGTGCCAAGCCACCTCTTCGCCCCGCCAATGAAATCCCGCCTGCTCCACGATCGGCTCGATCTCCTCCATTTGCGCAAAGGGAGCGACAACATGGTTCGAGGCACCGGCATCCTGCGCCAGGCTGACAAACCGCAGGCTATGCCAGCCGAATAGCCGCCGGATGAGACCGGTGCCGATCTTGACCCCCTGAACCCGGTGAACCGGCATCACCACATCAGTCTTGGTCAGCAATCCGCGGCGGCGGCGAAAGCCGCGCGCGGTGCGCTCAAGCAGGAAGTCCCACTCCCTGAGCAGCGTGCGAACAATTCCGGTAGCAAGGCCGACCACAATCAATGAAATGGTCGCCATCACCCCGCCGATGACTTGCGCCGCAAATCCAAGGCTGGCGAGATAATCGCCCTGCCCGGTGATGCGGGTCTCCCAATCGTCGAAGTCCCACAGGTCGAACGGTAACAAGAATTCAAACTGCTGCGTCAGACCGAGAAGAACAGCGAAGACCGCCAGCGAGAACTCAAAGGTCCCGAAGATGAATATCCGTCGCGGCGACATGCTGAACAAGGTTTCGCCCTGATCTTGCTCATCGGCAGCCTCATCGACGTCTTGCCCAGCTGCCAGCGCGCCCTCACTCGCTTGCTCCGCCCGGCGTGTCCGGACGACCCGGCGAAGCCGCTCACCCTCATCCTCGGACAGATAGGTCAACGCCAGATCTTCGCCGCCGCCCGACCCGGTTTCGAACTTGACCGCGACCAGGCCGAATAGCCTGGCCAGCAGTTTCTGCTCCAGGCTGACATCCTGGATCCGCCCATACGGGACCGAGCGAGTGGAACGGCTGAGCACGCCGCTTTCGACCCGGATATCCTGCTCTCCCACCGTGTAGGTCAGCCGCCGCCAGGCGATGTAAGCGAAGCCAAAATTGACCGCGATGAGCAATGTGACAGCCGGGATCGCTAAAGCGAACACCGTGCCCCAGCCGCCTTCATTGGCAATCGAATAGGCAGCAAAGGCCAGCGGTAGTGCGAGCTGGGTGAGCATGCCGACGCCGCGCACCAGAAAGCTCTTGGGATCGGTGCGCTGGGCCGAACTCAATCCAGCATCACGGGCTGGCGGATTTATTGTCGAGCTTGCGGTCACAGGCTCTCGCGCTTGATATGCGCGCGGATCTCTTCCCGCATGGCGCTGGCTAGGCTGTGCTCCAGCCCGGGCAGGGTGACTGAGGCATTGGCGTTGCCTGCCGTATGCAAGGTCAGCGTTGCGATCCCGAAGAATCGCTCAAGCGGGCCCTGATCAACATCGATATGCTGGACCCTGCCGAAGGGGACGATGGTGTCTGAACGCCAAAGAATGCCCTTCAACACTCTCAGACGGTCCGCGCTCATATCATAGCCGCGCGCGAAAAAGCGGCGGTTGGGTACGCGGATGATCGCGATCAGCGCCAGCAGCGCGACCGGGCCGACAATCACGCCGCCAGGAAGAATATTTGCCCCTTCGAGCACCAGCGCTCCGACAATGACGGGTATTGCCATGATCACCGTCTGAATCCGCAAAGCATGGGCATAATTGGGGTGAACGCGGGTCAATTCCTCCCCGTCATCCGCGATCAGCGGCGGCAAGGGTTTGGATTCCACTGGAGGAGGAGCGTCCTGTGGGGCGGTTTCGGGCGAAGGCTGCACGGTTGATTCCATACTGACTTAGATGAGCAATACAGCGCCACAAGACAAGGGGCGATTGGTTTTGCTGAGCGAGTTCCAGCGGAACGAAGCCATTCTGCGATCATTCGATTGAGACAGTGGAATTCGCTTCTATCGCCCTAGCGCATTTGGGAGGAAGGATTAGGCGGTCTGCTCGAATACGGTCACAATCATAAGCCATAACCCGCAAAGGGTCGCACCGGAGACAACAATGACGACACTCTATTCCAGCCTTGGCCCCAACCCCCGCCTGGTGCGGATGTTCATGATCGAGAAGGGCCTTGCCGAAGGGACCGATTTCAGTCGGGTTCACTACGACATCATCACTGGCGAGAACCGGCAGGATGATTCCTATCTCGAAAAGAACCCGCTCGGAACAATCCCAACGCTTGAGCTCGACGACGGCACATGCCTGACCGAAAGCTGGCCAATTTGCGAGTTCATCGAAGAACAGCATCCCAATCCCAATCTGTTTGGCAAGACTGCGGTTGAGCGTGCCGAAGTTCGCAAATGGGCTCGGCTGTTCGACCAAGAGGTGGTGGTGCCGATGACCATGGGCTTCCGGGCAACCGGCGGACGGCCGATGTTCGAGCCGCGCATGGCGGTAGTCTCTCCCGAAGCCGGCGCTGAGCTGGCCGCAATGTCGGACGACAAGTGGCGCTGGTTCGATCAGGCGCTGGGCAACAGCAATCACTTTGCGCTGGGCCGCTTCACCTTCGCCGATCTGATGATCTTCTGCTTCGCCAATTTCGGTTTCACCGTGGGGTGGAAGCTGCCCGAGGGAACCAAGAACCTCGCCCGGTTTGTCGACACGCATAATGGTCGCGAGAGCGCCAAGGTGTGGCAGGACAGCGAATAATGGCCGATCTATCGGGCAAGGTTGCGATAGTGACCGGCTGCGCCAGCGGGATCGGCGCGGCCACTGTCCGAAGATTGCGTGACGATGGCGCCGAAGTCCTCGGAACCGATATTACGGTCGAGCAAGGTCAGGCTTTGTGTAACGAAGTCGGGGCAGTGTTCGCCCAGCAGGATGTCTCGGACCTCAACGCTTGGCCAACGATTATCAGCGAAGCCAAGAGCCGGTTTGGTCGGCTGGACATTCTCGTCAACAATGCCGGGACGGTGTCATCGGTCGGGATCGAGGATCTCGACGACGCCACTTGGGAGCGGATCTATGCGATCAATGTGACCGGGACGATGGCCGGTTGCCGCGCTGCGATTGCCGCGATGAAGCAAAACCCCGGGGGCTCGTCAGGTTCAATCATAAACATTGGTTCGACCTCGGCCATGGCGGCGCTGCCGAACGATCCAGCCTATTGCTCGAGCAAGGGTGCGGTGCGGGTCTTGTCGAAGTCGATTGCGACCTATTGCGCGCAAAAGGGCTATGATATTCGCTGCAACACGGTGATCCCGGGGGCGACCGAGACCGGCATTCTCGACAATGCCGAACAGCATATGCCAGGGCTCAAGGCCGCGGTCGCGGCGACGTCCCCACTCAATCGGCTCGGCAATCCTGCAGAAACGGCCGCTGCGATCGCCTTCCTCGCAAGCGATGAATGCCCGTTCATGACCGGCGCAGAAATGCTGGTCGACGGCGGCGCTCTGTCGATCCACCCGGGCTTCTAGACGCCGCTACTCAGCCGCCATCTTGGCGAGGTGGCCGCTCTTGTCCATTTGCGCTGCTGTCCACACGAACACCGCCAGCGCCAGGACACCCGACACCAGACAGACCGCAAACACGGCGATCGTCAGCGAGAGACTGCCTTGTGTCGGTGCAAGCCAATCGCTCACCCAGCCGATCACTGCGAGGCCCAGGGCCTGTCCAACCAGATTGTTGAAGAACAGGGCAATCGCGACCGCAAAGCCGCGCTGGCCGGGCTCGACCGCGCTTTGAATGCCTGACAGGATCGGGGCCTGACTCGCGACATAGATCGCATAGGCAAAGGCGAAGAAGCCGAGGAATGGCCAGAACTGATCGGATGACAGGCTGATGCCGAGAGGGAGCACACAGCCCAGGCTGACAATCCCGGGTAGCCACGCACGCCAGCGCTCATCGCGCTTGGTCAGCCAACTCGCAACATATCCGCCCAGGATCGGTCCCGGAATGCCGCCGATGAAGAAGGCGAGGCCAAGATAGAGACCGACATCGCCGCTCGAGATGCCAAAATTGCGCATCATCACCGCGGCCATCCAGAAGGCCAAAGCATAGCCGATCATGATCTGCACTGCCCAACCGATCGCGAGGCCCATGAAGACGCGATTCTTGGTCAGCGTCTGCGCGGTCTCCAGCAGCGGTTGCTGCTCAATCCTCGCATCTTTGGGTGCATAACGCCCGCGCCGCGGCTCGCGCGTGGTGAAATAGACGATCGCACCGATCAGGATGCCCGGAATGCCCATCAATATGAAAGCCCAGCGCCAGCCGAACAGCTCGTTGAGCTGTCCGCCGACGAGGAGGCCGCCGGCCGTGCCCATGGTCGCGCCGATGGTCAGGAATCCCATCGCCTTGGCCAGTTCAACGCGGCGGAAATAGTCGGCTACCAAGCTCTGCGATGCCGGGCCTGAGCATCCTTCGCCAACTCCCACGCCGGTGCGCGCAAAAAACAGGCTCCAGAAACCGACAGCCATGCCGCACATTGCTGTCATCGCGCTCCAAAAGGTGATGGCCCCCGCAACGATGTTCCTGCGAATCGATCGATCGGCCAGCCGCGCGGCGGGGAAACCCACGAGGACGTAAGTGACCGCAAAGGCCAGACCGCCGAGCAAGCCAATTTCCCCATCGGTGAAGGAGAATTCCGCCTTGATGTCCTCAAGCAGGATCGAGAACACCAGGCGGTCAGCGACCGAGAACATGCTGACCAGGGTCAGCAGGCCGAGCACATACCAGCGGTAATAGCCGGTTTCAGGCTGTTCGTCTGATTGCGTCTCAGTGATGTGGTCGGGCGTCGAGACCATTGTCCACCGGTATGGTTAGCCCGTTGAGGAAGCGCGCATCGTCCGAAGCCAGGAACAACACGCAATTGGCGACATCCCTGGGATCACCCAGGCCATCCATCGGCAGCGGTCCCGCGGGAATCTCCATCAACTCTTCGCCTCCGCGCCCCGAGACTTCGCGGACCATGGGGGTCTCGATCCCCCCCGGAGCGAGTGCATTACAGCGAATGCCATAGCCTTCATCCTGGCAATGCATCGCGATTGAGCGGGTCATTGAACTGATCCCACCCTTGGCGGCGGTGTAGGCCGGGATATTGCCATATCCCATCAGCGCCGCGGTCGACGCCATGTTTACGATGGACGATCCGGCACCGCCATTTTGTTTGTGGCGGTGCTTCATCAGCGGAAGCGCATACTTGCAGCCAAGGAATGTGCCGACGACATGGATGTCGAGGTGCAGCTTAAAGTGATCGAGCGAGCAATCCTCGATGCTTTCAAAGATCACATTGCCGGCATTGTTGACCAGAATATCGAGCCCGCCATGCCGCTCCTCTACCGCGTGCATGACGTCTTTCCATTGCTGTTCGTCGGTCACGTCGAGGGCCATGGCATCGCCACCGATCGTGTCAGCGACCTTATGCGCCAGCTCGACTTCGCGATCCGTCACGATCACCCGCGCACCCTCGGCTGCCAAGCGCTCACAATCCGCTTTGCCAAGGCCCATTGCGCCGCCAGTCACGAGGGCAATCCTACCCTCAACACGTCCTGCCATTTTCCTCTCCCCAGAGAATGATTTGAAGCGCAGCCTATCGATGCGAATTCCGCGCACCACTGTCGAAACAAATGGGACCCGCAATATCAGTCCGTTAGAGAGTACCCGAACCCGCACAGGCAAATCCGTCCGGGCTTAGACAAAATATCAGTCGCAAGCACAGAGCGAGCCAGTATCTTGCCGGTCGGGAGAGTGGACATGATGGATCAGGCTGAAGTCGATCGCTTGCGGGCGCTGATGGAATGGGAAGCGACCCGCAGCGCGCCGCCCAAGGGCTTTCCCAAGCTGCCCGACATGCCGGCCGCGCGCTACACCAGCGAGGACTATTTCAAGCTCGAGCAGGAGCATATCTTTCGCAAGAGCTGGCTGTTCGCAGGCCATCTCGACGAAGTGCCCGAGCCGGGCTGTTACATGCGCTGGCACAATGCCGGCGATCCGATCATCATTGTGCATGGCATGGATGGCGTGGTCCGCGCTTTCTACAACACCTGTCGCCATCGCGGCGCACCGGTGGTCACCGAGGATCGCGGGAAGTCTTCGCGCTTGATGTGCGGCTATCACAATTGGACCTACAAGACCGACGGCTCACTGGTCGGCGTGCCTGAGAAGCAGGACTTTCGGGAGGATTTCGATCTCTCTTGCCGTGGGTTGATCCCGGTGCGGTGCGAGATGTTCGGCAAGGTCATCTTCGTCAATTTCGACGACAATGCGATGAGCCTGCGCGATTGGCTCGGGCCACTGGCCGACGAGTGGGAAGAGTTCGCCTTCGACAAGGTCAAGCTGGCGGCGCGCTATTCCTTCGATCTGAAATGCAACTGGAAGGTCGCGATGGAAGCCAACATGGAAGTCTACCATGTGCCATTCATCCACCCGAACACAGTCGCCCCGCTGGTCGATTCCAAACGCAATCTCAATACGATGTATCCCAATGGCCATGCCCGGATGCTGGCTCCCCCGCCGCAGACCACCGATCGTGAGCATGTCCGTGCGGTCGACAGCCCGCCCGAATGGCAACAGATTGAAACGGTCGGAGAGCTCGGCCGGACTTGCACCCAGAGCTACACTCTGTTCCCCAATTGGGTCTCGCCGCTGTCGAACTATTTCGTCCCGCCGCTGCTGTTCTGGCCGACCTCGCTGACCACCACCCGGCTCGAATTGGTGACCATGGCGCTTGACTGGGGTGATGGCCCGGTTCCCGACCTGTGGACCGTCCCCGACGAGACCAAGCCCAACGGGCGGGATATGAGCCCGATCATCCTCGAAGACACCCAATTCGGCGAAGCGATCCAGCATTCGATGCAGAGCGCTGCTTTCAAAAGCGTCCCGCTGTCGTACCAGGAAGCGCGGATCTACAGCTTCCACCAAAGTTGCGACCGAATGATCGGAATTGACAATGTTCCGCCCGAATTGCGGATTGAGCCGGTGATCTCCAATGACTGGGTCTGGCCCAATGATCCGCGTCAGGCCCAGATGGAGGCGGAACAGGCCCACGCTCGCGATGCTGCTGAATGACGTTACGGCAACGCTGATTTGTGGCCGAAATGTCGCACTTTGCGAGGGTGCCTAGCGCTTTTGCTAGATGAGTGCGGCACCCCCCGTACATAGAACTACTCAGGTATCAGAAGGCATAAAAGTGCCTCGGTCACACGACACACGCAAGGATCTTGCCGATCCACGCTGTTAAGGGAGAGAGGATAATGATCAGACTTCACACTCGTAATCCGTCCAGCAAAGTGGCGATGCGCCGCGCCTTGCTTGGCGGCGCCGCTGCAACCGCCATGCTCGGCTTCTCGGGCACCGCTTGGGCGCAGGGCAACGAGGCCGAGGCCGATGCGGCTGATGACGGCAATGTGATCATTGTGCAGGCACGGCGTCAGAACGAAAGCCTGCAAGAGGTGCCTGTCACCGTTACAGCCATCGGCGGCGAACAGCTCGATAAATACGCTGTCGACCAGGTCGCTGACGTGGTTAGCCGGGTCCCGACCCTCAATGTTCAGGTTGGTGGTTCAGGCTCGGGCGGTCAGCTCTCGCTGCGTGGTGTCGGTTCGTCCAACATCTCCGCCGCATTCGACTCAGCCGTGGCGTTCGACTTTGACGGTGTGCAGGTTTCGACCATGCGTCTGGTCCAGGCCGGTTTCTTCGACACCCAGCAAATCGACATTCTCAAGGGTCCGCAGTCGCTGTTCTTTGGTAAGTCGGCCTCTGCTGGCGTGTTCTCGATCCGCTCAGCCGATCCGACCAGCACGTGGGAAGTCGGCGCCAAGGGTTCCTACGAATTCGAGGAAAAGGGCTATACGGCCAGCGGCTATATCTCGGGTCCGCTCACCGACACGCTCGGCATTCGTGTGGCTGCGCAGTACAACGACATTGACGAATATGTCACGCTGCAGTCGGGGACCCCGGCGGCGAATGGCAATTTCCGCGGCACCAGCAACTTTGTTGGGCGTCTGACCCTCGACTGGGAGCCGTCGGACAGCTTCGACGCCAACCTCAAGGTGCAATACGTCAAGAATGAGAATGACGGCGCGATCCAGCACTCGGACATTGATTGCGGCCCGAACGGGGTAGCAGACTCGGTGTTCTTGCTCAGCGGGGGTCTTCAGATCCCTGCAGGCTACGATTGTAATGCCTTCGACCAGCGCTATTTCCTGCCGGACTCGGCCGCAGCGCTGGCATCAGGCGTTCCGACCACTCCAGTTTCGGACGTGCCTTCGCGGGCTGCGGGGCGCAACGGTGTGCCCTTCGGCGAGACCGATGTCTGGTTCGCCCGCCTGCTGTTCAATGTCGCGCTGTCGGACTATCTGACGCTGACCTCGACCACGGGCATCCTGAATATGGATTCGGTCGATTATGACTGCTATTCCTACGGCGGCATTTTTGCTCCAGGGGTTCCAGGTGGTGCCGGTTGTTCCGACCCGCTCAACACGCTTGAGCAGTACACTCAGGAAATCCGCCTGACGTCAGACTTTGACGGTCCGATCAACTTCATGCTCGGCGCCTTCTACGAGGACCGGACCTTTGTGTTCGACACCGCGCAGCAGGCCGTCAATATCTCATTCGTCGCAGCTGACCCGGTCACCGGCTTTACCTATGACTGGGACAAGACCCACACCACCAAGACCGAAGCGCTTTCGTTCTTCGGTAGTGTGATCTTTGATCTGACCGATGACCTCGAGCTCTCGGGTGGTATCCGCTACACCGATGAGAGCAAGACCCAGACAATCTCGGTGCCTTACCTGCACACCTTGCTGCAAGGTCCAGGCTTTGTGGCACCGGGCTTCTTCTCGGGCCCGATCGATTTTGCTGACGACAATCTCTCGCCGGAAATCACCCTGCGGTATCAGGCGAGCGATGACGTCAACATCTTCGCTTCGTTCAAGACCGGCTTCAAGTCGGGCGGTATCGACAACTCGGCCCTGCCGTCAGCCAGTTTGAGCCAGGCGGCTCTAACCGGCGACTTCAGCGCGCTGATTTATGACTCTGAAGAAGCGATCGGTGGTGAGATCGGTGTGAAATCGCAATTTGCTGACCGCACCTTCACCCTGAATGCGACCGCTTACTATTACGTCTTCAAGGATCTGCAGGTGCAGAACTTTGACGCGGTCAACATTCAGTTCTCGACCCTCAACGCCGGTGAAGTCACCACCAAGGGTGTCGACATTGCGATGGATTGGCAGACGCCGGTCGATGGGCTGAGCTTCTCAAGCAATATCTCCTGGCTCGACGCAGCGTTCAGCGACACCTTCATCACCGAACAGGGTGTCGACCTTGATGGTCGTGAAGCTTCGCGCGCTCCGGATTGGTCGGGCAATATCGCCTTCGACTATTTCGCTCCGATTGGTGACAGCCTGGAGTTCGGTCTGAGCGGCAACATGATCTACTCGGGAAGCTACTTCACTGATGAATCGCTGCTCAATGACTATCGTCAGGACAGCTACGTCACCTTCGATGCGACCATGTCGATCGGCGACGCCGACGGCCTGTGGAAGCTGTCGCTGATCGGCGTCAACCTGTCTGACGAGATCTGGGTCAACACCTCGGGTGGCCGGCCGTTCCTCGAGCCGGGCGTTGGCGACGATCTGGTTCTCACGCAGAACCGCGGCCGTCAGGTCTATGTTGAGGCAAGCATCAAGATCTAAGCTTACCACAAGAACTACACCAAGCGGGCGGGCCGAAAGGTCCGCCCGTTTTGTTTGGGGTATGTTTTCGTTGGTGGATTGCCACTGCCACCCGCACCCTCTCACAAAATAGAGCATTGCTGTGCGCGCCTCAGCGGCACATTCTGTGATAAACAGAGTGCTGACATCCAAGGGAGGGATCCGCATGTCACGCGAAGAATTGGTTTCGATGACCCGCAATCTGGTCGAGCATGGTGCCGCCGACACGATGGAATATGCCGATGACGTCGTGCGCATTCCTGCCTCCTCCTATACCGATCCGGAGCTGTTCGAGCTCGAAAAGGCGAAGATCTTCCGCCGCCTGCCGCTGATGGTGGCGCCGTCTTGCGAGCTGCCTGAGCCGGGCGACTACAAGGCAATGGACATCTGCGGCGTACCACTGCTGCTCACGCGTCAGCGCGACGGGAGCGTCGGAGCCTTCCTCAACATGTGCACCCACCGCGGCAATCCGGTGGTGCCCAGCGGCACCGGCAATGGCACGCGCTTCACCTGCGGCTATCACGGCTGGACCTTCAAGAATGACGGCGATCTCGTCGGTGTTGCCAGTCCCAAGGATTTCGGCGCGGTCGACAAGGCGGCGCTCTGCCTCAAGCGCTTCCCGGTCTATGAGAGCGCCGGCCTGATCTGGGCCACGCTGGATCCCGACAGCACACTCTCGATCGCTGATTATCTGTGCGGCTATGACGATCTGCTGTCGGCGTTTGAATTCGATGGCTGGACCCTGTTTGGCCAGCGCACCCTGTCGGGCCCCAACTGGAAGACGGCCTATGACGGCTATCTCGACTTCTATCACCTGCCGGTGCTGCACAAGGACACCTTCGGCGCGGATTTCTACAATCGCGCGAACTTCTTTTCCTGGGGTCCGCACCAGCGGCTGTCGACGCCCTCCAAATTCGCCATCAAGGTTTCGGGAGACGATGATCAGCAGATGGATCTCGAGACCATGGCCGATGACGAGATTCCGCAGGAAGTATTGGTTCAGGGCGTCTGGACGATCTTCCCGCATATCTCGATCGCAAGCTTCTATGGCGGCGGGCAGCGCGGCGCGATGATCAGCCAGCTGTTCCCCGGCGCTACCGTCGGCGAAAGCATCACCACGCAATTCTACGTGATGGAAAACCAGCCCGAGACCGAGGAAGATATCAAATCGGCGCATGAGCAGTTCGACTTCCTCGAAGTGGTTGTCCGCGATGAGGATTACGCCACCGGCAAGCGCCAGCACGAAGCGCTGCAATCGGGCCTGCTCAAGGAAGTGCTGTTCGGACGCAATGAGCGCGGCGGACAGCAATTCCACCAATGGGCGGCGAAACTCGCCAATGCGAGCGATGAGGAATTGCTGGAAATCTTCGCGCCCGAACAACGCCAAGCGGCTGAGTAGGCACTCGCCTTTTTGGATAGCTGGGCCGCTCCTGGGAGCGCCAGCTTGTGACCTAAGTCCTGCCTCTGTTGGGATGAACGCGGCCAGTGCCAGCCTGCACAGCTCAAGACGCAGGTGTGTCTTTCCAATGGAGAACCCGCACGCCGGAGAAAGCCAAAAACAGGGTAGCTGAGCATAAGAGTATCAGCTTCTCCTGAGCAGCGGGACTTGTGGGAGGCATCAAGACGGTGCCGATGGCAAGGTTCAAAGACACGTGGAACAAGTAAGCTATGAACACGCTATGCTTCGTAAATTCACCCTGCCAAGCCATGCACCACGACAACAGGACTGAGAACGCCAGATAGAACAGAACAGCCTGAGCTGACGGGCCGGTTCCGCTGACGAATGATCCGACCTGCGTGAAGAACAGCGGCGTATGCCAAAGCGCCCAAACAAGGCCAATAACGATACCAGTAGCGAAGATGCCAAGATGCTTGCGCAAGCTCGGCTGAAGGAAGCCCCGCCAACCGAGCTCCTCGGTCAACGCTCCGGATACGAACGCGAATGGAACGACGAGAAGGAGCGCTCTTGCATTGCTCCAGTCCAGGGCAATTGCGTTCGGGCTAATCTGACTGAAGAGCAATCGGGCGACAAGATCCGAGAGCGGCACGAGCAGCAGCGCGAATAGGTACCATCTCCACGGCACTCGCCAGAGCGCAACTCTGGAGAGGAGCTCTGCCACAGCCGGGCGCCCGTCAAAGGCAAAAACAGTGATCACCGCCGAGACACTTGGGCCGCCTGCACCAAGAGAAAGCCAGGCGAAATACATGGGCGAGACTGAGTTGGGATCGCCGTTGAACCCGGAGAGATCGTCCAGAATAGGCCACCACATCGCCCATGAGATGGCGTAGGACAAGATCACAAATAGGATGATCTTGGCCCATTCTCTCGCCGTGAACCCTGGGTTGGAAATTGCCAAGGGTTAGGGCTTTTGCGGCCAAGTTGAGCCTAAGGCCTCCGCCTCTGAATGATAGAAATGGGGCAAGGCATCGCTCATGATCCGCGGGACCACGGTGTAGTGGTCCTCACCATCGTAGATGCGGCTGAAGAGTCTTGTGCCCTGGTAGTCCCGCAATGTCATAACTTCAACAAAGCGAGTTGTGCTGCTGAGGATTCCGCCCGCGTTTAGGAACCACTCATTGCCCTCCTCGCCACCGGCGCCAACGAACAGATCAATTTCGAGCGTGGAGTTGGTTTGGGAGAACTCCTCCTCCAACTTGAAAACGGCATCATTCACGTTCGAAAGAGCAGGCGACCCGATGATCATTCGATCGAACAGTTCTGGGCGTGAGAAGAGGACATAGCCCGCGAAAAGCCCGCCAAGCGAATGGCCATGCAAGATATGATCATCGGCAAATCGGAATTCAGCGGACAAAGACACACGCAGCTCGTCCCCAAGAAATGCCAGAAAATCCCCTGCCCGATGCGGGTACTCGGGCAATGGCGCGACGCTGCGGAATGCCTGAGATTTGAGGCCTGGCCCAGCAAATCCCTTGCCTGGAGGAGAGAATTCAATGATCCGTCTGCCGACACCGGTCAGGCCTTCCTCAGAAGGGCTGCCAACACCGATCACAATCATTTCAGGGATCATGTTTCCGGACACCAGCAAATCAACAGTGGCGATGGCGTTTCGCGTCATCAAAGGGTCGTCCAACACCCAAAGCACAGGATAGCTGCGGTCTGGTTGAACATGGTAGGTCGCCGGCAGTGCGATTGTTACCGCGTGATCATAATCGAATCTTTCAGATCGGACCCGCCTGGTCTCGAGCACGTCCATATTGGCGCGCGCGCCAGGCGTGAGTGCCAATTGCGGGTTTGCCTCAGCTTGCGTTGGGGCTGCGATGCAAAGGAGCACGCATAAGCTCAACAGTACCGAACGGATCATAACCTCTCCAACTCCTGCAGTTTGTCAGGGCAATATGTGTTAGTGGAGATGGATCGTAGCCCCAGCAACTGCGCCGATCCGACCCGGTTCTCCCGCCATGTCTTAGCCAGGAATCGGTCTCTCCTATTGTCGCCAGAATGCGCTGGCAGACAAGCCCGCTTCCGAACACTCCAAAAAACCTCCAGAATTCCTCGCCGCCCATAACATATTGATTATGAAATTTTTTTAGCTGATCAGATCGCCTTGTTCGGGGCTCGGCGCACTGCTAATTCTCGACCGTATGAGCTCAGAAGTTTCTTGCACGGGCGAATCCAGCAGTTTTCTGCTGGACGGCCTAACGGTGGTCCCGGCCTTGGGCTTGGTGGAACGACCAGACGGGCCGGTGCGGCTCGAACCAAAGGTAATGCAGCTGCTCCTTTATCTGCTTGCCGCACCGGGCAAAGTTGTAAGCCGCGATCAGATTGAGGCCGAGCTTTGGGGCAAAGACTTCATCGCCGATGACGCTGTGGCGAGGTTGGTTTCTAAACTGCGCAAGGCTCTTGGTGACGAAGCTACAGCACCACGCTTCATCCAAACCATCCCAAAACGCGGCTATCGGCTTGTTGCCCCCGTCGAAGCTGTGACCAGTCCAGAAGAGCAATCGAGAGCGCCGAGCCGTAAGTTTGCCTTTGCGAGCGGTTTCCTCGCTGTGGTGGCGATCGTCATTGGGGTGATGTTTGCCTCAGCTGAAAGAAGCGCGCCGACGCAGGATCTCGCTTCCTACTATTACCAGCGCCTCACCCCTGAGGACATGGCTCAGTCAGTCACTCTGTTTCGAAATGCGGTTGATCAAGACCCCTTGGATCTGTCTGGACGCGTCGGTCTTGCCAGCGCCCTTGTCCAATCTGTCCTGCTGGCAGGAGCTGATAACGAGCGCGGTTTGACCGCTAGTCTGCAAGATGAGAGGCACCACAACCCGCAAAATCGCAAGACATTGGAAGAGGCACTAGTCCAAGCTGAGATCGCCCTTACTCTTCACCCTGATGATGCAAATGCGCACAAGGCCAAAGCAATGGCCCTGTCCGCACTCGGGCGCGTGGATGAAGCTGCGTCAGCCTACCAATATGCGATTGAATTGGATCCAAGACATTGGGGCGCGATGTTGAACCTGGGCGAACTTCGCCACTTGCAAGGAGATAGCGTTGAATGCGCAACGCTGTTCGAAAGGGCGCTGCTAGTCATGCAGCAATCCGAGGCGGATGATCCCGAAGTTCTGGCCCGGTGGGGAGCTCCCGTGGCCGCGTATGTCGCGAATTTCCACCTTCAAAACGGCGACAATAGGAAAGCTGAGAAGTGGTTCCAGTCGGCGATGCTCTATCGTCCACTCTATGATGAGGCATCAAAGGGGCTGGAGCTTGCGAGGCGCGAGAACTTGGTCTCGGGTCGAGAGATCACAACTCATTGACCTCACCTTTTGGTTTGCGTTGGCTCTCAACGACCGGTGAACAGGAGGATTTTGGAAGGGTTTTTGGAAGGTTTCTTCATGGCGCAAGTGTCCCGCGCTCATTACTGGGCGTCCAGCTCGCGCGACTTGCGCAAAAACAATCTCAAGAGAAGCTCTTACATGACTGAACCCTTGCTTGTTGCGACCAGGCCAAAGTCAACTGTGCCAGTGGCAATCAGCGCGATCACCATAGCTTTGGCGCTCTGGGGCACGCTGACCGGCATTCCATTCGTCTCGGCGCAAGAAGAAGGCCAGGACAAGTCTCTCGCTGATTGCCAAAATTGTCCCGAGATGATTGTCATCCCGAGTGGAAATTTCTTGCTTGGATCAAGCGAGGTTGATCCCGGGCATCAAGAGGACGAAAGCCCACAAATTGCGGTTAGCTTGCCGGAATTCGCCATATCGCGGCACGAGGTTACCGTTGGCCAATTCAAGGCTTTCGTCCAAGCCACAGGCTATCAGGACGAAACCGGCTGTCTTTCGATGCAAGAAAGCGGTTCGTGGGGCTATGATCCAATGAAATCTTGGCGCAATCCGGGCTTTGAGCAAGACGACGATCATCCCGTGACATGCGTTTCTTGGAATGCCGCAAATGATTATGTGGCTTGGCTTAATGAGGCATTTGACTCAGAACAGTATCGCCTACTGTCTGAAAGCGAGTGGGAATATGCCGCTCGTGCCGGCTCAACCACTACCTATTGGTGGGGCGAAAACGAAAACGACTTTTGCGAACTAACTAACGGGGTCGATCGCTCAGCGCGCGCTCGTTTTCCAAGCTGGGAGCGCGCTGGCGAGTGTGACGATGGATATGTGTTCACAGCGCCTGTCGGTCATTACGAAAGTCAGAACGCATTCGGCGTAGAAGACATGGTTGGCAATGTGTGGGAGTGGGTCTCAGACTGCTATGCAGACAGCTACGCTTCCAAGCCTAGGGACGGCAGTCCCCAGCTCTCAGACGAGTCATGCGAAAGACGCGTTATCCGGGGCGGAGCATGGGGCGACTACGGAGCATTCTACCTAAGGAGCGCTTACCGAGGCGCTTGGGATCCCACGCAGTCGTTTACAAACCTCGGCTTCAGAATCGCAATGACCAAAGCAGTTGCGTCTGACTAGCAAGACTTTCGCCGCAATGGGCGCGGGATTGGGTCGACAGCTGACTGTCCGATTTCAGAGTGCGTCGAGACCACACTAGACGCATTTCTTACCCGCGCATCAAGCGCTAGCGTCCAGGGGGTTCTTTCTCACCGTCGATAGCCATGGAATAGGCCTCACGCGGAAGGTCACACTTTCCGTGCGCGCATGCTCCGTCAGACCGCAGAATTGCGCCGTTTGCGCGAAAAGTCACAGTTTTTTGGACCGGGTTGCGTGTTCCACGCTTCCCAAGGCCGCCAGGCTCGTTCGCATACTGGGCGGGAAAGTAGCTGTCGGCTTAACCTCCGATAACGACCCTAATCTCCGCTAGAAATCGAACCTCTGCTGGACCTCGCTTGGGCCCTTGGCGGTGGGATTGTCATTGAGCACCAGCTCAACCAGTGCGGTGTCAAACAACTCGTGCATTTCGACGATGATGCCGCCCCTGATCGTCATGATCTGACAATAGGTTTGTAGATATTCATGGCCGTTCTTGCCCATTCCGCCGCCATACATCAGGCCGACCACGCGCTCCTCATCGGCGCACATGATCCGCCATTTGCGTGAGAATTGCACGGTCTCGGGGATCAGCTTGCCGACCACACCGTCGGCCACCAGGGGCCCAAAGCACTCGGCCTTGCCCTCCCAGCGCCCGGAAACCGGGGTCGAACCGAGCAGGTTGAACACCACATCCTCGCTATGGAGGGCGGCGAGAGCGTCAAAATCGCCGTCAGCCAAAGCCTCGTAAAAGGCCTCGGCCACGGCGATATTGGCATCGCGCAATGCGCTCATCGATCAGCCGAAGGCGGGGCGGAAGTTGCTTTCGCCCCAATCCTGCCGCTTGGTCCATTCGCCCAAATCTTCGAGCTTGCCATCGAGCTCGGGGAAGCGGTCATAGACATGGTCCATATCGACTTCGAACGGGCGGGTCGGCGCGGTGTTGTTGTATTCGTAAAAGGCCTGAATGCCCTTGGCGAATTCGTCGCGCATCTCTTCCGGCATGGAATCGCCAGCGGCATCGACCAGATAGCGACCGAATTCTTCCGGCGTGCAAGGATCGTATTGGATCTCCTTGTCGAGCGCTTCGCTGAGATATTTGGTGACCTGCTTGCCAACCAAGCGTTCAGGCCCGCCAATGTTGAGCCAGGCGCCTTCCATATCGGGGCGTTCAAGGCTGGCGAGCATGAATTTGGCGACGTCATCCAGGCTGATCCAATTGGCTTCCAGCTCCGGATTGTGCGGATAGACGTAACGACCTTCGTTGACGATGAAGGGGCGCGCCCAATTGGTCAGCAGATTGTCCATAAACAACACGCTGCCGAACACCGTGCCAGGGCAGCCTGAGCGCCACAGCGCGTTGATGCCTTGGGTGTTGCCGGCATAGGTGAAGGGATCACCCGGCTTGTCAGGGATCCAGCTTGAGGTGTTCCAGACCAGCCGCTTGACGCCCAGCTCTGCGCCAGCCTTGCCGAGATCGCCAATCAGCACCGCGCGATCAGCCCGGGCCTGCAGCGGGTGGGTGTAGAAGATATAGTCTGACCCTTCGAGCGCGGCCTTGAAGGAGGACGGATCATAGAGATCCATCGGACGCACTTCGACCCGCTCAACCCCATCGATATTGGCGCCGCCGAATGGGTCTTCCTGGCGCGAGATGGCGCGCACATCATAACCCGCCTTCAGCGCTTGGCGGACTTGCGCCATGCCTTGACGGCCTGACGCCCCGATCACTGTGATAAGTGCCATAGTCTCTCTCCCACTGCTCTGTGTTGAGTCGAACCCTATGCGTTTGAGGGACCCTGCGCGCCGCTGCTTTTTGATAGCTCAAAAAGACTAGCGAAAAGGCGCGTTGCCGTAGGCGCGGCAGGCTTCGACAAGGCTGTCATGACAAATCAATACTGGCGCATAGAACGCCGACCGGAGGGGACCGATTTCGCAAGCGCTCTGGCACTGGTGGAAGAGGCATTGCCGGAGCTGGGCGATGGGGAAATTCGCATCGAGAATGCGATGCTGTCGATGGATGCGGGCACAAGGCTGTGGCTGACCGACCGCGAAGATGGCTATCAACCACCGCTGCCAACCGGCGTACCGATGACCGGGCTGGTGGTGGGGCATGTCACCGCCTCGCGCCACGCCGATTTCGTCGAAGGCGATCTGGTCCGCGCCTTCGGAGTGTGGGGCCGAGTAAGCCAGGTCGATGCGCTACTGAGCGGCGCAATCAAGCTCGACCCGACAGTCAATGATCGCCGCGCCTGGTTCGGTCCGCTCGGGATGAATGGCTGGACCGCGCTGTGGGGCGTCGAACAGACCGGCGCTGCCAAACCGGGGGAGACTGTGCTGGTTTCGGCCGCGGCCGGAGCCACTGGAATTCTGGCGGTCCAGATCGCCAAGCTGCTCGGCTGCGAGGCCTGGGGCATTGCCGGCGGCGCGGACAAATGCCGCATTCTCACCGAAGAAATCGGGATTGCCGGCGCGGTCGACTACAAATCGGGCGATTTGGGCGGACAGCTCGACGCGATTGGCGGGATCGACGTCTATTTTGACAATGTCGGTGGCCCGATCCTTGATTCTGTGCTGACCCGGATGAACCATTATGGCCGGATCGCGGTCTGCGGCCTGCTGGCGGATTACAATGCGGGCACTCGCACCGCGCCCAAGGAATTCGACCAGGTGCTGATGCGGCGCTTGCGGGTCGAAGGATTCTTCTCGCCCGATTTCATGGATCAGGGTGAGCGGCTGACCGCGCGGCTGCGCGAATGGCACGAAGCGGGTGATTTGGTGATGCCCTACGACGTCACGACCGGGCTGGAGAACACGCTGTCTGCCTATGAAAAGCTGTTCACCGGCGGCAATATCGGCAAAGTGATCGTGGATCTGGAGGAATGAGTATGCGGCTGGAAGATCGTGCAGCCATTAGTGATGTGATCGCGGCCTATGCCCACGCGATTGATCGCCGGCGCTGGCAGATAATGGAGAAGCTGTTCCACGACGATGCGCAATTCCAGTTCGGCACTGTCGCCGGGGACTGGCGCGGCTTTGTCGAACAAGCGCGCGCCGTGATCGATCCCTGCCTCGCGACCCAGCACCAATTGGGACAGATCCAGTTCGGGTTTGAAGGCGACACGAATTGCCACACCGAGACCTACATGACCGCGATGCACACCATCCCGGCGGGCTATCCCTTGGCCGAAGTCTTCCCCGACAAGGGCAAGATCTATTCGGCGGTGATCGCGGGCCGCTATGTCGACCGATTTGAAAAGCGCGACGGCGAATGGCGGATCGTCAAGCGCACCGGCCTGTATGACTGGCGCGAATTCCGCGAGGTCGAAGGAGTCGATATGTCAGAGCTCGGCGAGGAGCCCTGCGGCTATCACGACGAGCGCGATCCCTCGACGCCAGTTGTCGCGCGTTTTCTCGGTTGAGGCCAAGCCACCCACGCCCTCCGCCCTTCCACCCGGATGATATCCCGGTAGGCTCCGGGTGGAAGGGCGGAGGGCGTGTGTGGCTTGGCCCGCAAAAGGAACCCTACCTATCCCTATAATCCGGTGCGCGTTTCTCCGCGAAGGCGCGCTTGGCTTCGACAAAATCCTCGGTCTGCGCGAGCATCACCTGCTGGCGGTCTTCCAGCGCGATCGCGGCTTCGAACCCCGCCGCATCGATATTGCGATTGAGCGCATCCTTGGTCAGCCGCAACCCCATCGGCGCGGTCGCCAGCATCTCTTCCGCCATTTCCAGCCCGGCATCCAATAGCGCATCCTCTTCAACCACCGCGCTGACCAGATTGCATTGTAGCGCGCGATCGGCATGAATGAACTTGCCGGTCAGGATAAGCTCGCTCGCCACCGAGGCGCCGACCAGCCGGGGAAGAAAATAGCTTGAGCCCATGTCGCAGCCGCCCAGACCAATCTTGATGTAGGCCGCATTCATCTTGGCCGAGGGTGCCGCGATCCGGACATCGCTTGAGAGCAGCAGCGAGAACCCGCCGCCGCAAGCCGCGCCCTGAACCAGTCCGATCACCGGCTGCGGGCATTGCCGCATCAGCTGCATGACGGTGGCGATCGCGCGCTGGGTTGCCCAGCCATTCTGGACCGGGCCGACGCTCTGGTCAGCCGGCCAGGCCGCGGGATCGAGATCGAGCCCCGCGCAAAAGGCCCTGCCCGCGCCGCGTAGGATTACCACTCGCACACCGAGCCGCTTCTGCAGCCCGCGAAAATATCTCTCCAGCGCTTCGATCAGATCGGCGCTCATCGCATTGAGCCGTTCGGGCCGGTTGAGCGTGACGATCTCGATCGCGCCGCGGGTCTCGATCAGCAGAGGTTCACTTATGATCGAGTCTGCCGCTTGATCGAGAACACCCCCGACATGGTCGCAATGATATCCTCGCCGCGCAGGATCCGGCCCGATGTGTAGGCCGTGCGACCCCCCATCCGATCAACCTGGACATGCGCCTCCAACCAATCGCCCAAGCGCGATCCCAGCAGATAGTTCACGCTGAGATTGATGGTCGAGGGCATTAAGGGCGGGGATTCCGAATGATAGACCGCATGGCTCAGGGCCACGTCGGCAAAGGTCGAAATGACGCCGCCATGCGCTGCGTTCTGAAAATTGATGTGATGCGGCTCGATCCGCAATCCGATCACGCCGGCCGTGCTTTCGTCCGAGCGAAAGAAATAGGGGCCGCCATGATCCAGGAAGCCGGGCGAGAATTGGGTTGGCGTGAACCCGTCGGGGATGGCTGTGTCACTCATCCCTCCGGTCTAGCCCAATCTCGGAAATTGCGCGCTATGAATAGTGCCAATGCCGCAAAGGCCTGTGCCAGCGTAAACGGCATCGCATGGGAGATTCAGTCGAAACGCTCGTTGGCCAGGATGCTGGCTCGTTCAGTGACCTGGTACGCGATTATGCCAAGACGCGAGGCGATACCGCCGCCTTCACCTATGGTGACGAGACCATCACCTTTGCCGAGCTTAACGCGGGCAGCAACCGCGCCGCCAATGGCTTGATTTCGCTGGGGGTGAAGAAGGGCGACCGCGTCTCCTTCATCGGCAAGAACCACCCGCTCTATTTCGAAGCGCTGGTGGGCGCAGCCAAGATCGGCGCAGTGATGACTCCGGTCAACTGGCGGCTCGCCGCGCCCGAAGTCGCCTACATCCTCGGCAATTGCGAAGCCGAAGTGGTGTTTGTCGCGGAAGGCTTTGCCGAAATCCTTGGCAAGGTTCGCGGTGAAACGCCCAAGGTGAAACATGTCATCGGGATCGATGCGCCCGATCACGACGGACCCGATTACCGCAGCTGGCGCGACAGCTTCCCCGATACCGACCCAGGCGTCGAGGTCGGCTTGGAAGACGATGCGCTGCAACTCTACACCTCTGGCACGACCGGGCGGCCCAAGGGCGCGGTGATGACCCATGGTTCGATCCTGTCGAGCCGCAATGATGCCGGCGCAGATGTCGAAATGCGCAAGTGGCAGGAGCCGGTCGAAGGCGATGTCACGCTGCTCGCCATGCCATGCTTCCACATCAGCGGTACCGGCACCGGGATCGGCACCATGGTCGCTGGGACCAATTCGATCGTTCTGCCCGAGTATGATCCGACCCAGGCGCTCGACCTGATCGAGAATTACAATATCTCAAAAATCTTCCTGGTCCCGGCGGCAATCCAGATCCTGCTCAACCATCCCCGCGTACACGAGGTCGATTTCAGCCGGTTGCAATATGTCACCTATGGCGCCTCGCCGATCCCGCTCGAGCTGATGCGGCAAGCGATGGATGTGCTGGGCTGCGGCTTTGTCCAGATGTACGGCATGACCGAGACCAGCGGTACGATCGTCGCGCTCGATCCTGAAGATCACGTGCCCGAAGGTTCGCCGCGGATGCGCTCGGTCGGAACGCCGCTTCCCGGAGTCGAGGTCAAGATCATCGATGAAAAGGGCGAAATGGTCCCAACCGGCACGGTCGGAGAGATCGCAACTCGTTCGTCCAAGAATATGAGCCGCTATTGGAACAATGACGCGGCGACCGCGGATACGATCGACGCCGAGGGTTGGCTGCGCACTGGCGATGCCGGCTATCTCGACGAGGACGGCTATCTCTACATTCACGACCGGGTGAAGGACATGATTATCTCGGGCGGGGAGAATGTCTATCCGGCCGAGGTCGAGAATGCGATCTACGCCCACCCCAAGGTCGCCGATGTCGCGGTGATCGGGGTCCCGCATGAGAAATGGGGCGAAGCGGTCAAAGCCTGCGTGGTGGTCAAGGATGGTGAAGAGCTGACCGAGGCCGATGTGATCGCCCATTCGCGCGAGCATATTGCGGGCTACAAATGCCCCAAATCAGTCGACTTCATTCCCGCGCTGCCGCGCAATCCTTCGGGGAAGATCCTCCGTAGAGAGCTGCGCGCGCCTTATTGGGAAGGCAAGGACCGGGCGGTGAACTGAGGTGGCAGAGCAGAACCCTCTGCCGGTTCGCCAGCTCGCCTATTACGTGCCTGACATCGACGCCGCCACCAAAGCGCATTCAGCCGCCTTCGGCTCCGGTCCCTATTTCACCATGCGTCACATCCCGCTGAGCTCGAGTGTGCATCGCGGGGTTGAGCGGGCGTTCGATCACTCTTCCGCCTATGGCCAATGGGGCGATGTCATGATCGAGTTCGTCGAGGTTCACTCGGATGAACCGAGTGCCTTCAGCGATCTGTTTCCCGCGGGGTCGGGTCGCTATGGCCTGCATCACACTGCGGTCATGGTGAAGCATTTGCCCAGCGCGATCGCCCATTTCGAAGCGCAGAATATACCGTTGGCACAGCTATCCGAATCCGCCACCGGCACCTGCTTTGCGTTCATGGATGCTAGCGCTTCGCTCGGTCACATGATTGAGCTCTATGAAGCGAGCGAGGTGCTGACCGGATTTTACGACATGGTCCGCGGAGCAGCGGAGCAATGGGATGGGTCCGAAATGATCCGCGAATTGGGAGGGTGAGATGATCGATCTGAATGATGCCAGCAATGACAATGAAAGGTTGGCGCTCGAAATCTTCAAGGCGATGGATGATGGCCGTATTGTCGAGGCTGTGCCCGAGCTGACGACCGAGGATTTTGTCTGGTCAAACAGCGGGCTGCCCGATCTCAAGGGTCAGCAGGAAGTGCTCAATCTGCTCACCTCGGGCGGCTTCTCCAACGAGATTCCGATCCTCAAGGAGATGACGCACTTCACTGCCGATCTGGTCTCGATCGCCTCAAACGGCAATGTCGTCTTCACCGAACGGGTCGACCACCATTGGGCGGCCGACGGGCGCGATCTGATGACCCCGCATATTTGCGGCGTGGTTGAGATTCGCGATGGCAAGATTTCCCGGCTGCACGATTTCTACGACACAGCGGTGTATCAGCAGGAGCCGACCGAGGTGCAGCCCGGCTTCACTCTCGCCGAGCGCCATCCGGAGATGGTTGGCTAGACCGCAAGTCCCGCCAGACCGACCTGTTCCGCACGGCATTCGGCATCCGCCAGCGCCGCCACGACCGACAAAGCGACATAGCGATCCTCGCCGATCGCCTGGACCACTGCGGCGGCCTCATCATCGCTGATCGCGGTGTGTTCGAACGGCATGCGTTTGGCGTAGGCCACACAGGTCTGGGTCGCCGCGTCGTCGGATGAAGCAGCCAATGCGGCATCACCGGGAGCGCTCGACAGACCATGCACTTCCGCCACCGCCTGGCGCACCTGCGCGCTCAACTCTTCCCCAAGCGCTTGGTGAGCCGCATCGCGAAAGGCGGAATATTGCTCAGCCATGGCGGGATTGCCCGCAACCGCCTGAGCCACCGGGCCAAGACCATTCGCGCTCATTGCGCTGGCTCCATCTCGGGCGGAGGGCTCGATGCCGGGGTGGGCAGGACAGTGCGATCCATCTGCTCGGGCTCCAGCCCCATGGTGATCAGCGCCTTCGCCAGCGCCAGAAACAGGGTCACGCCGATCCCCAGCTCGGCAATCTGCTGCGGCGTCAGATGTTTTTGCAGCGCTGCCTTGGCATCGCCGGTCAACAGCTCGGGATCGAAGATCAGCGCATCGGTGAATTTGAGCACCGCCTTCTCGGTGTCGCTGAGGCGTTCTGAGTCTTCATAGCCGTGATCAATGTCATCGAGGATCTCTTCACCGAGACCCTGACTCAGCGCCTTGTCAAACCGGACATTGCGGCAGAACCCGCATTCGGTGATCCGGGCATTGCGCATCCGGGCGACTTCCTTGAGCCGCGCCGACAGCACATCCGAATCCCAGAAGGTGCCGTAAAGCGCGAAGAATTTCTCGGCGATTTCGGGCTGATGGGCGAGCACCGAACCAAAGTGAGCCGGTTCGCCCGGGATGGCGGAGGATGCTCGGGGGATCGTCGACATATCTCTCTCCTTTGCGGGTGATTGTACTGCAAAAGCGCCCGCTTCTCGCTTGACCATTTTCACAGGGGTTTGCGCTGCCAAAAACATGCACACCATGCGGTGAGAGGAGAAATATCATGCCAGGCCAAGCCCAACAGGTGATCGAACAATTCTGGGCAATCCAGGACGAAGGCGATTACACCAAGCTCGCCCCGCTGTTCGCGGAGGATGCGTTACTCGAAGACCCGATCTGGGGCACACACAAGGGCCGCGATGCGATCCTTGGCTTCATGACCACCATGGTCAGCGAAATGACCGAGCGCAAAATCCATTTCACCGTCGATGAGATCTGCGGCGATGATCACGCCGTCTGGGCGCGCTGGACCATGCATTCGCCCGAGGGATCGCGTGGCGGCGTGGGAATCTACAAGGTCGCCAATGGACAATTGACCTATTACCGCGACTATATGGACCCGCCAGCTGAGGGGGAGTGACGGCATGAGCGATACAGTCCTGCGGGAGGATTTTGACGGTTGGACCCAGCTGACGCTCAACCGCCCGGACAAGCTCAACTCACTGACGGTCGAGATGTTTGCGCTGCTGCGCGGGCATGTCGAAGATCTCAAGGCGTCTGAAGGAACTGGCTGCGTGGTCCTGCGCGGGGCCGGGAATTGCTTTTCCGCTGGACACGATCTTGGCGGAATTGCCGAGGGCGAGAGTCCACCTTCAATGGGCTGGCATTCTGAAACTCTGCGGATGCTTGAAAAGCTCCCAATTCCGGTGGTCGCTGCGGTGCACGGCCATTGCTACACCGGCGCGCTGGAAGTGGCACTGGCGGCCGACTTCATCCTCGCGGCTGACAACGCCCGGTTCGGCGATACCCATGCCAAATTCGCGCTGACCCCGGTGTGGGGGATGAGCGCGCGGCTGCCGCGCCGGGTCGGCCTCGCCACCGCCAAACGCCTGATGTTCACCGCTGACATGTTCGGGGTTGATGAGGCGGTCCGGATTGGTCTCGCCGAATATTCGGTTCCGTTCGGGGATTTTGATGCCGAGATAATCCGGCTCGCGAATCAGATCGCTTCGCAAAGCCATTTCAGCCATGCGGCGATCAAGCGCTTGCTCGACCGCGCCGATGGCAAGGGCATGGATGAGGCGATCACCCGCGAATGGATGGATGGCGAAGGGCGCGGCCCTGATATGCAGGAGCGAATTGCCGCCTTTCAGAAAAAGTAGCGGCCCAGAAGAGACCTGCCCTACATTTCTCGATATTGTTCGTGCCCGCTCTGCAGTATTTGCAGGATTGGCAGCGGGAAATCGGGATTGGGCTCATTGCTTGGCTGGTCGACCAGCGGAACCCGCCAATCCATGATGTATTGCCGCTTGGAAATGCGCCATTCTTGTTCACCATCGACCGTGCGCCGCTCAAATTCATCGAGATAACGTCCGCCATAGAGATTGCCCGACCAGCTGCCATCGTCCTGCTCGCGAATTCCAGTTGCCATGCCATAGCATTCGACGCTGGCCGAAGTCGGCGTGTGAAGCTTGATCGAGACCCGCGACAGCATATGCCAACGGCGCTGGCTGGCGCGTTCGATCTCCATCACCACCGGGAGGAAATCCTCCGCCGTGCCGGTGAAGAAGCCATAATCGATCCATGCTTCGGGCCAGAAGCACGAGGCTTGCCCCTCATCATCCAGCCAGTCGAGTGTGCGCGAATAGCGTTGCATGACATCGCTGATTTCCTGCTTGGCGAGCAGCGCTTCGAGGCGCGGATCGATGCTTAGGGGGTCCATGCTCATTTGCGAGCACTCCACCAGGCGGGAATGCTCAGCGGGAAGCGCTCCTGCGCAGTCTTCTGATCCCCGCTAGCGTCAGCGGGCAGCGCTGGATCCTCGGTCGCTGGCAACCCACCCCCAGCCCCTTCGACCGGATCGATATATTCCAGCTCGATTCCCGCCAGGACATCGGCGAAGTCATGCCCTTCGTGATGATCTGACATCTGGTGATGATAGAACGCCCATTTGTCCTTGAAGGAGAGCAGGCAGTAATAGGCGTTCTCCTCCTGCCCCTTCCAATATTCGTAGCGGATCACGCCCTCTTCTGTGCCGAAGGTCTCGCTGACCATGTCGTGCATGATCGCCTCCCATTTCTCCTCCTTGCCGGGCTGGATTTTTATATGCGCGAGCAGGCTTGCCATTATGCGGGCTCCTTTGCGGTGAAATTGAGGTGCAGCGCCTTGGTCCCGAGCATGATGCCGGGCTGACGCTCGAATGTGTTGTCGGAAGCCAGTTCGATTGTCTCACAACGGTCGAGCAGCCGGTTCCAGGCGATGCTCTGTTCGAGCCGCGAGAGGCTCGCTCCGGGGCATGATCTGACCCCTTGCGAAAAGGCGAGATGACGGGTTGCGGCGCGGCGATCGAGCTTGATCTCGAGCGGATCCTCAAATTCGTCCTTGTCGATATTGGCTGCGGCCCAGCGCAGATGCAGCATCGATCCGGCGGGCAATTCGACCCCCTGGAAAACTTCGTCCTGAGAGCAGACCCGGGTCGACAGCCCTTGGGTGGGCGAACGCAATCGCATGCCCTCTTCGATGAAGGTCCGGATCAGCGACCGATCCTCGCGCAATGTCTCGAACAGTCCCGGGCGCTCACACACCAGCCGCGCTTGTTCGGCGATCGCATATTGGGTCGTCTCAAGCCCCCCGATCACCATGGCATAGACCACGCCATTGATCTCATCATCGGTCAGCTTGCGATCCAGTGCCTGGTAATGGACCTGGGTCAGGAAGCTGATCATGTCATCGCCGGGATTGGCGCGCTTCTCGCGCGTTTTGTCGACGACATATTGCTTGAAACCATCAAGCAGCCGGAATTTCTCCTCAGTCTGCTCGGGCGTCAGGATGTTCTTGTGAGTCGCGCCATAGACATAGGACATCACCTGCGCATTGCCCCAGATTTCAAGCTGCGGAATATCCTCCTGCGGCAGGCCCAGCACGCTCGCCATGGTCCGCTGTGGCAAGGGACGGGCAAACTCCGCCACGAAGTCAACCGGGCCATCGCGCGCAATCCAATCGTCGATCAGATCATCGACATGGCCGGCGATCATATCGACATGCCGGTCTGCACCTGGCCCGACCCAGGGATCGGTCAGCTCCTTGCGATGCGCGCGCCACAGCTCTGGATCGGGCCGCAGCGACACGACCGAGGCGATCATCGCATCGATATCGGGAATATGGCTCGGCATTTCGCCCGAAGCCTGAATCTGCTTGACCAGCAGCGAGAGCGTCGGCGGGAAGCGGTCCCAATCCTTGACCACGCGTTTGATATCTTCGTGCTTGGTCAGGATGAAAGCGTCAGAGCCTTCGGTCAGCCCTTCGCCGGGCAGGCAATGGACCGGCGCTTCGCGATGGAGAATGTCGTAGGCTTCGTACCAATAAGCCTGCGCGCCCGGCGCAAACAGATCGACATCCGCAAGCGCATGCGGGCAGGTGGCGGGCGCGGATTGGCCAGTCTCACTCATCAGCTCTGTCTCTCCCCAGACGGCTCTGACACCATCGAAATGGTGAATGTCCGCTCAGGGGATTGTTTCGTAGTGTTGGCGCCACGGAAACCGGCTATTTTGGGAGGACGACCGCGCCATGAGCAGAATCGAGAAGCTTGAGCCCGAACAATGGGACGAGCGTATCCGGAACCTCGTCAATCCCGACGCGCTGACCGATCTCGAGCGAGGCCTGACACGGTTCTTCGCGCATTGCCCCGAGCAAGCGCTGGGCCTGATGGGCTTTGGCGGCGCACTCAAGATGAATCGCCAACTGCCCGACCGCCTGGTCGAATTGGTCCGCCTGCGGATCGCCTTCTTCAATCAATGCCGCTCGTGCATGGCGATCCGCTATTCCGATGCGGTGGCCGATGGCGTGAGCGAGGATCTGGTGTGCTCGCTCGAGCGGCCACAGGAAGCGGAGAACCTCACGTCGGCGGAGAAAGTGGCGATCCGGTTTGGCGAGCTGATGGCAACCGACCATCTCGCGATCAAGGACGAGCTTTACGCCGAACTGCGTGAGCATTTCTCCGAAAGCGAGATTGTCGAACTGGGGATGACCTGCGCCTTTTTCGTCGGGTTTGGGCGCCTGGCTGCAACCTGGAATATGGTCGAGGAATTGCCCGAAGCCTTCCGGAAGGCCGAAGCCATTGCCCCATGGGGCGAAGAAAAGATCGAGGTGCGCTGATGGCGACAGAAGCTGAAACTTCGGCCGATGCAGCGGCCGGCCCGCAGGTCAATCTGTTCGATCCAGAGCTCCAGAAATGCCCCTATGACGCTTACAAGGAGCTGCGCGACGACGCGCCGGTCTACAATATCCCGGGCACGCCGATGTATATTGTGACCCGCTATGCCGACGTCCGCGAAGTGCTGATGGATCCGCAACGGTTTCCCAGCTCGGCGCCGATGTCGGTCCGGACCGATCCGATCAATCTTGAGCGCGGGCAAAAGATCGCCGAGCGGTTCCAGGCCAAGGGCTGGCTGCCCGAACCCACTTTGGCCGGGCGCGACGATCCCAATCACAAACAAATGCGGGCGATGTTCAACGAGGCGTTCAAGCCGAGCCGGATAAAGCAGATCGATCCGCGGGTAGAAACGCTGGCCTATGAGCTGATTGATGAGTTCGCTGCTGATGGCCATTGCGATTGGGTCAAGCAATTCTGCATCCCGCTGCCGCTGTTCATCATTGGCGAGCAGATGGGCGCCAAGCGCGAGGATATGTGGAAGATCAAGCGCGGGACCGATGCCTTCTTCCATCGCATTTCGATGATGCTCCCCGAGGATGAGCATCTGGAAATGGTCGATCGCGAGATCGAGACCCAGCACTATTTCCAGCCGATTTTTGAGCGGCTGCGCGAGAACCCCGATGACTCGCTGATCAGCGTGCTGGTCAATACGGTGATCGAGGAATGGGGCCGTCCGCTCAACGACAATGAGCTCCACGCCGAGATGATGGCCGACACTTTTGTGGGCGGCAGCGAGACCACCACCAATGCGCTGGCGGCGGGAATGAAACTGCTGATCGAGAACAAGCCTGTCTGGCACCAGCTCAAGAGCGATCCCGGCAAGTATATGAAGACCTTTGTTGAAGAGGTCGTGCGGCTCGAAAGCCCGGTGCAAAGCCTGATGCGGTTTGCGCATGAAGAGACCGAATTGGCCGGGGTCACCATTCCCGCAGGCGCGGTCATCAATGTTCGCTATGCCGCCGCCAATCGCGATGAGCGCGTGTTCGAATGCCCCGAGAAGCTCGATCTGGAACGGCCCAAGGCCGGCTCGCACATGGGCTTTGGCTCGGGCGTGCACCATTGCCTCGGCGCGCCACTGGCCCGGCGCGAGCTGATCTGGGGCTTCACCGCCGTGGTTGATCGGTTTGAGGATATGTGGTTCGCTGAAGGCAAGAATGATTTCAGCTATCACCCGCATTTCCTTTTGCGCAGCCTCAAGGAATTGCACATCGAGTTCGAGCCCAAGAAAGGGAATTGATGCGGCACACAGCACAGCACATCGCAGCCTGGCGAGATGATGGTGCGGTGTTGGTCCCGAACTTCTTCAGTGAAGCTGAAGTTGCGCCAGTGAAGGCCGAATTTGAGCGACTCTATGGCCGCAGGAAAGATGGACAGGAAGCGGCCAGCCACAAGCCGCCTAAGGGTCTGGGCAATTTCTCGCCCGCGCAATTCGCCGAAGTGCATGATTTTCCGCTGATGGCTTCGGTCGAAACCAATTTGATCGGGCTGCATCCCGATCTGATCGCTTTTGCCAAACAGGCGCTCGGCTGTGACGACGTTAGGCTCTACCAATGCCACAGCTGGGCCAAATTCACCGGCGATGCCGATTATGAACAACCATTCCATTGTGACTTCAACAATCACACGCTGACGGTGCCGGGCGATGATCATGCCGAGGGCACAATCAATTTCGTGATCTATTTCACCGAGGTCAGTGATGATCTGGGCGCGATTCACTATGTCCCGCATGGCCTGAGCGATCCTCTAACGGGACAGGATCGGGCCTCTTTCATCGCTGATCAGCCGGAGCTGCAGGACACGCTCAAGCAGGTTGAGCTGTCAGGCGCGGGGCCGATCGGCTCCGTCTTCGCCTATGGCATCGATGTCTATCACCGTGGCACCAATCTGACCCGGCCGGGCGGGCATCGCTACACCATGACCGCGTCCTACAAGCGCGCAGGCAATGACATGATCGGCTTCAGTGCCTGGCCGCAGAGCTTTCTCAAGCCTTGGGCTCTGGTGTTTGCCAATGCCTCGCCCGAGCAATTAGCCTGCTTCGGCGTGCCACGACCGGGCGATCCCTTCTGGACCGAGCGCACTCTGCGGCGTGCGCAGTCGCGCTGGCCCGATTGGGATATGACCCCCTATCGCGAAGCCCTGGGCGTCTCGTCTTAGGTGTTGGCGCTCGCGGCGGTCCGACCCGCAATATAGCCGAAGGTCAGCGCCGGACCGAGTGTTCCGCCAGCTCCGGCATAGATCCCACCGGTCGGACAGGCGATCGCATTGCCCGCGCCATAGAGGCCGGGGATCGGATTGCCATCATGGCCGAGGATGCGAGCCGAGCCATCGGTTCGCGGGCCGCCATTGGTGCCGAGCAGCCCCATTCGGATCTCAACCGCATAGAATGGCCCTTGCTCAATCGCGCCCAAAGTCACCGCTTTGCCCTCGCGGGTGCGATCACCATAGAAATGGTCATAGGCACTGGTCCCTCGTTCGAAATCTGGATCGTCACCCGCCGCGCAATGTGCATTGAATCGCTCGACAGTCGCAACCAAAGCAGCGCTGCCAAGACCCAGCTCGCCCGCCAGAGCTTCTAGACTATCTGCCCGCACCACCCAATCGGGCACAGGCTGGCCCGGCAGGCGCGGACCGATCGGATAGCGCTCGACATATTGCGCGTCGAAGATCAGCCAGGCCGGCAGGTTGAGATAATCATAGCTCTGCGGATCGAAGGCATGGAAAGCGCCCGCCAAGGCTGAGTAGTTCGCGGCTTCGTTGCAGAATCGCTCAGCCTTGCGATTGACCATGATCGAATGCGGCACCGTGCGCTCGATCAGGACCGGCTGCGAGCGTGTCTCACCGCCCGGCCAGGGCGCATCGGGGGTGACCAGCGTCGGGGCCCACCACGCCTGGGTCATATTGCCGAGCTTGGCCCCACTCTCCATCGCCAGCGCCAGTCCATCGCCGCGCGCGGTTGGAGGGCTCGCCGGAGCGTCCATCGGACCGCGCAGGAAGGCCTGACACTTGTCCTCATCCCATTCGAAACCGCCGGTGGTGATGATTACGCCGCGCCGCGAGGTGAGGGTCAGCGGCTTGCCGTCCTGCTCGGCTTCGATCCCGGTGATCTTGTCGCCGTCGCGCAGCAGCCGTTTGGTCTCAACCCCCAGCATCGGAGTGATACCGCGGTCGAGACAGGCCTTGAGCAGGCGGCCGACCATCGCTTGGCCAAACCCGCGCTCCTGCGCGCCGACCCGCCGTTGCAGCTCTTCGGGCTCGACAATGCCGGTGCCTCCCCCGAGCGGGGTTTCACGCAGCATCATCGGTTTGAGCTCTTCAATCGCGGTGATCTTTTCGGCCCATTCGCCCAATTCGGTCAGTGCGAACAGATCGTGGTCGAGTGCGCGGCCGCCTTCGGGCTTGGCGCCGGGCCGATCGAGATAATAATCGGGATAGCCATCGAGCAAGGCAACTTGCATTGCGCCAGCCTGTTCGAGGAATTCGAGCGCCACCGGACCTTGATCGACGAAGGCTTCGAGCGTTTCATCGACCAGATCGCCATGATTGAGCGCGCGGAAATAGGCCAGGGCCTCTTCGCGACTGTCGCTCATCCCGGCGGCCTGCTGGCGCGGGTTGTTGGGGACCCAGATCACCCCGCCCGAGATCGCGGCGGTGCCACCGATCCGGTCAAATTTCTCGATCAGGGCGACGCTGGCGCCAGCTTCATGCGCGGCCAAGGCAGCGGTCATCCCCGCCGCGCCGCATCCCAGGATGATAATGTCGGTTTCGCTCATGGCGCTATAAGCGCAAGTGACCGCTCCGTCGGCAATGCACGTTTTTGCTGGGATGCTAATCCACCCGCACTCTTCACCCTTCCGCCTGAAGCCTGCCGGGATACCATCCGGGCGGAAGGGTGGAGGGCGCGGGTGGCTAGGGAATGCAGGCAAAAACCTACTCGCGGGAACAATTGCTCATTTTAGCAAGGTGCTTCTCGATAACATCATCCCTATTCGTCATTGCGAGGAGCCCGAAGGGCTACGCGGCAATCCATCTCGAGGCGCCGCGAACAGGCGCAACAGAAGACGATGGATTGCTTCGCTGCGCTCGCAATGACGAGATTGGGACGAGGAAAGAACCAATGAGACTCGAAGGCAAAGTGGCAGCAGTCACCGGCGGTACCGCAGGACTGGGACGTGGGATGGCAGAGGCCTTCCTTAAGGAAGGTGCCAAGGTCGCTCTGTTCGCGCGCAATCCCGACAAGGGTGCGAAAGTGCTCGAAGAGCTGGGCGTGGGTGATCGAGCCATCTTTGTCGCAGGCGATGTGATGAACCAGGCCGACCTCGAAGGCTTCATCGACAAAACCGTCGCGAATTTCGGGACGATCGACATTCTGGTCAACAATGCCGGGGGCGCGGGCGACCTGCAGCCGATGGTCGCGCTGTCGGACGAGGCCTTTGACGAAGCGATGAAGTGGAATGTCTATTCGACTTTCTGGGCGACCCGCCGCGCGCTGCAGACCATGGTCGAGAACAAGTCAGGCCGGATCATCAACCTCTCCTCGATGGAGGGCAAGCACGGCAAGCCGGTCTTCACCGCCTACACCGCAGCCAAGCACGCGATCAACGGCATGACCAAATCGCTCGCCCGCGAAGTCGGGGAGATCGGCATTACCGCCAATACGATCTGTCCCGGCCTGGTGGTCACCGACATCATCAAGAACAATGGCCCGGCCACCGCCAAGGCAATGGGCATGGAGTTCGACGAGATGATTAATATGTTCGCGCAGGAAGCCGCGATCAAACGCCCCAATACGGTCGAAGAGGTGGCCGCGGTGGCGCTGCTGCTGGCCTCGCCAGAGGGTGCGGGCATCACCGGCGCGACAATTAGCGTCGACGGCGGGACCGCCCAATACTAAGAGTAGGATATGTTCGAGCAGTTTGATTGGTCAATTGCGCTGTGGGGCGGGACAATCTTCCTGCTCGGCTATTTTCTCGGCGCGCGCCGAAGCCAACGCTACGAACCGCCCCTTCAGTTCGACCACAGGCGGATCTCGCCTGAAGCCCGTGCGCAAATCGAGGACGCGATACAGCGCGGCAAGAAAATCGAAGCGATCCGGATCCTGCGCGAGGATACCGGGCTCGGCCTCAAGGATTCGAAGACGGTGATCGACAGCTGGGGGCAGGAGAGCTTGCCCTAGTTTTCCCTCGTTAGCCTTCCTGCATCTTGGCCATGGCCGCGCCAACCGAGGTTTCGATATCCTTGGCCTGCGGATTGCCGCGCAAGGTCACCCCGCCATTGGGCTGCAGGTTCTCGCCGGTAACAAAGGCGGCATCGCTCGCCAGCCACAGGCAGGCATTGGCCACATCATCCGAGGTGTTGAGCCGCGCTAGCGGATATTTGGGCAGGAAAGCATCGACCAGCCCGGGGACCTGGAAGCTCTCCGCCGTCATCGGGCTTTCGGTGAAGGCCGGAGAGACCGTATTGGCCTTGATTCCGAGATGGCCGAAATCATTGGCGACACAGCGGATCATCGCCTCGCCTGCGGTCTTGGTCCCAATGTACGCAGCGTGATTGTTGATCAGAGCCTTGGTCGTCGCCGAAGACAGCGAGATGATCGAGCCGCCGGTTGGATCCTGCTCGCTCATCACCTTGACGAAGGCCTGCAGGAAGTGATGCACGCCCTTGAATTGCAGATCGGTGATCTGATCGAGCTGCTCCTCGGTGGTTTCGAGCAGATTGGCGAGCAGGCCCCAGCCCGCGCAATTCACCGCCGCATCGACTCGGCCCATCTTCTCAACGCCGGCCGCAGCCAAAGCATGAACCTGTCCGTGATCGGTAATGTCGCAGAGAGCATAATGACCACCGATCTCCTCAGCGATCTCTGCCAAGGGGCCTTCCTTGCGTCCGGCAACCAAGACCTGCGCGCCCTCTTTGGCAAACAGGCGAGCGATCACCTGGCCGATATTGTTGGGGCTGGCGGCGCCAAGAATGACTGCGGTTTTGCCTTCGAGCTGGCCCATGGTGAATTCCTCTCCGTGTCTTTTGCAGTTTGCCTAGCCACCCAACCTTCCACCCGGATATTGCCCCGGTAGGTTCCGGGCGGAAGGGCGGAGGGCGCGGGTGGCTGGGTTCTCTCTCGCTATTAAGCAATCCGGGCTCCAAACACCCTTCCCAAAAGTGTCCATTGTTTGTCTGCCGCGCTCGCTCGATAGCCGCTCTCAACAAAGGAGAGAGAACCATGTTTACGGGACCGATTGAGGACCGCTTGGCGATCCGCGAATTGCACGAAATCTATGGCGACGGCGTGGTCCGTTTTGACAAGGACACCTGGGGCTCAGTCTGGGCCGACGATGCCGATTGGGACTTCATGGGCATGAATCTCAAGGGTCGCGAGGCGATTGTTGAGACCTGGCTCGGCGCGATGAGCAATTTTGACGCGGTCAGCTTCAGCTGT
Source organism: Erythrobacter sp. (assembly GCA_965249945.1). GTDB lineage: Bacteria > Pseudomonadota > Alphaproteobacteria > Sphingomonadales > Sphingomonadaceae > Erythrobacter. The sequence goes on along the minus strand of OZ252258.1, from coordinate 315,510 downwards.
GTGCCGGCTTCGATCGAGGTCGATGGCACGACTGCGACCTCGCGCGTGCAGACCCAGGAAGTGCTCAAGGGCAAGGATGGTTCGACCCGCATGATTGGCGGGCTCTACACCGATGAGCTGGAAAAGCGTGATGGCCAATGGGTCTACACCAAACGAGCCTTCCAGATTATCGCCGAATACAACCCGGTTGAGGAGTAAGCCCCAATGGCCAAAATTGTAATCTCCGCCCAGATTGATCTTGATCCCGCCCAGCGCGCCGAAGCGCTCGCCAGCGCCAAGCCGCATATCGATGCCGCGCTCGCTCAGGATGGCTGCATCGCCTATGATTGGAGTGCGGATGGCAATAACCCGGCGCGGGTCAATGTGTTTGAGGAATGGGAAAGCGAGGAGGCGCTGGCGCATCACTTCGCCAATGATGCCTATGCCGGAATGCGCGATCACATCGGCACTTTCGGGCTGACCGCCGCGGCAAGCAAGAAATATCGCGTTGATGCCGAAGGACCGGTCTACAACGAGCAGGGCCAAGCCACCGAAGCCTTCGACTGAGTCCAAGATTGAACGAGCATTGAATGTTCTGGGCGCCATTCTGGCCGGTGGGCACGCGCGCCGCTTTGGCAGCGACAAGGCACAGGCGCTGTATGATGGTGTTCGCCTGATCGATCGGGTGGCTGATGCGCTTGGCACACAAAGCCAGGCGCTGATCATCTGCGGCCGTGAAGAACCCGGGTTTGGCTCGGTCCCGGATCTGCCTGAAGCAGGACTGGGGCCTCTGGGCGGGCTCAACGCCGCGCTGCACTTTGCCGAGACGCACGGCTTCGCTCATGTCTTGAGCTGCGGCGTGGATGTCCCCAATCTACCCGCGGACCTGGTCGGGCAATTGTCGGGCGAGAGCGCGGCGGTGGTCGCCGATCAACCCACTGTTGGCTGGTGGCCAGTGCACCACGCGGCGGATCTGGCCGAATTCCTCGAGGAAGGTGGGCGCGCGCTGTATGGCTTTGCCGAGCGGATCGCAGCGCGGCAGATCACGCTCGACCCACCGCTGATCAATGTGAACCGGCCAGAGGATTTGGGGTGATTCTTGGGGTGCGGTCAGGGCCACCGTAGCGAAGCGAAGGGTCTGCCCCGAGGAGTTCGCCTGGATGGGCGAACACAGACGACGACTCCCCTACAATTTCAACATCTGCTTGCCGCGGTTCTTACCGGTAAAAAGCCGCTGCAGCGTATCAGGCGCATTCTCGAAGCCCTGCTGGATGTCTTCCTGATAGGCCAGGCTGCCGTCCTTGACGAAGCCCTCAAGCCGCTTGCGAATACCGGGGAATTCATTGGCCCAATCGAGCACGATGAAGCCCGCCATGGTTCCGCGCCGGAACACCAGGTTGAAATAGTTCTCCGGGCCTGCAGGAAGCTGGCCGGTCTCATAACGGCTGATCCCGCCACAGATCACCACGCGAGCGCCGGTTGCGATGCAGGACAGCATGTCGTTGAGGATTGATCCGCCAACATTGTCATAGATCACATCGACACCGCGCGGGCAGTGTTCCTTGATCTGGGCTTTGACATTGCCGGCCTTGTAATCGATCGCAGCGTCATAGCCAGCCTCTTCGACCAGCCATTTGCACTTGTCCGGTCCACCCGCGATGCCGACCGCGCGGCAGCCGGCAATCTTGGCCAGCTGACCGACGATCGAGCCGGTCGCTCCGGCCGCGCCCGAGACCAGCACTGTGTCCCCGGCAACCGGCTTGCCGACCTTGAACAGACCGCAATAGGCGGTCAGCCCGGTTGTCCCGAGCACGGACAGAACCGCGGTCGGCGAAAGCTCGGTATCGACCTTGGTCAGGCCCTCGCCATCGCTGACGAGATATTCGGTCCAGCCGGTGGTGCCAAACACCATGTCGCCCACCGCAAAGCGCCCGCCATTGCTTTCGACGACCTCGCAAATTCCGCTGCCACGCATGACGTCACCAATGTTCATCGGCGCGACGTAATCGGCAATGTTCTCCATCCAGCCCTTCTGCGCCGGATCGAACCCCAGATAATGCGTCTTGAGCAGCATTTCGCCTTCACCAAGCGCGGGAAGCTCAGTGTCGACCAGCTTGAAATCGCCTTCTTCAATCCCGCGACCGCGGGGGTGACCGTTCAAAAGCCATTGGCGGGTGGTGGTGGTCATCGGCATGCTCCTCTTGGTTGCCGCCCTAATGCGCATCCCTGTCGCGCGGCTCTACGGACAAAAGTGTCAGTCGCTGCTGGCCGATGATGTGATAATTTCCCTCTGCAAGGAGACATTTCATGGGTGTTGAGACTCACAAGACGTTTTGCCGATTCTGCCATGCCAATTGTGCGATGGTGGTCGATGTTGAGGATGGAAAGGTCCTTGAGGTCCGGGGTGATCCCGACGATCCGGCCTATGGCGGCTACACTTGCATGAAGGGTCGCGAGCTGCCCGATTCTCACAATGCCGAGCATCGCCTGCATCACAGCCTGGTGCGCGATGATAATGGCGAGTTTCAGGAAAAGCCGATGGACGAGGCGCTGGCCCATGTTGCCAGCGAGCTGCGTCGAATCATTGACAAATACGGCCCGCATTCGGTCGCCGTGTTCATGGGCTCGGGCGGATTCCAGAACAGCGCTGCAATGGCCGCGTCGATGAGCTTCGCCCAAGCGCTTGGCAGCCGCAATTTCTACACCTCGGTCACACTCGACCAGCCGGCCAAGGTCTTCACCACCGCACGCTATGGCAAGTGGATGGCCGGCCCCAATACTTTCTCCGAGAGTGATGTGGCAATGTTCATCGGCAACAACCCGATTGTCTCGCACTACGCCCCGGTCGGCGGCGTGCCGCCGTTCAGTCCCTCGCGCCGAATTCGTGACCGCAAGGAAGAAGGTCTCAAGCTGATCGTGGCTGACCCGCGTGAGAGTGATGTTGCGCGCCTGGCTGATATCTATCTGCCGGTGAAGCCGGGCGAAGACCCTGCGCTGCTGGCGGGCATGCTCAATGTCATCATTGAAGAAGAACTTTATGACCGCAATTTCGTCTCAGCCCATGTCGATGGGTTTGAGGAGCTCGCCGCCGCCGTCAAAGCGATGACGCCCGAAGTCGCGGCCGAACGCGCGGGAGTCGAAACCGATCAGCTGGTCGCTGCGGCGCGGATGTTCGCGGGCGGATCGAAGGGCTGCGCGGTCACCGGCACAGGACCAGAGATGGCGGGCAATGGCACGCTGACCGAATATCTCGTGACCTGCCTCAACACGATCTGTGCCCGCTTCCGCCAGGAAGGCGAGAAAGCAGCCATCCCTGGCGTCTTCACCGTCCAGCAGGGCACTCCGCGTGCGCAGGTCGGCCCTCCGATGCCGATGTTCGGCGCCGAAGGCATGCCGCAATCGCGCTTCCGCGGGCTCGGCCATCTCGGTTGGGAAATGCCGTGCAATGTGCTGGCGGATGAAATTCTCACCCCGGGCGATGGTCAGGTTCGCGCTTTCATCTCGGTCGGCGGCAATCCAGTGGTTGGCTTCCCCGATCAGGCCAAGATGGTCGAAGCGCTCGATGACCTCGAGCTCTTCGTTCAGATCGATCCATGGATGAGCGCCAGCGCCAAGCGTGCCGATGTCGTGCTCGCACCTTCGCAATGCCTTGAGCGCGAGGACATCACCAATCTCTCCGAATGGTGGCACGAGGAGCCCTATGCCCGCTATGTCGAAGCGATCGCTACACCTCCGGGTGATGTGATCGACGAGTATGAGATGTTCTGGACGCTGGCCAAGCATCTCGGCATCACCATGCAGCTAGCTGGTGGCCCGCTGCCGATGGACCACAAGCCGAGCAAGGAAGAATTCCTCGATCTGATGGTCGAAGGATCGCTGGTCAAGCCAAGCCAGGTGCGCCGCGATGCGCAAGCAGCAGGCGGTGCGGCGGTAATCTATCATGATCAGCACCCTGTCGCCGAAGCGGTCGATGAGGAACAATTCCACCGCTTTGATCTCGCTGCAGGCGCTATGCCTGATGCCATCGCTCGTTATGCCGAGAATGCCTCGGTCCGCGAGGGCTTCGAGTTCAAACTGATATCGCGGCGGTCGAAAACGCGGTTCAACTCGATCGGGCACCCGCTCAAGAAACTGCAGGAAAAGACCACGACCAATCCGGCCTATATTCACCCGGATGACATTGCGGCGCTGGGCCTGGAAGAAGGCGGGATTGTCGAGATCACCTCGCCGCATGCAACCATCCATGGCGTGGTCAAAGCCAGCGATCGTGTTCGCCGCGGCCTGGTTTCGATGGCGCATGCCTATGGCGATGCTGACGCGACCAAGGAGGATGTGCGCGAGCGCGGCTCTTCAACCAATCGCCTGACCAGTGAGGTGGTCGATTTCGATCCGATCACCGGCCAATCGCTGCAAAGCGCGATCCCGGTCAAGCTGGTCGCCGCCTGAGTTAAAGTTAGAACCAAAACAATAAGATCAAAGGATAATCCATGCCCGATAACCGGCGTTTCCTCCTTCAACGTCGCCCGGATGGTGAGCCAGTCCTCGAAGACTTTGAGCTGATCACCGAACCGACGCCCGAGCTCGCCGATGGGCAGTTCTTGATCCGCAACCATTACGCCTCGCTCGATCCGGCGATGCGCGGATGGATGGATGCCGGGGGCAATTACATGCCGCCGATCCCGCTTGGCGATCCGGTCCGCGCCAGCACGATCGGCGTGGTCGAGGAAAGCAAGGCCGAAGGATTCGAGCCAGGCCAATGGGTGATGGGCCTCAATGCGCTGGAGGATTATTCGATCGGCGTGTCGGGCGGCTTTACTCAGCCGATTGACCCCAGCCTGGTGCCCAATGTTACGAATTACCTTTCGATCTTCGGCGCGGTCGGCATGACAGCCTATTTCGGCTTCCTTGAAGTGTGCGAGCCCAAGGAAGGCGAGACGGTGCTGGTCAGCGGGGCAGCAGGCGCGGTCGGGTCACTGGCCGGACAGCTCGCCAAGATCAAGGGCTGCCGCGCGATCGGCATCGCTGGTGGGCCGGAGAAATGCGCCAAGCTGATCGAGAAATACGGCTTTGACGCCGCGATCGATTATAAGGGCAAGGACGAAACGGCGCTGACCGCAGCGATTGCCGAAGCCGCGCCCGACGGGGTCGATGTGATCTTCGAGAATGTCGGCGGCGAAATCCTCGACGCCGGGCTGATGAACCTCAATCTCTACGCTCGCGTCGGATTGTGCGGGCTGATCAGCGAATACAACACCGCCCCGCGCGGGATTCGCAATCTGTGGCAATTGATCGTCAAGCGCGCGCATATTCGCGGACTGCTGGTGGCCGATTATGTCGAACGCTTCGGCGAAGGCGCGGTGCAGATGGGCGAATGGGCTGCCGCTGGAAAGCTCTATAGCGAAGAGCATATCGACGAAGGGCTCGAGAACGCCTTTGACAGTTTCATGCGGCTGTTCGCCGGCTCGAACCAGGGCAAGATGATCCTGAAGATCGCCTGATGCGTGACTTGCTCGTCCTGTCCGGCGGCCATGCCTATGAGCGAGAGCCGTTCGCCGAATTGCTCGGCGCAGTCGGCGAGTGGGAAGTCACCCATCTGATGCATCCCGAAGCCGAGGAAGCGGTCGCCAATGGCCGCGCCCTCGAAGCCGATGCAGTGCTGTTCTACGACATGGGCGGCTACACTTTCGCGGACAATTGGGTGACCTCGCGCCCGCCCAGCGAGGGTTTTCGCAAGGAGGTGGTCGACCGTTTCAAGTCCGGACGCGGCGCGGTCGCGATGCACCACGCTTTGGCGGGATGGGCCGATTGGCCCGAATGGCATGAAATGCTCGGCGGAAGGTTTCTCTACACGCCGGGGACCGTGCGCGGGCAAGAGACACCCGATTCCGGCTATCGCCACGATGTCGACTATGCCGCCCAGGTGGTTGCGGATCATCCGGTGACCGCAGGCTTGCCGGCGAGCTTCCCGGTCCGGGATGAGCTCTATCTGGCGCAGGTCTTTGAGGATGATGTCACCCCTCTGGTCCGGTCAGATTATCAGTTCACGCGCGATCATTTCTATTCCGCCACGCTTGGCATCTCGGGCACGCTCTATTCGCGTGAGGGCTGGGAACACCCCGAAGGCAGCAATCTGGTGGCCTGGCACAAACAGGTTCACAACGCGCCGCTGGTCTACCTCCAGTTCGGGGACTCGCCACAAACCCACGCAAATCCTCATGTCCGCCAGATGTTGGCGAACGCGCTCAATTTCATTGCGGGAGAAAAATGATGAGCCCAGTCGAGACCGTTGAGACTTTTATCGGCCATTGGAATTCGGGCGATATGGAGGCGATGTTCGCGCTCTGCAGCGAGGATGTGATCTGGCACAATATTCCGATGGATCCGATCCACGGCAAGCCCGCCATGCGCGAGGCGGTGGCCGGCTTCATGATGAATGTCGAAAGCTGCGACTGGCAGACTCATGCGATCGCCGCCAATGGCAACACCGTCCTGACTGAGCGGACCGACGGGTTTGCCCTCAAGGATGGTCGCAGTGCCGCACTGCGCCTGATGGGCATTTTCGAGATCAATGGCGATTGCTTGATCAGCGCCTGGCGCGATTACTTCGACATGGCCGAATTCCAGCGCGAATTCGCCGGCGAATAGGGCCATTCCGCCCATTAACTCCTAACACATTCGCGCATCGCCTCATCGGGCCATTCGTGGCTAGGCTCCTGCCATAAGATATTGGGATCGGAGCCTCTGCCATGAATAAGCCTGAAGCCATCAAAGACACCAGCGTGTTCGCTCCCGAAACGCTGCTCGACCCGTTCGATTATTATCGCGCGATCCATGATGCCGGGATCGAGATCGAGCATATGCCCGAGATGAACACCTATGTGGTGTACACTTACGATCTCTGCGGCGAAGCGAACACCAAGCCCGAAATTTTCTCGAACGACTTCAGCTCGCTGATGGGGCGTGAGGAAGACGAGGATATCATGGCGATCCTGGCAGAGGGTTGGCCCGATGAGCCGACGCTGTTGACCGCCGACCATCCGGTCCACACTCGCAATCGCAAGCTGGTCAATCTCGCCTTCTCGGCTCCGCGGGTGAACGCGATCGAAGCGACCATGCGCGAGAAATCGATCGAGCTGATTGAGGGCTTCGCTGACAGGGGCGAATGCGAGTTCGTCGAAGAATTCGCGATCCCGCTGCCGGTCTATATGATCGCCGGGCAGATCGGCCTCGACAATGATCCCAAACAGGTCAAGAAATGGTCTGACGCGGCGGTCGATCGCTTCAGCCAGATGGTCGATCATGAACGCAAGAAGGAATGCGCCCGCTCGCTGGTCGAATTCCAACATTATATGAAGGACAAGATCGACGATCGCCGCGCCAATGGCGGCGATGATCTGCTGACCGATCTGGTCGAAGCGCGGATCGAAGGCGAAACGCCGCTGACCGACCCCGAAATCATGTCGATCATGCAGCAATTCATGGTCGCCGGGAACGAGACCACCACCTCGACCCTGGCCGGCGGGCTGCTGCAACTGATCCGCAACCCCGATCAGATGGAGAAAGCCAAGGCCGCTGCAGGCGGGCGCGATCCCAAACTGATCGGCAATCTGGTTGAGGAAGCGCTACGCTACGAAACCCCGACCGCGGGCATGTGGCGGATCGTCAAGCAAGACACCGAGCTGGGCGGGACCAAGATCCCCGCCGGTGCGATCGTGCAGCTGCGCTATGCCGCCGCCAATCGCGATCCGCGCAAGTTCGAAAATCCCGACAAGTTCGACATTGAGCGCAAGAACGCCCGGGCGCACCATTCCTTCGGCAAGGGCCCGCATATGTGCGTCGGCAATATGCTGAGCCGCAAGGAAATGCTGGTCGCGATTGATGAGCTGCTCGAGCGGCTCGACAATTTCCAGGTCGCCGATGAGGACGGGATCAAGATCCTCCCGAACATCCTGCTGCGGGGCGTCATTCGTCTGCCGATCAGCTATTCGCGGAAGGCCTGAGCCGTATGAACTTTGACCTTTCTGAAGAACAGGAACTGTTCCGCGCCAGTGTTGAGCGCTTCGCAGCCCCTGTTGATGTTGAGGCGCGGCGCAAGCTGCGGCTCAATGCCGGGGGCTATGATCGCGCGCGCTGGACCGAGCTGTCTGAGCTCGGCCTGATCGCCCTCGCCGCGAGCGAGGATCACGGCGGGATGGGCTCGTCCATGTTGGACCTCACACTGGTGGCGGAATCAATTGGGGCGTCGAACGCGCCCGATCCCTGGCTCGAAAATGGCGTTCTTCCAGCGCTCCTGCTCGGTCAGGGCGGCCAAGGTGAGAGCGTCGAGAGCGTGATCACCGGTGAGAGCTTTGCCACCTTTGCCTGGGCTGAGCGCAATATGCGCTACAGCCTCAACGCCAAACATATGCAGGCCGAGAGAAGCGCAGACGGCTACACGCTGACGGGTGAGAAGACCTTTATCTTCGGCGCTGAGCTGGCGGATCTGTTTATCGTGACGGCCAATCTGGGCGGTGAAGTGGCGTGCTTTGCCGTGCCGCGTGACACTGCGGGCCTCGAAATGCGGCCCTATCGCCTGACCGATGGCAGCATCGCCGGCGAATTGAAGCTGACCCGCGCTGCGCTTAGCGAGGATGCCAAACTCTCGCTCTCGCTGGAGGATTTGACCGCAATCGCGGCTGACATCCGCCTGTTGGCAGCAGCGGAGCTGGTTGGGTTGGGTCAACGCCTGCTCAACGACACGCTGACCTATGTCAAAGAGCGTGAGCAGTTCGGTGTGCCGATCGGCAGTTTCCAGGCGCTGCAACATCGCCTGGTCGATTGCTACGCCAAGATCGAGCAGTCACGCTCAATGCTTTATCGCGCGGCTTTGACTGAGCGAGACGACAGCGCGGCATTCCATCGCGCGGCGGCGGGCGCCAAGGCCTTCATCAGCCAGAGCGTCGATCACATCGCCCGCGAGGCGGTGCAGATGCATGGCGGGATGGGCATCACCGACGAGCTCGCGATCGGCCATGCGCTCAAGCGCGTGCTCGTGCTCGCCCGCCTGTTTGGCGATGTCGACACCAATCTTGCGGAATACGCCCTCGCCGCCTGAGCGAGGACCAAGAACTCAAGCCGGGGAGAGGCGCTAATCATGGGACAACCAATCGATCCCAATCTATGGAGCCAGGATGCCGAACCGCATCTGATGGGCGGCCGCCTGCCCTCGGGCGAGATCGTGTTCCCGATGCCCGTAGGTGATGCTGCTGAAGGGGTCGAGCCCTACAAGCTCTCACGCCAGGGCACTTTGTGGTCATGGACCACCCAAGGCTTCCTCCCCAAGACCCCCTATGAAGGTCCCGGATCAAGCGAAGGCCCCAATGGTGAGCCGAGCCCGCCTGACTTCGTTCCCTTCCTGCTGGGCTATGTTGAGCTGCCCGGCGAAGTGATCGTCGAAAGCTATATCGTCGATGCCAAGCTCGAGGATCTCTCGCTCGGCATGCCGGTCGAATTCACCGTGGTACCGTTCAACGCAACCCACGACACCTATGCCTTCCGCCCGATTGCTGGCGCGCAGGAGAAAGCCGCATGAGCGAGAATGTCTATATCATTGGCGCGGGGATCCACCCCTTCGGCCGGACCGATGGCCGCTCAGGCCGTGAACAGGGTGTCTACGCGGTGCGCCAGGCGATGGAAGATGCCGGCCTCGAATGGACCGATATTGAATGCGCCTATGGCGGCTCGGCTGCCGCGGGCAGCGCCGATATCATGGTCAATGAGCTCGGCCTGACCAGCCTGCCCTTCACCAATGTCGCCAATGGTTGCGCCACCGGAGGCAGCGCTCTGGTGTCAGCGCAAATGGCAATTGCTTCGGGCATGTATGACCTCGCGCTGGCGGTTGGGTTCGACAAGCACCCGCGCGGCGCGTTTAACGCCAAGCCGTCCGATTATGGCCTACCCGAATGGTATGGTCAGACCGGCATGATGCTGACCACGCAATTCTTCGCGCTCAAGATCCAGCGCTATATGCAATTGCACGGGATCAGCCGTGAGACGCTCGGCCGGGTCGCGCAAAAGGCGTTTCGCAATGGCGCGATCACTCCGCACGCCTGGCGCCGCAGCGAGATTGATCTCGAAACGATCATGAACGCGCCGATGATCAACGATCCGCTGACCAAATATATGTTCTGCGCCCCTGCAGAAGGCGGCGTAGCGCTGATCCTGGCGAGCGAGAAGAAGATGAAGGAGCTTGGCGCCAAAGGGGTCAAGATTTCCAAGGTCGCGGTCAAAACCCGGCCACCAGACAGTTTCGAAGTGTTCCAGGCCGGTGTCTCGGTCAAGGAAGGCGGCAAGCCAACTGTGCTCGCATCGCAAGCGGCCTTCGAAGGCGCAGGCATTGGGCCGGAAGATATCGATGTCGCGCAGCTGCAGGACACCGAAAGCGGCGCTGAGATCATGCATATGGCCGAGAATGGCTTCTGCCAGGATGGTGATCAGGAAGAATGGCTCGCCAAGGGCTGGACCGACATCAATGGCAAGCTACCGGTCAACACCGATGGCGGCTGCCTGGCCTGCGGCGAACCGATTGGCGCCTCGGGCCTGCGGCAAGTCTATGAGAATGTTGAGCAATTGCGCGGCCGCGCGGGCGAACGCCAGGTTGCTGGTAAGGACGGCAGTGGACCCAGGACAGGATACAGCCACGTCTATGGCGCGCCAGGCCTGTCGGCCGTCGCGATTCTGGAGCGGTAAGTGGGCAAGATGAAGGGCAAGGTCGCGCTCGTTACCGGAGGCGCGGAGGGCATCGGGGCCACTGTTGGCCGGATGATCGTGGCCGAAGGCGGCCAGGTGATGCTGTGCGATGTCCAGATCGACAAGGCCAGGGCTGTGGCGGCGGAGCTGGGTGACAGCGCCGAAGCGTTTGAGCTCGACGTTCGCAATCTCGATGAATGGCACGAAGCGGTCAAAGCCACGCAGGCGCGCTTCGGCAAGCTCAACGTGCTGTGCAATATCGCCGGCATCTCCGAGCCCGGCAATGTGGTCGATGTCGATCTCGACAGCTGGACCCGCACGATGGACATCAACCTCGAAGGGCCGTTCTTCGGAATGCGCGCCGCGATCCCGGCGATGGAAGCAGCCGGAGAGCCCGGCGCGATCGTCAACATCGGTTCGATGATCGCGATGCGCGCCGCAGCCTTTGTCGCCGCTTACAGTGCTTCCAAGGCGGGTCTGCTGGGCCTGACCCGCTCGGTCGCGTTGGATCTGGCCGAGCGCGGCGTGCCGATCCGCGCCAATATGGTCCATCCGGGGGCGATCCGGACGCCGATGTATGACCGCTACAAATATTCGGGCGCGGACACGCCCGAGAATATCGAAACCAATTTCGCTGCGACCCATCCGATGAACCGGATCGGCGAGCCCGAGGAAGTCGCCAAAGCGGTCGTCTTCCTCGCCTGCGACGAAGCAAGTTTTACCACCGGCTGCGACTTCACCGTCGACGGCGGCGGATCAATCAGAAGTTAGGGGCAGGAGTTAGGAGAGCCCATGGGAGAGCAACCAGCAACCCGGATTGACGCGCATTTCGTCGCGGCGGGCAAATATCACGACATCGATTACCCACGGCTCGAAGTGCTCAAGCTGCTGGCCGAGCATCCGCATATCCGGACCACGGTCGGATGCGACTATTCGGGGCTGGAGCGGCTCGACCAATGCCGCTTCCTGATCACCTACACCTGCGATCTGATGCCAACTGAGGAGCAGGCCAAACAGCTGCGCGCCTGGCTCGAAGCGGGCGGAAAATGGCTCGCGCTGCATGGCACCAATTCGATCCTGGTCTTCACCGAGGATGGTCTGGTCGATGCGCCGGAAAACCGGCCCGACGTGTTCGACATGCTCGGCACCCAGTTCAAGGCTCACCCGCCGATTGGTCCGTTCGAAGTCGAAGTGGTCAACAAGGATCACGAACTGACCCGCGGGATCGACGATTTTGAAGTGGTCGACGAGCTTTATCTGTCGAACACGACCGCTCCGATCGAGACGCTGATGCAGACCACGTTCGAGGGCGAAGCGACTGGTTTTGTCCAGGCCGACTGGCCCGAAACCAAGGTGCCGATCCTCTACACCAGAGACATTGGCAAAGGCCGGATCGTCTACAACACTCTGGGTCATTGCCGGGGACATTACGACCTGCCCGGCATGCAGGATTTCTACCCGCACAAGGAAATGTGCGCGTGGAATTACGACGTCTATTACGACATGCTTCGACGCGGCATCGCCTGGGCGATGCGCGACGGCGAGTGAGGCGGCGAGAAGGTTTTAGGGACACGCGACTATGGATATGGATTTCTCACCCGAAGATCTGGCCTTCCGCGAGGAAGTGCGAGACTTCCTCGCCAACAATCTGCCCGATCGTCTGAAGGACGGCATGCGCAAGACGCCCGGCGTCTTTGTTGAGCCCGATATCGGGATGGAATGGCACAGAATCCTCAATTCCCGAGGCTGGGTCGCGCCGCATTCGCCCAAGGAAGATGGTGGCACGGGCTGGACCCCGACGCAGAAGTTTATTTTCGACAAGGAATGCGCGCTCGCTGGGGCGCCAGCGCTCGCCATTCTTGGCCTGCGTCTGGTCGGTCCGGTGATTTGCGAATTCGGCACGCCCGAACAGAAGGCCCGCTTCCTACCCGGCATTCTCAATGGCGATGATTATTGGTGCCAGGGCTATTCCGAGCCGGGCTCGGGCAGCGACTTGGCTTCGCTCAAGACCACCGCGCGGCTCGAAGGCGACAAATATGTCGTCAACGGTTCGAAGATCTGGACCACCCACGCGCATCACGCCAATTGGATTTTTGCGTTGGTGCGGACCGATGCCAGCGTCAAGAAACAGGCCGGGATCACCTTCCTGCTGTTGCCGATGGATCAGCCTGGGATCGAAGTGACCCCGATCCATTCGATGTCGGGCGATCACGAAGTCAACGCGGTGTTCTTCACCGATGCCGTGACCGGGGTTGAAAACCGGATCGGCGAAGAAGGCGCAGGCTGGTCGATCGCCAAATTTCTGCTCGAGAATGAACGCGGTGGCTCGTGCTTCGCGCCACGCCTGCTGCAGAGCATCGACCGCCTGGCTGAGCTGGCCGAGACCCAGCCCTCCGGCGTCAACGGCGCGATTGCGCATGATGCGCGCTTCCGCGACCGTCTGGCGCAGGTGCGTCTTCAGGCGGAAGCGCTCGAGTTCACCGAACTGCGGATCCTGGCCGAGCTCGCCAAGGGCCGCCCGCCGGGCCCGCAGACCTCGCTGGTCAAACTGCTTGGCTCCAATATCGGGCAGGAGGTCGATGTCCTGCGGCTCGAATTGCTAGGCAGCGATGCATTGCAATTGCCGCTTGAGCGTCCGCTCTATGGCAATGAAGCGCCCGAAGCGGTTGGCAGCGAAATCGCGCAGATGGCAATGGGCAAATATCTCAACAATCGCGCGGCGACGATCTTTGGTGGATCGGACGAAGTGCAGAAGAATATCATCGCCAAGACCGTTCTCGGTCTTTGAGCGACGCGCCGGAGTAAGAACTGAATGGACGTTTCAAAACTGATGTTCCGCGACGGGCTGATGTCCGACGAGCGGATTCTGGTCACCGGTGGTGGTACTGGCCTTGGCAAGGAAATGACCGAGGCATTCCTCAAGCTCGGCGCGACGGTCTATATCTGCGGACGGCGTCAGAGCAAGCTGGACGAAACCGCAGCCGAGCTGATGGCCGCGCACGGCGGCAAGGTCGTCGCCCATGCGTGTGACATCCGTGATCCCGATGCGATCCATGCGATGGTCGATGCGATCTGGGCCGATGGTGGTGCGCTGACCGGTGTCGTCAACAACGCGGCCGGCAATTTCATTAGCCGGACCGAAGATCTCTCGGTCAATGCTTTCAACGCGATTTCTGACATCGTCTTTCGCGGGACATTTTATGTCACGCTCGACATTGGCAAGCGCCTGATCGCTGAAGGCAAGAAAGCGAGCTTTATTTCGATCCTGACCACCTGGGTGTGGTCGGGCAGTGCTTTCGTGGTGCCGAGCGCGATGTCCAAGACCGCGATCAACGCGATGACGCAGAGCCTCGCGACTGAGTGGGGCCGCTACGGGCTGCGCTTCAATGCGATCAACCCCGGCCTGTTCCCGACCAAGGGGATGAGCGCGCGGCTCCACCCCGGTGGCAGCGGCGGCAATTCGGGCAATAATATGAACCCGATGGGCCGTGCCGGCGAGATGCACGAACTGGCAAATCTCGCGGTGTTCCTGATGGGTCCGGGCGCTGAATATGTGAACGGCCAGACGATCGCGATCGATGGCGCTGGCTTCCAGGCCAATGGCGGAACCTTCTATCCGATGCTGCAAGGGCTCGGCGATGAAGAGTGGGAGCAAATGCGCGCGATGATCAAGGGCACCAACGCCAAGGACAAGGCGGATCGCTCGACCGGCTAGCACCGCATAAGCGCTTGACCGAACGACCTATTCTGGCGAGGTTCCATCCATGAGCCTTGCTCTTGCAATCTCTCTTATGCTGGCCAGCGGTCCTGCGGCTGATGCTCCTTCAACTTGCGAGGCACACTTCTTCCCGTCGAAAGACGTGAACTTCGCCACGCGGCTTGGCGGAGCTGGTCTGATCTATGACCTGACCGAAGGCTCCGCCCCACCGGCCGAAGAGATCAGCGCCTCGATCACCCAATCGGTCCAGCTTGAGACCGCCCAAGCGCTGATCCGTGAGCGAGGTCTTCTCGAAGGCTATGCATTTGTAAGCCATGACCAGGTCATCGACGACAAGATCGCCGCCAAGCAGAAGACTCGACTGACCGCGTCATCGCAGCCCTGTTATGTCGAGATTGTCATCAACTATGTGATGTTCTCTGACACAGCGCTGACCAAGAAGAAGATCGGGGTTCATTTCATGACCCGTGATTTTCGCACCCGGCCAGACAAGCCCAAGATTCGCAAGCTTGGCGGGTCTGCTCCGATTAGCCCCTATATCGTGCGGCAAGATGAGGCTGATCCGGACTCACCGATTGTCAGCATTGGCTATGCCGAGGCGTTTGGCGATGCCTTCGATGCCGCTATCGAGCGCTTCTGGAAGCTCTAGCCAGACTCACTGCGCGACCGAATCCGCCAGGCCTTGGGCGGTCTTGTAATCGGGCTTGCCATTGTTGAGCCGCAGCGAACCGTCGGTGAAGACATAGAGCCGCGGAATCTTGTAACCGGCCAGGCCAGCGCGGGCATGCGCATCGAGCGCCTCTCTAAGATCGCTTCGACCAACCTCCGGCTGAACCACCGCCACAACTTTGCGGCCAAAGCGCGGATCGGGCAGGCTAACCACCCGGACATCTTGCACTCCGGGGTGGTCGAGCAGCACGGCTTCGACCTCTTCGGGGAAGACTTTTTCTCCGCCGGTGTTGATGCACATATTGTCACGCCCGATGAACTCCATGCTGCCGTCAGCAACCCAGCGGGCGCGATCGCCCGTCATCAGCCAGCGCTTGCCGTCGATCTCTGGAAAGGTCTGCGCGTTCTTCTCGGTTTCGCCGAGATAGCCGAGCGGAAGCGGGCCGGTCCGCGCAACGATCCCAACGCCGTCGCTGCCTGGCGCGATCTCATTGAGGTTCTCGTCGAACAATTTGGTCTCGCGCCCCGGCAGCGCGGAAAACTTGCCGCCTCCGCTCGACCCCGCGGCGGTGGTGATGACAATCGCCGTGCCCGAGCTTTCGCTCGACCCCAGCGCATCCACAACGACCAATTGCGGGTTGTGCTTGATCAGCCTCTGCTTGTGGCTCTCCGAGAAGACCGCGCCGGAGCTGGTGACCGAGCGGAGGCTCGCGATGGCCTTGCTGGCATCCTCGCGCGCATCGAGCGCATCCGCCAGCGGCAGTGCAAAGGCATCCCCAACGATAAAGACGCCGCGCGCACCGAGCCGCTTGACCTCGTCCAGGGCCAGTTCAGCGCTGAACTTCTCGGCCGGGAGCAGCGCCAGAGTGCCGCCCTTGAGCAGGTGGATCATGCCGCTGAACTGCCCGGCTCCATGCATCAAGGGGCTGAGCAACAGCAGCGGAGATGGGCTGGCCGGATGATCGGGGCCGATCTTGGCCGCTTCCGCAACCTGCTCCTCAAGCGAGGTCGCGACAAAGGGTGGCTCACCAAAACCGCGCTGCCACACCGAAATGCTGAAGGCCTGCCACGCTTCGGCAAAGGGCCACATCACCGCCTTTGGCATGCCGGTGGTGCCACCAGTCGCGGTCAGGAACAGCGCCTGCGGATCATCGTGTACGGCGAAGTCGTCAGGCAACTCGCTCAGCAACAGCGATTCCCATTCGCTGCCTCCGACATCCACGGTCATAGCCCCATCGGGCATCGCCTGCTCAGCGACCTCGGCAAAATCACTCTCGGTGAACAGCGCCTTGAGCCCGAAACGCTCGAAGATGTCGGCCAGCTCGCGCTGCTTGTAATGGTAATTCACATTGACCGGGGTGAGCCCGGCCTTGATCGAGCCAAAATAGGCCAGCACATATTCGGGCGTGTTGCGCAGCATCTGGCCGGCAATGTCGCCCGGCTCCAGACCTTTGGCCCGCAAGCCGGCGGCGATCCGATCTGTCAGGGCATCAAGCTCGCCCCAAGACACAAATCTCTCGCCGTGAATCAGCGCTGGCCGATCGGGTTCGATCCCCTGCGCCAAGGCTTTGAGTGCTGAACCAAAATTTGCCGCTTGGGTGGCCATTTACCGAGCTCCTGACTAGACAAGAACCGACCTACTCAGACCCGCCTCGACGTGCCCCTACGTAAAGTATGAGGCGAATCGCGAAAAATACGCTATTAGGGGTGTGGGCGGGATCGAATCTGGCAGCGGCAATAGCCGCGCCTTTGAGCGAGAGGAATTCGATAATGGCCACCAATGTAGTGGAACTACGCACCCCCCAAGGCCGTGAAAAACTTGATGAATTGCTGGACGCGGTCACGATCCGCTGCATCGAAGACATTCACGATGCCGCAATCGCCCTGGCCCGAGTCGCGCAAGAGCGCGGAATGCAGATCGCCGTGTGCGATGACATTTCTTCCAAAGAGCCGATGGTTGACGCCGAAGGCACCGTCCTCAACGCCGATATTTTCCGCTGGCTCGACGATGGCGCGCGCTGGTGGGAAGACCATCGCCTGGCGCTGCACTCACCACTTCCGCGGGCCTGCCGCTATGAGAGTGAGCCGTTCTGGGTGAATGAGCATGGCTTCAACACGCGCTGGCACAATTCCTATCTCGACGAAATCGATCTCGCCGATTTTGAGAAACGCTCTTTGTGCAAAGCTGCGATCGTAATTCCGGTCCACCTGCCGTTTGGCCAGATCTCGGCCAACAGCTTTATCAGCATGGATCGTGAGAAAGAGGATCTGAGCGAAGAATTCGCCGAGTATGGCTCGCTGTTCGCGCAGGTCACCCGGCGGTTTGTTGCGGGCTATGTCCAGGCTCACCGGACCAAGCGCCGGATCCCTTCCGACTGCGTCCTGTCGAAACGCGAGGTTGAGTGTCTGCGCTGGGCCGCGATTGGCAAGACCGACAAGGAAATCAGCATGATCCTTGAGCGGTCACATGCAACGATCCGCTATCACATCCACCGTGCTGGCGAGAAGCTCGACAGCGTCAACCGCGCGCAGACGATCTTCAAGGCTGGTCAGCTGGGTTATCTCGGCGCATCCTCCTGATCTTTTCGGACCCGCATCCGCGGGTCCGTCCTCGATGCTAATCCTCCGCTTCGCTACGGGCATCTGCGGACGCCTGGTCAGGCTTGCGGCCAGCCCTGCTGGCCCGATTGCCAGCGCCCGGCGCCTGAGGGCCAAAACAAATGTCTGGCCCAGTGTTACTGACTACCGTGACCAAGAGCGGGACGGCTTGCCCTAGGCAAGCCGCAAGGGCGATTTCCTTTGATTGTTCTCATGGCCACCAGCTCCCTCCACCCTTCCACCCGGATCCTACCGGGACACAATCCGGGTGGAAGGGTGGAGGGCGCGGGCGGCTAAGGCACGTTAACCAAGAGTCCGCAACGGCTCTGAGCCATCCCAGCCCTCACCAGCCTGTTTGATCATCGCGAACAGGCCAGGACCGCCCTCGCCCTGCTGAAGGATTTCGACCAGGCTGCCTGGACCATTGCCCGGATCAGCGTAGATCACCCTGCTGTCACCCAGCTTTCCTTCGATCACAACCTCAGCCTGGTGCCGTTCGCACGCAGCGTAGGCATCCTCGATATCATCGACCAGGATGCAAACGTGATGCAGGCCGGTAACCTCGGCATATTCGCCCGAATAGATCGAGGGGTGCGTATCGCGTGGTCGGATCAGCTCAATCTGGATGTCGCCCCAATAGGCCAGCGCCAGATCAAACACTGCATCGGTGGGCGCTCCGCGGTACTTCATGTCTTCGAGATGGATCCCTTCCATCAGAAAGAATGGACCCACGCCCATCACCTCGGTCCAATGCTTGACCGCGGCTTCAAAATCCTTGGGGACGAAGGCCAGCTGCATCACCTCGCCTAATTCTGCCAATCCACCTGCTCGCGCCATGTTTTCCTCTCCAATCCGCTAGGATGACCTAAGCTCCAAGGTGTGTGATATTGTCGGGCACGAACACTGCACAAAGTGCGAGGAAAGGGATCGAGAGGCCTCCAATGAACGAGATTAAGGATATCAATCGCGACGATCGTTGCCCGGGTATCACTTACACCGACATGCTCAATGGCGACACGCGGACGCCGCCCGACTACCTGTTCGAAGAGAGCACGATGGACATGGGCAATGATCCGATCCCGGTCGATGCCTATATCAGCGAAGATTACGCCAAGCTTGAGCGTGAGAAGATGTGGCCCAATGTCTGGCAATTCGCCGCGCGCGAAGATGAGATGCCCGATCCCGGCGACACGGTGGTCTATGAGATCAATGACAAGAGCTGGCTGCTGATCCGGCAGAAGGATGGCAGCGTCAAAGCCTTCCACAACGCCTGTCTCCACCGCGGTCGCAAGCTGCGCACCGAATGCGGCCCGTCGATCCAGCTGCGATGCCCGTTCCACGGCTTCACCTGGCGCAATGATGGCACGCTCAAGGAAATCCCCAGCGAGTGGGATTTCAAACATCTGCAAGGCAAGGATCTCGACCTGCCCGAAGCCCGCATCGAGTTGTGGCAGGGCTTCATCATGCTGACCGAGAATTACGACCTGCCGGACTTCAAGACCTGGCTCGGTCCGGCGGCGGAGCATTACGAGCGCTACGACTTCGAGAATCGCTACACCGGCATGTGGATCCAGAAGAAGTTCAAATCGAACTGGAAGGCCACTGCTGAGGCTTTCATGGAAGCCTGGCACTCGATCGTCACCCACCCGCAATTGCTGCCCTTCCTGGGCGATGCCAACACCCGCTACGATTTGATCGGCGATCACTTCAACCGCGCAATCACGCCCTCCGGCGTTCTCAGCCCGCATCTCAAGAACAAGGACTCGACCTATGTTCTCGAGAAGATGAATGAGTTCTCGGGCGGGGATGATGCCGACACCAACCGGCGCTTTGCCGCTGGCGATGGCGCGGCGGAATTCGATCCGGCCGATCCGCTCGGTGCGCGAAAGGTCCTCGCCGAAGCGGGCCGCCAGGGCTTTGCCGAGCAATATGGCTATGATTATTCGGACGCCTCGGACAGTGAGATCCTCGATAATTTCACCTACAATATCTTCCCGAATTTTGCGCCGTGGATCGGCTATCTCCCGACCCTGACCTATCGCTGGTTCCCCGGCGAAACCTGCGACGAGTCGATCATGGAGATCCGCCTGCTGTTCCCGACGCCCAAGGGTGAGAAGCGTCCGCGCGCGGTCGAGGTGACCCGCATTCCAGATGATGAGCCCTTCGCCTGGGCTGCCGACAAGATGGGGCCGCAGCTCGCCAATGTGTTCGATCAGGACATGTCGAACCTGCCCTATGTTCAAGAGGGGATGAAGAACCTCAAAAGCGGGGTGATGGAACTCGGCACCTATCAGGAAAGCCGGGTCCGGCACTTCCACCAGACCATGCAGAAATACTTCAACGGCGAACTTCCGGCGAAGTCTTGATCTGACCCTATGAGCCTTTCGGTTGATCTCAGCGGGCGCACCGCGCTTATCACAGGTGCGTCCTCAGGGTTGGGCGCGCGTTTCGGCAAGATCCTGGCCGCCAATGGCGCGCAGGTCGCGCTTGGCGCGCGGCGCAAGGACCGCTTGGAGGCCTTGGCGTCGGGGATCGGCCCGCAGGCCGCGGCGGTGGCGATGGATGTTGCTCGTGAGGCTGATGTGATCGCGGGCTTCGATGCCGCGGAAGCTGCCTTTGGCACGGTCGACACGGTGATCGCCAATGCCGGGATCGATGGCGCAGGCATGGCGGTGAGCATGCCCGAGGAAGAGATAGAGCGCACGCTCGCAATCAATCTCAAGGGCGCAATCCTGACCGCGCGCGAAGGCGCCAAGAGGATGATGGCGGCCGGAACCGAAAGGGGCCGGATCGTGATGATCGCCTCGATCACCGCATTCGAGCCTTCGCCAGGGCTCGTCGCCTATGCCGCCAGCAAGGCCGGTGTGGTCCAGGCAGCGCGCAGCTTGGCGCGCGAATGGGCCCGCGCCGGGATCTGCGTCAACACGATCTCGCCCGGCTATATCCGCACCGCGATCAACGATGATTGGTTCGACACCGAACCCGGCAAGAAGCAGATCGCACGCTTCCCCAAACGCCGGTTGATGGGTGAAGAGGGACTCGACGGCCTGGTGCTCTACCTCTGCTCCGACGCCGCGGAATTCGTGACCGGCAGCGATTTTGTCCTGGACGACGGTCAGACGCTATAGCCATCCGCAATGGATGCAAAATACGATTGAATCGGTCTCGATTACGCCAATCTGCGCCGCCCTGATCCGCGCATAGCCAAGGCCATCCGCGCCGCGCTAGGCGATGCCCGGAGTGTCCTCAATGTCGGTGCGGGGGCTGGATCCTACGAGCCGGAGGACCTTGATGTCACTCCGCTCGAACCCTCGCAGGCGATGATCGATCAGCATCCCCATCGTGAGCGCGTGGTGCAATCGACCGCTGACAATCTGCCCTTTGCCGACAACAGCTTTGACGCGAGCATGGCGGTGCTCACTGTGCATCACTGGCCTGACAAGCGTGCCGGGCTGCGCGAGATGCAGCGGGTCACGCGCGATCGGATTGTGCTGCTGACCTTCGACCCCGATTATCGCGACATCTGGCTGCTCGACTATCTTCCCGAACTGGCCGAGCTCGACGCCCAGCAAATGCCACGAATGGCGGACTATTCGACCTGGCTTGGCGAGCATTCGGTCATCCCAGTGATGATCCCGCACGATTGCAGCGATGGCTTCCTCTATGCCTATTGGCGGCGGCCCGCGGCCTATCTCGACCCGCAGCTGCGCAAGGGCAGCTCGAGCTTCTGGGCGATCGATAACGTGGAAGCGAAGCTCGACCGGCTCAGAGTGGATCTTGAAAGCGGAGAATGGCGCCGACGCTATGGTCATTTACTCGAACGCGAAGAGCTCGACCTCGGCTATCGTTTGGTGATTGTGGAGCCCTAAGATCGGCGGAGCGGGTGGCTACGGCACCACGAAGATAACAGCCGCGCCTAGATCAGACCCTCAAGCCCTTCCATCCAATCCTTCGACTTGGCCCATTCGAGATGCGAGGTGTGCTCCATCCCCAGCAGGTCGCGCGCATTCTGCGGATCGACCAGCAGCGGCGAGACCTCCTGCGTGTTGTAGAAGGAATAGAATTTGGCCATGCCGTCATAGATGCTGGCAGGTTCAATTTCGCGCGATCCGGTGACCAGCTCGCTCATCCCGGCGGCGAATTCCTGCGGCGCGAGGCTCTTGAAGCGGACTTCGCGACCCAGGGCTTCGGACAGATTGGCCGCGACCTGATCGCCAACCAAAGCCTCTGGCCCGCCGATCGGGACATGCAGGCCGTCGGCCTTGTCCGTCAGCAGCGCCTTGACCATCGCCTGGGCAACATCATCCAGGCAGACCCAATTGATCAGCAGATCGGGCTTGGCCGGGTAAGCGAAGATCCCGTCGCGCATGATCGCCGGACGAGTCCAGATCCGGTATTGATTGTCCATGAAGACGGTCGGCTCGATGAAGACACAGGGGATCCCGGTCGCTTCCAGCGAGCGCTCGATATCGCGCCGCCCATCATGCGCCGACAGGTCGAGATCGTGATCCGCGACATAGCAGGCGGTGTTGAAAATGATCTTCTTCAGCCCCGCGCGCCTGGCCCCTTCGGCGATCTGCGCGCCGAAATGCGCGGCCTTTTCGCGGTCGAACTCGAACGGCAGGTGGAACGCTGCGGCGTCCTGCCCTGCAAACGCCTTTTCCATCGCATCGGCGTCGGTGATATCGGCGAAGACCGTCGGCAGATCGGGAAACGGCGTGTCCGCCATGGCGTTGTCGCGCCGCACTCCGGCGGTGACGGTGAAACCGTGCTTGAGCAGTTCCGCCACCAGCGGCTGTCCCTGGTCAGCGGGCGCGCCAAGGACGCAGACTTTCTCGATCGTCATAATTGTGGTCCTAGCTAGGCCTTGGCGGCGACTTCGGCCGCGTCAAAATAATGGATTCGCAGATCCTTGAGCAGACCGTCTTCGAACGAGCCCGCTTCGCACACCGTCTGACTGAAAGTCTCGCCGGGCTGGCCGTCTCTGGCTTTGGGAGTCATGGTCAGCGTCAGCACGGTGACACCCCAGCTGTCCCCGCCGGTGATGTCGTGAATCTCGACCTTGGCCTCGGCCCAAGTGCCATACATCGCCGCCGCGCAGCGCTGCAGCGCATCCTTGCCCCGCCATTCGCCGCCAAACGGCAGGCATTCGGCTTCGTGAAGCACGAAGTCTGGGTGCAGCAGGCTTTCGACCAAATCCCAATCACGCGCACCAGCGGCCGCATAGACGGCTGCCAGCTTTTCGCGCGGAGTGCTCACAGTCCGGACCCTATTCAATCGTGCCGATCAGATCGCCGACCTTGTAGACCGAACCCTCTTCGCCGGTGGGATGGATGATCCCGCTGGCCTGGGCCTCAATCTCGGTCGTGCTCTTGTCGGTCTCGACAGTGTAGATAATCTCACCCTTGTCGACCTCTTCGCCCTCGCCGAACATCCATTCGACGAGGGTCATTTCGGTCGCGCTCATGCCGAGCTTGGGAATGCGAATTTCTGAAGCCAAAGGAGCCCCCTTAGTCTTTGCCTACAGAGGCTTTGATCTGTTCAACGATTTCAGCCTTGGTCGGGATCCAGGCCTGTTCGAGATGGGTTGCGAAGGGAACCGCCGCGAAGGTCCCGCCGATCCGGCGCACCGGACCTTTGAGATTATCCCAGCATTTTTCCTGAATGTTCGCGGCGATCTCGGCCCCGGTTCCGAACGGACGCACCGCTTCATGCAGAGTCAGCGCGCGGCCGGTCTTGTTGACCGATGCGAGCACGGTTGCCTCGTCATAAGGAGCGATTGTGCGCAGATCGATCACTTCGACGCTGACGCCCTCTTTCTCCATCTCACCCGCGACTTTGAGCGCGTCGAGCACGGTCCGGCCATAAGTGATCAGCGAGATGTCGCTGCCTTCCTTGGCCACAGCCGCCTTGCCCAGCGGCACGCGATAGCCCGGACCCGGATCCTCGCTCTTGAGGCCGTAGCACAGGATGTTCTCGATAAAGACGACCGGGTCATTCGCGTCGATTGCGGAGCGCATCAACCCGCGCGCATCGGCGGCGTTCGACGGGGTCACCACATGCATGCCGGCGACGTGGGCGAACCACGCTTCGAGCATGTCGGAGTGCTGACCGCCAAAGCCGACGCCCACGCCGGTGGTGGTGCGGATCACGATCGGGCACGGCGTCTGGCCGCCCGACATGAAGCGCAGCTTGGCCGCGTGGTTTACGATCTGGTCCATACACACGCCGACGAAATTCATCAGCATGATCTCGGCAATTGGACGCTGACCGGCGAGCGCGGCACCTACCGCCGCCCCGATGATCGCGGTTTCCGAAATTGGCGTCGCGCGAATGCGATGCTCGCCATATTTCTCGGTCAGGCCCGAAGTGACCTTGAACACCCCGCCGCCCTGCTTGGCCGCCACGTCTTCGCCGAGGCAGAACACGCCGTCATCTTCAGCCATGGCTTCGTCGATGGCCTTGTTGAGGGCCTCTGTCATGGTGATTTCAGCCATTTCAGTTCACCTCCTCAAGCACGTCTTTATAGATTTCATCAGTGTCCGGCAGCGGCGCATCGAGCGCGTGCTGAACCGCCGCTTCGATATCCGCATCGATCTTGGCGACAATGCCGTCGAGCTCATCCTCGGTGAATTGATGCTCGAGCATGACCGCGCGCAGCTTGGGCAGCGGATCCTCGGCCTGCATCTCGGCGAGATGCTCTTGCGGCATGTAGGAGAAATCCGAACCGAAGAAGTGGCCCATCATGCGGTAGCACATGGCTTCGACCAGGGTCGGGCCTTCGCCGGCGCGAGCGCGATCGACCGCCTCCTTGACCGCGGGATAGACCTCGTTGACGTTGTTGCCGTCGACCCGCACGCCTTTCATGCCGTAACCGGCCGCACGATCAGCCATCTGCGCGGTATCGGTGTGATCGGCATAGGCGGTGTGTTCGCCATAGCGGTTGTTCTGGCACAGGAACACGACCGGCAGCTTGTAGAGCTGAGCCATGTTCATCGCTTCGTGGAAGCCGCCGATATTGGCCGCGCCATCGCCAAAGCTGACCAAAGTAACCCGGCCATCGCCATTGTTCTGACTCGCCATCGCCAGCCCATTGGCGATCGGCAGGCCCGAGCCGACCACGCCGGTGGTGACCATGATCCCGGTGTCGGGATCGGTGATGTGCATGGTGCCGCCCTTGCCCTTGCAAGTGCCGGTGGCCTTGCCGAGGCATTCGCCCCACCATTTCTCCATCGGGATGCCCTTGGCGGTCTGTTCGCCTTGGCCGCGATAGGTGCAGACGACGTAATCGTCGTCCTCCAAGGCTGCCATCGCCGCGGCAGAGACCAGCTCCTGCCCGCGCACGCAGTAATACATCACCGCAACCTTGCCCTCCATCAGGAGCGCGCGGAATTTCTCGTCGGTGCGGTTCACCTTCATGGTGCGGGTGTAGATATCGAGCAGCTTGTCGCGATCGATCTCTTTGGCAATGTCAGCCATAGGAGGATGCCCTTCCAGTCTTGAGGGATGTGATTAGAATTGGACGCGCTGGGTGAAGCCGCCATCGACCACGATGTTGGCGCCAGTCATGTAAGGCACCGCCGGGCTCGCCACGAAGACGATCGCCTTGGCGACTTCCTTATCATTGCCGAACCGGCCCATCGGCATTTTGGCCAGAGTGCCGTCATAGAGCTCAGGCATCATGCCCTTGATCGCTTCCCAATTGCCGCCTTCATAATAGATCGCGCCGGGTGAAACGGTGTTCACGCGGATGCCCTGGCCGGCGAATGCCTGGCTGAGCTGCGAAGCATAGGTGATCAGCGCAGCCTTGATCGCGTTGAAGGGATTGGGCGCGATGAAGGTTTCGAGCGCAGCAGTCGAGCTCATCATCACGATCGAGCCGGTGTCCGATTGCGAGATGAACGGGGTCAGCGCCTCAACGCCCAGAGCCGCACCCTTGAGGTCCATATCGACACAGGCCTGCCAATCGCCGGTCCCGCCGGTGCCCGAAGCGCTGGCGGTGTGAATGAAGATGTCGCATCCACCGAGCTCGCCAGCGGCCTTCTCAAGCCAGGCTTTGTAAGCGTCGTCGCCATCGTTCATGTCGAACACTTCGGCAAACACCTTGCCCGGGCCAGCGGCATCGATCTCCGCCGTGGCGGCCGCGATCTTGTCGTCCTTGCGGCTGAAGAAGGCGACATCAGCGCCCTCGGCTGCAAACAGCTTGAGCGAAGCGAGGCCCAGGCCATGCGCGCCGCCATTCATGATAACTTTCTTGCCTTTAAGTCCGAGATCCATTGCAGCCTCTCCATCGCAAATGTTGATGGGAAGGCGATAAGCCGCGCAAACGATTGGCGCACTCGTCAAAAGTGTGGGGGATGGGTCCTCACTCAGCCCTGCAGAGCCGCGTTCAAGCTCCCTCTATTGGAACCGCAGACCGCGGGTGAAGGTGAAGCCTGTGCCCTGAGGCGTAAAGGTCAACTCTGCCGTCCGGCCATTCTCGCCGAGCTCCTTGGCGACCACCCGATAGGTCGCGCCGGGCACCAGATCGACCAACAGCTGATTGCGGCGATAATTCTGCACCTCTACGCCCCCTGGGCCGTAAAGCCACCAGATCACGGCTCCGAAAATGATGCCATTCTCGTTCGAGGTCTCGAATTGCCCGCTCAGCCCGGTCGCCCCGGTTCTTTGCGGAGGGATCACCGCATCGGGATCGACTGTTGAACCTGCGGTCGAATCGTCGGTTGGCTCTGTGTCGTCATCCGAGCCCTCGGGATCCTCATCGAATTCATCGATGCCCGTGCCATCTGCACCCTGATCCTCGCTCGAGGTGTCCTCGTCAGAGCCTTCGGGATCCTCGTCGAAGTCATCAATGCCTGCGCCATCAGCACCCCGATCCTCATCTGAGGAATCCTCGTCGGAGCCCTCGGGATCTTCGCTGAAGTCAGCCGATGAGCCTACATCCATCGCGATGAGGGTTCCGTCACTGAAGACCAGAAACTCAGTGCCGTAATCACGGTCCGGTTCAATCTCTGCCTCGCGCAGCCGCTCCACTCCAGCACGGGTCATTGCGAGGAAATTCCCGTCCTCAAGATCGGTGCACAGACGCCGCCCATAGTCGACGTCATCCCCGCCGATTCCCCTGCTAAATCTGAAACCGCTGCCGATGTCCACCTCCTCGACCACGCGCGGCTCTAAGTCTTGCATTGAGAACCGCGGAGTGGAACCTTCCGCGCCGTCTTCGCAATTCAGTCGGGCCCGCGTCCTCGCAAAGGCAAGGGCGCTCTCTGCTCTAAGATTTGCCATCACTCTCGATAATTTGGCTTGGGCCTCGAGCTCTTCCCGCTCTAACCGGGCTTTCACTTCCTCTTCGGACGCAATCTCAAGCGTGGGAACGCGCTCCTCTTGCCAAGCGCTCGCCGGATGCGCGGAGACCGCCAGAGCCAAACCGCAGCTTGTCGCGAATGCGGTCGAAATTGTCGAAGCTTTCACTATACTCTCCCCTCGATCGACCCGGTAATAGAGGTGGCATAGAATGACGAGATCGCCAAATCGGAGGATTCTTAAGCGCCAAGCCGGGTAACCAGACTCGAACTCGAAGAGTTCGCAAGGGCGACCGCCCGCCCGCAGATGCCCCGCAGCAAAGCGGAGGGATCAGCATCGAGGATGTGATGAAAAATGGTGCTGCTGGAGAGAATTGAACTCTCGGCCTCACCCTTACCAAGGGTGCGCTCTACCACTGAGCTACAGCAGCGAACCAAAAAGCCACAATAAGAGGCAGGCGCGCCCTATTGTCGCGTGCGCGCGTAAAGTCAAGCAGGGCTTGATGGTGGAGACTGATAGCGACTAGGCATTTCATATGAGTGAAGACACAAGCAACAATATGTCTCGCGAAGAGCGGCTCGCAGCGAAATTGCGCGAGAACTTGCGGCGGCGGAAGGCTCAGAGCCGGGAAATCCGCGATTCGGATGGACAAGAGCTTCCCAAGCAGGGTTCCGAAGGCTAACGCGCGTTTTCTTGTTTTGGGGGGCTACGCCACCCAGTCCCTCCACCCTACCACCCGGATACTGCCCGGGTATCATCCGGGTCGTAGGGTGGAGGGCGCGGGTGGCCTGGCACTACGGAGAAAAAATGCCAAAACTCATTCTTGTCCGCCACGGCCAGAGCCAGTGGAACCTCGAAAACCGCTTCACCGGTTGGTGGGATGTCGATCTGACCGAAAAGGGTGTTGCCGAAGCCAAGGCCGCGGGCGCGTTGATGAAAGAGAAGGGCGTCATTCCGACGACCTGTTTCACCTCACTCCAGACCCGCGCGATCAAAACGCTCAACCTCGCGCTGGAAGAGGCCGGCCTGCTGTGGCTGCCAGTGACCAAGGACTGGCGGCTCAATGAGCGGCATTATGGTGGGCTGACCGGGCTCAACAAGCAGGAAACCCGCGACAAGCACGGCGATGAGCAGGTCCATATCTGGCGCCGCAGCTTCGACACCCCGCCCCCGCCGATGGAGCCGGGCAGCGAGTATGATCCCGGCGCCGATCCGCGCTATGACGGGATCGATGTGCCTTACACCGAAAGCCTCAAGCTGACGATCGAGCGGGTGCTGCCCTATTGGGAAAGCGACATCCTGCCGGTGCTAGCGAGCGGCGAGACCGTGATCATCTCGGCCCATGGCAACAGCCTGCGCGCGCTGGTCAAACACCTCTCGCAAATCTCGGATGAGGACATCACCGGTTTGGAGATTCCCACTGGGCAACCAATCATCTATGACTTTGATGAGAATATGGTGCCGGGTGAGCGCTATTATCTGAAGGACAGCTGAGAGGTCTCATGGGAGGAAAGGTCGCCATCGTGATGGGAAGCCAGTCGGACTGGCCCACCATGCGGCTTGCCGCGGAGATCCTCGACGAGCTCGAAGTCGAGCATGAGGCGCGGATCGTTTCGGCCCACCGCACGCCTGACCGGATGAGCGCCTTTGCCAAGGGTGCCGAGGGCGAAGGGTTCGACGTGATCATCGCCGGCGCTGGCGGGGCGGCGCATCTGCCCGGGATGATCGCCGCGATGACGCATCTGCCGGTGTTGGGCGTGCCGGTTCAGTCCAAGGCGCTGTCGGGCTGGGACAGCCTGCTCTCGATCGTGCAGATGCCTGCGGGCATCCCGGTCGGGACTCTGGCAATAGGTGAGGCGGGCGCGAAGAACGCCGCTTTGATGGCGGCGGCGATCCTGGCGCTGCAGGATGACGAATTGTCCGATCGGTTGCAGGATTGGCGCGCCGCACGCAGCGCTGCCGTGACCGAAGCGCCGCAGGATTGATCCTCGAATGAGCGCGCTGCCTCCCGGTTCAACCATTGGCATTCTTGGCGGCGGCCAGCTTGGCCGGATGCTGGCCATGGCAGCGGCGCAGCTCGGCTATCGCTGCATTGGCTATGGCCCCAAGGGAGACAATGTCGCAGCCGATGTCTCGGCCGATTTTATCGAGGCGGGCTGGGGCGAGACCGAGGCGCTGTCACGCTTTGCCGGCATGTGCGATGTGGTGACCTGGGAGTTCGAAAATGTTCCGCTGGCAGCTGCAGCGGCGATCCCGGCCGACCGCCTGATGCCTAATGCCCGCGCGCTGGAAGTGGCCCAGAACCGGCTCAATGAAAAGGCCTTCGCCGAGGGGTTTGGCGCGGTCTGTGCGCCCTATATGCGGGTCGAAAGCGATGCCGACTTTGCCGCCGCGGTCGATCGGATTGGCGCGCCCGGCATCCTCAAAACCGCGCATGATGGCTATGACGGGAAGGGCCAGTGGCGGATCGGCAATGCCCATGAGGCAACCGGCGTGCGCTTCCCCGGCCGGCCTTGCATCTATGAAGGCATGGTCCCGTTTGAGACCGAATTCTCGGTCATTCTGGTGCGGGCGCAGGACGGCATGATCCGGTTCTGGGATTCCTCGGCCAATTCGCACAGCGGCGGGATGCTGGTGCAATCGACCCTCCCCGCTGGCGCTCTGGTCGAGGGCCAGGTCGCAGACGCGCGGGTGATCGCCGGGCAAGTGGCTGAAGCGCTGCAATATGTCGGCGTGCTGACGCTCGAATTCTTTGCCACCAAGCACGGGCCGATCTTCAACGAGATGGCGCCGCGGGTCCACAATTCGGGCCATTGGACGATCGAAGGCGCGGCCACCAGCCAGTTTGAGAACCATATTCGCGCGATCTGCGGGCTGCCCTTGGGCGATGCCACGACGCGGTTTGACAGTGTCGATATGCGCAATATCGTCGGCGAAGACGCGCTGACCGCGCACACCATGCTGGCCGAGGGGGGCGAGCCGCATCTGCACCTCTATGGCAAGCGTGAAGCGCGCGAGGGCCGCAAAATGGGCCACGTCACCAGGGTCGGGAACAGCAGCCAGTGAGTGCCGCCAAAATCGTGATGATCTATGCCCGGGCCGCCAATGGCACGATCGGCAATGAAGGCAAGCTGCCGTGGCACCTCTCGGCCGATCTCAAGCGCTTTAAGCAGCTGACCATGGGCAAGCCGATGGTCATGGGGCGCAAGACCTTTGAGAGCCTGCCTGGTCTGCTGCCTGGTCGGCGCCATATCGTGCTGACCCGGCATGATGATTTTGCGCCTGAGGGTGCCGAAATCGTCGGATCGGTCGATGAAGCGCTGGCGCTGGCCCAAGTTGGTGAGGCGTCGGGGGATGCGGTCGAGGAGATCGCGATCGTCGGCGGTGCGGCGATCTATGATGTCTTCATGAAACGCGCAGACAGGATCGAGCTGACCCAGATCCATGCCGATTTCGAAGGCGACACCTTTATGGCCGAGCCAGGCCCCGATTGGGTGGTGCAGACACGCGAAGACCATCCCGGTGAGCATGCCGAGCCAGCCTATTCCTTCATCACCTATGTTCGGGCAGACAGCGCGGTGGAAGGGGATCAGGCTTGAGGTGGCTCGATCATCGTGAACCGATTGCTGAGGCGCTGCGCGGCGCGGTGATTGCGCTGGGCAATTTCGATGGCTTTCACCTTGGGCATCAGGCGGTTGCGGGCGAAGCGATCGAGTGGGCTCACTCGGAGGGCCGTCCCTCCATCATCGCAACTTTCGATCCGCATCCAGTGCGGTTCTTCAAACCCGATGTCCCGCCGTTCCGCCTGACCACGCTCGAACAACGGCAGGAACTCTATCTCGCGGCGGGAGCGACCGCGATGCTGGTGTTCCACTTCGATGCCGAACTGGCCGGAACCAGCGCAGAAGACTTCATCTCCGAGATCCTGATCAAGCGCTTTGGCGCCCATGGCGTGGTGACCGGCGGCGATTTCACCTTCGGGCGCGGCGCCAAGGGCGATGTCAGGCTGCTGCGCGGTTACGGCGGTGAGCTGGGTCTGCAATCACGCGTGGTCGAAGCGGTCACCGGCCATGGCGATGTCGTGTCATCCAGCCGGATCCGCGAAGCCTTGCGCGAAGGCGAACCACAGATTGCTGCGGAGATGCTGACCCGCCCCTTCGCAATCCGCGGTATCGTCGAACATGGCGACAAGCGCGGGCGGACGATCGGCTATCCCACCGCCAATCTGGCGATCGATAAGTATCTCCGCCCCAAATACGGCGTCTATGCCGTGACCGGGACAGTGCTGGCGACCGGACAGCAGCTTAGTGGCGCAGCCAATATCGGGATCCGCCCGCAGTTTGAGCCGCCCAAGGAATTGCTCGAACCCTATTTCTTCGATTTCTCCGGCGATCTTTATGGTCAGGAGATCGAAGTCGCCTTCCACCATTTCCTGCGCGGGGAAGCCAAGTTCGACAGTGTTGAAGAACTGATCGAGCAGATGGACAAGGATTGCGCCCAGGCGCGGCGTCTACTGGGGTGATCATTTTCAAACGAATTGCCGCGATCTTCGCGATCGCCTTTCTGGTGCTGTCCTTCACCAATGCCAGCTGGATTGCATCCTATCCGGCGGGCGCGCCCAAGCAGATTGCGCATCGCGCGGTCGGGCCGGAATTGCTCGGGATGACGAGCTATGAGGATGTTGGCTGCGATGGCGTAGCGATCCGTGAGCCCTATCACCGCCATGCTCCCAACACGATCCCGGCGATCCTGCGGGCCGATCGGCTCGGCGCCTGGCTGGTCGAGGTCGATCCGCAGCTCACCGAGGATGGTGAAGTGGTTCTGCTGGGCTCGGGCAATCTCGGCTGCCTGACCGAGGCGTCGGGCTCGACCGAGAACGCCAGCCTGGAACAGATCCGTGCGCTCGACCCCGGCTATGGCTACCGCTATCAGAACGAGGACGGCCTGCAGTTTCCTCTGCGCGGCACCGGCCTGACCATCCCGACATTGAGCGAGGCGGCACAAGCCATTCCGCGTCGGGCGCGGCTGATGGTCGATCTTGGCGAAGACAATGCGGCTTTGGTCGATGCCGTCGCCACGGCGCTCGACACCATCAACCGCGATCCTGTGGCCAAAGGCGATGGCTTTTACGGCTCGCCCGAGCAGATCGCCCGCATCCGCGCACGATTTCCCCATGCCTGGGCGATCGACCCGGAACAGGCGCGGCAATGCACATCTGACTATCGCCTGACCGGATGGACCGGCTTTGTCCCCGGCTCATGCGAACAGGGTACTATGCTGATCGGGATCGAGGATCAGGGCTTTCTGTGGGGTTGGCCCAACCGGCTGATAGCGCGGATGGAGGGCGCCGGGGTCCAAATCATCATGGAAGGTCCGGGTGATGATCGCGCGCTTCCCGACCATGATATCCGTGGGATTACTCTCCCCGAACAGCTCACCAAGGTCCCTTCGAGCTTCAACGGTTTCATCTGGACTGACGATGCTTTCACCACCGTCCCGGCGCTGGTTCAGCGCTATGACAATCGCACTCAGGAAGAGATCGACGCGAGCGAGGCCGCGCTGCAAAATCGCCGCGCGGCGCAATGAGGGTTTATCGCCCGCAATTATTGTCCTAACGGCCCTCGATCATGTCTGATTCCGAACGCGACTATAGAGACACTGTCTTCCTGCCGAAGACAGCATTCCCGATGAAAGCCGGCCTTCCGCAGAAGGAACCGGGCATTCAGGCGCGTTGGCAGGAGATTGACCTCTATTCCAAGCTGCGCGAGGCGCGTGCGGGTCGCGAGAAATTCATCCTTCACGATGGCCCGCCCTACGCCAATGGCGATATGCATATCGGCCATGCCTTGAACCACATCCTCAAGGATATGGTCTGCCGGACGCAGAACCTGCTGGGCAAGGACGCGCCCTATGTGCCGGGCTGGGATTGCCACGGCCTTCCGATCGAATGGAAGGTCGAAGAGCAATATCGCAAGAAGAAGAAGAACAAGGACGAGGTTCCGGCCAAGGAATTCCGCGCCGAATGCCGCGCCTATGCGCAGAAATGGGTCGACACCCAGCGCGAACAATTGAAGCGGCTCGGGATCATGGGCGATTGGGACAAGCCCTATCTGACGATGGATTACGAGGCTGAGGGGACGATTGTCGCCGAGCTGATGAAATTTGTCGAAGCGGGCAATCTCTACCGCGGCGCCAAGCCGGTGATGTGGTCGCCGGTCGAGAAGACCGCGCTGGCCGAGGCCGAGGTCGAATATGAAGACCTCAACGACTCGCCGCAGATCGATGTGGCGTTTGAGATCATCGAAAGTCCGATCGAAGAGCTGGTCGGCGCGCATGCGGTGATCTGGACCACCACGCCATGGACGATCCCGGTCAACCAGGCTTTGGCCTATGGTCCGGAGGTTGAGTATGTGCTGGCGGAAGTGAGTATCAGCGGTTGGGAGTTTGAAGACGACGACAATGACCCATGGGAGACGCGGCGCGCTGTTGTAGCTAGGGATCTGGCTGAGGCCCTGGTGGAGCGCCAGAAGGCCTCTCTTGCTGCCCCATTCAAGAAGGATGGCGGCGGATGCTACGGTAGCTTCGAGGTCATCCGAGAGCTCAAGGGCTCCGACCTCGCCGGCACCAAGGTCCGCCACCCGATGCATCATCTCGGTGGGTTCTACGCCACACCGCGGCCCATGCTCGAAGGCGATTTCGTCACCACCGAAAGCGGCACCGGGCTGGTCCATATGGCGCCGGATCACGGCGAGGATGACTTTGCGCTGTGCAAGGGGCACGGGATTGAGCCGGTCTTCGCGGTGATGGATGATGGCCGCTATCGCGATGATTGGCTGTGGCTCGGCGGAGCGGACGAGCGTCGCCGCTCGGTCATCAACAAGCCGTTCAACGCGCCTGAAGGCCCGATCTGTTCGGATTTGCGCGAAGCGGGCGCGCTGCTCAGCGCCAGCGCCGATTACGAGCATTCCTACCCGCACTCCTGGCGCTCCAAAGCCAAGGTGATCTACCGCTGCACCCCGCAATGGTTCGTCCCGATGGATCAGGACCTGCCGTGGCTTGAGCCCAAGACGCCCGAAGACAAGGCGTGGGAAAGCGAAGGCGGCGCGGTCGACATGAGCGAGGAGACGATCTGCGCAGCCCCGACCCTGCGCGAGCGGGCGATGGAAGAGATCGAGCGGGTCGAATTCTTCCCGCCCAAGGGCCAGAACCGGATCGGTGCGATGGTCGAAGGCCGTCCCGACTGGGTGCTGTCGCGGCAGCGCGCCTGGGGCGTGCCGATCACGCTGTTTGTCCGGCCCGATGGCTCTTACCTGCAAGATCCCGAAGTCAATCTGCGGGTGATCAATGCGGTTCGCCAGGACGGCGTCGATGCCTGGGAAGAGGCGCGCAAGGCCGAATTCCTCGGGCCCGATCACAACCCCGATGAGTTCGAGATGGTGACCGACATTCTCGACGTCTGGTTCGATTCGGGCTGCACCCATGCGTTCGTGCTCGAAAGCGGGCGCTGGCCCGAACTGCAATGGCCGGCCAATCTCTATCTCGAAGGCTCGGATCAGCACCGTGGCTGGTTCCAGAGCTCGCTGCTCGAAAGCTGCGCCACCCGCGGCCGCGCACCCTATGATCAGGTGCTGACGCACGGCTTCACCATGGATGCGAGCGGGCGCAAACAGTCCAAATCGCTCGGCAATACGACCGATCCGGTCAAGATGATGCAGCAGACCGGCGCGGATATCATTCGGCTGTGGGCGCTGTCGGTCGATTTCACCGAAGATCACCGCATCGGCGATGAGATCATCAAGGGCGTCGGCGACCAATACCGCCGCTTGCGCAACACCTTCCGTTATCTGCTCGGCGCACTTGACGGCTTTGTCGGCGATATGTCGGATGGGGGCGAGATCCCCGAGCTCGAACTCTACGTCCTGTCGCTGTTGAGCGAGCTCGACGGCAAGCTGCGCGAAGCGGTCGATCAATACGATTTCAACACCTACACCAGGCTGCTGGTCGATTTCTGCAACGAAGACCTCTCGGCCTTCTTCTTCGATATCCGCAAGGACTCGCTCTATTGCGATGGGCCCGACAGCGTCACCCGCAATTCCTATCGCACCGTGCTCGACCTGCTGTTCCATGCTCTGGTGCGCTACGCCGCGCCGGTGCTGGTCTACACCGCCGAGGAAGTGTGGAAGACCCGCTATCCCGAGGATGATGAGCAGGGCGGCAGCGTCCACCTGCTCGAATGGCCGAGCGTCCCGCAAGTGCCAGCTGACCGCGCCAAATGGGATGCGCTGCGCGCGCTGCGCGATCGGGTCAACGAAGCGATCGAGCCGCTGCGGCGCGAAAAGACCATTCGCTCCAGCCTCGAAGCCGAGGTTTCGGTGCCCGCCGCCGCGGTGCCAGAGGGCGTCAGCGATGAACAGCTCGCCGAATTGTTCATCACCGCGACAGTCACGCGCAGCCAAAGCGACGAGGTGAGCGTGACCAAGACCGACTTTGCCAAATGCGGCCGCTGCTGGCGCCATCTGCCCGATGTGGCAGAGGACGGCGCGCTGTGCGGACGCTGCGATTCGGTGGTTGGCGCAATGGACGCGGCTGAATGAAGGCCTGGTTCACCCGCAATCGCCTGATCGGGCTTGGCCTGGCGTTATTCATCGCTGCCTCGGACCAGCTGATCAAATGGCTGGTGATCGGACCGCTGGCTTTGCGCGAGGTGCGGCACATCCCCCTGCTGCCCTTCTTTGACCTGACCTATGTCGAAAATCGCGGCGTTTCGTTGGGCATGTTCCAGGCCGAGAGTCTGGAAATGCGCTATCTGCTGGTAGCCTTCACCGCGCTGATCGCGCTGGTCGTGCTGATCTGGATGTTTCGCGAGAAATTGCTCGGCGATATTCTCGGGCTGGCGCTGATTTTAGGCGGAGCGATTGGCAATATTCGCGATCGCTGGGAGCTCGGCTATGTCATCGATTATGCCGATTTTCACATCGGGACCTTTCGTCCCTTTCTGGTTTTCAACGTTGCCGATGCGGCTATCACCATCGGCGTAGTGATAATCCTTGTTCGCAGCTTCCTCACTCGCGACAAGGATGATAGAAGCAGCGACGAGCTGCAAGCGGAGAGCTAAACATGCGTGCCTTGAAATCGACCATCCTTCTCGTTTCGACGAGCGCCATGCTGGCGGCTTGCGGTGGCAGCGGTATCTTCAACCGCGAGCGTCCGGACGAGTTTGCAGTCCAACGTCAGGCTCCGCTGGTGATTCCGCCCGATTTCGCGCTTGAACCGCCCGCTCCTGGCGCTCCGCGACCGGCCGCTGGCGCTGCTGCTGAAGAAGCTCTCGAAGCACTGTTTGGTGGCCCCGCTCCGCGCAGCCCGGTGGAAACCAGCGCGCTGGATCGGGCCGGCACGGCGGCTCCGGGAATTCGCTCTTCGGTCGGTAGCCCGGGCACCAATACGGTCGCCAAAGGTCGTGTGACCCGCGACATCATCGCCGCTCCTGAAGGTGATGGCGCTGCCGCGCAGGCGTTTATACCTTCCTGATTCCGCACGCCATCCGGCGCGCGATTTCCTCGCTCATACGACCTCACGGTCGCATCGCTGCGGACGGCCGCTTGGCCTTGCGGCTTTCTTCGAAAGCCGATTCAGGCAAGGTTCCGGGTGACCGTCCTCAAATAGCGAAGCGATAGGACGATCAAAGACTCGTGGAGGGAGCGGGTGGCTACGGAATGCCAAAGGAAACGCACCTTGCGATCACCAGAGGTGATCGGGTCTACCCCTGAGACTTTCCTTCTTCGCTGACCAGGATCTTGTCGATCCGGCGGCGGTCCATATCGACCACTTCGAACCGCCAGCCTTGGTCGCTGAAATAGTCACCCGCGACCGGAAGCCGTTTGAGCACCGACAGGACATAGCCGGCCGCCGTGCCGAACTCGCGATTCTCATCATATTCGAGGCCCAAGCGATCCGCCAAGGCATCGGCTGACAGCGCGCCCGAGATCAGCAGCGAGCCATCGGCCCGCTCGGTCACTTGCGGCGTATCTCCTTCATCCATGTCGCTGACGAAATCGCCCGCGATCGCGGTCAGCAGATCGACCGGCGTCACAATGCCGTCGAGATGGCCATATTCGTCATGCACCATCGCCATGGCGATATCGGCCTGCTGCAGCACCCGCAAAGCGTCCATCGCATCGAGCTGATCAGGCACCACTTCGGCCTTTTTCATCATGCTCTTGAGCGAGACTGTATTGCCCGCGACCATCGAAGCCAGCACCTCGCGCACCTTGACCACGCCAAGCACATTGTCAGGCGAACCATCGGCGACCGGCAGCAGCGAATGCGGGCTGTCCTCAATCACCTGACTGATCGCCGCCTCGTCAGCATTGATATCGAGCCAGTCGAGCTCGGTCCGCGGAGTCATCATTTCGCGCACCGGACGTTCGGCCAAGCGTACAACGCCGGTCAGGATCTGATGCTGCTCCGCTTCGATCACGCCCGATCGTGTGGCATCGGCGAAGATCATCTGCAGCTCTTCGGCGGTGACCGAATTCTGCTTGCCTTTGCGGATCCCGAACAGCCGGATGATCGTCGCGGAGCTGGTATCGAGCAGCCACACTAGGGGCGCTGCGATGGTCGCCAGGATCGCCATTGGCCGTGCCATCACCAGCGAGATCGGCACTGCCGCGCGCAGAGCGAGCTGCTTGGGCACCAATTCACCCACCACCACGCTGAAATAGGTGGTCAGCGCAATCACCAAAACGAACGCGGTCTGGCCCGACATATCCTCAGGCACGCCAAGCAGAGCAAGCCGCTCTCCAACGGGCGCTTCGAGGCTGGCGCCCGAATAAGCACCGGTTATGATCGCGATCAGCGTGATCCCGATCTGCACCGTCGAGAGGAATTTTCCGGGCTCCGCCGCCAGTTGCAGCGCAATCCGCGCACTGGCGGACCCCTCCTCCTCTTTGGCTTTGAGCTTGGCGGTTTTGGCGGAGACAATCGCCAGCTCCGACATCGCAAAGACGCCATTCAGGACGATCAGTCCCGCAATGATGAAGAGTTCTGGCCAGGGAAACGGTGTCACGATGCCAAGCGCTAGCACAAAATCGCGGTTCTGCCAGACTCAAGACGAACTGCCTGTGCAAGATCAGGGGAGACTGTTCCCTTCGGCACGCTGCACAGGCCGTTCAGACAGGGGCAAACCGGCCTGATCCACGGTTGAACCGAGAGCGCGCACGACGGGCCGTGCGTCGCTTGCGTGGAGCGTATCTGCATGCAATCCATGCATTTCTAGGAGGAGCGTAATCATGAAAGCATCGCGTCTAATTCTCTCGAGCACCGCTGCCCTGGCCTTGGTGACCACCAGCGGCTGCGTGACGGACCCCAACACCGGCGAGCGGAAGGTTTCGCGAACGGCGCTGGGTGCGGCCTTGGGCGGCACGCTGGGCTATTTGCTGGGCGGCGC
Source organism: Erythrobacter sp. (assembly GCA_965249945.1). Classification (GTDB taxonomy): domain Bacteria; phylum Pseudomonadota; class Alphaproteobacteria; order Sphingomonadales; family Sphingomonadaceae; genus Erythrobacter. The sequence continues at coordinate 277,069 of OZ252258.1, read as the reverse complement.
GATTGGCGGAGACGCCGCGCGAATCATCGGGGCCGGAATCGGCGGCACCGCCGGTGCGGTGCTGGGCGACCAATATGATGACCAGATCCGTGAGCTCGATGAGGCGACCGAGGGCACCGGTGTCGATGTTGAGCAGGTCGGCGACCAAGAAGCGATTCTGGTCCGTCTGCCTGACGGGGTGACCTTTGCGCGCGGCTCGGCCGATATCAATCCCGGCTTCTACGACACACTCAACGCCGTGGCAGAGAGCCTGGTCAAATATCCCAACAGCCTGATTGACGTCTACGGCTTCACCGACACCACCGGATCGGACGCGCTTAACCAGGGCCTGTCAGAACGGCGCGCCCGAGCGGTTGCAGATTACCTCGCCGCACGCGGCGTGGCCCGCAGCCGGATCGCCACCCAGGGTTATGGTGAGAGCTATGAGTTCCTGCGGGTCAAGACCGGCGACAATGTCGACGAGCCGCTCAACCGGCGGGTCGAGATCAAGATCATTCCGATCAGCCAGGAAGATGTGGAAGCCGCGCGCAACTGATTGAATTCAGGTAAACAATAGAGGGTCGGCTCGCGGAGTCGGCCCTTTTGCGTTTGGGCGCTATTTCCGGGCCGACAATTCCTTCGCTCGGTCGGCAATCCGATCGAGCGCGCGCTGGTGGATTGCAGGCGAACTCGCGACCACTCCAAAGGCTCTGGGATCGCGCTTGTTATAGCCCAGCGGCTTGCCAAAGGCGTCGGAGATTTGCGCCCCCGCTTCGCGCGCGATCAAGGTCGCAGCGCCGACATCCCATTCATATCCCCAACGCAAAGTGGCCACGAGATCGGCCTGGTCGGCGGCGACCATAGCGATCCGAAGCGCAATCGAATTGGGCTTCTCGACCAGAGTCAGATCGCTGTCGGCACTGGGCAATTGATCGAGTGGAATCCGCGCTCCGGCAAATTCAGGGCGGGTCGAGGACTGGATTGCGGCGCCATTGAGAGTCGCGCCCTGGCCCGCGACCGCGACGAATTCTTCGTTGCGCGCGGGAGCCGACAGCATTCCGATCAGGGGGCGGCCCGCACTGACCAGCGCGACCGACACAGACCAGCCGGGTCGCCCGCGAATGAAATCGCGCGTCCCGTCGACCGGATCGACCAGCCACAACAGATCGCGGTCGAGCCGCGACATATCATCGGCGGTTTCCTCGGAAAGCCATCCAGCCGAAGGCAGCAGAGCGCCCAGCTCGCGTTTGAGGAAGGCATCGACCTCAAGATCCGCCTCGCTGACCGGGCTGCCGGGCTCTTTCTCCCAGCTTTCGACATTATGGCCCGCGCCGGGCCAGCGCGAATGCGCTATCCGGCCCGCTTCACGGACAATAGATTCGAGGCGATCCCTATCAATCATGTCAGCCTTTAGTCGTGGCTGGTGAATGCGCACTTTTCAAGTGGCGCAATCCATGCTTAGGCAGTCTCAAGTCACTCTCTCCCCAGCCAACGAATAAGGGATCGTTTCGGCATGAACATTCATGAGTACCAAGCCAAAGAACTGCTCGCCGAACACGGCATTGCGGTTCCAGCCGGCCACGCCGCGCTGAGCGTTGAAGAAGCCGTCGAGGCCGCCAAGAAGCTGCCCGGGCCGCTTTATGTTGTGAAAGCGCAAATTCACGCCGGTGGCCGCGGCAAGGGCAAGTTCAAGGAATTGCCGGAAGACGCCAAGGGCGGTGTCCGGCTGGCGCAATCGATCGAAGAGGTCGAAGCCAATGCCAAGGATATGCTCGGCAACACTTTGGTGACGATCCAGACCGGCGCCGAAGGCAAGCAGGTCAACCGGCTCTACATCACCGACGGCGTCGATATCGCTCAGGAATATTACTTCTCGCTGCTGGTCGACCGCGCGAGTGGTCAGGTCGCCATGGTTGTCTCAACCGAAGGCGGAATGGACATCGAAGCGGTCGCGCATGACACGCCAGAGAAGATCACTACGATCACAATCAACCCGGCGCAGGGCTTCATGCCCCATCACGGGCGCGCGGTAGCGTTCGGCCTCAAGCTTACCGGCGATCTCAACAAGCAGGCGCAAAAGCTCGCCAAGCAACTCTACGAAGCCTTTATGGCGACCGATTCCGAGATGCTCGAGATCAATCCGCTGGTCGAAACCGACGACGGCAAGCTGCTGGTGCTCGACGCGAAGATGAGCTTCGACGGCAATGCCCTGTTCCGCCACCCCAATATCGAAGCCATGCGCGACGAGACTGAAGAAGATCCGGCCGAAGTCGAGGCGAGCGAGTACGACCTCGCTTACATCAAGCTCGACGGCAATATCGGCTGCATGGTCAATGGCGCAGGCCTGGCGATGGCGACGATGGATATCATCAAGCTCAATGGCGCGTTTCCGGCCAACTTCCTCGACGTTGGCGGCGGCGCCACCACCGAGAAAGTGACCGCGGCCTTCAAGATCATCCTCAAGGATCCGGCGGTCGAAGGCATTCTGGTCAATATCTTCGGCGGGATCATGAAATGCGACGTGATCGCCAATGGCATCGTTCAGGCGGCCAAGGATGTTAACCTTTCGGTTCCGCTGGTCGTCCGCCTAGAAGGCACCAATGTCGCGGCGGGCAAGGAAATCCTCGAGAATTCGGGCCTGCCGATCGTCAGCGCCGACAATCTCGGCGATGCGGCGAAGAAGATCGTCGCCGAAGTCAAGCAAGCGGCGTGAACCCCCTTGCCAGACTGTTAGCCGGGGGTGCGCTGGCGCTGAGCGTTCTGGCCTCCCCCGCTATGGCCTTTGACGGCGTGACTGAGACCGGCCGCTATGCCGGAATGGATTGCGAGCTGCACGTCTGGTCAATCGGCCGGCCCAATTTCGTGCCGAAATCGAATGCCTTCGTGAAATACACGCCGCCTACCGCCGAGCAGCTGGCTGACCCGCATTCGACGGTTAACATCTACTCGATGCCCAAGCGGATCATGACCCTGGGCGAAGATCAGCTCAATCTGCTGTTCCCCGGGGCCAATTCGGTCACCGTAATCCGCCATGAAGAGATGATCGACAAGGATGTGACCCCGCTCAAATCCTTCAAGGGCAAGATCGCAGAGAGCGACGCGGAGTGCTACGGCGATCTCGTCATGCGAGGCCTAGTCGGCATCCATCCCAACCCCGACGCGCCCTATGTCCAATATGGCGTGGTAGGCGGACTGGTCGCTGATCTTCTGGCGGGCGGCAATCGCCTGGTGGTCGATTTCTGGTTTCAGCAATGGCCGGGCGGAAAGAAAGACAAGCCGCTAATCGTCAAGCGCAAGAATGACACGCCATTGCCGCATGTTCGCCCGGCTTCACCCGACATGCTGGCGGCGGTGACCGATGCAGCCAATGCCAATCTCGCTATCTTTGCCGAGACCGCAGCCAAGAAGCGGCGCTAGTACGCAGGCGGGGTGCGAACAGCGCAAAGGCCAGCCTATCTGGTCTGATTGAAGCCAGTCTCCACGGATATTCTGGACTAGCGCACCTTTTGATAGCGATAGACCATCGGCTCCTCAGGCTCGCCACCGTCTTCGACAATCACTTCCCACACAATGGTGAGTCCTGTCACTTCGTTGCCCTCGCGCTCGCAGCTAAAGGTAAGCTGGTGGAAATAGGCGGTGCAGCCCTCGATCGCGACCAAGCGGTGGCGGTAGAACTCGCTTTCGACCGGTTCGCCAAAGAAGTCCGATTTGTAGAATGCCAGGCTGTTGCCCAGTGGAGCAATGACCATATGCTCGGTCCAATCGGCCACCAGCGTATCGTCGTTGGATTGCATGGTCTGTATGAAAGAACCGGTGAGGACACCACCCAATGGCCCTTGCCAGGCCTCTGAGGCCACGTTCCCCTCGTCATCAAGCCCGCGCCATTCGCCAGCAAGCCAAGCCATTTGTTCGATCGAAGCGGCGGGCGATGGGGTCTGATCGTCGATCAAGCGAGTTTCCTGCGCCATTGTGGCGCTTGACCACAGAAGGCCCAGTGCAATCATCGCAAACGACAATTGGTCACGAAGAGCGGACATTTTCATAGGCTCGGCTCCGGTTCGGGCAGAATTGGGTCGCTGCTGTCCTGGAAGGTCAGCCAATTCTGCCAAATGTCGTGGGTTCGCTGATCGATCAAGCGGATTTCGCAACGCAGCATCATGGCATTGCGGATCGTTCCGTCTTTCCAATGCTCATAGACATCCGCACAGGCCAACTGGCGATATTGCTCTGCCGCCGCCTGCGTTGCTCGCATGTCGCGCTCCCGTTCGGTCAATCGCGCCGACAGACCCGTCCGACCAGCGACTGCTGCCTCGAAATAGCGGCTTTCACGCGCTTTGGCTCGGTCACGGATCTGAGCGAGGCATTGATTGATCGCATAGGTCGTGCCGTCGCAGCCATGCGAAAGGTGTCCGGTGGCGAGTGGAGCCGCTCGCTCAAATCGGAAGATCAGCTCTTGCGGTTCGGGCTTGTCGCTTTGCATCCGGACCGCTGCGACCAGGCCTTCTCCCGGCTCCGCAGGGTCGGCGCAGCGCAAGGTCAGTCCGTGGAAAAAGGCCGCGCAAGGTTCGATCGCGACCAGGCGGAAGGAGAGCATGTCATCCTTCTTCTCCCAACCGGTGAGATCAGCGTTGAAATGCTTGAGCCGCAGGACCAGCGAACCGTCTTCCTCCATCAGATAGAGATGCTCGGTGAAGGATATTGCGCCGTCGGCGCTCTGCTGAACAAATGTGCCAACCATTATCCCGCCGGTCGGTGGCAGCCAGCTCTCCATCGCTGGCGCGCCACCAATCCCCTCGCCTTCCCATCGGCCGATCAACCAGTCCATTTGCGCGAGATCTGCCGGAGGCGCTTCGAATTCCGGCTCACCCATGCGGGTCTCTTGCGCGGCCAGCGGCATTGCAAGCACAGCCAGAGCAACGGCCATTCCCACGACGCGTCCGGTTGCAAACATTACATCTCTCCTGTCCGTTACGTTCAACCTATACACTTGTGCGTCGGAGTGCATCAAAGCAGAGGGTTGACGAAGCGATGACGTACGGCGAGACCGCGATTCGACAGATACAAAGAAAAAATTCGCTGCCGCCCCGCTTGCTTGACGTTTACGTAAACGCAAGATAGGGCGGCGCCAAACCTCGAGTATGCACAGAACAAGGCCGCCAAGGTCAAAGGAAGGAACGCATATGAAAATCCTCGTCCCGGTAAAGCGGGTGATCGATTACAACGTCAAACCGCGGGTCAAGGCCGACGGTTCGGGCGTTGATCTTGCCAATGTCAAAATGAGCATGAACCCGTTTGACGAGATCGCGGTTGAAGAAGCGATCCGGATCAAGGAAGCCGGCAAGGCGGAAGAGATCGTCGCGGTTTCGGTTGGCCCGGCAAAGGCTCAGGAAACGCTGCGCACCGCGCTCGCCATGGGTGCGGACCGCGCGATCCTGGTCGAAACCGATGAAGAGGTTGAGCCGCTCGCCGTCGCCAAGATCCTCAAGGCGATCGCCGACGAAGAACAGCCCGGCCTGGTCGTGCTCGGCAAGCAGTCAATTTCGGACGATAGCAACCAGACCGGTCAGATGCTGGCCGCGCTGATGGGCCGTCCGCAGGGCACCTTCGCCAACACCGTCGAGGTCGATGGCGACAGCGTTGCCGTCAAGCGCGAGATCGATGGCGGTCTCGAAACGGTCAAGCTGACCCTGCCCGCGATTGTCACCACCGACCTGCGCTTGAACGAGCCGCGCTATGCTTCGCTGCCCAACATCATGAAGGCCAAGAAGAAGCCGCTCGATAGCAAGACTCCGGGCGATTACGGCGTCGATATCACTCCGCGCCTGACCACCACCAATGTTGCCGAACCCCCGGTTCGCCAGGCTGGCGAGAAGGTCGAAGACGTCGACGCATTGGTTGAGAAGATCAAAGCCCTCGGGATCGCCTAAGCGCGGCCGAGCTGGAAAAGGATAGACACAGATGAGCACTCTGGTTCTGGTCGAGCACGACAACTCGACGGTAAATGACGCAACTCTGGCCGTGGTCACCGCCGCTGGTCAGATTGGTGAAGTCCACGCGCTGGTCGCTGGCAGCGATTGCGGCGCAGTCGCAGACGCCGCGGCCAAGATCGCCGGTGTAAGCAAGGTCCTCAAAGCCGATGACGCCGCCTATGGCGAAGGCCTGGCTGAAAACGTCGCTCCGCTGGTGGCGGGTCTGATGGATGGCTATGACGCCTTTCTCGCGCCAGCCACCACTTCGGGCAAGAACATTGCTCCGCGGGTCGCGGCAATGCTCGACGTGATGCAGATCTCCGACATTCTCTCAGTCGAAGGCGACAAGACCTTCACCCGTCCGATCTATGCCGGCAACGCCATCGCAACCGTGCAATCAAGCGATCCCAAGCTGGTGATCACCGTGCGCGGCACCGCTTTCGAGAAAGCCGAAGCGGAAGGTGGCTCGGCTGCGGTTGAAGACGCTGCCGGTCCGGGCGATGCAGGCAATTCAAGCTTCGTCAGCCGCGAAGTCGCCGATGGCGGCGATCGCCCCGAGCTGGCAAGCGCCAACATTATCGTTTCGGGTGGCCGCGCACTGAAGGACGGCGAGACCTTTGAAGCCGTGATCAACCCGCTGGCTGACAAGCTCGGCGCCGCGATCGGTGCGTCGCGCGCCGCGGTCGACGCTGGTTACGTCCCGAACGATTATCAGGTTGGTCAGACCGGCAAGATCGTCGCGCCCGAAGTCTATATCGCGATCGGTATCTCGGGCGCGATTCAGCACTTGGCCGGGATGAAGGATTCCAAGACGATCATCGCGATCAACAAGGACGAAGACGCACCGATCTTCCAGGTTGCAGACATCGGCCTGGTCGCCGATCTGTTCAACGCAGTGCCGGAGCTGACCCAAAAGCTCGGCTAAATAGCTACAGATACAGCAAGGCGGGGCTCGTCAACGCGGCGAGTCCCGCCTTTCTCATTCAACTGCGTTTGGTGACCGGCACTGTATGCGAACCAAACGGCGCGATAATCTGGACCTCGCCATACTGGCCGTCATCAACCATCCACGAGGTGTAGCGGGCAGGCTTCCAAGTGAACACTCTTGGCCAAATGCCAGGCTTCTGGATCAGATTTGCCTGAATCAGCAGGATGTTGGGGTTCGAGCCCTGCGGTTCGGCAGTGACCAGCTCAACGTCAATTCCTGGGTTGCTGACATAGATTTCTCCATTCACATGGATGAACAGAGTCTTCTGTGGCGGCACATCCTGGACGGCTGAGAAATTTCGAAATCTCTCCATACTTTCCATTTCTTGTACATCAGTATCCACGGCCAGGCCGCCGGCACATTCAATTGAATTGTCTAGCATAAGTCTCCCCCATGAAGTCAGTTTTACAATTGAGTTCAAGAATCCGAAATTTCATTGTTTGAGAATCGGATGACGAAAACCTAACATCTTGCACTGTTGACACCAATACATCTTGTCAGAATAGTAAAAAATCTCGCCAATTTATGCGCCGCAGACTGGATAACTATAGTTGATGGTTGGCCGGAATGCGGGTTGCAGCAAAGCGTCCGCCAGGCAATTTAGCGGCTTGAGATAGGCTTGAGCGTCCGGCAGGATACCGGTCCTTTCGGAGGTTTCTATGCGAGCCATAGGCTTGGGAATTGTAGCGACAGCGTGCTGTCTTGCCGCCGCGCCGGACGCCGCATCCGCCCAGTCGGAACCGGCTGCTCCGCGCTCAATCAACGATCGCTATCCTGGCCAAAGCCTGATCCTCGAGCCGACCACCGATTGGCAAGTGCAGGATTATTCTGACCGATGCCGGTTGAGCCGCGACTTTGGACCGTTTGACCAGTCGGTGACGCTGCGGATCGAGCAGGGAAGCGATGAGCCTTCGTTTAATCTCACATTGATCGGTTGGCCGGTGCGGGCACTGTACGGCTCGCAAGTGCGGGTGCAGTTTGAGCCGGAGCCTTCGAGCACCAGGGGGTATGTCAAATCGGGTTCCAGCATGGGACGTCCGGTTCTTTCTCTGTTCGGAATCCAGCTTCCCGGCGACGAAGAACAGAGTCCAGCCAGTGACCAAGAGCCTGCAGCCGGGGCGGATGAGGAGGAGAGCATCGATTTGACCCGGGCGCGGCTCAGCTCTGCACGGGCCGATAAGATCTCAAATGACCGACTGAATGCCATAACCGGCCTGCATGTCAGCGGCGCGGCGCTGAGGCCTTTTAAACTCGAGACAGGAGCGCTCGAAGCTCCTGTCGAGCAGCTCGAACAGTGCGCAGCCAGCTTGGACAAGAGATTGTCTGACAACACCCAGGAGGCCAAGGAAGCTGGGGTGCCGGTGATACCTGTCGAGCTCGAACGTTGGGCGCGGATCATACAGGAGAATTATCCCGCTCCCCTTTTGCGCCAATCCATCGAGGGGCGTGTCGGGGTGAAGATGACAATCAACAAGGAAGGCCGCCCGACATTCTGCACAATAACCGGGAACAGCGGCTCGCCTTCATTCAACGACACGGTCTGCCTGCTGATGTTGCAACACTCAAAATTTGAGCCAGCAAGGGATGCCGAGAACGACCCGATCCCTGCGTATTTTGAGACGCGCATCACTTTCCGCTTGAACTAGCAGTCAGGAATTTGACTAAACCATTCAGCGACTTGAGAAAGTCACAGACCTTAGGCAGAATGCGCAACCTGTCGGAGGTTTCTTATGGGTCGTAGCATAAAGCCATTTTCGGCCGGCGCTTTGGCCATGGCGGCGCTAGCACTGAGCAGTCCGGTCACAGCAAAGGACGCAAAGGTCCTTGAGCCATCGTCGGCCTGGAATGTTGATTTTGGCGATTCCAAATGCCGCCTGGCGCGCTCCTTCGGTGAGGGGGCGAACAAACATTATCTGTTTTTTGAGGTCTGGGGACCACGGAATCGCTTTGGCTTTACCGCCGCTGGGCCAGGTTTCAAACGCTTTCGCAGTGGGAAAGACGTCTGGGTCACCTTTGGCTCTTCGCAGAAACCGCGCAAGACAACGCCTTTCCTCGGTGATCTCGGCAGCGCTGGGCCAGCCGTGATATACACGAGCCTTGGCCTTAGACCCCGCGGGGAGCAAACCAAATCCACTTCAATAATACCCCGCTTGGACAGCGAGCACGCGGCGAAGGTCGACACCATCAGCTTTAAGCAGGGTGGGCGCGAAGTGGACTTCGCCATCACCAATCTCGACGATGCGTTCAAAGTCCTCAATCAATGCGCCGAGCAGATGATCACTGTATGGGGTTTGGACCTCGAGCAGCACAGGACAGCTCAGAAGCGGCCAGTCTGGACCAATGAGGATGTCATCGGAAGGCGAATTGGCTCCCGCTACCCAAGCTCCGCTCTGAACCGAGGGGAGCAAGGCATTGTTAGATTGCGCGTCATTATTGATGAAAACGGCCGCGTGTCTGACTGCGTGATCGACAAATCAACCACAACAGAGGTTCTTGAATCGCCCGCCTGCGAAGCAATGCGGCACGCCATATTCGAACCCGGATTGGATCAGTCGGGAAAGCCGATGCGCTCCTATTTCCTGACCACCATCACGTATAAGATGAGCCCTAGTTGAGTATTTGATTGGACGAGGAAACACATGCAGCTCACTGTCTCGAAACTCTTGCCAATGGCTGGCGGCTTGGTTGCGCTATCCAGTGCTGGCTTGGCCCAGACCGAAACAATTGACGCGAGCGAGGCACTGGCGTTGGCGCCCAGTGGCGCCTGGCAAGCCCAATATGAAGAGGGTGCCTGCCGGCTCAGCCGGATGTTTGGTGCGGAGGGCAATCAGCACGTCCTGCAAGTGCAACAAGTTGCTCCCGATGACGAAGTCAATCTGACACTGGCTGGCCCTCAGCTGGCCGGTTTTGTGGCTGGGCAGACCGCAGAGATTTCCTGGTCTTCGCAGATCGAACCGATTGAACACTTCGCCGAGACAGCCACGCTTCCCACTTACGGCAGCGCTCTGTTTCTGCCAAAGGTCAGACCTGGCGCCGCCCCCGATCCCGATGCCGAGCCCGAAATGTTTCCCGAACAATCGGTCGCGATTGACATTGAGGAGGCGCGCGGAATCAAGTTCCTCAAGGTCGAACAGGGTGATGCCGCGATCCATTTGAAGACCGGGCCGATGCTTCAGGCGCTGCAAGTGCTCAACGAATGCACTATGCACATCCTGGCTGGCTGGGGTCTCGATCCGGAGCGTCACAAGACCATGTCACAACCCGTCAGGTTGCAACACTTGGACCGACTGGCTCGGCGGGTACAAGAAAACTATCCCTCCGACTCACTCCTCCGCGGCGAGCAAGGCAATGTTGGTGTAGCGGTACTGGTCGATGCAGAAGGGGTGGTTCAGCGCTGCATTGTGACATCGGATTCAGGTTACGAGAGATTGAACACGGCAGCCTGTCGGGGGATGCGACTGGCCAAATATGAGCCCGCTCTCGATGGCGACGGTAATCCGATGGACTCCTACTTTGCGACCCTGATTACCTATAGAGTCTCATAGCTCGACTCGGCTCTCTGAGACAGACGGCGTCGTCAGGGAAAACCCCATCAGGAAATGCAGCCCGATGGGCAATCGCTTACGCTGCCTCTCGCTGCTGCATTCCAAGATCGACCGGTAAATGTTCAAATCCGTGGATTCCGATCCGGCGGATCCATTGGCGCTGTTCGGTTGGAGTCGGAATGCTGAGGTCAGGATAGCGCGTGAACAGACGCTCAAGCGCGACCTGGGCCTCGGCGCGGGCGAGATGGAGGCCGAGGCAGAGGTGGATTCCGCCACCAAAGCCGACATGACGTTGGGGCCGGTCGCGGTGGATATCGAACCGCCCTGGATGGTCGAATTCCAAGGGATCGGCATTGGCCGCGGCGAGGCTGGCGATGATCTTGTCGCCGCGCTTCATTTCCGCGCCGTGAAAAGTCATATCGTCGCGCACCACGCGCGGCTTGGTCATCTGCACCGGGCTGTTGAGGCGGTGCATTTCCTCCACCACCTTTGGTGCCAGCGACCAGTCAGCCTTGAGCGCGGCGAGTGTCTCAGGATGGTCGAGCAATGTCGCGATCCCGGTCGACAACAGGTGGGTGGTGGTCTCGTGGCCAGCAATGAACAGGATTGCGACCATCGCGACAAGCTCGTCCTCGCTCATCCGGACGCCATTATCCTCGGCATTGACGAGATCGACCAGTAAGCCACGGCGCTGCCCGGCGCGCGCGGCGTCGATCTCGCTGCGAATATAGCGGATCATCCGCCCGAGCGCGGGAACCGTCTGGATAATCGTCCAGATACCAAGTGAGCGGGTCATCTTGTCGGTCCAGCCCAGAAATTGCGAGCGACCCTCGCCTGCAAGGCCAAGAATTTCGGAGATCACCTGTAAGGGTAGTGCGCGGGCAAACCCGCCAACGATATCGTCATTGCCTTCCGCTTCCATGCGGTCGAGCAGCTGGTCGGCGATCCGCGCGATATCGGGACGATAGGCATCGATCTGCCGTGCGAGGAACGGCCCGTCGACCAGCTTCCGGAGTCGCCGGTGGTCGGGATCGTCCATCAACAGCATGTTCTCGGCCAGCAATTTCATGCTTTTCGGCATCCAGCGCGGAATGGCGCTGTGATTGCCCTCGACATTGCGGCCATCGCTGGCGAACTTGTCCGCACCCTTGAGAAAGTCGCTTGTCGCTTCGAAACTGGTCGTGCACCATACTTTGCCCATGAGCGGAATTTTCAGCCGGATCACCGGGCCCGCTTTCCGCATGGCCGCCAGTGTGGGGAAAGGATCGCGCATGTAATCTGCGCACTGCAGGTCGAATTGATAGCTTTGTGGCACCGCCATCCTCCTCTGTCTGAATAGAGATAGTCGGGCGGGATGCGCAAATGGTTCAATCGGTCGAACAGAAACTCGCGATTATCGAGCGTAGCATGCGGCCCAAAGCCGAGGACCTCGTCCTGCGCGACTCGGGTCAGCCCGTCCTAAGTGAAGCTAACCAGGAAGTGCAGCGTCATCCCGACCAAGCCGCCCACCAGAGTGCCGTTGATCCGGATGAATTGCAGGTCGCGGCCGACCGCATTCTCGATCCGGCCGGTGATCGTGGTGGCATCCCAGCGCTTGACCGTCTCTGACACCAGCGTGACAATCTCATTGCCATACCGCGTGGCGATGCCGACTGCGGTGCGGCGAGCAAAGCGATTGATCTGCATCTGCAGTCGAACATCCTCTTGCAGCGCTTGCCCAATCTCGGACAGGCCCTTGCGCATTTCGCCACCAAGCGAACCATTGGGATCGCGCGCGCGGCGGATCAGCGAACGGCGGATCCGCTCCCACACGCCGAGCCACCATTCGGCAACAGCCGGATTCTCAATCAGGTCGCGCTTCATCTCCTCCACCCGATCACGGGTCTCGGGGTCGTGCTGCAAATCCTGCGCAAGCTTGGCGAAACCCTCTTCGATCTTGCCCCGCAGCGGATGTTCTGGATCGACCAGCACTTCGGCCAGCAGCTTGTAGAGCCCGTCGAGCACTGAGGCTGAAATCCGCTCATCCAACCCGGTCCAACGCAGGACCGAATTGGCGCGGTTGTGAATCAGCTCGCGCAGAGTCTCTTCATTGTCTTCAATCGTCAGGCCGGCCCAGCGGATGAAACCATCCATCAGCGGCATATGGCGCTGATCGGCGATGGCGCCCTCAAGCATGCGGCCAAGCAGCGGCGAGATCTCAAGCTTGGCCAATTGTCCTGCCAGGCCCGAACGAACCTGATTGCCGAGCCGATCGGGATCGAGCGATTCCAGCACTTCAGCGAGCAATTCGGCTGCGCCCCCAGTGATCCGCGAGCGATGATCAGGGCCATCTTTCTCGTCCGGAGCGGCGACCAGAAAATCGCCCACGGCCAGCGCGACATTCATATTCTGCATCCGCCGTGCGACCACTGACGGCGTCAGAAAATTCTCCCGCAGGAAGCGCGCCATCGTATCGGCAATGCGATCCTTGTTCTCGGGAATGATCGCAGTGTGCGGGATCGGCAGGCCGAGCGGATGACGGAACAATGCGGTCACCGCAAACCAATCGGCGATCCCGCCGACCAGCGCCGCTTCGGAGAAGGCATGGGCGTACCCCCAGGCCGGATGGTAATCGAGATATTGCTTGGTCAGCACGAACAGCGCTGCCATCAGCACCAGCAGCCCGGTCGCAGTCCAGCGCATACGCCGCGCAACATCGGGTGTCAGCGGTTCTCCGATCCGGACCAAGGGGGCTGGCTGGGGCGCGTTCATAGCCCTGTCACTTGCCCAATATTTGTCCAAAAATCACGCAGAATCGATCACCTGACTGCCCCGACTACTCGGCCGGCTCCGCCCCCGGAGGAAGCCGGGTCGCGGGTATCGCGCCAGGCGCCGCGGGTGCAGCATCGGGCGCATTGGGGTCAAGCGGACGATCCTCGTCACCCGGCTTGTAAGTCAGCATTTTATCGCGCAGCCATGGGCCGATCCGTTTCTCAAATCCATCCGCCAGACTGAAGCCAGCCGGAACGATCAGCAAGGTCAGCGCCGTCGACAGGATCAGGCCGCCGATCACGACAATCCCCATCGGCTGGCGCCAAGCGCCATCGCCGGTCAACGAAACCGCGGTCGGTACCATGCCGGCGGTCATCGCAACGGTGGTCATCACAATCGGCTGGGCACGCTTGTGACCCGCTTCCATGATGGCATGCAGCTTGCGCGTGCCGGTCGCCATCTCCTCGATCGCGAAATCGATCAGGAGGATCGAGTTCTTCGAGACGATCCCCAGCAGCAGCAAGATCCCGATATAGACCGGCATGCTCTGCGGTTGACCGACCAACCAGATCAGCAGGATACCACCGAGCGGCGCCAATGCGAGCGAGGTCATATTGACCAGCGGACTCATCAGACGCTTGTAAAGCAGCACCAGCACCGCGAACACCAGCAGCACGCCCGCGATGATCGCAATGATCAGGTTCTGGACCAGCTCCTGCTGCCACTCATCTTCGCCAACAACGTCGCGGATAACGCCCTGGGGCAGGTCGGCCAGCACCGGCAGCGCGTCGACCTGTTGCTGCGCCTCACCCTTGAGAACGCCGCTTGCGAGGTCAGCACCGACCAGAACCCGGCGGTTCTGATTGTAACGCTGAATCGCGGTTGGGCCCGAACCAAAGCTGATGTCAGCCACCCGGCCAAGCGGGACCGAGCCGCCGTTGAGCGTCTGCACCGGCAGGTTCTCAATCGTCGACATATCGCCGCGGGCCTCGCTCGAGAGCTTGACGCGGATCGGAATTTGTCGGTCAGACAGCGAGAACTTGGCGGCATTCTGCTCGATCTCACCCAGGGTCGCGATGCGGATCGTCTGGCTCAGTGCCAAAGTCGTCACGCCCAATTCAGCGGCGATCTCTTCGCGCGGAGTGATGATGATCTCGGGCCGATTGATGTCGGCGCTGATCCGCGGGGCGACAATCGAATTGAGGCCCTTCATCTGTTCAACCAGCGCGGTTGCGGTCTCGTTGAGCAGGTCAGGATCAGACCCGGCCAGCATAACGGTCAGGTCGCGGCCCGAACCGAACCCGCCGCTCTGCGATTCAAACCGCACGCGCGCATCGGGAATATCGGCAAACAGCGGGCCAACCTCGCGCTCGAACTCGATCGAGGTCCTCTCGCGGTCGTCCTTGAGTGTGATGTAGATATTGGCATTGCCGATCCGCACCCGTTCAAGCATCAGCTCGACTTCCTGCTGCTGCTCGAGGATGTCGACCACCTGCTCGGTCACGCGCTTGGTCGTCGCCAAGGTGGTGCCCGGCACCATTTCGATATCGACCGTGCTGTTGGAATCATCGACCGAAGGCTGGAATTGACCAGGGATCTGGCCGAACAACAGGATCGTCACCAACAGTGAGAACCACCCGACACCCAGCATCCAGACGCGGTGATCATAGAAGCGCGCGGTCATATAGGCAAAGCTCTGCCTTAACCGGCTTGCACTCGTGCTTCCCGGAAGCTCGATCAGCTTGAACACCACCCAGCCGGCAAAGAAGCCGACGAACGTGGCGACCAGGAGCTGGAGAATCTCGAAAATCTTCGAGACCAGGCCGAACAAAGTGCTGTTCTCATCGCTCGAAACAAGGCCCCCCATCGCCTTGGGGATTTCCAGTCCAGCAATGGCGTTGAAGCTCATGAACATGCCAATCGCGGTGGCCGCCAGCAGCACGATCACCGTCAGAAGCAGCGAAAGGCCATAAAGGAAACGAAAACGCGGTTCTGGAAGACTTTCGCGGCGGCTGTACATCTTGCCGCGATCAAGCGACCAGGCGAGGACCCGCATATAGCGGTCCATCCACGGGCCTTCACCATGCGCAGCATGACCCTTTGCGGCGAGGAAATAGGCCGCGAGCATCGGCGTTATCATTCGCGCTACGGCTAGTGACATCAGCACCGCGATCACCACGGTGAGCCCGAAGTTCTGGAAGAATTGGCCCGAAATGCCCGGCATCAAGCCAACCGGCAGGAACACCGCGACGATACAGAAGCTGGTGGCGACCACCGGCAAACCGATTTCGTCAGCCGCGTCGATACTCGCCTGATAGGCGGTCTTGCCCATCCGCATATGTCGGACGATGTTCTCAATCTCCACGATCGCGTCATCGACCAGCACGCCGGCAACCAGGCCGAGCGCCAGCAGCGAGAGGAAGTTGAGGTTGAACCCGAGCAGATCCATGAACCAGAAGGTCGGGATAGCCGACAGCGGAATCGCCACTGCCGAGATAAAGGTGGCCCTCCAGTCGCGCAGGAAGAAGAACACCACCACAACCGCCAACAGCGCCCCTTCGATCAGCGCCTGCATCGAGCTGCGATACTGACTCTCGGTGTATTTGACGGTGTTGAACAGCTGATAGAAGCGAACATCGGGGTTCTCTTCGGCGATCTTTGCAATCTCGGCTTTGGCTTCGTCATAGACCGTCACGTCAGACGCGCCGCGCGCGCGGCTCATGTAGAAATTGACGACCTCGCGGTCACCGACTTCGCCGATTGAGGTGCGTTCGGAAAAGCCGTCGCGCACCGTGGCGACATCGGCCAAGCGAATAGTGCGTCCGCCGCCGAGCTGAATCTGGCGCTGCGACAGCTCATAGGCGGTCTCGGTGTTGCCCAGCACGCGCAGCGACTGCCGCGTGCCGCCGACTTCCGCCAGGCCCCCAGCGGCATCGATATTTGATTGGCGCAGGACTCCGTTGATCTGCGATGCGGTAACGCCGAGCGCCTGCATTTTGGGAACATCGAGGATCACTTCGATCTCGCGATCAACCCCGCCCCAGCGACCGACCTCAGCCATGCCGGAGATATCTGTCAGCCGCTTGGAGACCGTATCGTCGATAAACCAGCTGAGCTGCTCAATCGTCATGTCATTGGCTTCGACCGCATAAATGCCGAGGAAGCCGCCCGCGATTTCCGCTTTGGTGATGCGCGGTTCAAGAATGCCGTCAGGCAGGCTGCCGCGTACGGTGTCGATCGCGTTCTTGACTTCAACCACCGCATCATCGGGATCGGTGCCAATCTCGAATTCGACAAAAGTGCCAGAATTGCCTTCGCTGGCGGTCGAGTTGATCGACTTGACGCCATTGATCGCACTCAGCGCGCTCTCGACCCGCTGGGTGATCTGGTTCTCAATCTCGGTCGGCGCGGCGCCAGGCTGCGAAATATTGACCTGAACTCCAGGGAATTCGACGTCAGGATTGTTGGTGACATCCATCCGCGCAAAACTCAGCAGCCCTGCCAACAGCAGGGCCGTGAACATAACAAGCGGGATGGTCGGGTTGCGGATCGACCAAGCTGAAATGTTGCGAAAGTTCATAGGTAGACCCCTGTAGAAGTCAGCGCCGTGTATGAATCATACGCAAGCGCTGGCACCAAAGATGAGCCGAGGCTCACCCTTCCTGCCGCCGCGGATTGACAGTCTCGCCGGGGTTGAGGAACCCGCCAGCCCGCAGCACGACCGATTCCGTGCCATCCAGACCATCAACAATGGCAATGCCCTGCGGTGTCACCATGCCCGTGGTCACGCCGCGGCGAACCGCCTTGTTCTCTTCATCGATGATATAGACGAAGCTGCCTTCGTCATCGGCCAGCACTGCGCTCTCAGGCAGGACGGTGGCAACAATCGTGCCGCTGCGGATCTTCGCGGTGGCAAAGCCGCCAGGGCGCAATTCCGGAGCATAGGACAGCGCGATCCGTGCCGTGCCCTGCCGGTTCTGGGCATCGATGATTGGGGAAAGCTGCCAGACCTGACCCGAGAAGCTCTTGTCCGAGCCGGTCGGCACAACCGAAGCCACAACGCCTTGTGACAGTGTTGCCAGTTGCGTCTCGCTGACCTGGGCGAGCATTTCCATCTCACCGCCACGAGCAATGCTGAACAGCGCGGGCGTGCCCGCCCCCACGGTCTGCCCAGGCTCAACATTGCGCGCGAGCACCAGACCAGCTGCCGGCGCGACAATGTTCAAACGCGCATTGCGAGCCCGCAGCTCACGCAGCTGAGCTTCTGCCACTTTGACGCGCGCCTGCGCGGCATCGCGGGTCGCTGTCAGACGATCGATCTCGGCCTGTGAAACAAATCCGCGCTCAACCAATTGCATGGCGCGATCGAGGTTGGCCTGTGCAATCTCGGCATCGGCGATCGATACTTCGATCTGCGCAGCTTGCGCATCAGCCTGTTGCGACTGAACCGAACGGTCAATCACAGCCAGAACCTGACCCTGACGGACCCAATCGCCAGCATCGACCGGAACCGAGACCACGCGCCCGCCTTCGCCGACCACACCAACCGGCATTTCGCGCCGCGCGGCGATCGTGCCGGGCGCATTGACCATGCCCTCAACGGTGGTTTGGCCAGGAGCCACCACAGTGACGGTCGGAGCCTGCGAATTGTCATCTCCTGCCGGCGTGCTTGAGCCTGTCATAAAGGCATAGAAGCCCGCAGCCGCGAGGATCGCAGCCAGCAGTAGAAAGATGATCAGCCCCCACTTCAGTGAAATCAGAGGCTTGCTTTCGACCTCGCCCGAGAGATCTGTCGGAAGACTCTCGGCGGCTTCGGCTGAAATTGTGGTCTCGTAATTCATAAGCATTCCCTGGTTGCAATGGTGTATTACACGCATAACTCACCATGCGCAATCCTCTTAAGCCTGCAGTCATCTTGGCGCAATTGGTGGCTCGACTGACGACGTCAGCGATAGACGGATGACTTCTTCCCGGGTCCCCAGAGATCGTCGCCATTGACGAAACGAGAACGGGCGAAGCGCTCGCGCGCTCCGCCCGTCAAACGGCCTGAACGGCGAATTGATCCTTAGCGAACGCGTCCGCGCTGGATCAGATTGACAATGCCAAGCAGCACGACCGCGCCCACGACAGCCACACCAAGGCCGGTCAGCGAGAATTGCTGGACGCTGCCGGTGATGCCGAGCAGCGGACCAACGATCATATTGCCGACCACCGAACCAACGCATCCAACAACAATGTTCGCGAAGATGCCCATCGAAGCATCGCGATTCATGACGAGACTGGCCAGCCAACCGGCCACTCCGCCCACTACCAATGCAATAATCCAACCCATGTTTGATCCCTCCCGAATTCCGGTGCCGCGGCGGGCACCGATGGCACCGCCAAAGCAAAACGCCCAAGGGGCGAATCCCATGGGCGTTTCAGCGATAAGGTATTTCTGTTTGGGATGCGAGTCGGTGGACGACTTGCAGGCTGATCAATACTTGAGCTGACGCTCGTAAAGGTCGCGATAATGCTGGATCCGGGTCACGCGGAGGCCCTGCATGCCCGAGCGATCAACCGCGCGCTGCCATGACGCGAACTCCTCAAGGGTGAGGCCATAGCGTTCAAGCACTTCATCAATCGTCAGCAGGCCGCCGTTGACCGCAGCCACGACCTCTGCCTTGCGGCGCACCACCCACCGTTTGGTGTTGGGTGACGGCAGATCGTCGAGCGTCAACGGCTCTCCTAGAGGGCCAATCACTTGGGCCGGGCGGATGTCCTGGTTCTCAATCATTCTGTATCTCTGTAGCGCCTCTTGCCATTTCGCCCCTGTATTCAGACTGTATAAAAGCGGAGGCTTTGCGACCCTCTAAAGCATCAGGGTTAACAGCGCGTTTGCCTTCGCAATCCAAGTCTCCCGCGTGGTCCGCGGCCATGTTCGAGGGGCGCTCGCTCTTGAGCGCTATGCGCAAGTCCCGCGCCGCATTGATCCGCGCCGCGAGCTCGCTCCAACCCATCACGCGCCATGATTCGTCGGCGAACGAATCATCGCTTCCTGCCGGGAGAATCCCGGGGGCAAAAGCAGACTGAGATGGTTTGGTGGTCTCAAACATGCCCGTCTCTATAAGGACAGGCCGTCAAGATGTGGTAAAGCCGGAGTTTACCGGACCTTAGGAATACCGCGTCTCTGAAACGGAAGGTTCAGGCAAGTTTTCGAGCCCCATTGAGGGGCTAGCACCAGCCGCTCAGGCGTTGTAGTGGGCCCGACAGTTCATGACACAGCTCACAACTTCCGAGGCCAGCTCTGCCGCAGAGCTCGACGCCGCTGCTCTGTTCGATCTGACCAAGCCGGCCAGCGAGTCACGCATTGTCGTGGCGATGAGCGGCGGGGTGGATTCGTCGGTTGTCGCCGCGCTTGCCGCACAGACCGGCGCCGAAGTCATCGGCATTACCCTGCAATTGTATGATTACGGCGCCGCCACCGGACGCAAAGGCGCGTGCTGTGCGGGCGACGACATTGCCGATGCTCGTGCGGTGTCCGATCGCCTCGGGATCGCGCATTATGTGTTCGATCACGAAAGCGCGTTTCGCGAAGATGTGGTCGATCAGTTTGCTGACGAATATCTCGCCGGGCGCACGCCGGTGCCCTGCATCCGCTGCAACATGGGGCCCAAGTTCACTGATCTCTTCCGGATGGCGCGCGAGCTCGGTGCGGACTGCCTGGCGACCGGACATTATGTCCGTCGGATCATGGGGTCGGCGGGACCCGAGCTCTATCGCGCGATCGATCCAGCGCGCGATCAATCCTATTTCCTCTACGCCACAACGCAGGAGCAATTGGATTACATTCGCTTCCCGCTGGGTGGCTTGCCAAAGGCGCAAGTGCGCGAGCTCGCTGAAAGCGCCGGTCTGCGCAATGCGGCCAAGCCCGACAGCCAGGACATCTGCTTTGTGCCCGATGGCAATTACGCCAAGATCGTCACCAAGCTGCGTCCCGAAGGCGGGGTCCCGGGCAATATTGTGCATGCCGCCACCGGCGAGACGCTGGGTCAGCACAAGGGTATCATTCACTTCACCGTCGGCCAGCGCAAAGGCCTGGAGATCGGCGGCCAACCCGAGCCGCTTTATGTCATCGGTCTCGACGCCGCCAATCGCGAAGTGCGGGTCGGGCCAAAGGCGATGCTGGCCGTGCGTGAAGCGGTGCTGACCGAGACCAATCGGATCGGCCCGCTCCCCGATGAACCTCTGACCGCGAAGGTGCGCAGTCTGGCAAAGCCTGTCCCGATCACGCTGATTGGACCGATCGGCGATGGGGCCACCACCACAATAAGATTTGAGAATCCCGAGTTCGGCGTGGCGCCGGGCCAGGCCGCTGTGATCTATGCTGGCGAGCGCGTCATTGGTGGCGGCTGGATCGATTCCACCACCTCGGCAGCGTAGGCCGGGGCACTCAATCCTCCCATTTCTCCAAGACGCAGCCATAGCCTGCGCGATAAGTCGCTGTGGTTTCCGAGATCAGCGGAAAGCGCGCGGTGACACTCTGCCGCTCCGCATTGTCTGACAGCGTGACCAATTCCATCCCGCCGAGCTTGTCCTTCTCGCAATCGTCAAGGCTCCGGCCCGCCACGAACCGACATGAGCACGCGACCCGTGCGGAATAGCTGGTCGCGACATCAGCATAACCCCGCACCGGCTCGCGATAGATCCATGCCGCCACCGCTGCAGCCAGCAGCACCACCAGCACCATCCAGGTCACAATGCGGCGGAGAAGCGATCCACTGTTCGAATTTGCCATTGCCAAGCCAGCATCCTTGGGAAATGTAAGGGCGATGAAAGACGTCGCCCACCGCTCTATCTCTGCAGGCCTGCTGCTGCCAAGCCTTGTCTTGACCTTAGCGGCCTGTGGCGGCTCTCCCATCGCACCGGTGGACGAGCTGACCGAAGCGCAATTGCAAGTGGTGACCGACCAGGCGGGTGCACCGCGCAAGCCGCTGGCGCGAGAAATCGACGATCTGTTTACGGCCGAAGGGCTGGGAGAAACTCGCGCCTTTGTGTTGATCGCCAATGGTGAACTGGCGGCTGAGCGCTATGCGCCAGGCTATGATGCCGAGACCCGATTTGTCAGCTGGTCGATGGCCAAGACGATTACGGCAGTTCTGATCGGCATGCTGGTCGCGGACGGCAAGCTGAGGCTCAATGCGGTAGCCCCGGTCGATATGTGGCAACGCCCTGGCGATCCGCGAGCGGAGATCACGCTCGAGCAATTGCTGCAGATGCGCTCGGGGCTCGAGCACACCGAAGCTGGTGATCCGCCCTACGATTCCTCGGAAGTGCGAATGCTGTTCCTCGACGGCCGCGACGATATGGCGCGATGGGCAAAGGAGCAGCCGACCGAGGCCGAGCCGGGTGAGCGCTTTGAATATTCCTCCAACACCACGGTGATCCTGGCCGATATCGCCGCACGCGCCTTGACGGACAGCGATGATCCAGAGACCCGCCGCGATGCAATCGCGACTTATCTCCAAGAGCGCTTGTTTGCACCGCTCGCAATGCACTCGATGGTGCCTGAGTTCGACGCGTCGGGCACTCTGATCGGTGGCAGTCTGATGCACGCCTCTGCCCGCGACTGGGCCAAATTCGGCGAGTTCATGCGCGTCGGCGGAGCCGCCCCGAGTGGCGAGCAATTGGTCCCGACCCGCTGGATCGAGCGGATGATCGAGCCCAGCCCGGCCAGCCCTCACTATGGCTTTCAGACCTGGCTCAACCGCCCTTTCGGCAAAGAGCTCGGCGATCTCCCCCATCCGCTGTTTCCGGATCGGGCGCCCGAAAGTCTGTTCGCCCTGATCGGGCATATGGGGCAATATGTGCTGGTCTCGCCCAGCCAGAGAGTGACCTTGGTGCGCTTGGGCCATTCGACCAGCAAAGAGCGCCCACCGATGCTGCAGCAAGCTGCCGATGTGCTGGAGCTCTATCCGGAAAGGTGAGGCGTTCTTTTCTCGTCGCCAGCCGTAGCCACCCGCTCCCTCAAACCCAGAATGTCCCCTCAACCACGGTCACACAGGGCCCGCCAAGCCAGGCCTTGTCGCCTTCCAGCCGCAATGCAAGATCGCCGCCGCGCTTGCTGGCCTGATGTGCGGTGAAGGCGTTGCGACCAAGCTTCTCGGCCCAGAACGGTGCCAGGGCCGCATGGGCCGATCCGGTCACGCTGTCTTCGTCGACTCCGCCGCCGGGTACAAAAACACGGCTGACAATGTCCGTTGCGTCGCCCGGCGCGGTGCAGATGAACTGATCGTTTCCGAGTGTGCCAAGCCCGCGCAGATCGGGATTCAGCGCCCGCACCGCGGCCTCATCCTCAAACAGGAAGATATTGTAGCGCGAGTCATTGCGCCAAATCTCAAGCGGCCCGGCCCCGAGCAGCGTAACCGCCTCGGGATAGGGTCGGGGCTGGGTCAACAGCGCCGGCAGGGCAAGCTCATAGCCTGCACCACTCCGAACCACTTCCAGAATGCCCGATTTGCGCGTGCGGAAAGTCACCCGGTCAAGCGAGCGGCCCTGTTCATCGCGAGTCAGCAAGACATGGCCGCTCGCCAGGGTCGCGTGGCCGCATAAGGCAATCTCATAGGTCGGCGTGCACCAGCGCAGCTCCCAATCGGCTGCTCCACTCGCGTCAGGCACAACGAAGGCTGTCTCGGCGAAATTGTTCTCCTCGGCAATCTTTATCAGCGCATCGTCCGGCAGCCATTCTTCCAGCACCATGACCGCTGCCTGATTGCCCGCAAAGGGCCGATCGGCAAAGGCGTCGACATGCCAATAGGGAATGGGAGTCATTTGCCGGGCTCCAGCTTGTCGAACTCGTCGGCCTCGGTCAGCGCATTGCCAGGATCATCGACATGCCCTTCGGGATCAATATGAATGAACAGCTCGAGACCTGGAAAGTGCTCGAGGATTTCGGCTTCGACCTGCGTGATCAGATCATGCGCTTGATCGACGCTCATGCTGCCGGGAATGTCGACATGGAACTGAGCGAAGTCTTGGGTGCCACTGGTGCGCGTGCGAAGATCATGCAGGCTTTCGAGCTCCGGGTGGCGCGCCGCGATCTCAACCAGCTTGCGCCGCTTGTCTTCGGGCCATTCGCGATCCATCAAATGGTCAATCGCCTTGCTGCCCGTGCCCCAGGCGCCCCACACCAGCCAGGCGGCAATTCCAAGCCCAAACAGCGGGTCAGCCCCGGTTAGACCAAGATATTGATCGAGCACCAGGGCGGCGATCACCGCCATATTGAGCAGCAGATCGGATTGATAATGCATCTGATCGGCTTCGATCGCGACCGAGCCTGTCCGCCGCACCACGAAGCGCTGCCACGACACCAGGCAAAGGGTGACCACAATCGCGATCACCGAGACCACGATCCCCTCATCAGCCGCCTCGACCCGCTGACCGTCAATCCAGTTGATCGCCGCCCGAAACGCGATCGCGGTGGCGGACAGCGTGATCAGGATCACCTGGAAGATCGCCGCCAGTGCCTCCGCCTTGCCATGGCCAAAGCGGTGTTGCTCATCAGCCGGTTGTGCCGCGATCGTCACCCCGACCAAAGTCGCGATTGATGCGACCATGTCGAGCGATGTGTCGGCCAGACTGCCGAGCATCGCGGTAGAACCGGTCTCGAACGTCGCCCACAATTTGAGCGCCGCGAGAAACAGCGCCGTGACGATCGACGCATAGGCCGCGCGTTTGGTAAGGGTGGCAGCGTCGGTCACGGGTAGAGCAGCGAGTTCGACCAGGCGGCATTGTCGCTGTCGCGGGTGAACAATCGGCGATCATGCAGGCGATTGTCGCGATCCTGCCAGAACTCGATCCGGCGGGGTCGCAGAGTAAAGCCGGTCCAATGCGATGGGCGCGGCACTTCCCCAGCTTGGCGGAATTCTTCATGCAGCGCCTTCACCCGGTCGATATAGGTCTGCCGTGTGTCGAGTGGGTGCGATTGATCGCTCGCCGCTGAGCCGACCTGGCTCTTATATGGGCGTGAGTGGAAATAGGCATCGGCTCGTTCGGCGCTGACCTCTTCCAGCGGTCCCTCGATCCGGATCTGGCGCCGCTGGCTCTTCCAGTGAAACAGCAGCGCAGCCTGCATATTGGCGAGGATCTGTCCGCCCTTGTGGCTTTGCGCATTGGTGAAGAAGGTAAACCCACCCGATCCGCTTTCGTCCGGCCCATGCCCTTTGAGAAGCACCATGCGCACTGACGGTGCCGCATCAGCACCGGCGGTGGCCAGCGCCATCGCATTGGGGTCATTGGGTTCGCTCTCGCGCGCCTGTGCAAACCATTGCTCGAACAAGGCGTAGGGATCGGCGTCTGATGGAATCGCACTGTCGGCGAGCTGCGCGTCATTGAGGCCGGGGAGATCGGTCATTTTGGTTATCAAATCCTACGCGATGGAACACTTGGAACAGGGTCTTTAGGTCAGAAATGGACCAGACGAAAACATCTCAATCAAACGCATTCAGGGGCCCTTCCTGTCGGACATACGAGGCCAAGGCGCAATCAGATTAGATTGTTTGAATGGCGTAGGACAGCCTTCATGCGGCTAACCAGCGCGCGAGGGAGATTGCGTAATACTCGAACAGCGCGCTTGCCTCAGCGCACTGTAGCACCTAGCTAACTCACCATGTCAGATCCATACAGCACACTTGGCGTCGCGCGCACAGCCTCCGAGAAGGAGATAAAGAGCGCCTATCGCAAGCTCGCCAAGGAGCTGCATCCCGATCGCAACAAGGATAATCCTAAAGCTGCTGAGCGGTTCTCAGATGTCACCAAGGCCTATGATCTGTTGTCCGATGCGGACAAGAGGGCGCAGTTCGACCGGGGTGAGATCGATGCTGAAGGCAATCCCGCCAATCCCTTTGCCGGGGGGTTTGGTGGAGGCGGATTTGGCCAGGGTCGCCGCGAATATTCCTCGCAGGACTTTGGTGGCTTCAATCCGGACGATCTTGATCTCGGCGATCTGTTCGAAGGGTTGTTCGGCGGCGGAAACCGTCGCAGTGGCGGCGGTGGTGCCCGCAGCGGATTTGGCCAACGACCACCCCCGCCACCACCACGCAAGGGCGCCGATATCCAATATCGCCTGGCGGTTCCCTTTGTGGATGCGGCATCCGGCCAGGATCAGCGGATCACGCTGGCCGATGGCAAGACGATCGATCTGAAACTGCCCGCCGGCGTCGAGGATGGAACCCAGATGCGGCTTAAGGGCAAGGGCCATGACGGCCCCGGGGGTTCAGGCGATGGCCTGGTGCTGGTCGAAGTGGGCCACCACCCGTTCTTCCGCCGCGATGGCGATCATATCAGAATGGATTTACCGATCACGTTGGACGAGGCAGTTCGCGGCGCCAAGGTCAAATGCCCGACGGTCGACGGTCCGGTGATGCTGACGATCAAGCCGGGTACCAATGGCGGGACCGTGATGCGACTCGGCAGCAAAGGCTGGACCAAGAAATCGGGCGGCCGCGGAGACCAGTTGGTCACGCTGGAGATCCAATTGCCCGAAGATCTCGCCGAACTGGATGGCAAGCTAGATGGCTGGAGCGATCCGAGCGAGCCGCGAGAGAAGTTCGGCCTCTGACCGATGGGAGCGGCGCCAGATCCTTCAGAGACGCGCGCTCCTGAGACCGGCCAGCACCCCATTCAATCACTGTCGCCCGAAGCACGGCGGCGGGGGCAGGGTTTGCGCTCGGAAACTGAAGACAGCGCCAGCGGGTTTTTGGGGCGCTTGCTGGGACGGATCGGACCCGGAACGCGAGTGTTCGAGGTGATCCGCCGAACCGCCGTGGGAACTTATAATGACGGCTTCATCCACGCCGGCAACCTCGCCTATCTTTCGATGCTCGCAATCTTCCCGTTCTTCATTCTGGGCTCGGCCGTGTTTGAACTGATCGGCGGTAAGGACAACAGCGAAGCTCTGGTTGAAACGGTCCTGATCGCCATGCCGCCCACGGTCAGCCAGGTGATCGCGCCCGTGGCGAGCGATGCGATGGATTCGCGCAGCGGTTGGCTGCTGTGGTTCGGTGCCGCGGTTGCGTTATGGACCGTCTCCAGCCTGGTCGAGACCATTCGCGACATTCTCCGCCGCGCCTATGGAACACAGGCGCTGCACGCCTTCTGGAAGTATCGCCTGTTCTCGGCGGGCTTGATCCTCGGCGCTGTCATCCTGCTGATGGCATCGTTGTTTGCTCAAGTCACGATCGGCGCCGCGCAACAGGTGATCAGCACGCGCTTGCCCGAGCTCGAGGCGGCGATCGACACATTGCGAGTCTCGCGAATTGTCCCGGCAATTGGCCTGACGGCCTCGCTCTATATGCTGTTCTTCACGCTGACTCCGGAGGAATATCGCGCGCGGCGATATCCCAAATGGCCCGGCGCACTGTTCACAGCCCTGTGGTGGCTCGGGGTAACAACCGCCCTTCCCCCGATCCTGCAGGGCTTTTTCACTTATAGCCTGACCTATGGCAGCATGGCCGGCATCATCATTGCGCTTTTCTTTTTCTGGCTGGTCGGCCTAGGGCTGGTTATGGGGGCAGAATTGAACGCGGCTCTGGCAGAGCCCGAACAGAAGCTGACTGAGGAGGAGGAACCGCAATGAGCGGACTCATGCAAGGCAAACGCGGCCTGATAATGGGCCTGGCGAATGACAAGTCGCTGGCCTGGGGAATTGCCAAGCAATTGGCAGAGCAAGGGGCCGAACTGGCCTTTTCCTATCAGGGTGACGCACTGGCAAAGCGCGTAAAACCGCTCGCCGAACAGCTCGGCAGTGACTTCACCTTCGAATGCGATGTGTCAGATATGGATTCGCTCGACACGGCCTTTGCCACGCTCAAGAGCCGTTGGGAGACAATCGACTTCGTGGTCCATGCCATTGGTTTCTCGGACAAGAACGAGCTGCGCGGCAAATATGTCGACACCAGCCTCGACAATTTCCTGATGACCATGAATATCTCGACCTATTCGCTGGTGGCGGTTGCCAAGCGCGCCTCCGAAATGATGCCCGAAAGCGGCGGATCAATCCTCACGCTGACCTATTACGGCGCCGAGAAAGTCATGCCGCATTACAATGTTATGGGCGTTGCCAAGGCTGCGCTGCAAACCAGCGTCAAATATCTCGCCAATGATCTTGGTCCGCTCAACATCCGCGTCAATGCGATCAGCGCCGGACCGATCAAGACGCTGGCAGCGAGCGGGATCGGCGATTTCCGCTACATCCTCAGATGGAATGAGCTCAACTCGCCGCTGCGGCGCAATGTCACGATTGACGATGTCGGAGGTTCGGGGCTGTACTTCCTGTCGGATATGTCGTCCGGAGTGACCGGCGAGACTCACCATGTCGATGCCGGATATCATTTGGTCGGGATGAAGCAGGTCGATGCTCCCGATATTGCTGTGAGTTAACCTTCAAAACTGCCCGCAGTCTTAAGATCGCGGGCGCCGTCTAAGGTCTCTGTTAACTCTGACTGCGCTAGATCTGTGCTTTGCAGGTTGGGGCGATGCGGCTCCAGCGCTTGTGCCTTGCGCAGATGGAGCGAGCTTGAGTGGAAATCGACCAGCAGAAATTCCGGCAGTCTGCCGAGGCGCTCAAGCGCATAGGCGTGGTCGGACTGGGCTATGTCGGTCTGCCGCTGGCGGTTGAGTTCGCCAAGCATCGCCCTGTTGTCGGGTTTGATATCGACGGAGATCGGATCGCCGACCTCCAGCAGGGTCAGGATCACACGCTCGAAGTCTCAGACCAGGAGATGGCGAATGCCGAATGGCTGAGCCTGACCAGCGACCCGGGTGATCTGGCCGATGTCCAGATCTTTATTGTCACCGTTCCAACCCCGATCAATGCGCATCGGCAGCCCGATCTAGGTCCCCTGCTGGCTGCGTCAAAGGCGGTCGGGAAAGTGCTCAAGCCAGGCGACATCGTGATCTATGAAAGCACCGTCTATCCCGGCGCGACCGAAGAAGATTGCGTCCCGGTGCTGGAAGCCGAATCCGGCCTGACATTCAATCAGGACTTCTTTTGCGGTTATAGCCCGGAACGGATCAATCCCGGCGATCAGCACCATCGCCTGCCCGATATCCGCAAGGTCACATCCGGTTCGACCCCTGAAGTCGCCGATGAGATTGATGCGCTCTACGGCCAGATTATCACCGCAGGAACCTATCAGGCCCAATCGATCCGCGTGGCTGAAGCAGCGAAAGTGATCGAGAACACCCAGCGTGACCTCAATATTGCGCTGATCAATGAACTGGCCATCATCTTTGAGAAGATGGGGCTCGATACACGTCAGGTTCTGGAAGCAGCAGAGACGAAGTGGAATTTCCTGCCATTCCGGCCTGGCCTGGTTGGCGGCCACTGTATCGGGGTCGACCCCTATTACCTTACGCATAAGGCCGAAGCGCTAGGCTATCACCCGCAAATGATCCTTGCCGGACGCCGGATCAACGATGGGATGAGCACTTTCGTTGCGGAGACTCTGGTCAAGGCGATGCTGAAGTCAAAAATCCAGGTGAACGGTTCACGAGTCTTGATTCTGGGCCTGACTTTCAAGGAGAATTGCCCCGATCTGCGCAACACCAAGGTGATCGATCTGGTCAAGGCATTGTCAGAATTCGGCGTGGAAACAGACGTCTGCGACCCTCATGCCGATGCGAGTCTGGCACGGCAGGAGTATGGCATCGAGCTGGTCGAAACGCCGCGAGCCGGGAGCTATCAAGGAATAATCCTGGCCGTGAATCACCAGGAATTTGCGGCCTTGAGCGAAGATCAATTGCGCGAGTTCGGAGACGGCCATGCCCTGTTCTACGACCTCAAAGGAGGCCTACCTGAAGGCCTGGCCGACCTGCGCCTGTAGGACAGGCGCGATATCCCCGATAGGCTGTCCAGCCCAACCCAACCATCCGTCCAATAAGGACACGCAATCGCAGAAATGCTTGGGTTTTGGCGCGATTTCATTACGATCAATCGCCGTGTCCGTGAGGTGAGCTGGCGTCCGCTTGCTTGCTCAGAAGCAATCTTCTGGTAAAGGGGCGCGGGGGAAAGAAGGCACGGGCTGCACGGCATGAGGCAAGTCAATCCACAGGCGCTGCGCGACGACCGCTGGCTTGCCCGCCGGGATGCAAGGCTACTGCTCTATTTGCTTGTCGGCATAGCGCTGCCTTTCGCTTCCTGGGTTGCGTTTGAAAGGCCGGGCACTGAAGCCGGTTTCGCGCTCAACCCCCTTTGGGCCGGCCTGTTCGCAAATGTGGCCAGCTACTACACGCTCGAACAATTGCGGAAGTATGCCAAGACCCAACAATTGTCCTATGTCATGCCGGTCAATGCGGCCACATTCGCGGTGGCATTTGTGGCGGTCGGGATTGCGCGACTGGAATTCTCCAACCCGCTGTTTTTCATTCTTTTTCTGTCTACTCTGGCGATCAGCTATGTGCTCAGCGCACGAACCCGTCAGACCGAACGCATTCTGTATGTTGCGCCCGGCGGACGGGTCGATGAGCTCCCTGAGCGCTCCAATTCGGTGCTTGCGAATTCGACCGAGGAGGTTGAGCTCGTCATAGCCGGCGGAGCGCAGAACCTGGCGATCGTGGGCGACCTCCACTTTGACCACACGCCGGAGTGGGAACGGCTGTTCGCCACCGCTGCTCTCAAGGGCATTCCAGTCTACCACTATCGCCAGATCATGGAGTTGCAGACCGGGCAGGTCAGGATCAGCCACCTTAGCGAGAATGAGCTGGGCTCGTTGATCCCCAATCTGCCCTACATGGCCGCCAAGCGCCTGTTTGACGTTGTGTCAGTCTTGCTGCTGCTTCCGATTCTGCTGCCGCTGATGGCGATTATTGCCTTGGCAATCCGGATCGATTCCCCGGGCAAGGCTCTGTTTATCCAGACTCGAATGGGATTTCGCAAAGAACCCTTTCGAATGGTCAAATTCCGCACCATGCGCGAACGCAATTCAGCCGAGGGCGGCGAGGAGCGACGCAACGATGCCATGACCAAGGACGATGACGACCGGATCACACGCCTGGGCGGATTCCTGCGCAAGTCTAGGCTCGATGAACTGCCGCAGGCATGGAACATTCTGCGCGGGGAGATGAGCTGGATCGGGCCGCGGCCCGAGGCAATCGACCTGTCTGACTGGTATGAAGGCGAAATTCCGTTCTATTCCTATCGCCATATCGTGCGCCCCGGGATCACAGGCTGGGCACAGGTCAATCAGGGGCATGTGACCGATCTCAATGCGGTCAACCACAAGCTTCGGTTCGACTTCTACTACGTCAAGAACGTATCGCTGTGGCTCGACATTCTCATCGCGCTAAAGACAGTGCGCGTCATTCTCCTGGGGTTTGGCGCGCGCTAGTTCGGCCCGAATCCTTCCAACTGGATCGCTCAGCACATGCGCAAAGTCTTGGTCACCGGAACAGCTGGCTTCATCGGCTTCCACCTCGCTCGGCTTTTGCTTGAGGAAGGTTTCGCGGTCGTCGGCTATGATGGAATGACCGACTATTACGACGTTCGCATCAAGCAGCGACGCCATCAGATGCTGCTACAGAATCAACACTTCTCAGCGCAGATCGGCATGCTCGAAGATTTCGAAGCACTGCAGGATCTGGCGCAGCGCGAACAACCCGATGTGATCGTGCATCTCGCCGCTCAGGCCGGAGTGCGATACAGCCTCGAGAACCCCCGCGCCTATATCAATGCAAATCTGGTCGGTACGTTCAATGTAATGGAATGCGCTCGTGAGCTTGAGGTTGGCCACCTGCTGATGGCGTCAACCAGTTCCGTCTATGGCGCCAATGAGGAGATGCCGTTTGATGAGCGCGAGAAGGCCGACACCCAGCTGACGCTCTATGCCGCGACCAAAAAGGCTAATGAGGCAATGGCGCATTCCTACGCCCATCTGTGGAACCTGCCGACCACCATGTTCCGCTTCTTCACGGTCTATGGCCCCTGGGGACGGCCCGACATGGCCTTGTTCAAATTCACCAAGGGGATCCTCGAAGGGACCCCGATCGACATTTACAATCATGGCGAGATGTATCGCGACTTCACCTATGTGACCGACCTGGTTCGCGGGATCAGATTGCTGGTCGACGCCGTGCCAAAGCGACCCGAGAGCGCCGACGATATCGCCGATTATGACAGCCTGTCACCCGCGGCGCCCTTCCGCGTGGTCAATATCGGCAATAGCGACAAGGTCCGCCTGATGGATTTCGTAGAAGCGATCGAACAGGAATGCGGCCGCGAGGCGATCAAGAACTTCATGCCGATGCAGAAGGGCGATGTTCCTGCGACCTGGGCGGACGCGACCTTGCTGAAGGAACTGACCGGCTACCAGCCCGAGACCGACGTAAGGCAGGGCATCAAGCACTTCGTCGCGTGGTATCGCGACTATTACGATGTCTGAATTGCCAGAATAGCCCCGCGACTGGCGGCGCGGCTGACTGCGCGCCTAACCTTCGCCGTCGCCCTGATCTTCCGGTGGCGTGACCACCGGCTCGGGCAGCTGCTCTTCGCCTGGGAGAAGCCCTTCGCGTTCGCGTTCGAGCCGCTCAAGATATTCGCGTTCGATCGCCTCCACGCGCTCTTGTTCGGCGGCGGCATCCTCATCAATAGTCGAAAGGCGTTCGGCCCGCGCGGCCTCAATCAGCTGGCTGAAGCGCACTTGTGAGCTTTCTGCGCGATCGGCGTAGGCCGCGTCAATCATCTGCTGCGTGCAGCCTGTGAAGCCGCCGGCACCGGCGGGATCGCACGACAGAGTGCCGAATTCGCCGATGTAACGGATGCTTTCGACCCGGCGTGACCAGGAGGTGTTCTCCGGCGAGCCGCTGGTCCGCAAATTGCTGGGAATGCGGAAACGTTCGGATTCGACCAGAATCTCGCACACGACAATCTCGCGATCGCCGGCTTCGGGGCATTCGTCCTCGCTATAGGCGATAACCATGTTGACACGGTCGCCCGCCTCGTCCTGAGCCACAGCGGGCTGAGCAAGAAGGGCGCTGATGCCAATCAGAGCGGAAGCGGTAAGGATCGATTTCATAGCCAATTTCCCGTCACGAATGTTCGCAGTGTATCACACGGTTCGCGCTGAACCATGGCTGAAGCAAGAGCGGTCAGATCCGCTCGCTGACCTTGATCGCAACCCGGCAGCCCAGCCGAATTGCGCCAGACAGCAAGGGATATGCTGGCGCTTTCTCTGCCCCATGCGCCAGCGCGGAATCGCGGTGCTCGCGCTCTTCTTCACGAAATTCCTCAATCATTTCAGCCAGCTCCGGCTCAACATCGGCGTCCTTGAGCTGATCGAGCTGTTCCGAATAATGCCGGTCGATCTCTTCTTCGATCGCTGCCGTACAAGCCATCGCTGCTTCAGGCCCGAGCAGGGCGGTCCCAGCACCAAGCGCATAGCCAGCGACTGACCAGAATGGCTGCAACGCGGTTGGCCGGACACCGCGTTCGGCCATAAGCGCGTCAAATTTCTCGCGGTGGACCGATTCCTGCTCCGCCATATGGCGAATTTCCTGCGAATGGGGGCCGCGGTCGCCCATCACCGCCAATTGCCCCTCATAGATCCGTGTGGCTCCGAATTCACCAGCCTGGTCCACCCGGATCATACGATGGATGTCTTCGCGTTTCATGCGCGCTCCTGTTTGAACAACAGTCCCAATATGGTGATTGCGCCCACGCCCGAAAAGAGAAAATTCCAACCAGCGAGCGAGATTCCAAACAAAGTCCAGGGCGCGACGTCGCACCGGATCAGTGGCGCGTCTTCAAAGCTCAGCACATTCGCGCTCGGATCGGTGATCGCGCAGCTGGTGATCCCTTCCCACCAGCCATATTCGACCCCGGCGTGGAACGCTCCGATCAGGCCCGATACCAGGATCGCGATTGCGGCGAGAGCAGTCCAGATCCGGGAAGGCGCTATTGCCAAACCGGCCAGAGCGAATGGCAGCGCGGCGAAATGCGGCCACCGCTGCCACCAGCACATCTCACAAGGGAACAGTCCAAAGCCCAGTTCGGAGACATAGGCGCCGCCCAGCAAACCCGCCGGGAGCAGCAGCGCCAGCCACTTCGCCAATCGTACCTGCGATGTCACAGCCATAAATTACCCGCTGCCGACCTAGTCTCGCAGCGCGACCGAGCTCGGGGTCGTCCGGCGCAAGGTTTCCAGCGCATAATGCAATTGGAAGTCGTCGATGCCTTCTTCCTCGAGCTGCTCGGCAGTGAGTTGAAAGCGCGGGTCCTCGATCGCATCGGCTTCCAATTCCTCGTCCTGAATGCCGAGGTCATTGACCAGATGGCCACGAAGATCGCTTTCGCGCATGACATATTTGCTGCGGCGAGCCAGATCCGGGTCAGACAATTGCGGAACCTCAATATCGGGCTTGATGCCGCCCTCCTGAACGGAATGTCCGGCGGGCGTGTAATAGCGCGCGGTGGTCAGTTTGAGCGCAGCATCAGGTCCCAATGGAAGCAGTGATTGCACGCTGCCCTTGCCAAAGCTGCGATCGCCCATGACCAAAGCCCGGCGATGATCCTGCAATGCACCAGCGACAATCTCAGACGCTGAGGCCGAACCGGCGTCGATCAGCACGATCACTGGCACGCCTTCAGCCATATCGCCGCGGAACACCGTCTCGGCATCATACAGCAGCGTCTCGCCGCGGGCGCGGCCACGCTGCGACACAATCCGACCGCGATCGAGGAACAGATCAGACAGCGCTACCGCCTCATCCAGCGAACCACCCGGATTGGAGCGCAGGTCGAGCACCAGGCCATTGACTTGACCAGGCGCTTCTGCGCGAATGGCGCGCCAGGCGTTATAGACATCGCTGCCGACATCGGCCGAGAATTCATTGACCGTGATCACGCCGATATTGCCGTTCTCAAGCTCATAGGTCACCGGTTCGAGCTCAATCACGCCGCGCGTGACATCAACCTCGAAAGGTTCGTCCCGGCCAGGGCGAAACACCGTCAGTTCGATCGATGTGCCGGCTTTGCCACGCATGCGCGACACCGCGTCATCGAGCTCACCACCATAGATCAGATCACCATCAAGATGCGTGATGAAGTCGCCGGCCTTGAGGCCTGCTTCTTCTGCCGGACTGCCGCGGAAAGGAGAGACGATCTTGACGGCACCCTCTTCCATCACGACCGAAAGGCCGAGACCCGAATAATTTCCGTCGATCATGGTGTTGAGGCGCTGCAGTGAAGCGCCATCCATATAGCCAGAATGCGGATCCAACGCGGCCAGCATGCCATCGATCGCACCGCGGACGAGCGTTTCGTCATCGACCTCTTCAACATAGCTCGATTTGATCCGCTGATAGGTCGCAAAGAGCTTGGAGAACTCTGGTCCGGCGCGCGCTTCGACCTCCGCCATGCTGGCGGTTGTCGCCGGGATCAGGGCAATTGCGGTGACGAGCGCAGCGCTTTGTAGCAAGGCAGCAAATTTCATAAGACCAGTGTGCTCCTAGGGGTGCTCCAGTTAACGCGTGAGTGTATAGTGCTCTGCGCCTGAACGCCAGATGATAGCGGCGGCAGGTGTTTGTGCGTCCCGTTGCGGGCCAATCGTGGTGTAAGATCTGACGGGTCAGTCACCAAGATCTGGCGCTTATCCAATATATTCCAACGGGTTAACCGGCGTGCCGTCACGTCGCAGCTCGACCGTGATTGCAGGCATGTCGGTCGCGGCATTGCCGATCGGGCTGCCCGCCAGCAGCTCTTCACCGACATCAATCGTCGTTCTTTCCAGGCCAGTGATCAGACTGGCCCAGCCCCCCGAATGCTCGATGATTATGATTCGACCAAAGCCGCGATAGGGCCCGGCAAAGGCTACCCGCCCTTCTGCGGGCGCCACCACTTGTGCGGCACTGGCGGGCACGATTGTCACCCCGGTGGCGCGCAGTCCGCTGCTCCGTTCCGCCCCAAATCCGGCCGCTATCCGGCCCTGGATCGGCAATTGGATAGCAATGCTGCGAGCGTCTGGCACAGCCGCGGCTGCGGAGCTGCTGTCGACCAAAACCTCCGCCACCGCTGGCCTGGCGGGGCGCAAAACAGGGCCAGGCAGAGCGGCAAGCTCTTCACGCAACTTCGCTGCGACGGCCAATTGACCGACCAGGCCGTCAAGATCGCGTGCATCCTCAGCCAGCGCCAGCGCCCGGTCCCGCTCCCGAGCAGCGCCCTCCTCCGCATCGCGCGACGCCAGTCGGCGCTGCGCCTCCAATTGCTGCAAGGCCGTGCGACGCTCACGCAATTCCGCTTCGCTTTGATTGATGCCCGTCAGGGCTGCGGCCGCTTCACGCTCAAGCGCCAGCCCGCGCTCAAGTTCCCCGCGCAAGGCAGAAGTGCGCTCCCTGATTATCGGGGTCGCGCCATCCAGCACCGCCCGAACATAGACCGTCTCTCGCAAGCTGCCGGGTTGTAAGGCCGAGAGCACCATCGGACGCTGCGACATAGTCTGCAGTGCCGCGGTCAGCCGGACCAGTGGCTGTTGGCGTTGAGCGAGCTGCCCGGCGAGCCGCTCGCGCTCGATCTGCGCCAACGAATACTCCGCCTGCGCGATCGCATATTGCGCCTCTATCTGTTGAATCTGGGCTGCCAGGGCGGCCGCCTCGCGGGCTACGCGATCGGCCGAGCGGGTTGCATTCTCGGCTTCGGCGATCAGTCGTTCGGCGCGCGCTTCCGCCTCAGCGGCTTCGGTTTGAGCGCGGGTCAGCTGAGCGCTCGCCTGATCAGTGTCCATGATCGCAATGTCATTCTGCGCCGTGCTCACGGGCGCGACACTCCAGACGAGCAGCGCGGCACCGGTGATTGCAAACAGTGCAGGAATGCGAAAGCTGTGCATGGCTTTACCCTGCCCGATGATAGGGGTGTCCGGCAAGGATGGTGCTGGCGCGATAGAGTTGCTCCATCAGCATGGCGCGCGCGAGCAGATGCGGCCAGGTTGCCGGCCCAAACGCCAGCAGCAGATCAGCGGCCTCGCGTTCGGCTTCGCCATGCCCGTCGGCAGCACCCAAAACGAACCGCGCCTCGCGGACGCCCTGATCGCGCCAGGCCTCAAGCTGATCGGCGAGTTTCTCTGATGGCATGGCTTTGCCGCGCTCGTCCAGCAGAACGGTCTTGCAGGGTGTAACAGGATCGGGGATGCGCCCACCGCTCTCGGGCAGTTCGGTCAATTTGTGCGGCCAGGTCAGCCTCTTGGCATAGCGATCAACCAGTTCGCCTTCGGGCGAACGGGCGATCTTTCCGCGCGCGATGATGTGAAGAAGGATGGTTTTCCCTTTCTCTCACGGCAAATGGCTTCGCCATTGCCTCCGAGGGGCGGCAGTTTCTCGGCGCTACCGCTTCGCTGCTTGAGCGCATATTCGGCCTTGCGAAGGCCGCAAGGGCGACCGCCCGCCCGCAGGCCCGAATGGGCCGAGGACATCGCGCACCCGGATGGGTGTGCGAAAACTAGGACGCCGCCGCTTCTCCACTCTCGAACGCCCACATGCGCTCAAGATTGTAAAAGCTCCTGACCTCGGGGCGGAA
Source organism: Erythrobacter sp. (assembly GCA_965249945.1). GTDB lineage: Bacteria > Pseudomonadota > Alphaproteobacteria > Sphingomonadales > Sphingomonadaceae > Erythrobacter. The sequence continues at coordinate 240,298 of OZ252258.1, read as the reverse complement.
TAGATGCACGACCACGTCGCCGGCATCGATCAGCACCCAGTCAGCCGCTGGCAGACCCTCAACCCGGGCCGAGCCAAAGCCTGATTGCTTGACCTTCTCAGCCAGTTTTTGCGCCATAGCGGCGACCTGGCGGGTCGAGCGACCCGACGCGATCACCATGTGATCGGCGATCGAGCTCTTGCCCTCAAGCGAGATCGAGACGACGTCCTGTGCCTGGTCGTCATCAAGCTGCGCCAGCACCAATTGGTGCAAGGCATCGGGGGTTTTGTCAGCTGCGGCCATGGCGTGACTGGCCCTTTGTGCAGCGTGTTGTTGAGCGTCGGTTGAAGCCGACGCGAGATGCGCCTGTGTCATAGGCAAGCATTGGTCTCCAAATGGTGAGGCACGCACGCAAAGCGCTGGAAAGGCTGGATGACACGCTGGTATCGCGCCTCATGCATCCTCCCATGACTGAACCCGGCGAAAGGTGAGCCGGTCGCGTACTGGAACGTCCGAAAATTGCGACGCCCAATCCGAATTGGCACGACGAATGGCCGTGGCCGAGCGAGGATCGGGATCGAAACGCAAAAACACCAGGGCCGGTGCGCTCCATTGCCCCCGTTTTCGAAATCCAGCCGCAGACACCGTATAGCGCCTGAGCCAGGCCATGGCGGGGCTCGACATGGCCTTGACGTTATAGCCGGGGCGAGCGATCACCGCAATCGGCATTGTGCGCGCTATCCTTCGCCAGTCTTTCCAAAGGTGGAATTGGGCGAGGTTGTCGGCCCCCATCATCCAGACAAATTCGCGTTTGGGATAGCGTCGCTTCAAGGCGGTGAGCGTCTCGACAGTGTAGCGCGTACCCAGGGCAAGCTCGATCGCGGTGGGGATGATCGGCGCACGGCGCGACTGACGCTTTGCCGATTTGAGGCGCGCCCTGAGCGTGCCCATATCATCGCTGGTTTTGAGCGGGTTCCCGGGCGAGACCAGCCACCAGGCCTCGTCAAGGCCAAGCGCATCAATCGCGAACCGCGTGATCTGCCGATGGCCGCCGTGGGCCGGGTTAAAGCTGCCGCCAAGCAGTCCGGTTCGTGTTCGGGCTTGAGTCACTGAAATAGTCGCGGGATCAGGGGCGCGCCTGCCCGGATCCGCGCACTTGCCATTTGTAAGTGGTGAGCCCTTCGAGCGCGACCGGGCCGCGCGCGTGCAGCCTGCCCGTGGCAATGCCGAGCTCCGCACCAAGGCCGAATTCCGCGCCATCCGCAAATTGCGTCGAGGCATTGTGCATCACAATCGCGCTGTCGACCTCGGCCAGGAATTGCTCCGCGATCGGCTGATCTTCGGTGAGAATCGCATCGGTATGATCGGAGGAATGCCGCGCGATATGCGCCATGGCTGCGGCCACATCGTCGACCATTGCAACCGACAGGATCGTGTCGAGATATTCGGTGTCCCAATCATTGGCACTGGCAGGAACGACCCGCGGATCGAGTTGCTGGATCCGGGCATCGCCACGAATTTCGCAACCGGCATCGATCAGTCCCGCGACCAGGTCCGTTGCCTCGGGAAAGGCCGCATCAATCAACAAGGTCTCCATCGCCCCGCAGATTCCGGTCCGCCGAAGCTTTGCATTGTGCGCGATAGCGCGCGCCATTTCGGGCTTTGCAGCGGCATGGATATAGGTGTGGCAAATGCCATCGAGATGCGCTAGGACCGGGACCCGCGCGTCGGTCTGAACCCGCCCAACCAGACCACGACCACCGCGTGGCACGATCATGTCGATCCACCCGCTGGCACGCAGCATCGCCCCCACCGCCGCACGATCCTGAGTCGGAATGAGCTGGGCAGCGGCTGCCGGCAGACCCGCATCGACCAAGCCGCGGGCGAAGGCGGAATGGATGGCGCGGTTCGAATGGACCGCTTCGCTCCCTCCACGCAACAACACGGCATTGCCTGCCATGACACACAGCGCCGCCGTGTCAGCGGTGACATTCGGGCGGCTTTCATAGATCACGCCGATCACGCCGATCGGCACTCGCACACGTCGCATCTTGAGCCCATTGGGCTGAATCGATTCATCGATAATGTCACCGACCGGATCGGGCAGACCCGCGACATTCTCAACCCCTTGCGCCACCCCTTCCAGCCGCGCCGGGTCAAGTTTCAGCCGGTCGAGCATTGCCTTGGAAAGACCATTGGCTTCGCCTGCAGAAAGATCCTGCGCATTGGCGGTTAGAATCATTTCGGCATCTGCGCGCAAGGCTGCGGCCGCGCTGCGTAGGCCAGCGGCGCGGGCGTTGCTATCGAGCCGGGCGAGCTCGCGTTGGGCAGCCCTGGCCTGTTCGGCGAGCTGCGCAATCAGGGCTTCCGGATCAGCGGCGTTGATGGCGGTTTGAGCAGTCATTGCCCGCTCCATAGCAGCGGCTCCCGCCCCTGTCAGGTGGTCGAATCTTTCACCGTACGCAGTGCCAGATTCGCGCCGATTGCCGTAACTGCCAGCCAGATTTGGCGAAGATTGCCGAGCGATGAACGACTCGTCCCACTAAGCTTTCGATTCGCCGGTTCCATTAACGAGTCGATTCGACCTCACGCCTGGCGCTTGTTAGCGATCCCATTGGGTCAAATTGTTGCGAAAATAAAAAGGGGCGCCCTTGCAACAGAAATTGTCATCTGGTGATTGGGGCGAGCGCTTGCGCGAGTGGTTCCCTGATCGCGAGTTTTTCATGCGCTCGCAAGGCCAGGTGCGCTTCATCAAGATTTCGTCCCGGTTGCAAATGGCTGCCGCTGCGATCGTCGCCGGCCTGGCGCTTGGCTGGGTGATTTCAATGACGGCAATGGCCTGGGCCAAATATCAATCCGACACCGAACGTCTTTCGCTGCTTGAGCGCGCTGCGGAGGTGGCCAGCTCTGAAGAGCGGATCGGCGCCTATCGGGATGACATCGACGCCGTCGCGCAAGATTTGATCAAGCGACAGGAATTCCTTGAGGCGATGGCTGAAGCCATTCCAGAGGATATCAAAGCCGACGAGACGGTAACCGATTCGAACACCGAAGCCACCGAGACGGTTGAGAAGGTCAGTTCTGCAATACCCGAAGCGGCGGCCCTGGCAGAGATTGAGGCGCGGCAGCTCGCTTACGTTGAACGGCTGACTCGCTTTGCTGACGACCGCGCTCGCCGCGCCGAGACCGCCTTGCGCAAGCTTGGCCTTGACCCGAGCGCAATGGTCCGCAGCGCGACACGCGAAGCCATGGGTGGTCCGCTCGAAGTTCTGGCGACTTCGGTCGACGGTTCGATCGATCCGCGGTTTGAACGGCTTGGTCTGAGCCTGGCGCGGCTTTTAGCTTTGGAGCGCGGCCTTGACGGTGTTCCGCAATTGCTGCCGACCGACCAATCCCAGACCCGTATCTCTTCGGGCTTTGGCTATCGCCGTGACCCCTTCACCCGTCGCGGGGCCATGCACAGCGGATTGGACTTCAAGGGTCCGACCGGCTCCGCCATCTTCGCCACCGCTGACGGCCGGGTCTCCTTTGCTGGATGGAAGTCTGGCTATGGCAAGGTCATTGATATTCAGCACAGCAATGGCGTGATGACGCGCTATGCTCACCTGTCGCGGATCAACACCGCCATCGGACAGCGGGTCGAGGCAGGCGAACGGATTGGAGCGCTTGGCAGCACCGGTCGATCAACCGGACCGCACCTGCATTTTGAAGTCCGCATCAACGACCGTGCCGTAAACCCCCGCACCTTTCTGGAGGCCGCACCCAATGTTCTCAAAGAAGCCCGCGGCTCAGAAACGGTCCGCGCCACCCCCGCCGCTTCCGCAAGGTAAATCCATGCCGTCCAACAACTCGACTTTTTCCGTCATCGGATCCGACGTCAAAATCACCGGCGATGTCGCCGCCACCGCCGATCTACATGTCGACGGTACGATCCAGGGTGATATCCAGTGCTCTTCACTGGTTCAGGGTGAATCGAGCCAGGTCACCGGAGCAATCACCGCGGAGACCGCGCGCCTGGCCGGTAAGGTCAATGGCTCGATCAAAGCCCGCGAATTGGTGATCCTCAAGACCGCACAGATTGAGGGCGATGTGCATTATGATGCCCTGACAATCGAGCAGGGCGCGCAGGTTGATGGTCGTTTCGCGCCGAATGCGCCGAGCAAGCCCGCTGCGAACAATGCCGCCCCTCAGGTCAAGACCGCGCCGCAGATCCCAGTGACCAACTGAGCGTCGCTTGGCCGGGCCTTAGCCGCAAACCAACTCAGTCAAGCACTTCGGCACGCAGAGCCTTGCGGTCGAGCTTGCCGATAATGGTCTTGGGCAGTTCTTCGCGAATGACCACCTGGTCGACCCGCTCATGCTTGCCGACCCTTTGGTTGAGCCAGGCTTTGAGGTCTTCGCTGGTGGCCTCGGTTTCGAGCGTGACAAACACCCGCGGCGTTTCGCCCTTGTAATCGTCGGGCACGCCGATAACGAGCGCTTCCTTGACCGCATGATGCTCGAGCACGACGTCTTCGACCTGGCTCGGGAAGACTTTGAAGCCGCCGACCGCGATCATGTCCTTGATGCGATCGACAATCGACAGAAAGCCATCGTCGTCGACCACCGCCACGTCTCCGGTACGGAGCCAGGTCTTGCCCTGGTGCTCGATGAAGACATCGGCGGCGGCCTCCGGTCGGTTCCAATAGCCTTGCATGACTTGGGGGCCGTGGATCGCCAGCTCGCCCGGCTCATCCTCTGGCGCCAGCTGGCTGGGATTCTCCTTGTCGAGCAGTAGCACTTCGGTCCCTGCGACGACCTGGCCGATTGTGCCTTTCTTGCGGCTACCAGCATAGGGGTTGACCGAGACAACCCCAGCGCTCTCCGTCAGGCCATAGCCTTCACACAATCGGATGCCGGTAGCCTCCTCAAACCGTGTGTGGACTTGAGCGGGCATCGGCGCCCCGCCGGAGATGCAGACCTTGAGCGTGGAGAGGTCGGTTTTGCTCAGATTGGGATGATCGAGCAGAGCTTGAAACATGGTCGGCACACCGGGAAATCCGGTCGCTCCATATTTCTCGATCGTGGCGAGCACCTGTGCGGCTTCAAATCGTGGCACCATCGCAATCGAAGCTCCGCTCGCCACCGCGTGATTGAGCAGGCTGGTATTGGCAAAGACATGAAAGAACGGCAGCGCCCCCATGAACACTTCGTCGGTCGGATTGCCAAACGGATTGATCGCTGCGACCTGCTGGGCGTTCATGGTCAATTGGCGGTGGCCGAGCATGGCGCCCTTTGGCCGCCCGGTTGTCCCGCCGGTGTATTGCAGCAGGGCAAGATCACTGTCGGGGTCGTATTCGGCCAATTGCGGACCCGCGCCAGCCTCCCACACCGACCAGTCCCACGCGCCAAGACTGTCGGACCAGTGCCTGATCGCCGGATCCTTGGGTAAACGAGCGATCTGACTGCGCCTGAACAGCCGCAGGGCGAGACCTTTGAGCCACGGCAGCATCTCGGCCAGTGAGCCAACAATCAGTCCTTCGAGCTCAGACGAGTGGAGCACTTTTTCCGCCGTGCCAAACAGCTCCGGCACGTCGAGGGTGACGAGGACCCTTGTGCCCGAATCCCCAACTTGCCAGGCCAGTTCTTCAACCGTGTAGAGCGGCGAGTAATTGACCACGACCGCACCGGCCATCATCGCGCCATAATAGGCCGAGGCGTAGATCGGCACATTCGGCAGGAACAGTCCGATCCGATCACCCGGCTTGATCCCCATTGCCTTCAGCCCCTCGGCAAACTGCTGCGCCTCGGTGAAGATTGATTGATAGGAATAGCTGCGCCCAAGAAAATGGAGGAATGCCGCAGCAGGATCACGGCGCGTGGTGCGCGCCAGCATCTGCGGCAAAGTCAGCTCGTCGAACTGCGTGTCCCAAGGGGTAGGATGGTGATAGTTTTCGTTACTGACATTCATGTCAGTTACTTGGCGGATTCACCCCTTTTGCACAAGGCAAATCGGCGCAAGTCAGCGCTGTTTCGTGCGTTTTTTCTGGGGGACTGAGGTCAGTGGCCAAACCGCTGACTCAGTGCATCAAGCCGGGCTGTCTGCGTCGCTAGCTTCGGGGCCAGCGTCAGGCGCCGGTGCCTCGCCGTCCTGCTGCTCAGCTTCGCGGCGAGCCGCCAACCAAGCTTCAGCTTCGGCCTCTTGCGCGGCTTCGGCGGCAGCCTTCTCGTTGGCTTCGCGCTCGGCCCGCAGTTCTTCGATCAGCTTGTCCTTGTCGGAACGATCATCCGCCACGCCTTCGGCCGCTTCGGTGATCCCGGCGCGCTTGGCTGCCTTGGCAACCACCGCATCCAATTCGCGCTGCGAGCACAGACCCAGCGTCACCGGATCCTTGGGCTGGATGTTCTGAATGTTCCAGTGCGTGCGTTCGCGGATCGCACCGATCGTATTGCGGGTCGTTCCGATAAGCTTGGAGATCTGCGCATCCGACACCTCGGGGTGGTTACGCAAGATCCAGGCAATCCCGTCGGGCTTGTCCTGCCGCTTTGAAACCGGCGTATAGCGCGGGCCCTTGGTGCGCGTGACTTCGACCGGCGCCTTCTGCATCTGCAGAGAATAATTGGCATCGGCCTGGCCGCGCTCGATCTCATCCTGCGTCAGCTCACCCGAGTGGACCGGATCGCGACCGGTGTATTTGCTGCCAGCCAGATCGTCGGCCATGGCTTGGACTTCGAGAATGTGCAGGCCGCAGAATTCTGCGATCTGTTCGAATGACAAAGAGGTGTGATCCACCAGCCACGTTGCGGTGGCATGCGGCATCAGCGGTGTCGGTTGTGTGGTCCATTGGGCCATTGGAAATTCCCGTAAAAATAGAAGGGCCGCCCCTTGCGGAGCGGCCGTTGCACGACGCTAGATAGGCGAAGGCTGCGAAAACAGCAAGGACTTGCGCTAGATTGCAGAAGGCGCCTTCAAAGAAACGCTCTCCTCCTCCTCAAGCTCAACCAGCCCGGCAAGGAATTGGTGTGTCGCGTTGTCCCAGGAATAGCTTGCCCCATAGGCACAGCATTTGTCGCGATCGCAATAGAACGCGGCATCGATCGCCCGTTCGAGGCTTTCGGATAGGGCGCCGACTGTATCGGTAACAATGTCGAGCGGGCCGGGAACCGGAAAGGCAGCAACCGGGGTGCCGCAGGCCAGCGCCTCGATCATCACCAGGCCGAAGGTATCGGTCCGGCTGGGAAACACAAAGACATCGGCCGCAGCATAGCAGCCAGCCAATTCGACACCGGTCCGCTTGCCGAGGAAATGGGCGTCGGGAAACTTGCGTTCGAGCTCTGCCCGGGCTGGCCCGTCGCCGACCACCACCTTGCTGCCTTGATAATCGCAGGCCAGGAAGGCCTCGATATTCTTCTCGACCGCGACCCTTCCGACATAGAGCAGGATCGGTCCGGGTAGATCGGTCATCTCGGGCGGTGGTGGCGCCTCGGGCGAGAAACAGGCCAGGTCGACACCCCGGCTCCAGTGATGCAGCCTGGTCAGTCCCTGTTCGCGCAACTCCTGCCGGATCGTCTCGGTTGCCACCATGATCCGTTGCGCCGGGCGATGAAACCAGCGGATGAAGGGCCAGAACAGTTTCGCCGGAAGACCAGTGCGGCGCGCGATATAGTCCGGAAATTGCGTGTGATAGGCGGTCGTGAAAGGCACTCGGCGTTTGAGGCAATAGCGCCGCGCGGCCAGCCCCAAAGGCCCTTCGGTCGCGATATGGACCGCGTCGGGTGCGATACTCGTGAGTTGGCGCCCGACTGCTCCCGGCGCAGTCAGAGCAAGACGGATCTCGGGATAGGTCGGCGCAGGGACCGAAGGATATTGCTCAGGCGAAATGACGCTGACCTGATGTCCCCAGGCGCGCAACATCTCGCAGGTTGTCGCCAGAGTCCGTACGACCCCATTGGTCTGCGGATGCCAGGCATCGGTTACGATGGCGATAGTCTTCGGGTGAATCAGCAATTGGGATCCACCAAGACTCACCGCCTCATCCTCGGCGAACAGTTTTCCGAAATGGTTCACGCAGCTTCCTTGGTGGTGTCGGTCGAAGCCAGATTCTCCGCTGCAATCGCGGGCTTCGCCGCTTCGCGCTGAGCCACGACGTCTGGCCAATTGAGAATCTCCATCGATCCATCTTGGTGCTCAACCAGTGCGTTGCATCCCTCAACCCAATCGCCATCATTCCAATATTCGACCGCGCGACCACTATGGTCGAACATCCGGTGTTCGGCGGTGTGAATATGGCCGCAAACAACCCCGTCAACGCCGCGTTCACCAGCCGCCTTGGCGACGACTTCCTCGTATTTGCCGATGAACTCGACCGCGTTCTTGACCTTGTGCTTGGCGGCCTTGGAAAGCGACCAGTAGGGCTTGCCCAGCGCCTTGCGTATGCCATTCACAATGACATTGAGCTTCATCACGCTGATGTAAGCCCAGTCCCCGACGAAGGCGAGCCAACGATGCGACAACATCACCGCGTCAAACTCATCGCCGTGCAGCACCATTAAGCGGCGGCCATCGGCAGTGTTGTGAAAGGCCGCCCGCCGGATCTCGATTCCGCCGAAGTTCAGCCCCGTGAACTGACGAAACATCTCATCGTGATTGCCGGGAATATAGACGATCCTGGTCCCCCGCTTGGCACGCTTGAGCAGCCGCCAGACAATGTCGTTATGCGCGGCGGGCCAATAGAACTTCTTCTTCAACCGCCAACCATCGATAATGTCCCCGACCAGATACATGGTGTCACTGTCGGTGTGGTCGAGGAAGTCGATCAGCAATTCGGCATTGCAGCCCTTGGTGCCGAGATGGACGTCGCTGATCCAGATCGTGCGATAGGTCGTGCGCTGGCCACCTTCGGGTTCGGGAGTCTTGGGAGCCTGAGGGGGGAAATTGGTGACATTACCAAGTTTGGAGACCGTGTTCGGCAAGTCGGGCAACATGAAATCGGCCATGAGAAAATCCTCTGACGGCGATGTGATTTCATCAGTGCATGACAGCAAATTGTTACAGGGGATTCACAGTGCGATGACGATTATGAGTCAATCAGGCGGCTTGTGACAGCTGTGTTGCATCGCTCGGCCAGGCGATGGGTCTAACCGACCTGCAAGATGATCTTGCCGATATGCTCGCCAGCCTCCATCCGCGCATGCGCAGCGCCCGCTTCGGAGAGAGCAAAGGTCTGATCCATGATCGGAGCCAATTCGCCCGAAGTGAACAGCGGCCAGGCATGTTGCGCGATCTCGTCGGCGAGAGCGGCCTTGAAAGCGTCGGAGCGCGGCCGGAGGGTCGAACCGGTCAGCGTCAGCCGTCGCATCATCACCATCGGCATGAACAGCTCCGACTTGGCGCCGCCCAGCACCGCAATCGTCACATGCCGCCCATCTTCGGCGAGGCATTGCAGATTGCGCGGGACGTAATCGCCCGAGACCATGTCGAGGACGATGTGAACCCCTTCGCCACCGGTGTGCTGTTTGATCGCTTCGACAAAGTCCTGCTCGCGATAATTGATCGCCAGATCGGCCCCGATTTCGCGCGCCGCAGCGCATTTGGCTTCATCGCCGCAAGTCACGATCACTTCAAGGTCGAAAGCCCTGGCGAGCATGATCGCCATGGTGCCAATGCCCGAGGTGCCGCCATGAATTAGAATCCGCTCGCCATCGCGCGCCATCCCGCGTTCGAACACGTTGTGCCAGACGGTGAACAGGGTTTCGGGCAGAGCCGCGGCATGCCTTAAGTCCATCCCCTCTGGCACGGGCAGGCAATGCTGCCACGGTGCGGCGCAGAACTCGGCATAGCCCCCGCCCGGGGTCAGCGCTGCGACCGTCTGGCCCAGCATCTCGGCCGGCACTTCGCTGCCGATTGCTACCACCTCGCCCGCAACCTCTAGGCCCAATATTGGAGAGGCTCCGGGAGGTGGTGGATAGGCTCCCGCGCGCTGCAGGCAATCGGGGCGGTTCACCCCGGCATAGGCCACTGCGATCAAGACCTCATTGGGCCTGGGCTCAGGAACAGCCGCGCTCGCCAACGCCAAAACCTCCGGTGCGCCCGGGGCTTCGAAACCAATTGCTTTCATCTCGCGCGGGATTTCCATGGCCATTCGCTTTCCCCAAAGCCAAGGCGTGCTTGGAACAGCACCAATAAATGCCGCGCCTAACCTTGGGCAGGGCTTTCAGCAAGCCCGTGAAGCGCATCGCAACGAATAAGATGCATTGTTGCGCAAGTTTGATGGTTTGTTGTGGTTGTGTGAAACGAGCAAGCGCCGCTGGCAAGGCGTCAGCGCGAAACGTGGCTCGGCTGGCACGGGCCAACAGTAATGTTGGATCAGCGCCCCCTGACCCATTGACAGTGGCCAGCCAAAGCGAGAGGTTTCCGAGCGTGGATGACGAAAATCTCCCGCGCCCCAAAGGCGATGCGGCTAGCCAGCTCGCTAGGGAAGATCTTGCACCCTATTCGCAAGACGAGCTGGATGAGCGGATTGCTCTGCTCGAGGCCGAGATCGACCGGGTCAGCTCACACCGTTCGAAAGCAGCAGCGCATCGCGAGGCTGCCGACGCCCTGTTCAAGAGGCCAGGATCGTGACTCAAGCCAAATCCCATTTTGCAGAGTCGCAATTCTATCAAGCCGACCCATATTATGGAAAACGCAGATTCACCTTAGTGTTTAGCGAAACCTCGCAAGCGCCCTGATACCGCCCTCTCCCGCCGCCCAAGCCAAAGGCCCTCTTCATGCCAAGCTTCGCCCAGAACCTCGAACGAACTCTCCACAACGCTCTCGGCAATGCGTCCGAGCGTCGTCACGAATACGCCACGCTTGAGCACTTGCTGCTCGCGCTGATCGATGACGAAGATGCGGCGCAGGTGATGGCCGCTTGCGGGGTCGATCTGGCCGAGCTGGGCGAGGTGGTGAAGCAATATCTCGATCAGGAATACCAATCGCTCAAGACCGAGGACAATGCCGACCCGCAGCCGACCGCCGGATTCCAGCGGGTGATCCAGCGCGCGATCCTGCATGTTCAGTCGTCCGGCAAGGACACGGTCACCGGGGCGAATGTGCTGGTCGCGCTGTTCTCCGAGCGTGATTCTTACGCAGTCTATTTCCTCCAGCAGCAGGATATGAGCCGGCTCGATGCGGTGAGCTATATCAGTCATGGGATTGGCAAAGGTGGACGTCAGCTCGAATCCAAGACCCCCCAAGGCTCCGAGGATGCGCAAGGCGAAACCGCTGAGCAGACCAAGGAGGGCGGCAACAAGAAGGAAACCGCGCTCGACCAGTTTACCGTCAATCTCAACGCCAAGGCTGAGGCTGGCAAGGTCGATCCGCTGATCGGTCGCGGTCCTGAAGTCGACCGCACGATCCAGATCCTGTGTCGCCGCAGCAAGAACAACCCGCTCTATGTCGGCGATCCCGGTGTTGGTAAGACCGCCATCGCCGAAGGGCTCGCGCGCAAGATCACCGAAGGCGATGTGCCTGAAGTGCTCAATGAAGCGGTGATCTATTCGCTCGACATGGGCGCGCTGCTGGCGGGCACACGCTATCGCGGCGATTTCGAAGAGCGTCTGAAGCAGGTCGTGTCCGAGCTTGAGGGCATGCCGCACGCGATCCTGTTCATCGATGAAATCCACACCGTGATCGGCGCCGGCGCGACCAGCGGAGGGGCGATGGATGCCTCGAACCTGCTCAAACCGGCACTGTCGGGCGGGACGATCCGCTGCATCGGCTCAACCACCTACAAGGAATTCCGCAACCATTTCGAGAAGGACCGCGCTTTGCTGCGCCGATTCCAGAAGATCGACGTCAACGAGCCGACGATCGAAGACACGATCAAGATCCTCAAGGGTCTGCGCAGCGCCTTCGAAGCGCACCATAATGTCAAATACACGCCAGACGCGCTCAAGACTGCGGTCGAGCTGTCGGCGCGCTATATCAACGATCGCAAATTGCCCGATAAGGCGATCGACGTGATCGACGAAGTCGGCGCAATGCAGATGCTGGTCCCGCCGAGCCGCCGCAAGAAGAAGATCACCGCGCGCGAGATCGAGGCTGTGATTGCGACCATGGCGCGGATCCCGCCCAAATCGGTCAGCAAGGACGACAAGAAAGCGCTCGAAAATCTCGAACGCGATCTCAAACATGTTGTGTTTGGCCAGGACGAGGCGATCACGCGCCTATCGACCGCCATGAAGCTCAGCCGGGCTGGCCTGCGCGATCCCGACAAGCCAATCGGTTCGTTCCTGTTCAGCGGCCCGACCGGGGTCGGCAAGACCGAAGTCGCGCGTCAACTCGCTTCGATCATGGGGATTGAGCTCAAGCGCTTCGATATGTCCGAATATATGGAGCGCCACAGCGTTTCGCGGCTGATCGGCGCGCCTCCGGGCTATGTCGGTTACGACCAGGGCGGCCTGCTGACCGATGCGGTCGATCAGAACCCGCATTGCGTGCTGTTGCTCGACGAGATTGAGAAGGCGCACCCCGATCTGTTCAATATCCTGCTGCAGGTGATGGATAATGGTCGCCTGACCGACCACCACGGCAAGACGGTCGACTTCCGCAATGTCGTGCTGATCATGACCACCAATGCCGGCGCTGCCGACATGGCGCGTCAGGGCATCGGTTTTGGCGATGTCTCGAAGGAGGATGCCGGATCTGAAGCGGTCAAGAAGATGTTCACGCCGGAATTCCGCAACCGCCTCGATGCGATCGTACCTTTTGCCTATCTCGGCAAGAGCACGGTGGCGCGCGTGGTCGACAAGTTCATCCTCGAACTTGAGCTGCAACTGGCCGAGCAGAATGTTCACATCCAGTTTGACAGCGATGCCCGCGAATGGCTGGCCGACAAGGGCTATGACAAGCTCTATGGCGCGCGTCCGATGGGCCGTCTGCTGCAGGATCGGATCAAGCAGCCGCTTGCCGAAGAGCTGCTGTTTGGCAAGCTCGCCGATGGCGGCGAAGTCCATGTCAGCATCAAGGATGGCAAGCCCAGCTTTGAGCTCACTCCGGCTCCGCCCAAGACCAAGCCGAAGCGCAAGCCCGCCGCGAAGAAGAAGCCGGTCGCGAAGAAGTCTCCGCCCAAGGGAGATGACGCCAAGCCGGAGGCTTCGGACAGCGGTGACGGCGACAAGCAAGGCTGACCATCGAGTCCGTCATTGCGAGCGTAGCGAAGCAATCCAGCTTCTAAGGTCTCCACTTTGTGCGAGGCTGGACGATGGATTGCCGGGTGGCCCTCCGGGCCGTCTTCGACTCCGCCTTCGGCTCCTCGCAATGACGAAGGTAGAGGCCCGGAGCAAACTCCACAGCACTGGCCTTCCCGCCCGAAATGTGATTGATGGGCCGCAGTATTCCCTACTGAGGCTCACCATGAAAAAACTGCTTCTCGCGACTGCCGCTCTGGTCTTTGCCAGCCCGCTTGCCGCTGACGATCACGCCGATAAAGGCGCCACGCCCGGCACCCACTTCTCGGGCGCTGATCTGTTTGGCCTGTCGGTTGCGGCTGACCCGCAGATCAGCCCGGACGGCAGCCAGATCGCCTATGTCCGCCGGACCAATGACATCATGACCGATTCCGCGGTCAGCTCGATCTGGCTGATTGATGTCGCGAGTGGCAATGAAACGCCCTTAGTCACCGGCGCAGGCGTGCATGTTGCGCCGCGCTGGTCGCCCAGTGGTGATCGCCTGGCCTATATCTCGACCGAAAGCGGTGGCGGGGCCGAATTGCATATCCGCTGGATGGACAGCGGGGTGAGCGCGAACATCACTGCGCTGCCGGAAACCCCTGGCGCGATCAGCTGGGCGCCCGATGGCAAGAGCCTCGCCTACACCGCGCGTGTGCCTGGCAAGCCGCTGACGCTCGGCGCGCCTCCCGCCAAGCCCGAAGGCGCCAAATGGGGCAAGCCGCTGCAAGTGATCGACCGCGTGATCTTTCGCCGTGACGGCGGAAGCTATGTCAAAGCCGGGACCATGCAGCTGTTTCAGGTCGATGCCACCGGCGGCGCCCCGCGCCAGCTGACCAGCGGCGAATATTCCAATGGCGGCACGGTCGAATGGGCGCCTGACGGCGAGAGCTTGCTGTTCAGCGGCAATCGCGAGGAGAACTGGGAGCTCGAGCTGTTCGATTCGGAGATTTATTCGCTCGATCTGGCGAGCGGAGCAATCACTGCGCTGACCGATCGCTATGGCCCTGATGCTGGGCCGCAATATTCGCCCGACGGCAGCAAGATCGCCTATATTGGGTTCGACGATGTCGGCAATGCCTTCGACCATGCCGAGCTTTACATGATGAATGCCGACGGCTCGGGCAAACAAAAGCTGCTTGGCGATCTCCCTTCCAGCATTGACGGGATGGAATGGACCCAAGCCGGCCTGTTCGTCAGCTATGAGAACGATGGCGAGCATCGCGTGGCCAAAGTCTCGACCAGCGGGCGTTTGACCGAACTCGCCCCGCGGATCGGCTCGACATATTATGCCCTGCCCTATGTCGGCGGTGAGTGGTCGGTCAGCCAGAACGGGCAGATTGCCTTCACCGATGCCAGCGCTGTGCGCCCGCCTGATGTCGCGGTCACCACTCGCAATGGCACCAAGCGGCTTACTGCGCTCAGCGACACCAAGTTCAGCGGGATGACCATGGGCCAGACCATCGCGCTCGATGTCACCGCTCCCGATGGTGCCACAATCCCATCGTGGATCACCCTGCCGCCGGACTATGAGCCGGGAACAGCAGTCCCGATGATCCTCGAGATGCATGGCGGCCCCTACGCCTCTTACGGCGCCGAGTTCTCGGTCGATTACCAACTCTATGCCGCAGCCGGCTACGCCGTATTGTTCACCAATCCCGGCGGCTCGACCGGTTATGGCGAGGAATTTGCCGACCGGATCGAGGACAATTACCCGATCAGCAATCATGACGAGCTGATGGCGGCAGTCGATGCCGCAATCGCAGCAGGCTATGCCGATCCTGACAATCTCTATGTCACCGGTGGTTCGGGCGGTGGTATCCTGACCGCCTGGGTGGTCGGCAAGACCGATCGATTCAAAGCGGCGGCGACCCACAAGCCGGTGATCAACTGGGTCAGCCAGGGGCTGATGTCCGATCTGCCAACCTTGATCCCGCGCTATTGGATGGGCGGCCTGCCGTGGGAGCGACCCGAGCATTATTGGGAGCGCGGCCCGCTTAGCCTGATGGGCAATGTCACCACACCGACCCTGGTTCTCGTCGGCGCGGATGATTATCGCACCCCGCGCAGCGAGGCTGAGCAATATTACAGCGCGCTCAAACTGATCGGGGTCGATACCGCTCTCGTGGTCACCCCGGATTCGAGCCACAACAATCTCAGCCAATCGCCCAGCCAGCAGGCGGCGCGGACCGCCTCGGTCATCGCGTGGTTCGACAAATACCGCAAAGGCGATGAGGCTGACGACACCGCGGAGTGATGGGAACTGGCGCGCGCGCATGGGTTTGATGAGAGCATGAGCGCGCCTTTTTCCTGGATCCGCCCCGAGCCGTGGGGCGTGCATATTGTCCCCGCGGATGTCTGGGTTGATCCCGGGCGCGCGGTGGATCGCGCATTGGTCACGCATGGCCATGCCGATCACGCCCGCGGCGGGCATGGTCAGACCATTGCCACGCCCGAAACCCTCGCGATCATGGAGCTGCGCTACAACACGCGCGAGGGCGCCACACCGGTCCACTATGGCGAGACTGTGCGGCTCCCGGGCGGGGTCGAGGCGACCTATCTCCCGGCAGGACATGTGCTTGGCTCAGCGCAGATACTGTTGGAGCATGCCGGCGAGAAGGTGATCATCACCGGCGATTACAAGCGCCGACCCGATCTGACCTGCGCGCCCTTCGTGGTCACGCCGTGCGATATCTTCATCACTGAGGCGACCTTCGGCCTGCCGGTCTTCACCCACCCGCCGATCGAGGAAGAGATCGACAAGCTGCTCCGCGCTCTGGCCGCCAATCCCGACAAGAGCGTGCTGGTCGGCGCCTATGCGCTGGGCAAGGCGCAGAGGGTGATCGCCGAATTGCGTGCGGGGGGGCACAGCCAGCCGATCTACCTCCATGGCGCGATGGAGAAGATGTGCCGGCTGTATCAGGAGTTTGGGGTTGAATTGGGCGAGCTGCGATTGGTTACCGACCATTCAAAGGACGAGATGCGCGGGCACATCATTGTCGCGCCGCCCTCGGCCCTCAATGATCGCTGGTCGCGCCGGCTGCCCGATCCGATCACGGCCATGGCGAGCGGGTGGATGCGAGTGCGCGGCCGCGCGCGCCAACGCGGGGTCGAACTGCCGCTGGTGATCTCAGACCATGCCGATTGGAATGAGCTGACCCAGACCATTCACGATGTGAATCCGGCGGAGACGTGGATTACCCATGGCCGCGAGGAAGCCCTGCTACGCTGGTGTGAGCTCAACCAACGCCGCGCACGTGCGCTGGCGCTGGTTGGACGCGAGGACGAGGATGAATAGCACCCCCATCCTCGCATCCCGAAAGTCACTTGATTTCGGCGAGGTCGGCCTTGATCGCGGCGATACCTTCGGCGGTGATCAGGCCCATCGACCACGGCTGAACTTGCACCAGGGTCATGGTTTTGAATTGGCCATAAGACGGGTGCGTGCTGATCCCGGGAAGGTGCTTTTCGAGCACGGCCTTGGAGCGCTCATCGGCAACCAGTTTTTCAATCGGCAGGTCAATCGTCAATGTCTCTGCGGTCTCAGCCTTGACGCTCGCCTCGGCAGCGTGGTCGTCGGCCAGAGCGGCGCTCGGCGTGGTCGCCAGCAACAAGCCGGCGGCAAGAGGGGCAAATTTCATCAATCTCAATCCTTCCAGAAAAGACGCGATTGGTCGCGGTCGGATCAGCTCCGTACAGCGCCGATATGTCTGCGCGATGAAGCGGGGGCAAGCGGAATATGAAGGATTTCGCCACCCTGCTCGACACTCTGGTTTACACCACCAGCCGCAATCGCAAGCTAGCGTTGATCGCGGACTATCTCCGTACGACGCCCGACCCGGATCGCGGTTGGGCACTTGCAGGTCTGACCGGCGGGTTGGATTTCCCAGCGGTGAAGAGCTCCACAGTGCGCAATCTAATGAAAGATCGGGTCGATCCGGTGCTGTGGACGCTGAGCCGCGACTTTGTCGGCGATACTGCAGAGACGGTGAGCCTGCTTTGGCCAGAACCGGAGGGTCCCGCAGAAGAGTCGCCGAGCCTGTCAGAGACGGTCGCGCTGCTGGCCTCGCTCAACCGCAGCACTGCCCCCAGCGAGCTGCCCCAATTGCTCGATCGGCTCGATGCCAATGGCCGCTTTGCGCTGATCAAGCTTGCCACCGGCGGGATGCGGATCGGGGTTTCGGCGCGTCTCGCCAAGACCGCGTTCGCACAAGCCTTCGATGTCTCGGTCGAAGATGTTGAGGAATATTGGCACGCGCTCGAACCGCCCTATGCCGAATTGTTCGATTGGGGCGATAAGGGCGCGGATCCACCGGACACCTCCAATCGGCCATTGTTCCGCCCGTTCATGCTAGCCCATCCGCTTGAGGACAGCGAGGTCGACCTGAATGACTATGCCGCTGAGTGGAAATGGGACGGCATAAGGGTGCAATTGGTCCGCGTTGCCGGCGAGACGCGGCTCTATTCGCGCTCCGGGGATGACATTTCCTCGACCTTTCCCGAGCTGCTCGATGTCCTGCCGATGGACGCCGTACTGGATGGCGAATTGCTGGTGCGTGGATCGAGCCAGGGCGGCGAGCATGGTGGCGCGGCGAGCTTCAACGCGCTCCAGCAGAGGCTTGGCCGCAAGACGGTCAGCAAGAAGATGCTCGCACAATCGCCCGCTTTCGTTCGGCTCTATGACACGCTGCTGCTCGAAGGCGCAGATCACCGCGAAAGCCCGTGGTCGGACCGGCGGAGGATACTCGAAGATCTGATACCGCGGCTGCCCGACAGTCACTTCGACCTCTCGCAATTGGTTGAAGCGCGCGACTTCGCTCATCTCGCCGAAATCCGCGAGGGTGCGCGCGAAGACGCGATCGAAGGGTTGATGCTCAAGCGCAAGGACAGCCCCTATATCGCCGGGCGCAAGACCGGGCTGTGGTACAAATGGAAGCGCGATCCGCTGCTGATCGACTGCGTGCTGATGTATGCTCAGCGCGGAAGCGGCAGGCGCTCAAGCTTCTATTCGGATTACACCTTTGGCTGCTGGGATGGTGATCCCGATCAAGGCGCCGAGCTGCTCCCCGTCGGCAAGGCCTATTCGGGCTTCACCGACGCCGAACTCAAGAAGCTCGACCGGCTGGTACGACAGACCACGCTCAACCGCTTCGGCCCGGTTCGCGAAGTGGAGCGAAGCCTGGTGTTTGAAGTGGCGTTCGACAGCGTGCACAGCTCCAAGCGTCACAAATCCGGTCTGGCCATGCGCTTTCCGCGGATTCATCGGATCCGCTGGGACAAGCCGGTGCATGAGGCGGATCAGATCGACGCGCTGCGGGCGCTGATGCGGGATTGAGCGAAACCGCCGCCGGGCCGGTCAGCCCACCATGCGCTTCAGCGCCCCTGAATGCCGATCGATAAAATGGTGCTTCATTGCTCCCAGAATATGCGCGCCGAGGACTATGTAGAGGACATAGGGCAGCAGGTATTTGTGGAACGTGCCCCAAATTATGTAGGCGTCGCTCTTTTCCACCAGCGGGGCGAATTCCAGGCCAAAGAAATAGGTCGGAAAACCGTGATAGCTGGTCATCATATAGCCCGTGATCGGCATCGCTAGCAGCATTACATAGAGGATGATGTGCACGCGGTGCGCCCACCGGCGCTCGCCCGGTTTCAATGATGGATCAAGCTCTGGCCGCTTCGACCTGCGGTTCCAAAACAAACGCACGAACAGCAGGATGAAGACCAATACGCCAATCGATTTGTGGATCACATAGTAGTAATTCCGGAACCATGCCTCTTCCGGGATCATCGAGGCGAACATACCGAGCGGAAACAGCGAAAGGAACAGAATCGCTGTGGTCCAATGCAGCATGCGGGAGGCGAAGCCATAGCGCTCCGCCTCGTTTTCCAGCGGCAACTCGAGCGCGGCGGTATCGCCGAGCTGCTTGAGCGCGGCCCAAGACAGTAGTAGCCCCGCCACAAGCGCGAGGCCCGCTTGCGCCCACATTAGCGCGGGTTTGGCCGAATCCATCGGTGTCTGATTGGGCTTTGGGTTCTCTAACACGCCTGTTCCAAGCACGCCGAGGAACCATGCGACCACGGCGAAGCAGCCCAGCGCCGCAAGAGTGCTGCCAAAGACCCGCACCCGCGGAGCTCGCGTGTTCATCAGCCAGGCTGTTAGAACCGAAGCCGCAACAATCGCGATCCCGATCCAGGCGTCAATATTCTCTGGCGCTCCGCTCTCAGTCAGCATTTCCCTCTCCCCTGCCTTGAATGGTCTTGCTTGTGTCGATCAGTCGACCCGCGTCACCAGTGCCTCGCGCGTCTTGCGAACCTTGGCCATCGGCAGCAGCCAATCGCCGGCCGGATCACGATGGCCCAAGGGCAAGAGCACAACCGAACGCAGCCCCTTTTCGGGAAGGCCCAGAATCGCATCGACGCTTGCCGGATCGAACCCTTCCATCGGTGTGCTGTCGACTTCGAGTTCGGCCGCAGCGACCAGCGCTATGCCCAGTGCGATATAGGCTTGGCGCGCGGCATGGGCGTAGTTCACCTCAGCATCGCGCGGCAGATAATTGGCTTTGAGATTGCCATAATATTGATGGATCAACGGGATCTCGCCGCGGGCGTCAATATTGGCTTGGGTGACGCCATCAATCCGCTCTTCGGTGTAATTGTCCCACGCGGCGAACACCAGAAGGTGCGAGCAATCGGTGATCGGAGACTGATCCATTGCGGCCGCACGAATCTGCGCCAGCACGTCGGGATTGGTGACCACAACAAGCTCGAACGGCTGGGTGCCGCTCGATGTCGGTGCCAAGCGGATCGCCTCGATGATCGCGTCAACCTTCTCCTGCGGGACCGGCTTGGCGGGATCCATCTTCTTGGTCGCATAACGCCAGTTGAGCAGTTCGAGCAGCGTCTTGTCAGTCATATCGAGCCCCTGTTGTCCTCACATTGAGGTAGTGGTATATATTTGTGACTGACTCACTATTGAGAACTGTGCGGCCTGACAAGAAGGCACAGGTCTGAGACTTGGTCACACAGAGGGAACCACGATGACGGATTGCTCAACAGCACCTCTTTCCGGCTTCGCGCCGAATTCCACGCAATGCCCCGATTGTCAGCGCATCAACGAGGTGCTGACTCGGGTCGGCGATCGCTGGAGCGTTCTGGTGATCATCTCACTCGCGCAATACGAAACCTTGCGCTTCAACGAGCTCAAGCGAAACCTGGGCATCTCGCAGCGCATGCTGAGTCTGACACTGCGCGAATTGGTGCGTGACGGCCTGGTGCATCGTGAGCAGTTCCCGACCATCCCGCCAAAGGTTGAGTACAGTCTGACAACGATGGGCGAGTCCTTTCGAGAGCCAGTCACCGCCCTTGGCCTGTGGGCGCTGGAAAATTTGGGCAATATCGATGCCGCACGGTCGAGCTATGATGAGCGAGAGGCAGCATAGCGGGTGTTGCGGCCGATAATGCAGCAGCAATCGGACTGTTGAGCCCGTCTGAACCTCAAGCCAACCGGGATCAATCGCGTCGGACCAGCTGCCGCACGCTATCGAGGACCATCGCTTCCCAGTCCTGGTCGCGGATTCCATCGGCATGCGGCTTGATCGCAATGAAACCATGGGTGCTCGCCCAGGTCTGAAAAGCCAGCCGCTGCGCTTCGTCCGGAGTGGCTTGGCCGCCGGTCAGACCTTGCATGGTGTTGGTCGCCACGGCGAAGCTCTCGCGCGCTGCCCGCTTGGCCTCCTCTCCTGGAGAATAGTCGGTCGCGCCCATTCCAAACATCAGCGCATAGCGATTGGTGTTGCGGCGATAGAAATCGAGATAGGCCTTGGTCGATTCCACCACGGCTGCTTCGGGATCTTCGATAGAGGCGGTCGGCGAAACTGCGGCGGCGAGATCGCGAAACCCTTCGATGTAGAGTTGTTCGCAGACTTGGTCCTTGCCGCCAAAATAGCTGTAGACTCCCATGGTCGAGAGGCCTGCAAGCTTGGCAATATGGCGGACCGACAGCGCCTCGTGCCCTTCATCGCGCAAGATCTCCCTCGCCGCTTGCAATATCCTTGAGCGCTGATCACCGGATTCCGTCATAGCTCTTGTCATAGTCAAATAACGCTGTTATCTGCAAGTCGATAACACTGTTATAGGAGCGGTCATGTCAAAGAGTCCCTGGGTTCGAGGCCCCTACACACCGGTCGAACACGAAGTCGAAGCCTTCGGCCTTGAGGTGGAAGGAAGCATTCCGCCCGAGCTCAATGGCATGTTGGCGCGGATCGGCCCCAATCCGATCGGCGAGGTACCGCCTGATCACAATCTCTTCTTTGGTGACGGGATGATGCACGCGCTGACACTCAAAGACGGGCGCGCCGAAGTCTATCGCAACCGCTGGGTCCGGACCGAACCGGTCGCCAAGAAGCTCGGCGAATCCTCGCCGGTCGAGCCGATGGAGCGGATCGACGTTGCCAACACGCAGATCTTCCCCTTCGCCGGTTCGCTTTACGCGCTGACAGAAACCTCGATTCCCTACCGGGTGAGCGGTGATCTTGAGACCGAGGGGCGCGATGACTTTTCGGGTTTCATCGACACCGGCTTCACCGCGCACCCGCATGTGGATCAAGCGACCGGCGATCTCCACGCGATCGGCTATGACAATGATGCCGACCCCAGCGTCACGCATTACGTCATCGGAAAGGGCGGACAACCCAAACGCAAGGCCAGGATTGCCCTCAACTGTGCCGGGTTGATCCACGACTTCGCCGCGACCGAGAATTTCATCCTGATCTTTGATCTGCCGCTTCAACATGATGCGGAAGCCGCAGAGCAAGGCTCGGCCGCCCCCTACAAATGGACGCCGAGCCACGAATCCCGGATCGGCATCCGCCGCCTCGATGCGGAAGACGACAGTGTGCGCTGGTTCGAAGGTCCGCATGCGTTCGTCTTTCACCCGATGAATGCCTGGGAAGAGCGGGATGCGACCGGGGCCCTGAGCAAGATCCATTGCGATGTCTGCCGGTTCGAGAAGATGTTCGACCAGGTCCGCTCCGGCCCCGGCGATGCGACCATCCCGCAGCTCTATCGCTGGACTCTGGATTTCGAAACCGGCCGCGTGACAGAACAATTGATCGATCCCCGCGCGCAGGAATTCCCACGCATCGACGATCGCTATTGGGGCCGGAAGAATAACTTTGGCCTTTCCACCGAGATCTTCAAATTCACCGGCGAAACCGGAATCATCGCCCATTATGGTGATGGCAAGACGCAGGACTGGAACTTCGGCCAGCGCGTCGACACCAGCGAGGCAATCTTTGTCCCCTGTGACGATGAGGCTGGCGAAGGCGAAGGCTACGTGCTCGCGACAGCCTGCGCCTACAAACAGGGCGAGGCAAAGGCCGCCATCTTTGACGCGCAACAGATCGCAAAAGGCCCAATAGCCGAGATCAAATTGCCGCAGCGTCTACCCGCCATGTTCCACGGCAATTGGGTTCCTGAGGTGGCGGCTTGAGAACGGAGCCGCGCACCACCCCTTCGACGTCCACAAAACCTGCTGGAAGCAAATCCATGACTGAAGATCACGCCATCGACCCATCACTCCATGATTTTTTGAATCAGAATTGCCTGAAAGGCTGTAGCGCCTTCATCACCGGCGGGGCGAGCGGCATCGGCTTGAGCATTGCGCACAGCCTCGCAGCCCTCGGCGCTGATGTCGGCATTTGCGGACGCCGGGTCGAAAAGCTGGCGGAAGCTAAGCAGGAATTGGCTCAATATGGCGGCAGAGTGGCGACCTACGCCCTCGACGTGCGCGACCCCGATGCGGTTAGCGACGCGATCGAGAAATGCGGGCACGAGCATGGTCCGATCAGCTTCCTGGTGTGTTCTGCTGCAGGAAACTTCGTCGCACCCGCTGAGGCGATGAGCGCAAATGCATTCAAGACCGTGGTCGACATCGATCTGTTGGGCACCTTCCATTCGGCCAGGGCCGCCTTCGAGCAGCTCAAGACGACCAAGGGCAGCGCTGTCTTCATCTCCGCCGGTCAGGCCTTTGCCCCGTTCTACGGCCAATCGCATGTCGGCTCGGCGAAGGCCGGGATCGAAATGCTGATGCAGACGCTCGCACTGGAATGGGGCGAGCATTCGATAAGAGTAAACTGTATCGTGCCCGGCCCGACTTCCAACACGCGCGGCATGGAGGTGCTAAGCGGCGACACGGAGGAGAACTTCTGGCTCTCGATCATTCCCTTGGGTCGCCTCGGGGAATCGAGCGAGATCGCAAACCTTGCCGCCTATCTCGCCACCCCGCTTGCATCCTTCATCACCGGCACCAGCATCCGCGTTGACGGCGGCCAGAATCTGACAGGCTCCTCCCACTTCAACGAACAGGCCATTCGCTCGCTTCAAGCGATGGGCTCCTGAGCCAACCCAGTCGCTGGGATTTTGAAATCGATGCTCGCCAAGCTCTCAAACCATCTCCGATTCATGCGCCGCATCAGCGCCTTCCTGAAGATGGTAAGGGCACTGGAGCGCGAGCCGAACACGCTTCTGTCGGACGAGGTCGAAGCGACCGTCGACGCATTTGGCGACAAGACCGCGTTCCTATTTGAGGGCGAGGTGGTGAGTTTCACGGCCTTCGATCAGCGCGCCAATCGCATCGCAAACTGGGCCCTGGCCAACAATCTGGGGCCCGGCGATACTATCGCCTTGGTGATGGAAAATTCTGTCGATTATGTCGCAATCTGGATCGGCCTGTCCAAAGTCGGCGTCGTCACAGCCTTGATCAATTCCAATCTCGAAGGCAGCAGTCTGGCGCATTGCATCAATGTCGCCGGAGCCAGAGTGATCATCGCCAGCGGCAAACAGGCGGCGAGCGCACACGAAGTTCTCCAAGACATAAAGGGGCAGCCGACCCTTTGGGACCTGGATAGTGCAGTCGGAGGCGATCTTGCGGCCGCGCTAGGATCATCCTCGGACAAGCGGCCCGACCCCCGACACCGATCGGATTTCGGGGGAAATGACACCTGCGTCTACGTCTATACTTCCGGCACCACCGGCCTTCCGAAAGCGGCGCGAATGTCGCATGCCCGGCTCCGCCGCCTGATGCGCATCGGCGTTCCCCTCGCTCAGATCAAACCCGATGATGTGGTCTACAACCCTTTGCCGCTCTATCACGCCACCGGCGGGGCTTTGGGCATTGGCCCCGCGCTTCTGCTTGGCGCGACCGTGCATATTCGGCGGAAGTTTTCGGCCTCGGAATTTTGGGACGATATCGCACACAGCAAGGCCAGCGTGTTTGTCTATATCGGTGAGCTTTGTCGCTATCTGGTCAACGCGCCCGAGCACCCCAAAGAGCGCCAGCACAATTTGAGGGTCGGCTTTGGCAATGGCCTTCGCGGCGATGTCTGGAAGAGCTTCATCGAACGGTTCCAGGTAACGAGCATGCGCGAATTCTACGGATCGACCGAAGGCAATGTCTCCTTCGTCAACACCGATGGCAAGGTTGGAGCGGTCGGACAATTGCCTCGTTTCATGGACGGCGTAATGGGCGTCGCCTTCGTCAAATTCGACGTTGAAGAGGAGGCGCCGCTGCGCAACGAGCAGGGCTTCTGCATCAAATGCGCGCCAAATGAAACCGGCGAGGTTCTTGGCGAGATCAAGGGCGAGGGTCGCTCTTCATTTGAAGGCTACGAAGACAAGGCGGCGACAGAGAAGAAGATTCTGGCCGATGTTTTCAAGCCGGGCGATCGATGGTTTCGAACCGGTGATCTGATGAGCCGCGACGACTATGGCTATGTGCAGTTTGTCGATCGCATTGGCGACACATTCCGTTGGAAAGGGGAGAATGTCGCGACGAATGAAGTGGCCGACGCGATCGCGAGATTTCCCGGAGTCGAGCTGGCCAATGTCTATGGCGTCGAAGTGCCCCATGCCGAAGGCCGTGCCGGCATGGTCTCGCTCACAATCAACAGCCCGCTCGACTATGGTGAACTGGCGCGTCATCTGCTGGCCAATCTCCCTCATTATGCAGTGCCGATGTTTGTGCGTGAGAGCCAGGTGCTCGACACCACCGGCACGTTCAAGTTTCGCAAAGTCGAAGCGGTCAAGGCCGGCTTCGATCCGGAATTTGTACGAGAGCCGCTGTGGGTCCTTGATGCCAAGCATGGCGCCTACGCACCCCTGACCCCTGCCAAACACGCTGAAATTCTGTCTGGTCAAGCCAGGTTGTAGCAGTCCTACAAAGCCCGCTACAGGGATCCGGACGCAGACCAGCCCAAGGAGAGATTGATTGCACACGATTGGCCCGCTGAGCGAAGATCAACTGGCGATCCAGGACGGCGTCGCCCGGACCATCGCACGGTTTGACGATGAATATTGGGCCATGACCGATGAGACCGGCGATTGGCCCGAAGCATTCTGCGATGCCATGGCCGAGGGTGGTTGGCTCGGCATCGCCTTTCCGGAAGACTATGGCGGCGCCGGCATGGGGCTGACCGAGGCCTCGCTGATGATGCAGACGGTCACCCGCTCAGGCGCGGGCTTCTCCGGGGCTTCGGCGATCCATCTCAATATTTTCGGGCCCAAGCCGCTTGAAAAGTTTGGCAGCCACGAACAGAAGCAGGAAAATCTTCCGCGGATCATCTCCGGCGAGGAGAAGATGTGCTTTGCCGTGACCGAGCCCAATTCAGGGCTCGACACATCTTCGCTCGAAACCAAGGCCGAGCGCAGCAATTCGGGCTATGTTATCAACGGTCGCAAGATCTGGACCACCGGGGCGCAGCGCGCTGACAAGGTGCTGATCATTGCGCGCACAACACCCAAGGAACAATGCGCCAAGCCCTATCTCGGCCTGTCGCTGTTCTACACCGATTTTGACCGCGCAAAGATCGAAGCCAATCCGATCCCCAAAATGGGGCGCAAGGCGGTCGAGAGCAACACGCTGTTCATCGATGGATTGGAGGTGCCCAAAGAGCATCTAATCGGCGAAGAGGGCCAGGGCTTCAAATATCTGATCGAAGGCCTCAACCCCGAGCGGGTGTTGTTTGCAGCGGAGAGCATCGGTCTGGGATTTGCCGCGCTGGAAAAGGCGTCGAAATACGCCAAGGAGCGCGTCGTGTTCGATCGCCCGATCGGTCAGAATCAGGGGATTGCGCATCCTCTTGCCAAGGCTTGGGCCGAACTGAGCGCGGCCGAATTGCTGGCCTACAAAGCGGCGGCCTTGTTTGATCAGGGGCAGGAATGCGGCGCCGAAGCTAACGCCGCCAAATACCTCGGCGCAGAGGCCGGGTTCAACGCCTGCGAAACCGCGGTGCTGACTCATGGCGGAATGGGCTATGCCCGCGAATATCATGTCGAGCGCTATATGCGCGAGGCCATGCTGGCACGGATTGCTCCGGTCAGCCGCGAGATGGTGCTCAATTATATCGCCGAGCGCGTGCTCGGCCTGCCGAAGAGCTATTAGCGGCGCGTGCAGATGCCTATTCAATCCGGCGTGATCGATCCTACCTCTATATTATGGCCTTTCTGTATGTTCTTGCTGTGGCAGCGTTGCTCGGTGGGTTGGTCTGGCTCCGCCATTACCTGCGGCAACGC
Source organism: Erythrobacter sp. (assembly GCA_965249945.1). Lineage (GTDB taxonomy): Bacteria > Pseudomonadota > Alphaproteobacteria > Sphingomonadales > Sphingomonadaceae > Erythrobacter. The sequence continues at coordinate 213,556 of OZ252258.1, read as the reverse complement.
CGACGCAACCGGATCCTGGCGACTCCGCTGACCCCACAGCAGCGCGCTGTGATCGCGCAATTGGTGCCGATCCTCCACCGCTTGCCACCATCCTTCCGGCCCAAACTCGAGGGGAAGATCAATCTGTTCCTCGATCAGGTGACCTTTCATGGCAATCAGGGGCTTGAGGTGACCGAGGCCATGCGACTCTCGATCGCGGCGCAAGCCTGTCTGTTGGTGGTCAACAGTCCGGCCTGGTACGAAACCTTGCGGACGATTCTGGTCTATCCTTCCGCCTTTCGCACCAATCTCCCCAAACATGACGGCTACGTCGTCCACGAGAGTCGGCGCACGTTGCTGGGCGAGAGCTGGAGCCATGGCCCAGTCGTGCTGTCGTGGGAGGATGCGCTGCACGGGGGCCTCGATGATCGCGATGGTCACAATGTCGTGATCCACGAATTTGCTCATCAATTGGACAATCTGACCGGTCACACCAACGCCATCCCCATGCTGCGCAAGGGCCAGGCCTATCGCGATTGGGAGACAGCGATGCTGGATGCCTTCAACCACCATGTAGCGCGGGTTGAAACGGGGCTCGCAACCCTGATCGATCCCTATGGCGCGACCAATCACCAGGAATTCTTCGCTGAAGCGATTGTGGTGTTCTTCGAGCGACCCCAGGCGCTGCGCCGCGAGGAGCCCGCTCTCTACGCTCAGCTTTCAGAATTGCTTGGGCTCGATCCGGCGGATTGGGGCTGAGCGCATCTGATTGCGTTTCGCCACCGCTTGCCTGGACGGCCTCAAAGACCCTCGTCGATCAATGCTGCCACGATCTCTTGCGAGATCAGATCGCTGAACGCCCTCGAGGGGTGATCGTCGTCGCTGTAAAGCAAGGTTTCACCGATCTGGTTGCGGCACCGGCCGGTTTCGCTCGAGCAGACAAGTGCTGATGGCTCAACGACAGTCTTTGCCGATGGCACGCTGTATAGTAGCTCTGTGGTTGGCCGGTTCGCTTGTTTGTATCGATCATAGCTGGTCGTTAGCTCTTCGGAAATGCCGTACAGATGCTCGCGCTTGACCACTGTCCTGGGTACGTGCCAGCCCGCCTCTGGGATCTGGTTGACCAGGATTAGGGGCGATTGCCGTGCTCGTTCCTCCAGAAAGCTCCGCGCGATCGCATAGATGTCGCTTTCGCCTTCGGTGGCATAAACTTGGCCGCTCCGCCCCGATTCAACACCGCCTTCACCATTGTCGTACCGATCACCTCGAAAGTTCAGTCGCCAGCGAACCACCATAATGACGGGAGCCCGGACCCGGTTGATTGCGGGCCACATCACCTCGGTAAGTCGGTCGCATTCTGAGCCAGCCTGGACGTCTCGAGAGAGGCCGGGAATTGGCAGGCAGCCGGCTGCGGTGAGCACGATGAGATTTCGACCCTGTGCATCAAGCTTCTGGCGAAGTGAATCGGCGATCGCCTTGGTATGGGAATCTCCCACCAGGTAGACGATATTGTCTTGATCCTGGCACGTCTGGAAACGCTTCTCATTAACGCTCTTCGGCGATGAGAAATCACATGGCCCTGTGAGCACTCTGACACGATCATCGATCAACATGGCCTGCAGGCGGGGAGGCAGTCGCTCGGGCCACCCTTTGTTAAGCGTCAACAGAAAGCCCGCCGCGCCCAGCAGCAATATGGATAGGCCCGAAAACCAGAAGATCTGAGCGCGGCTGACCGAGTGGCGGTTTCGAAACGGTGCTTCGACAAATTTCCAGCTCAACCAGGCCAGCACCAGGCTCAGCACCGTCAGAGCTCCGAACATCAGCCAGCTCGGCTCTCCTGGTGTGGCATGCCTTGCAAAGGCGAACAGTGGCTGGTGCCAAAGGTAGGCGCTGTATGAAATCAGGCCAATCCCCACGAACGGCGAGAGGGCAAGGAACCTAGCCGTCCAAGTCCCTACATGGGCAAAGAGGATCACAGCCGCGGTGCCAAGAGTTGGAAGCAGCGCGAACTTCCCCGGGAAGGGAGTGTCTTTGTCATAGAGGATGATCGAAGCGAGGATCATCAAAAGGCCGGCCAGGCCGGCAAGGTCTGCGAGGGCTCCTCGCAAGGGCATGAACTGTCGATTGCCAAGGTACAGCGCACAGAACGCACCGATCAGCAGCTCCCAGGCCCGAAATGGAGAGAGAAAAAACACGGCGGAGGGCTTTTGCAGCGACCAATATTCCGCCGCCGCAAGGCTGACGACAAATGAGGCACCCAAGATCACCCAGAGCCCGCGCCGGGCGAACGCCCAAATCGCCATCAGCAATGGTGGGAAAAAGATGTAATATTGCTCCTCAACCGCAAGGCTCCATGTGTGGAGTAGCGGTTTGAGCTCAGTGGCGGTGCCGAAATAGCCGACTTCCCGCCAGAACAGGACGTTTGACGCAAACAGCTGAGTAGCAACAACACTCTGCCCGAAGTCGACCAGGTCTTCTGGCGACAGCAAGAATAGGGCGGGCGGAATCGAGCAAGCAATCACAAACGTCAGGGCCGGAAGGATTCTGCGCGCCCGCCTCTCATAGAAAGAGACAATCGAGAATTTGCCCTGGTCCAGCTCGGACGCGATGATGGATGTGATCAGATAGCCGCTGATTACGAAGAAGACATCGACCCCGACAAAACCACCCGAAAATCCAGGATATCCAGCGTGGAAGAAGATCACCGGAACAACCGCAAGCGCCCGAAGACCGTCGACTTCGGCTCTGTATTTCATGCTGTCGGACATTGTGGGCAAAACTCTCCGGTGCAACTCAGCCCCAACTCTATTTCAGCGCCTCATCAACCGCGGCCATATGCGCCTTGGCGTTTTCGGCATAATGCGCCACGCCGATCCGCATTCCAGCAATCGCGGGTTCGGAGAGTTGCTTCATCGGCTTGGCTGGGCGGCCGGCCCACAGCATGCCGGGTTCCATCACCTTGCCTTCGGTCAGCATCGCGCCAGCAGCGAGCATAGCGTCGGAGCCGATCACTGACTTGTTCATCGCGATCGCGCCCAGCCCGACAAAGCCGCGGTCGTGGATCGTGCAGCCATGGACCATCGCCATATGGCCGATCAGCACGTCGTCGCCGATCACCAGCGGGCTGCCATCGGGATCCCCTGGGCGCGGCGGATCGCAATGCAGCACGCTGCCATCCTGGACATTGGTGCGCTCACCAATCCGGATCGAGAAGACATCGGCCCGCACCACGCAATTGTACCAGATTGAACTGCCCGCCCCGATCTCGACATCGCCGATGATCGTGCAGCCGGGCGCAACGAAGGCAGTCTCATGGATCTTGGGCGTCTTCCCGTGGATCGGGACGATGTTCACACCGGGGCGATTGGTCATTGACTGGCTCTCCACTGCTCGCGCGTCAGGCGGTATTGAATGGTCGGATTGTCTTCCGCTGGATAGTCCGGATCGTCGAAATCCAACTCGTGCCGACGTTCCATGCCGAGCTTTTCCATCAGTTTCCAGCTTGCAATATTGCTGAGGCTGGTCAGCGCGACAACATGCGGCGCGCCATGGGCATTGAAGGCCCAGTCGATCACCGCCCGCATAGCCTCCTTGGCGTAGCCCCGCCGCCAGCGATCCTCGCGGATCAGCCAGCCAACCTCGTGATCGCCGGGATTGGGGGCGAGCGGATTGTCGACCCGCTTGATTCCGCAATGCCCGACCAGCTCGCTGCTGCCGCGCTCCCAGATGTGCAGAAAGCCGAACCCCTCTCGCTCAAACAGCGCGCGCGATTTCATCAGCTTTTCGGCAATCACAGGTTTGGGCTTCGCTCCACCGAGCAAAGCCATGACCTTGGGTGTGTTGAGATGCTGGATATGCAAATCAATGTCGGCCGGATCGATCAAGCGGAGCTCCAACCGCTCCGTCACCAGCACCGCTTCAGCCATGCAGAAGCCGCGCAGCGTGCTGGGCGTGATAGGTCAGAACCCCGCTGCAGCCCGCGCGCTTGAACGCCAGCAAGGTCTCAAGCACCAAAGCATCGCGATCGCCCGCGCCAGCCGCTGCCGCCGCTTCGATCATCGCGTATTCGCCGCTGACTTGATAGGCGAACACCGGCACGCCGAATTCGTCCTTCACCCGGCGGGCGATGTCGAGATAGGCCAGGCCCGGCTTGACCATCACACTGTCAGCGCCCTCGGCAATGTCCATCCCGACTTCGCGCAGCGCTTCATCGCTGTTGGCCGGATCCATCTGATAGCCCTTCTTGTCGCCTTTGAGCAGGCCGCCCGAGCCAACCGCATCGCGGAACGGGCCATAAAAGGCGCTGGCGTACTTTGCGGCGTAGCTCATGATCTGGACATTGGGATGGCCATTCATTTCGAGCGCCATGCGGATCGCATGCACTCTACCGTCCATCATGTCCGACGGGGCGATGATATCCGCCCCCGCCGCTGCCTGATTGGTGGCCTGATCAACCAGCACCGCGACCGTCTCGTCATTGACGACATATCCAGTGTCATCGAGCAGGCCGTCCTGGCCATGGCTGGTGTAAGGGTCGAGCGCGACATCGGTCAGCACGCCGATATCATCGCCGCAGGCGTCCTTGATCGCGCGGATCGCCTGGCACATCAGATTGTCGGGATTGTGCGCCTCCTCCCCGCCATCGCTGCGCTTGTCGGGCGGCGTATTGGGAAACAACGCGACCACCGGGATGCCCAGCTCGACCGCTTCCTTGGCGCGCGCAACGATTCCATCGACCGACCAGCGCGACACGCCGGGAAGGGTCGAGATCGGCTCCTCCACCCCACTGCCCGAGGTCACGAACAGCGGCCAGATCAGATCGGCCGGGGTCAGCAGGTTTTCGCGGTGAAGCGAGCGGCTCCAACCCGTGGCTCGGGTTCGGCGCAGGCGAGTGTTGGGATAGCTGCCAGTCATGGCTGCTTGTGTTGCCGCAATTCCGCGCGGCAAGCAATCGCGTCAACCAACTTCCTGAGTTGTCTGGACCTTCTCAATCTCGCGCTTGGGTGCCTCGACTTCGCTGCCCAGTGGCTTGAGATCCTGCAGCGCCGCGCCGGGCTCCACTGTCTTCAATTTGCGCAGGGTTTCGCGGAATTGCTCCAGCTCACGCCCTTTGAGCTGAGCGCGTGTGACAAATTTGACGCTGGCCGGATTGATCGCCTTGCCATTGCGATAGACTTCGTAATGCAGGTGCGGCCCGGTCGAGAGCCCGGTCGATCCGACATAGCCGATCACTTGACCGCGCTTGACCCTTTGCCCGCGGCTCACCGCCATCCGGCTCATGTGGCAATAGCGCGTATCCATCCCGCCCGAGTGCGACAGCTTGACCGCCAACCCACAACCGCCTGCGCGACCGGCTGAGGTCACTCGACCATCGGTCACGGCAACGATCGGAGTACCATGCCCAGCGCGGAAATCCATCCCGGCATGCATCCGGCGATAACCCAGGATCGGATGGCGCCGCATGCCAAAGCGAGAAGAGATAGGGCCTGGGACCGGCGCAACGAGACCGCGGCGTTGTTCGCCGACACCCGATGCCTCGTAGAATTGACCGTCCGAGCCCCAGCGCATCAATTGCGCCTTGCTTTCTCCCCCGCGGGTGAGGCCGGCAAACATCAATTGTCCGGCCTGCCGCTCACCTGTCGCGGCGCGACGATAGGAGATGATCATGTCGAACTCGTCGCTGGCGCGAACCTCGCGATCGACGCTGATCTGATTGTCGAGCGCGCGCAGATAGGCTTGCACCGCGCTGGCCGGAGCACCCGCCGCACGCATCGAGCGGTACAGGCTGCCGCCAACCCTCCCGCGCAGCCGCAGCGGGGTTTCATCAACCCGGATCGCATTGCGGCTCAGGCCAAGATTGTCACCATCGCGGGTGATCGCAAGTTCGAGATCGAAACGCGCCCGAAAGGTCAGATCGGTCAACGGTCGCGGGACGCCGGGCTCGCTGCGACGGCCCAAAGTGATGTCGACCTGGGTCCCAGGGAGGATTTCGTTGAGCGGCATGGCAGCTGAGACCAGATTGGCGACCTGGTTGATATCGCCTGCCGACAATCCGGCGCGCCGCAAAGTGCTGCGGAAGCTGTCGCCTGATGCCAGTGTCGCGACCAGATCGATCTGCGGACGCTCAGGCGCGCGCGCCAAAGGAATGACCTGATCGGTTGCGCTCGAACGCCGCCCGCTATCCGCCCCCAGTGCCAGCGGCGTAATCATCTGGCTGCGAAACTCATCGCGCACGGTCTGGTCAAAGTTGATCGGCGGACGCGCCTCCAGCGGCGCAAAATCGGGCCAGGCTGCAATCGCCAGCGCCCCAAGCCCAAGCATAGTGCCGAGGCCACGAAACCATTTCCGGCTGCCGATGTTCTCGGCAAGATCGGGGGCGAGATCGTAACCCGCCAGCCGATGTTCCACCCCTAGTCGCCATTCATCATAGCTTTCGCGCCAGTTTCGAACTCGCGGCAGGACTGTCTTTTCTGAATCGGGCTCCGCAGCAACAAGTGCGACAACCTCAGCCTCTTCCGCGGGTTGGGTCGGCGTTTGGTCTGCATTTTCAGAGGACTCAGCGCCAAACGGCAACACCTCTTGGGCGAGCGAAAACTCATCAACGGCGCGGTTGCGGGCGTTATCCAACAGCTCTTCCCAGTCGCGCATGGCCCAATAGCCATACTAAAATTGGAGATCGGGAGTTTTCTCTGCCTTATGAAGGTAAATGTCAGCTTAACCTGCGACCAACCGAGTCAGCCATTCGACGAGGCGTTTTGCACATGGTTGTTTGTGGGTAGTTGGCCTCGGCCATTGCCGTGAGAGAGGGACAATGACACAAACCTTTTGTGCCTCCTGTCTCGCGTGTCTCCCCCTCTGTTGCAGCTGACGATAGTCGGCTGAAGGCCGTTCTCGGCCCAACCAACACTGGCAAGACTCATCTCGCGATCGAGCGCATGACCGCACATTCGAGCGGGATGATGGGCTTTCCGCTGCGATTGCTGGCGCGCGAGGTCTATGATCGAGTGCGCGCGATCAAGGGCGACAATGCGGTTGCCCTGATCACCGGGGAAGAGCGGATCGAGCCCGAACAGGCGCGCTATTTCTGTTGCACAATGGAGGCGATGGATCGCTTGGGCGGCGGGCACGCCTTTGTCGGTATCGACGAGGCGCAGATTGGCGCGGATCCCGAGCGGGGACATATCTTCACCGACCGCCTGCTCAATGCTCGCGGTCGGGAAGAGACCATGGTGCTGGGCTCGGCAACGCTCGGGCCGATCGTCAAGCAGATGATTCCGCGCGCCGAGAGGGTCGAACGCCCGCGCTTCTCAACCCTGACTCATGCTGGTTCGGCCAAGCTCTCACGCCTGCCTCGCCGCAGCGCCGTGGTCGCCTTCTCGACCGAGCAGGTCTACGCCATGGCGGAGATGCTGCGGCGTTTCCGCGGAGGCGCGGCGGTGGTGATGGGGGCGCTGTCGCCCCAAACCCGCAACAAACAGGTCGAATTGTTTCAGAATGGCGAGGTCGATTACATTGTCGCGACCGATGCGATCGGCATGGGCCTCAACCTCGATCTCAACCATGTCGCCTTTGCCGCGCTGACCAAGTTTGATGGCAAGCGCAAGCGCCGCTTGACCCCAGCCGAGATGGCGCAGATTGCGGGCCGCGCGGGTCGCCACCAGCGCGATGGCAGTTTCGGCACGCTGACCGGCGGCGGGATCCGGTCGGGCGCGCCGGTCGAATTCACCGAGGAAGAGATCTTTGCGATCGAAGAACACAGCTTTGCCCCGCTGACCCGCCTGTTCTGGCGCGAGGCGGAGCCGCGGTTTGGCAGCGTCGCCGAGCTGATCGAAGGCCTTTGCGCGAAGCCCGACAGCGAAGTGCTGCAGCTCGCGCCCGAAGCGATCGATCTCGCCGTGCTCAAGCGGCTCGCCGGCGAAGCGATTGGGCAATCGGTCAAAGGCAGTGGATCAGTCCGTCGCTTCTGGGAGGCGTGCTCGCTGCCTGACTTTCGTCAGCTGGGGGTTGAGCCCCATGCGCGGTTTGTTGCTCGGTTGTGGGAGGACCTGCGCGATGGCTATCTTGGCGCGGATTTTGTCGCGGCGAGGATCGCCGAGCTCGATCGAACCCAAGGTGATATTGACACGCTACAGGGCCGGATCGCGGCGATCCGATCCTGGGCCTATATTTGCCAAAGGCCAGACTGGGTCTTGGCGCGCGACGAAATGGCTGCCAGAGCGCGCGGAGTGGAGGCGAAGCTCTCGGATGCGCTGCACGCGCGGCTGACCGAACGCTTCGTGAATCGAAGGACGTCTATCTTGATGAAATCGCTCGGACAGGATGGTGGCGCATTGCCGGTGGAGCTCGATCCCGATGGCTCGCTGGTGGTCGAAGGGGAATCGATCGGTCACCTCGACGGCTTTCGTTTCGTGGTTGATCCGACAGCGACGGTGAGTGATCGCAAGATGCTGCTCGCCGCGGGTGAGAAAGCGCTGCCCGGTATCCTGACCCAGCGCGCGCAGTTTCTGCTCGACGAAGGGTTGGGCGAGCTGGAGATAGCCGAAGGAGAGATCCGTTGGCGCGAACGCAATCTGGCGGAGATTGCCTTCAATGATGACTTTTCGAAGCCGCGGCTGACTCTGTCGCGCGATGTCTCGATGCTACCGGACGCGGCGAGGCAGAACCTCGAAAGCGGTCTCGAAAAATGGTTGCAGACTCAGTTGGAGCCGCTCGCTCCGCTGCAAAAGCTGGCGCAGGCCGCGCGCGATCCCGAAGCCGGGTCGCAGGCCCGCGCGCTGCTGCACCTGTTGGTCGATGGCCGCGGCGTGATCAGTCGCGAACAGGCCGGATTGGAGCATCTGCCTAAGGAAATGCGGCCCTATTTGCGCAAGGCTGGCGTGACTTTCGGCGCGCTCGACATCTTTGCCGCGCCACTGCTCAAGCCTGCGCCGCGCAAGTTGATGAGCCAGCTCGGGCTCGATCCGCACCCGCTGCAAGAGGCGATGCTGCCAGTCATTTCGGCTACCAAGCCTCTGCCGAGCGGATATCGTTTTGCCGGAGGGCAGGCGATCCGGGTCGATCTGTCGGAGAAGATCTTTCGCGCTGCATTTGAGGCCCGCGGAAAGGCGGCAGAGAAAGCCCCCAAGGAACGCAATCTGCAATTCCGTCTGAACCTGGCGCTGGCGATCTCGATCGGGCTGGAAGAAGACAACGCCCGGCGGCTGCTCGGCAGCGCGGGCTTTCGCGTGTTCCGTGCGCCGGCCTTGGCGGAAGGCGCCTTTGGCCCGGCGACACCGGATCGCTGGAACTGGCGCCCGCGGCGCAAGGATGGCGGGCGCGAAGGCACCTCTCGCCATCACAAGCGGCAAGGCAAGCGCGGACCGAAAGCAACCGGCAAAGGACCGGGTGGCCGGTCGGCACCGAAGCCCTCGTCCGAACCCGCCAAGGCGGGCGGCGCGTTCGATGCATTGGCCGATCTGCTGCGCAAATGAAGCAGGCGATCCGGCTCGACCAATTGCTTGTCTACCTTCGTTTTGTTCGCACCCGCTCTCGCGCTCGCGAGGTCATTGAAAAGCGGGCTTTACGGCTCAATAGAAAGCATGTCCTGCGGGTTAGCCAAAATGTGGGTATCGGGGACGTGCTGACCATTGCATTGGGGAACGAAGTTCGGGTGATCGAAGTATTGTCCTTGCCGGAGCGGCGCGGCTCTCCGGAAAAGGCTCAATCGCATTACCGCGAGCTTGACCGCACAGGGTGATCGGCACTAGCAGCGCTCCGTCCGATCCTATTGAAGGAAAGTCCAGTTCATGACGTATGTCGTCACCGATGACTGCATTAAATGCAAGTACACCGATTGCGTTGAGGTGTGCCCGGTAGATTGCTTCTACGAGGGTGAGAATATGCTGGTGATCAACCCCAGCGAATGCATCGATTGTGGCGTATGCGAACCGGAATGTCCGGCCGAAGCGATCTTGCCTGACACCGAGGATGGGCTGGAGAAGTGGCTCGAGCTCAACACCAAGTTCTCCGCCGAATGGCCCAATATCACCGGCCAGAAGGAGCCGCCGGCTGATGCCGATGATCACAAGGGTGAAAAGGGCAAGTTCGAGAAATACTTCAGCCCCGAACCCGGCGAAGGCGACTAATCCGCCGGGCATTGGGCTAACACTTGCATTGCGCAATTTTGTCCAATCGAGGGACAATCGGGAAAGCGAAGCACACGCTTTACCCAAACGACTCGCAATTTTGTTGCAATTGTGTTATATAATCGATCAACCGGGGCAGTCTGCGCTGTCGCCGGGCGAGAATATAGGAAGACGTCAGACCAGCAATAACATGTGAGGGACTGCAAGCGGCGGCTGTTTGTACGGCGCCGCAATAGCATGTTCTGACCTAATTTTGCGCTGGAGTGACGCTGAGAAAGGAATTCGCATGGCAAGCAATGCGCCTGCATTCACTGTCGGAGATTATGTCGTGTACCCCAAGCACGGCGTGGGTCGTGTGATCGAGCTTCAGAATGAAGAGATCGCTGGCATGCAGCTGGAGCTGTATGTTCTGCGGTTTGAGAAAGAGCGGATGACCCTGCGGGTCCCGATCAACAAGGTCGAAGCGATCGGCATGCGCAAGCTGTCCAGCGACAAGACGCTCAAGGAAGCAATCGAAACGCTCAAGGGCAAGCCCAAGGTCAAACGCACCATGTGGTCGCGCCGGGCGCAGGAATATGAAGCCAAGATCAATTCGGGTGACCTGGTGTCAATCGCCGAAGTGACGCGCGATCTGTTCCGTCCGGATGATCAGCCCGAGCAGAGCTATTCCGAGCGGCAAATCTTTGAAGCGGCATCGAGCCGCCTTGCGCGCGAGCTGGCGGCGATGGAAGAGACCGATGAGCCAACCGCGCTCGAGAAAATCCTCGATGTTCTGCGCGAGCACGCTCCGCAATATTACGACAATCCCGAAGAAGAAGGCTAAGCCGCTTTCGGCCAGATTCTCTAATCGGAGTAAAAAGGGGTCCCTCGCAAGAGCGGGCCCCTTTTTGATTCCCTATCTTGAAGAATTCACCCGCCACCCTTGCGCATGGAGGTGCGCTGTATTATGTCGGCAATACAGTTTCGATCTGAATTGAATGTGGAGGATTGCAGATGTTCCAGCACTTCTTGAAGCGGATGGCCCCGGTTGTCGCTGTCGCGATGAGCGTGGGTGCCGCTGGCTGCGGCGATATCGATATCAAGATCAACGGCAAGGAAGGCGTGCCGCTGGCAGAGCTTGACACGGGCGGTGAGGCACCGACCGAGCTGCTGGTGGCAGGACCCGACAAGGTGATCGTGACCGAAGGCGACACGCTCGACATCACCGTCGAAGGCGATGATGACGCGGTTGAACTGGTGCGGTTCGTCAAGGACGGCAAGATGCTGGGCGTAACCCGCGAGGATTCAAGCTGGAACTCGTCCGACCAGGCGATTGTCCGGGTGACCATGCCCGCTCCGACCGAAATTGATGTCGCCGGCAGCGGTAGCGTTGAAGCCGCGACCGTCGCCAGCAACGCCGATGTGAACATCGGCGGTTCAGGCAGCGTCGCGATCGATCAGGTCGCCGCCGAAAGCCTTGAGATCAACATCGGTGGCTCAGGCAGCGTCAAAGCCGCCGGCACCGCGCAGCGGCTTGAGATAGGCATTGGTGGTTCGGGCGGAACCAACCTCGCCGGGCTCAAGGCCGATGATGCCGAGATCTCAATTGCCGGATCGGGCAGCGTCAGCCTTGCATCGGATGGCAAGGTAGAAGCCAACATTATGGGGTCGGGCAGCGTCAATGTGACCGGCAGCGCCGAATGCTCGGTTTCCGCGATGGGTTCGGGCTCACTCAATTGCAAGCCCGCTCCGGCTGAAGCGGCTGAGGCGAGCGAAAGCTAAGACCAAGCAGAAATAACGACTTGCAATGGGGCGGGTGTCGGCAGACACTCGCCCTATGCATATCGGGTCCCTTCTTCTCATCGCCGCGGCGAGCGTCTCGCTGAGCGGCTGTATCGCAAGAACTGCTGTCGGAGTGGTCACAGCGCCGGTCAAAGTCGCCAGCAAAGCGGTCGACCTCGCCACCACCAGCCAGTCCGAAGCCGATGAGAAACGCGGGCGCGAGCTGCGTCAGCGTGAAGCCGAGCTGGGGCGGCTAGAGCGCAGATATGACGACCAATTAGAAGATTGCCGCAACGGCAGCCGCCGAGCCTGCAATGCAGCGCGCGAGACTTACGCTCAAATTCAAGTGCTGCTGCCGACAATCCCGGCCGAACCGCCTCAGGATTAATCAGCGGGCTTGTCCGCTGGAGCGGCGGCGCGTTTCAACCGGTCATTGATCGCCCGCCCGATGCCGTCATTTGGAATCGGGGCAATCGCAATCCTCGGCTGCGCGGCTGCGGCGGCCTGGTGCAAGCAATCATATAGCCGGGCCGCGGCGAGCTCCAACTGCCCCTGCTGCGACAGGCTGCAATCGCCCGAGATATCGCCAAACCCGATCAGAAACTCATCCGGTTCTGCCACTGTGGCATTCAATCGGACCGGCTTGCCCGGCGCATAATGGCTCGCCAGCTGACCCGGGACCTCAATCGATCCCTGGGCGCTCGGTTCTGGCATGTCGATCTGGTAGATTGTGTGGTGAAGCGCGTTGAGATCGATCGGCCCGGGGCGCAGCTCTTCCCAAGTGCCGTCCTCCCGCACCGCCAGGATCGAGGATTCGATCCCGGCTTCGGTCGACCCTCCGTCGAGTACGAGATCGATCCGCCCATCGAGCGAAGCCAGCACATGCTCAGCGGTGGTTGGGCTGATAAAGCCGCTGCGATTGGCGGAGGGCGCCGCCAAGGGAAAGTCGATCTGCGACAAGAGCGCTCGCATGACTGCATGCTTGGGGGCGCGAAGCGCAATGGTGGGCAGACCTGCAGTGACCGCCATGGCAAGCCGAGCCTCTTTCCGCACCGGCGCCACAATCGTCAAAGGGCCGGGCCAGGCCCGCTCAACCGCCAGCCGAGCGCCGTCAGACAGCTCCGCAAAGAGTTTCGCCTGTTCGGCATCACGAACATGCACGATCAACGGATTGAAATCTGGTCGCCCCTTGGCGGCGTAGATCTTCGCCACTGCCTCGGCACTGTCGGCCCGCGCCGCCAGGCCATAGACCGTCTCGGTCGGAACCGCGACCAATCCGCCCTGCTCGAGAATTCGCGCCGCCCGCGCGATTCCCTCTGCATCCGCCAACGCGGTTTCCGTAACGTTCTTGCCGCTCATCTGTGATGCGCTATATTTTGTGCTAAGCGCTGCCAAGGGGGCAGCGATTTTCCTGCCCTTCCGGCCACGCATTCTTTGAGGACGAGTTTCGCCCGTGACACCCTATACCCCACCCACCGAAGACCAATTGCTCGCCATCCGCGTCAACGCCGGCATCGATGAAATCGCCGGGAGCGAGAAATTCGCGCATGCCGAAGCCGACCTGGTCGAAGCGATTGTCGAAGGCGTGGGTCAGTACGCGGCAGGCGAGTTCGCCCCGCTCAACCGGATCGGCGATCTTGAAGGCGCGAAGCTGGAAAATGGGGTGGTGCGCCTGCCCGAGGGCTTCAAGCAAGCCTATGACGGCTATGTCGAGCAAGGCTGGAACGCGATTGCCAGCCCGGAAGAGTTTGGCGGCCAGGGCCTACCCTTCACCCTTGCCTGCAATGTGCTCGAGAACCTTGGTTCGGCCAATATGGCGTTCAATCTGCTGCCAATGCTCTCGGTTGGCGCGATCGACGCGATCGAGAACCACGGCAGCAATGACCAGCAAGCCAAATATCTGCCCGATCTGGTCAGCGGCAAATGGTCAGGCACGATGAATCTGACCGAACCGGCCGCCGGCAGCGATGTCGGCGCTTTGCGTTCGACCGCCACTCCGATCGAAAGCGGCGAACACGCCGGGAAGTATCTGATCAAGGGCCAGAAGATCTATATCACCTGGGGTGAGCACGAACTGGCCGAGAACATCATCCATCTGGTTCTCGCCCGGCTTCCCGGCGCGCCCGAAGGCAGCCGCGGAATCACGCTGTTTCTGGTCCCCAAATATCACGTCAATGAAGATGGCTCGCTTGGCAATCGCAATGATCTGCGCTGCGTCAGTCTTGAGCACAAGCTCGGCATCAACGCCTCGCCCACCTGCGTGATGAGCTATGGCGACAATGATGAGTGCATTGGTGAGCTGATCGGGGAGCCCAATCGCGGATTGATGGCGATGTTCACGATGATGAACAATGCCCGGATCAATGTCGGCAATCAGGGCAATCAGATCGCCGAGCGCGCAACCCAGCAGGCAATTGCCTATGCGATGGACCGGGTGCAATCGGCCCGCGCCGGCTCTCCCGACAAGAGCCCGGTGGCGATCATCGAGCACCCCGATGTCCGGCGCATGATCGTGCGGATGAAAGCGCTGACCGAGGGGGTGCGTGCACTGCTCTATTACTGCGCCGGCCAGGTCGATCGCGCGACGATCGGCGATCAGGACGCCAGCGACCGGGCCGAGATCCTGGTCCCGCTGCTCAAGGCCTGGGGCACCGACGCCGGGGTTGAAGTCTCCGGCATTGGAATTCAGATCCACGGCGGAATGGGCTTTGTCGAGGAAACCGGCGCGGCCCAGCATTGGCGCGATTCCCGGATTGCTCCGATCTATGAAGGCACCAACGGCATTCAGGCCGCAGACTTCGTCACCCGCAAACTCGGCCTCGCCGGTGGTGACGCCATGATTGCGCTGTTTAACGATATCGCGAGCGATGCCGCGGGTGAGACCTCACTCAGTGCGCTGGCACGGGAATGCGCTGCTATTGCACAATGGATGCAATCCGAAGCCAGCCTCGATGATCGGCTCGCCGGCAGCGTACCGTTCTGCACCATGGCCGCCGTCGCCGTCGCTGGCTGGCAGCTGATGAAGCAAGCCCAAGCCGTGGCGGATGGCGCAGCGCCCAGCCTGGCCGAAACCAAGCCGGTCACCGTGCGCTTCTTCCTCGATCGGATCGTACCCGAAGCATTGGGTCTCAAGGCTGGCGCCACCGCCGGCGCTGACCTGCTCTACAGCCTCCCGGCTGAAAAGCTGGCCGGGTAAGGTCGATGTCGACGCGCCGCACTCTGTTCGACCGGATGGTTGCGGCGCTCGAGCGCATTGCCCCTCCGATTTCGCCGCCCACGGATTGGCTGTCGCAGCCGGCCTATCGCTGGACCGGAGAAGGTGTGACCGCCATCGACCGCCTGACCGCGCAGCCGCTCAACACTCTGCGCGGGATCGATCGACAGAAACAGGCTGTAACGGACAATATCGCACGGCTCGCCTCAGGCCATGCCGCGCATGACATGTTGCTGTGGGGCGCGCGCGGCATGGGCAAATCCGCGCTGGTGGCTTCGGCCGTTTGCGACATTCAGCGTGACGATCCGGCGCAATTGGCGCTGATCGAGATTGGCCATGGCGCGACTGCGAGCCTGCCGCAACTCCTGCGCGAGCTGCCCGATGAGGGTCGCGCATTCCTGCTGTTGATCGATGATCTCGGCTTTGGACCCAATGGCGCGAGCGAAGTGCTCAGCCTGCGCAGCGCTTTGGAGGGCGGCATCGTCGCGCGGCCCGGCAATGTCCGCTTCGCCGTCACGTCCAATCGCCGCGCGATCGTCAATCGCAGCGCCGACGAGCAGGCTTCCGCACTCAGCCCGCGCGATGATCGCGATGACGCTCTGGCGCTGGCTGATCGGTTTGGCCTGTCGCTGGGCTTTCACCCCTGCGACCGCGAGACCTATCTTGAAATCCTCCGCGCCTATTGCGATCCGCTGTCGCTGACCTTTGACGAAGAGGAAGCGCTGGCCTGGTCAATCGCGCGCGGCGTCCTGTCGGGCAGGGCCGCGCATCAATTCGCGGTCGAGCAGGCCGGGCGCGCCGGGCTCAGTCTCGACTGAGATTTATTGCGACGGCTGCGTCCGCGCAAAATCATCGGCTCCGAATGACGCTGGGGTTGCAGTGCGCGGATCGACCAGATTGCGCTGTGGCCGCAGCCGCTCGCCCGAGATCCGTTCGATCGCCGCACCAGGCTCAGCATCGGGCGCAACCGCACGCCAGATGATCCCAGCGGTGTCATCCGAAACCAGCAGCGCGCCATCGCCGCCCCACTCGACCCAGGTTGGGCGGCCTTTGGTGGTGCCATCTTCGTTGAGGAAGCCGGTCATGACCGGAATCGGCGTGCCTTGCGGATTGCCGCGCTCATCAAACTCGACATAGACTACGTCATAGCCCGAGGGTGGTTTGCGGTTCCAGGAGCCGTGCCGAGCGACAAATGCGCCGCTGCCAAAGGCTTCCCCCATGACATGGCCCTCGGTCGTGAACACCAGGCCCAGCGCCGCGACATGCGGGCCCATGGCATATTCGGGATTGCGGGCATATTCCTGGAGATAGGCCGGCATCGGCGTTTCAACCCGGCGGTCAAAATTCTCTTTAAAATAGATCCACGGCCAACCGTATTGGGCGCCGATCGGAACATTGGTCAGATAATCCGGGACCAGATCCGATCCGAGCATGTCGCGCTCATTCACGGTGGTCCAGAGCTCACCGGTCCAGGGGCTGAAATCCATGCCATTGGGGTTGCGCATGCCGACCCCGAACTGGCGCTGACGCTCGGTCGTGAGATTGTATTCCCAGATCATCGCCCGGCCCTGCTCAACCTCCATGCCGAACTCGCCGATATTGCTGACCGAGCCAACCGCGATATAGAGCCGGTCGCCCTCGGGATGGATCTCCATATTGCGCATCCAGTGTCCGCCACCGGGAGCGAGATCCATGATCTTGGTCGGCTCGCCAGTGACTTCAAGACTGCCCAATTCATAAGGAAAGGCGAGCACTTCGTCGTGGTTGGCAACATAGAGCGTATCGGCGCCCCAGCTCATGCCCGAAGGTGAATCGAGCCCTTCCTCGAGGATGACCTGCTGGGTCTCAGCCACACCATCGCCATCCTCATCGCGCAACAACACGATCTGGTTGGGGGACTCGCCTGCCGCGCCGGCCTCGGAGAAAAGATAGCCGGCAACCAAGCCGGTGACCCATTCCATAAAGCCGCCTTCGCTATCGCTTTCGACTGCCGCCGGGGCGCGAGTCAGGGTGACCAGCACATCACCATTGGGCAGCGCGTAGAGCACCCGGGGATGATCCAGGCCCTCGGCAAAGCGGTTGATCGCGAGGCCTTCACCAGCCACCGGCAGATCGTCCGCTTCCCAGCCGACCGGCTTGGCAATCTGAACCGTGGGGAAGCTTTCGGCTTCGGGCTCACCCAGGGTCGGCTCGGTCCCGGTCACTTCATCGACCGAAAGCTCGGCCGTGTCACCGCGGGTGAAATAGAAACCGGCGGCCGCCAGAAGGACGACAACAACCAGCAGGGCGATTAGAATCTTGCGCAGGATAGACATGCTTTCAGCGTTAGAAGAGGAGGAGACTTGCGGCAACCGACCAAAGCCCTAGATCACTCATCGCAATGTATGATTTCAAACCCACACCCGGCCAGGATCCGGCCGAGAGCTATCGCCAGCTGGTCGCAGCCGCCGATGCGCTGACCCAGGACGAGCCCGATCCTGTCGCCAATATGGCGAATGTCGCGGTGCTGATCTGGGAATTCCTGCCCGATCTCAACTGGTCGGGCTTCTACCGGGTGACTGAGGATCGCGGATCGCGGGAATTGGTGCTCGGCCCATTCGTCGGGCGCCCGGCCTGCATCCGAATCCCGATGGGAGCGGGAGTGTGCGGCACCGCCGCAAGCAGCGGCGAAACCCAGCTGGTCAAAGATGTCCATGCCTTTCCCGGACATATTGCCTGCGATGCCGCGAGCCAGTCAGAGGTAGTGGTGCCGGTGCTACGCAATGGCGAAGTGATCGCGGTGATCGATTGCGACAGCCCCTCGCCCGCGCGGTTTGGCGCGGCTGACGCTGCCGGACTTGAGGCGCTGGCTGAACTGCTGGCCGATCGGATCTAAAGACCGCATCTAAGGGCCTCGGCCCCAACCGCCCCGAAACGAGACAGTGTCTCAGCGCAGCGTGGTCGCCTGCGCTCGCCGCTGATAAACCGTTTGGTAACCATTCGATTTTCCTTCGCGTGAGTCGCGCGTCCGTCCGGGGGTTTGCCTTATGTCCAATCGTTCCACTCTATTCCGGCTTGGTCTGGTCGCCAGCGCCAGCATCGCGAGCATTGCTCCTGCGCATGCCAATCCTGATCATGGCGCGCCGGCAGCCGGGACAATGGTGCAATCGCAATATGCATCGGCACCGCTTGAGTACCGGTCGGACACGGTGCGCCACGGCTCCTATGACAATGCTGCCCATTCGACCTACGCCACCGGTCATACCCGCGGGGTGGAGACGGTGACGCATTACTCGACCACAACCGAACACGCCGGTGCCTATCAGGACCACTACACCGACAATGGCTATGTCCATTCAGAAATCTATCCGGCTCATCAACAAACCTACCCGGCCCATCAGCAGACTTATCCGGCCCATCATAGCGTAGGTAACCCGGCGCATGTCCCGCAGCATCTTTCGGTGCGCGGTCCAGTGCACGGCGGCCCGATCCATGGCGGATTTGATCGCGACCAATGGCTGGCGGAATGCCGCCGCCGGACCGATACCGTCAGGGACGATGACGAGAAGGGCGGAATCATCGGCGGATTGCTCGGCGCCATCACCGGGGGAATCGTCGGCAATCGGGTCTATGATGAAGAGCGCCTCGCGGGCACCTTGATCGGAGCGGGCGTTGGTGGTCTGGCCGGACTGGTGATCGGAACGCTGATCCAGCGCGGTGGCAAGGATCGCGATCGCGGCTATGATTGCGAGGCCGCGCTCGACAATTACCTTTCGCATTATGGCTATGGTCATGGATATGGTGGCCACGGCGGCGGATATCAGGGTGGCTACACCCACGGATCCTATGGCCATGGCTCTTATGGCTATGCCGGCACTGGCCAATACGGCAGCTATGGCCATTATAGCTATGCTGGTGGCTACTATCCCGGTTGCGGCTGCCAGCCGCATATCACCTATATTCCGATCCACTATCAGCAGCGGCAGCGCGTGGTTGTGCGGGAAACGGTGACCGAGGAGATTATTCCCGGCAAGGTCCGCCACATCCCCGGCAAATATATCAAGGAGACCCGCCAGGTCGTGGTGCCGGTCAAGCACACGAGGCCGGCCCCGGTCAAAATCATCAAGCGCTGATTGATTGACTGATAGTCCGGACCGGCTGATCGCTGCTTAGGGAGCGGAGGCCGGACCCGGGGAGCCTGATGCGGCGATGCTGCGGGTATCCAGCGCAAGCTTGATCGGGCCCAGCCGGACTATGTCGCGGTCCTGATTGAGCTCGAGCGCTCCGCGCAATTCCTGCGCAACCTTGAGCGCCTTGGCCGAGTCATTGCCGACCCGCAGGCGGTACTCGCCATAAGGCACGCGCTGGAATAGGAAGAAGCCATCGAACTCACTCGCGGTCGCCGCAATCACCGCTCCGCGGCGATCCACCAGCTCAAGCGAGACGCCCGGCTGCTCAAGGCCCTGGGCGTTGAGCAATACCCCTTCGACCTCACCCGAAGGCGCAATCGGCAGTTCAATCTGCGCGACAACACCGGGACGCGGCGTGACCACGATGCCCTTGACCGCAGGCGCGAGGAAGGGATCGCCGAGGCTCGCTTCGTCTACTCCGACCAGAATCGGTTTGAACGGCCGCAATCCGTCGACGATGGTCCGCCCATTCTCGGCAGTGATAGCCTCGGTGCTGCGCAGGCCCGCTTCAACCCCGACATCCTCAAGCAAGGCCTCCCCTTCATCGCGCCGGCCATTGCCATTGTCATCGCGATAGACGGTGACAGCGGCCTGACCGGTGCGGGCCAGCTTGGTGTCCGAGAACCGCACCCCGCCCGAAACCGGATCCGGGCCGAGGCTGAAGGCAACCGAGAGATTGGCTCCGAGCCCGCCCCTTGTGGTGACGAACGCATTGCCCCGCAGCGACAGGCTGTCGAAGCGATGGGTATATCCTAGCGACAGGCTGAACTCGTCCGACCGCGCGAGATACTCGACCTCGGCGTTGATATCCGAATCCTCGGTCAGGTTCTTGTCGACCGTGACGGTCGCGCTCTCTAGCCCCTCGTCCATGTCGAAGGTGGCATTTCCGCGGAAGCGGTAATCCGACACTCTGGTGTTGGCGAGCAGCCGCAGCCTTGAATCTGATCGCCCGGGCCTGAGCGCGGTCCCGCTCTCGATCGAGTGATCGAACTGCGCCGACAGAGCGAGCCGCCCGGCCGAGATCGAGGTGGTCATTAGGAAATTGTTAACATTTGAACCATCCTTGAGCCTGGTGTGATCGTAACCGGCCTGAATCGGCAGACTCAACCGCCCGAGCTTGAGCGAGGTGTCGAGCGTGACACCGGTGGTGAAGTCGAGATCGCCCGAAACCAGCTCACTATTGTATCGCCCGAAGGTCTTGAGCCCGCGCAAGCCAAAGTTGACCTTCCCAAATCGACCCAAAGCGTTGAGTTGAGCCACGCTGCCAGCACCCAATTCATGCGCGGCAGCAACCTCGGCCTGGATATTGCCAAAGCTGCGCGTGATCGAACCCTCCGCAAAGGTGCGGGGGTTTGAGCTGAAATCGAGTGTCTGGATGCCTAAAGCGGCGGTGGTTCGGTCGTCGAGCCCGCGCTCAACCCCCACGCCCCAGCGCCATTCTTGCGGCTGCTGCGGTGTGGTGCGGTCGATCTCGATCAGATCGCGCCGGTTCTGGACGATACCGGCCCAGTAATAGGTTTTGCCTGGTTCGATCTGGTTGAACCCGACCGGGAACTCTGCCCGTTCGCGCCGGATCTGGCCCTGTGGACCATAAAGCAGCACTTCAAACTCGTTGCGGCCGAAGAACAGATCGACATCGAGGAATTCATAGCGGCCATCGCCATTGTCCGCCTGGAACGCGATCAGCTGGCCATTGCGATAGAGTTCCGCATCCCAACCGGCTGGCAGAACGCCGCGCAATTCGGTGGTCGAGAAGCGCGAGGGGCGGCCAAGCGGGCGATTGGTGACAAAGGCACCGCGTCCGACCGCGCTTTGACCGGTCAATTGTCCGGCTGGCGTCTCGACATCTCCCACCGCCACTTCGGTCGCTCGCAGAGGACCCAGCAGATTGCCAGTAGGATCGTTACGATAGGCACGCAGCCGCAAGGTCTGCAGCGAAAGTTGGTCATTGGTCGCCAGGCGCGCCGAATAGCTCGCACCCAGAGCCTCTCCGGCGGCATAAAGCTCAACCCGGCCAGTGGTCGCGGCGCGATTGCCCGATTGGCCCGAGCGGTAGCCGGCCTCCGCTACGATATCGACCGAAGGCGTGCGCCAGGGCTTGTATTCCATATCGGCCGAAGGGAATTTCGATAGGTCGAACTGAACCCGCTTCTTGTTCTGAAGTCGCGCCGCGCGACTTTTGCGCTCAATCGCCTGCATGAACGGCAGTGGCGTGTCGGATTCCATCCGCACGATCGCATTGTACAGATCGGGAGTGAAGGTGACCCCAAACCACGACGACAAGGCCTTAACGTCAACACACCAACCTTCTGGCGTGTCATAAATCTCCTGAGACAAAGGTGCACGCCCCTTGTTCACGTTTTGTACCGTACTGGCTTCGCGATCGAGGGTGAATTTCTGATCCTCCGCGAACAACCAACCAGTTGCGCGGCGCGACTTCTTGTCGATCCGGACTGGGAGGTCGAGTGACTGGATGACGTCAGCCAGATCCAGGCACACGCCCTGATCGGTGCGGTATCCGCGCACATCATAGGTCAGCTTGTAGTTCTCGATGACGAGCTGGAGGAACAGGAAATCGTCATCATTGGCCTGCCAGCTGGCGCTCGAGCCGTAATCAGCGCTCTGTGCCTGCGCGGTGGGCGCAACACCAACAACGCCAAACGCCGCCGCGAAAGCCGCGACGGCGCTCAGGGTGCGAAGGTGGTGCTTGATCATGACGCGCAATCAGAGGCGGATGCCCAAATGACCGGTTAGCCGACCATTGCATCCACTGAAGCGAGCAACCCCCCGCCTGCTTCGGGCATTTCACGATATTCAAACCGCAATTGACCGTTCATGGCAGCGGCCTGTTCGTCAGTCAGCGGGATCCGCAGCTGACGCTCACCAATCTCGTGATAGATCGCGATGCCGCGCAGCACGACCACCGGATTGTCCAATCCGGGCTTGGTCACGCGCAGCTCGCCATAGGTTGAGCTGTCACCATTGCGGGATAGCGACAAAGCCAGTTCTGGCCCCCGCTCTCCCTGGACGATTTGTGGCTGATTTATAGCAACTTGCGCTTCAACCCGGCCGTGACGGACGATCACAGGGATGGTCACGCCATAGATCGGGATCAGCTTGATCGAGACACCCTGCGAAGGCTCGCTCGACGACGCAACTGGCGCAGCGCGCGGAATCGCCTTGAATGACATGTGGACGCGATACTCGCCATCGGGCAGATCAGCGCCCGGGCGCGCGGCGATCCGAACCGCTTGCGGCTGGCCTGGCGGCAGCGTGATCCGGCGCGGAGCGTAGCGGATCATGCCCAGTGCAGCCTCTTCTGCGTCTGACGCGTCGACCTTTTCGACTGGAACCAGCCGGCCGTTCTCTTCCATCCGGCGCAGCTCGAGGCCGATACGATAGGTCGCCTCTTCGGATCCGATATTGCTGAGGATCACTTCGGTTCCGCGGCGTCCATCAAGGATAACCCGCGTCGGAGCGACCAGAAGATCACCCTGGGCAGCGATTGGCGCTGGTGCGGAAACGGCGCCCAGCAGGGCGATCGGTGCAGCCAATGGGAGAAAGCGGCGCAAAAAACGGTGTTGCATGCGTGAGTGGTCCTCGATTGTGCGCAGCTGCCCCAAGCGGCCAGCTCCGCTCCGTAAATCTCTCAAGTTTGGTAAGCGATTAGGGTTAAGATTGACTAAAGAGACATGCCGCGAGGCCGGGAGTTTGCTGCCAGCGCAGAAACGACAAAGGGCCACGCTCTCCTGGTGAGAGCGCAGCCCCTTGTTGTGTCAGGCTTTTGGAGCCCTGGAGCTCCAATCAGCGCAGAAGCTTAGGTGTACTCAACTTCAACCGTAAAGGTTGCGCTGTAGTCACCAGCAACTTCGCCGCCGTCAAAGTTGAGCGAACCGCCAACGCTGAAGTCACCGTCGCCCAGGCCATCCAGTGTAACTTCTGGCAGCAGAGTGGTTGGGTTGTCAGCGGCTTCGGTGTCGGTGCTGAATTCGATGACATGCGTGGCGTCGCGAGTCAGCGGATCAGCTGTGCCGTAATCGGTGTGCTGCAGATCAACGTCTGCGGCCGGGAGGATGATCGTAACAGCCTTCGAAGCCGTACCGGTGATTGTGAAATCAGCGATATCGGTGGTGCCGCTGCAAGTGATGTTGGCAGCCGTGCAATCAAGCGAGCCGTCGCTCGGGTCGAGCGAAACCGAACCAGCGCCCGATACAACCATCGCACCAAAGTCAACCGAAGTGGTCGGAACCAGGTCAAGAGTCAGGGCCTGCAGAACTTCTGCTTCGGCGGTTGCAGTTTCAGTGTCAGCGTGCGCAACCGAGCTCATGCCCAGTGCTGCAAACATTGCGACGCCAGCTGCGCCGAAACGGATGGTCTTCTTCATTTTTTATTCCTTCCAAGCGTGGTCGTGTCCCGTTCCAAACGCGTTCGATCATTGGTCACTCGAAACGCATTTGCCGAACGGACACGGGGCCCGTTCGCTTGGTCTCAATAGAAAGAAGGAATTCAAGTTTCGTTTGGCTGTATGGTTAACAGCGACGCAATAATTGGCCCAAAAACTCATCCAAGCCTTTGAATTTACTACATTACCCAAATAGTCGCCGTGGATAATTTTGGCTTAAATGTCGCCCCCGGTTAATCTCTGACAGACCAAATCCAGCTGATCGAGCGAGCTGAATCGAATCGTAACTGTGCCCGAGCGATTGTCCGCATCGGAGCTGATTCGAACCGGCATTCCGATATACTGCTCGAGGTGGTTCTGCACTGCGACAATATCCGCATTGGTCTCGGCCGGCTTGGGCGCGGCCGCCGCACCACTCCCTGCACTGATCGTGTTCGCCATCTTGCGAACCAGCTTTTCAATCTCGCGCACGGAGAGATTGTCATTGACTGCGCGTTGAGCCAGCGTTGCAGCGTCATCATGACCGATCAGCGCGCGCGCATGGCCCATCGATAGCTGTCCCGATTCCACCAGATCGAGCACTTTCTCTGGCAGATTGAGCAGCCGCAACAGATTGGCGACATGGCTGCGCGATTTTTCGACCATCCGGGCGATATCGGCCTGGGTCATCCCCTCATCATCGATCAATCGGCGATAGGCTCGCGCTTCCTCGACCGGGTTGAGATCTTCGCGCTGTAGGTTCTCGATCAGCGCCAGCGCCATCACCTCGCGATTGTCGAGATCGCGCACCAGCGCCGGAATATTGTGCAGACGGGCTTTTTGCGCTGCCCGCCAGCGGCGCTCACCCGCGACCAATTGATAGCGCCCCTTCCCTGCAGGACGGACGATAATCGGCTGAATCACGCCGCGCGCAGCGATAGAGGCTGCCAGCTCATCAAGCGCGGCCTCGTCGAAATGTTTGCGCGGATTGCCCGGCAGCGGGTCAATCTCCGCGATCGGCACGGATTGCAGGCCAGATCCCTGGGCCGGAGCGGGGGCCGACGAAGCCGCGGAAGGAGCTGAAGCAGCGTCGCCGTCCGAGAATGTGGCGACCCGCGGCTCAACCAAGGGCTCCTCGCGCTTGGTTTCGCCCAGCAAGGCCCCCAGGCCCTTACCCAGCTTCTTCTTGCGGTCAGCCGGACTCCGTTGTGGCACAGAAAACCGAATAGGATCAGTGGCTTCGTTCGATCCCTTGCTCATGCCGCCTTCCTTTCAGCCGGGAACCGACCAATCAACTCGCGCGCCAATGCGATATAGGCGCGGCTGCCGTGGCAGGAGTGATCATAGACCAGCGCAGGCAGTCCGTGGCTCGGAGCCTCCGACAGTCGGACGTTGCGCGGGATCACCGTCTCAAACACCAGATTGCCGAGACAATCGCGGACATCATCCGACACCTGATCGGTCAGGCGATTGCGGCGATCAAACATCGTCAGCGCCACACCGATAATACCGAGCTCGGGATTGAAACGCTGTTTGACCCGCTCGACCGTCTGCAGCAGCTGGCTCAACCCTTCGAGAGCGAAGAACTCGCATTGCAGCGGCACCAGCAGCGTATCGGCCGCACACAGGGCGTTGAGCGTCAACAGGCCGAGGCTGGGCGGGCAATCGACAAAGCAGATGTCGTGGCCACGGTGGTTGGCCAGCGCGCGGCTGAGGCGCTCCGTACGGTCTTCAACCGAAACCAGCTCGACCTCGGCTCCACTCAGGTCGACCGTGGCCGGGACCAGGTCGAGCCCGGGAATGTTGGTTTCGACGATAGCGTCCTCAAGCGGAACCTCATCGACCAGCAATTCATAGCTGGAGACATCGCGATGGGCTGCATCCACACCCATGCCGGTCGAAGCATTGCCCTGAGGGTCGAGGTCGATCAGCAGCGTATTCCAACCGGTTGCCGCCATAGCTGTGGCGACATTGATTGCGGTGGTGGTCTTGCCCACCCCGCCCTTCTGATTGGCAATCGCAATGGTCAGCATCTCGGTTCCCGCTCTTTCCGCGCCAAAATTGCGCTCTGAATCGCTTCAGGAACTGACGATGATCCCTGCTTCGCGATCGGTCAACGATTGTTCCACGTGAAACATGGGGCGAATCGTCTTCTTTAGCTCTGACAATTCGTGCGCCGCTGACCGCCCCTTGGGCAAGACATAGCGAGTCTGCTTTGTGGAGAAGGGTGCGGATAAGCGGAGGAGTTTTTCCAGGGGAGCAAAGGCGCGTGCCGAAATGACACGGGCTGTGAAGGGTTCAATCCGCTCGAGCCGCTCTCCAATGACACGGCACTTGGCCAGCGCTAGCGCCTCGATCGCCGAATTGAGGAAATCAACCCGCCGCCCACGGGATTCCACCAGCACCACGGGCAGTTTGGGGCGCATCGCCGCGATGACGATGCCGGGAAAGCCTGCACCTGTGCCGAGATCCAACCATGGCTCCGAGCGTGGCGCTTCGAGTGTTTCACGTGGAACATGGCGCAGCAATTGCGCGCTATCGGCGATATGACGTTGCCACAGCTGCCCCTCGGATGGTTTGGAGATGAGGTTCTGCCTGGCGTTCTCCTCAAGCAACAATGCCCCAAAGCGCTCCAACCGCTCGATCGCCGCTTGATCACACCATTCCTGCACAAAGCGGCGCGCAGAGACCTCATTCTCGAGCAATTCCGTGTCCATCACGCCGCCTGGCTGCGTTTGGCATGGACCAACAGGGCGGACAGCGCCGCAGGCGTTATCCCGGGAACCCGCCCCGCGGCCGCCAGTGTCGTCGGTGCTGCCGCCGAGAGGCGCTCCACCATCTCATTCGAAAGACCCGGCACCGCTCCGTATGGGAAGTCAGCCGGGAGCTTGAGATCCTCGCTCGCCCTGAGATCACGCAGTTCCGCCTCTTGCCGGGCAAGATAGGGCGCATAGGCAGCGTCTTCGGCCATCTCCTGCGCCAGGATCGGATCACGGCCCCTGGATTCCTCCAGCCAAGGCGAGAGATCCTCGAGCTCGATCCCGTCGTGCCTGAGCCATTCGGCAACGCTCTTCTCACCGCCATCGCGGCGGACATTGAGCCCGGTTTCGGCGAGCTGTTTGGCGTGGATCGGACGATCAAACTCTTCAGCCAGTGCCTGGCGGGCCTCTTCGCGCCGCTCAAACCAAGCGCGACGCTCCTCACCAATACAGCCGGCGGCCAGTCCCAGCGGGGTCAACCGGGTCGAAGCGTTGTTGGCGCGAAGGCGCAGGCGGTACTCTGCGCGCGCGGTCAGCATACGATAGGGCTCGCTCACCCCTTGCAAGGTGAGGTCGTCGACCATCACCGCCATATAGGAATTGGCCCGGTCCAGCGCGGGTGGGTCTTTGCCGGTCGCCTCAGCTGCGGCATTGAGCCCTGCGATCAATCCCTGTGCCGCCGCCTCTTCATAGCCTGTCGTGCCATTGATCTGCCCGGCGCAAAAGAGGCCGGGAATGGCACGGAGCTGCAGATCGGGGGTCAGCGCGCGCGGATCGATGTGATCATATTCGACCGCATAGCCCGGCTCGACAATCTCGACCCGCTCCAACCCCGCCATGGCGCGGACCATGGTGTGCTGGACGTCGACCGGCAGCGAAGTGCTGATCCCGTTGGGATAGACCAGATGGGTGTCGAGACCTTCGGGCTCGAGGAAAACCTGATGCCCGTCCCGATCGCCAAAGCGGTGGATCTTGTCCTCGATCGAGGGGCAATAGCGCGGGCCTGCGGCATCAATCGCCCCGGTGAACAGCGGCGAGCGGTGAAGATTGGCGCGGATCACATCATGCGCCGCCTCATTGGTGCGGGTGATCGCACAGAAGATCTGCGGGTTCACCCGTGCTTTGGTCATCGGCGACATGGTCCAGTGATCCACGTCCGACGGCTGCTCGGGCAAGGCAGCCCAGTCAATCGTCCGCCCATCCAACCGTGGTGGGGTCCCAGTCTTGAGCCGAGCCATCGGCAGGTCAGTGCCGCGCAATTGCTCTGCCAGACGGGCAGCGGCGTTCTCGCCAATCCGCCCGCCCTCGAACCTTTCTTCGCCGCGGAACAGCACCCCGCCGAGGAAGGTCCCGGTACACAGGATGACCCGCGGCGCCGACAAGACCGTCCCGTCAGCATGCTCAAGCCCAGCAACCCGCCCACTCTCAAGCACAAGCGCCGCCGCCTCACCCTCGATCAATGTCAGATTGGCCTGCGACTTCAGAACTTCCTGAACCGCAGCCTTGAACCTCTTGCGGTCGGCCTGAACCCGCGGACCCCAGACGGCGCTGCCCTTGGAGCGGTTGAGCATGCGGTAATGGATCGCTCCGGCATCGGCAGCGCGGCCGAGTACGCCATCGAGCGCATCCACCTCGCGCACCAGATGGCCCTTGCCCAGGCCGCCGATGGCGGGATTGCAGCTCATCGCGCCAATCGCTTCTAAGTCGAAACTGACCAGACCGGTGCGCGCGCCCATCCGCGCCGCGCCACAGGCGGCCTCGACCCCGGCGTGCCCGCCGCCAATCACCAAGACATCAAAGGTATGCATGCGCGGCCAGATAGGGCTTCGCATGCGCCCCGTCAAAACTGTTTCACGTGGAACAGCGCGAAAATCTGACCGAGCTATTTGCCGATGCAGAAGCGCCCGAACAAAGCGTCGAGCATATCCTCGGTCGTGGCCCGGCCGATGAGCCGATCGAACGCCAGCCGCGCCTGACGCAGCTCTTCTCCGACAATCAGGGGATCACCCTGCTCGCCCGCGCCGACCAGGGCCGCATGAGCCTCGCTGATCAGACCATGCTGTCGCTGATTGAGCGCCACTTCACCGGGCTTTGGCAAGATCGCCTTCGCTCGCGCAATCACCTCTGTCCGCAGAGCCGCAATCCCCTCGCGCGAGACGGCCGAAACAGCAAAACCCTCCCTCCGCTTTGGAATGAAGTCAGCCGCATCCGCGCGCGCCGCGACTTCCAGCGAACCATCGGGCCCTCCACCTTCCGGCCCAAGCCACAACACCACATCGGCCTTGGCCAATTCCCGCTCAGCCCGTTCGATCCCAATCACCTCAATCGCATCGCCGCTCTCGTCTCTTAATCCGGCGGTGTCGACAAATACGAAGGGGACGCCGTCGAGACCAACCGCGCGCTCAATCACATCGCGCGTCGTCCCCGCAATCGGAGAGGTGATCGCCGCCTCGCTGTCGGTCAATGCATTGAACAGGGTCGATTTGCCAGCATTGGGCGGACCAGCGAGAACCACCCTCACCCCCTCACCCAGCTTTTCCGCCCGCGGTCGCGCGAGCCATTGCTCAAGCTCGCCCGCCAGATTGGCGAGATCGACAGCTAAACTCTGAGGCAATGCCTCAACATCATCCTCATCGGAGAAATCCAGTGCCGCTTCGACCTGGGCCGACAAGCGCAAGAGCGTCTCGCGCCATTGCTCTGTTTCACGTGAAAACACCCCACCCGCCATTTGCATGGCGGCAGCGCGCTGCAATTCGGTGTCGGCTGCGAGGAGATCGGCCAGTCCATCGGCTTCCGACAAATCGATCCGGCCATTGGCGAACGCCCTTCGGGTGAACTCTCCCGGTTCGGCCTTCCGCAGGTCATCCATCGCTCCAAGTGCTTGTTCTATCGAGGCAATCACCGCCCTGCCGCCGTGGCAATGCAGTTCGAGCAGATCCTCACCAGTGGCGGTGTTGGGACCAGGGAACCAGATCACCAGAGCCTGATCGAGCTCTTCGCCGTGGGTATTGCGCAGGATCTTCAAGCTCGGCCTGCGCGGCTCAAGCGAAGATCCGGTCAATTGCTCCATCGCAGTGCCAGCGTCAGGGCCGCTGACTCGGATCACCCCAATCGCCGCCGGGAGTGCGCCGCTCGAAAGGGCGAAGATCGTGTCGCTCATGATCTGGACAAGCCCCCGATGGCGCGGCAATCAATCAGTCGTCGGAACTGTTGGACTTCCTCGAGCTTGAACCACCCGATTGGGCTGAGCGCATGCCGCCTTCCATAAAGCTCTGGAACAATTTCATACCAACTTGTCCCATCGGTGCGAGCCGTTCGGCATATTCCTGCAGCTGATCGGGATTGCTGACCCCCTTCATCGCCTTGGCGATATTGTCGACATAGACGCTGTTGGCCGAGCTGACGTCGGGCAGCCCCATGAAAGTCCGCGCCTCTTCCGGGGTGCAATCGATCTCAATGTTAACTTTCATAGGTGTTCCCTCTCCATAAAGGCCTATCGCTATCGCATTCTTGGTCTATTTGGGTTTGGAATCACCCATCCGCAATGGCAAGAACCCCATTCACTGGAATTGCAAGGAGAGCCCACTCATGTCCGCTACTGTCTCGATCAGCCCGCTCGATGGATCCGATGGCTTTTCCGGCTACCTCGCCAAGCCTGAAGGCACCCCCAAAGCAGCGGTGATTGTGATCCAGGAGATCTTTGGTGTGAATCCCGGGATCCGCCAGAAATGCGATAGATTGGCGGCCGAAGGATATCTCGCCCTCGCCCCCGATCTGTTCTGGCGCCTGGAGCCCGGAGTAGAGCTCGATCCCGACGTTGAGCCGGAATTTCAGCGCGCGCTCGAACTGATGGGTCAATTTGATCAGGACACGGGCATTCGCGACATCCAGGCGACGATAAACCACCTGCGCGACAGCGAAGGCGCCACCAAGGTCGGCTGCATTGGATACTGCCTGGGTGGGCGCCTGGCCTATATGACCGCCGCTCGGACCGATATCGACGCTTCGGTCGGCTATTACGCGGTCGGGATTGATGGGTTGCTGGGTGAGAAGGAAGCGATCGCCAATCCACTGATGCTGCACATTGCCGGCGATGACGGATTTGTCGACGCCGCCACCCAGGCTGCGATGCACGAAGGGCTCGACCACCACGACAAGGTGACGCTGCACGATTACCCCGGCCTCAACCATGGCTTTGCCACCGAAGTCGGGACCCGGCGTGATGATGAAGCCGCCACGCTCGCCGATGGCCGCAGCGCCGATTTCTTCGCAGCGCATCTCGGTTAAGGGATACAGCAATGGACACACATCAAGCCCTCGCCCGCTGGCATGAGGTCGCACAAGGCGGGAGCAAGCCCGATCAGCTCGCCGCGATCATGCGCGAAGACGCCGTGTTTCACTCACCCGTGGTGCATACGCCGCAGGAGGGTCGACCGATTGTGATCGCCTATCTCTCGGCTGCTGGGCAGACGATCGGCAATGACAGCTTCACCTATGTCCGTGAGGTCGTCAGCGGTGACACAGCGGTGCTCGAATTCACCACCGAGATGGATGGGATTCACGTCAATGGCGTCGACATGATCAGCTTCGACGAGGACGGATTGATCAAGGATTTCAAAGTGATGGTGCGACCACTCAAGGCCATCAACAAGGTCTGGGAGATGATGGGCGCGCAGCTTGAAAAGGCCAATAGCGGCTAATTCAGCACCACGAAATTGGTGATGATCTGACGCATCGAGGGGTCGAGCCCCTCGGGCAGCTCGGGCTCGAGCACAGCTTTGCGCTCAGCCACCGACTGACTGATCTGAATCCGCTTCATCGCCCAATCGGGGCACACCCGCTCACCCACGGTCAACGAATTGAGCACTGACAGCCCGCCATGCCTGGTGTCGTGCGAGATCCGGGTGATGAGAGCGATCAGCTCGCTCTCCTCCCCTTCGAGCAATTGCAGGAAATTGCGCCCATTGTAGAGCAGCAGCCCGGTCACACCCCGCGCAGCATTGTTGCGCTGGCTCGCTTCGAGGATCGCATCGACCTCCTCGCGCGCCAGATTCTGCGCGGTGCTGATATAAAGATATTGGCGGACCATCAGCTGATCGAGTGATTACTGGTTCATCGTCTCGAAGAAGTCTTCGTTGGTCTTGGAATCCTTCATCTTGTCGAGCAGGAATTCCATCGCGTCGACCGTACCCATCTGCATCAGGATCCGGCGCAGCACCCACATCTTCGACAGCTGGCCTTGCTCGACCAGCAGTTCTTCCTTGCGGGTACCCGACTTGCCAACGTCGAGCGCCGGGAAGATCCGCTTGTCGGAAACCTTGCGATCAAGCACGATTTCAGAGTTACCGGTACCCTTGAATTCTTCGAAGATAACTTCGTCCATCCGGCTGCCGGTGTCGATCAGCGCGGTCGCGATGATTGAAAGCGAGCCACCTTCTTCAATATTCCGGGCTGCACCGAAGAAGCGCTTCGGACGTTGCAAAGCGTTGGCATCAACACCACCGGTCAGCACCTTGCCCGAGCTTGGCACAACCGTGTTGTAAGCGCGGCCAAGACGCGTGATCGAGTCGAGCAGGATCACCACGTCGTGCTTGTGCTCAACCAAACGCTTGGCTTTTTCAATAACCATTTCAGCGACTTGCACGTGGCGATTGGCAGGCTCGTCAAAGGTTGAGGAGATCACCTCACCCTTCACGCTGCGCTGCATATCGGTGACTTCCTCAGGCCGTTCATCGACCAGCAGCACCAGCAGGAACACTTCGGGGTGGTTGTCAGTGATCGCCTTGGCGATGTTCTGGAGCAGCACGGTCTTACCGGTCCGCGGCGGCGCCACGATCAGCGCGCGCTGGCCCTTGCCCTGAGGCGAGATGATATCGATCACCCGTGCTGACTTGTCCTTGACCGTGGGGTCGAGCGTGTCGAGCGACAGCTTCTCATCCGGATAGAGCGGGGTGAGGTTGTCGAAATTGGTCCGCATCCGAACCGCTTCGGGACCTTCGAAATTGACTTCGGTCAGTCCGGTCAGAGCAAAATAGCGCTCACCATCCTTGGGCGCGCGGATTTCGCCTTCAACCGTATCGCCAGTGCGCAGACCCCATTTGCGGATCTGGTTGGGCGAAACATAGATATCGTCGGGACCAGCGAGATAATTCGCTTCGGGCGAACGGAGAAAACCGAAACCATCCTGTAGCACTTCAATTGTGCCGATGCCCATGATCTTTTCTTCGTAATCTTCATCTTCAGCCAGTTCGCGCAGGATGCTGA
Organism: Erythrobacter sp.; assembly: GCA_965249945.1. Taxonomy (GTDB): domain Bacteria; phylum Pseudomonadota; class Alphaproteobacteria; order Sphingomonadales; family Sphingomonadaceae; genus Erythrobacter. The sequence goes on along the minus strand of OZ252258.1, from coordinate 180,905 downwards.
ACAGCAGATCCTGGCGGCGCATGGTCGATGCGCCCTCGACGCCGAGCTCTTCGGCCATCGCGACCAACTCGGCTGGGGTTTTTTGTTTGAGTTCTTTTAGGTGCATGAATTTCAGGTTCCATGATTGGAGATGGCCGGTCAGTCAGTGCCTCTGTGGACGAGGCGCCTTGCCGAATCTGTAAGTGACCGATTGAGCAAAGCTTGGGCTTGGAGAAAGCAGACTGTGATGCGCAGGACGCGCAACGCCTTACCGGTTCAGATCTCTAAAATATGATTCCCGGGCATCCGGGTCAATCACTGAATGTCAGAAAGGTCGGATATAGACCAGAACGACAATCACGATCAGCAACAGACCAGGGACTTCGCCGATCATCCGCAATTGCTTCTCGGTCAGCGGTCGTTCGCCCCGTGCCATCGCTTTGGTCTTGGCCACCAGCCAGCCATGATAGCCGGTCAGCAACAGCACCAGCAGGATCTTGGCATGCAGCCAGCCATAGGCAAAGGCTCCGATTGCATAGGCATTGGCGAGACCCAGCACCCAAACAATGATCAGGCTTGGCGTAAGGATAATCTTACGGAGCTTACCCATCCGCTCAGCCCATTTGGCCTCACCCGCGCTGCCCGCCTCGTGATCGAGCATGTAGATGCACTGGCGCGGAAGCATGAACAGCCCGGCCAGCCAGAACACCATGAAGATCACATGGCCCGCCACCATCCAGAGTTGAATCGTTAGAAGGAAATTCTGCATGATCCTGTCCTAGTCCGATCCTGTGAGGATTTCACCCCCAACCCGACATTCAACCCCGCACTTCGGCGAGCAGTTCCTCGACATGCGCGATCGGCGTGTGTTGCCCAATCCCATGACCGAGATTGAAGACATGCGGCCGGTCCTCAAACGCTTCGAGAATGGTCCGCGCGCGGCGCCGAACCTGCTCCCCACCGGCTTCGAGCAGCAGCGGATCGAAATTGCCTTGAACCGGCATAGAGTCCGGCAGAACCGAATGGACCCAATGCGGATCGAGCGTTTCATCCATCCCGATCGCATCGACTCCTGTCTGAGCTGCATAGGCCGGAAGCTTGGCTCCCGCGCCTTTGGGGAAACCGATTATTGGTGTGTCGGGATGGCTCTTGCGCAGCTCTTCCACGATCGCTCGATTTGGTGCGATCACCCATTTTTCGAACTCGTCAGGCGCAAGACTGCCCGCCCAGGAATCGAACAGCTGAACCGCCTCCGCTCCGGCGTCAATCTGCCCGCGCAGATATTCGACCGAGATCGTCACTATGGAATCGACAATGCTCTGCAACAATCCCGGATCGCGATAGGCCAGCAATCGCGCCGGCCCCTGATCCTTGCTGCCCTCACCCGCAACCATATAGGTTGCAACGGTCCAGGGACTGCCAGCAAAGCCAAGCATAGTGACCTGGTCCGATATCTGCGCCCGGGTGAGCCGCACCGTTTCGTAGATCGGTTCGAACCTTTCCATCGCCTGGGTGAAATCAGCCAACGAGGCTTCGAGCAAAGTCGGGCTCAACTTGGGACCTTCGCCCGCCAGGAATTCAAGACCCTGCCCCATCGCATGCGGGACTATCAGAATATCGGAGAACAGGATCGCACCGTCGAACCCAAACCGGCGGATTGGCTGCACCGTAATTTCAGCCGCGGCCTCGCTGTCATAGACCAGCTCGAGGAAGCCGCCCTTCTCTGCTCGCAATGCGCGGTACTCCGGAAGATATCTTCCTGCCTGCCGCATGAGCCAAACTGGCGCTACGGTCTGTTTCGTGCCTTTAAGTGTGTCGAGCAGAGGGCCCGGCATGGCATGGCTCCAATCCAAATATAATATATATTTATAAAGAGTTGTGGGTGTTGTTTGGCCCTGTGGAAAGCGGGAATTACCCGTGCTTGCCTGAATTCTCCTGTCCTGAACACCCCCAAGCGGCAACGCGACTCTGTACAAGACCGTCGTCAAGCTCAATCTATCCCCAGAGTCCCCAGCCTGTCGATTACTCGATCACCATGTCGAGAAACCTGCTTGTCCATCGCTGGATGATGGGCATGAAAATGATCACCATGCTTGTCGACGGCTCTCTGCCATGGTTTATGCCCAAACTCATCAACAGCGTTCCATCAAGTGTTTGAAGCGAGCCACCCGGCTAGAAGTATGAACCGTCTCAATCTGCATCTCGTTTCGGATTCGACCGGGGAAACCCTGGAGATGATCGCCAAGGCCGCACTGGCGCAATTCGACGATCCTCAAGTGACCCGCCATTTCTGGCCGATGGTCCGTTCGCGTCAGCACTTGGATCGCATCGTTCCCGACATGGCCGACAATCCCGGCCTCGTGCTTTACACTCTGGTCAATCCGGATTCGCGCAAACGGCTGGAAGAGCATTGTCGGCAATTGGGCCTCCCAGCCACGCCAGTACTCGATCAAGTCACCGCCGCACTCGAAGCGCAATTGGGTGAAGAGGCGCATGGTCGTCCAGGCCGTCAACACTCGATGAACGAAGCCTATTTCGATCGGGTTGAGGCGATCCAATACACAATCGCGCATGATGACGGGGTCAATTTCGAAGATTGGGAGGAGGCCGATATCGTTCTTGCGGGCGTGTCGCGCAGCTCCAAGACGCCGACCTCGATCTACCTCGCCAACCGCGGATACAAGGTCGCCAATATCCCGCTGGTGGTTGAAAGCCCGCCCCCGCCTGCGCTGTTCGGGCTACGGCATCCGCTGGTGGTGGGCCTTACCACCGCGCCCGAACGGTTGGTTCAAATTCGCCGCAATCGCCTGTTGTCGCTCAATGAAGGCACCGAGACTTCCTATGTTGATGGCGACAAGGTCAAGGATGAACTCCAATTCGCCCGTCGGATGTTTGCCGACAATGGTTGGCCGGTGATTGATGTTACCCGCCGTTCGATCGAAGAGACCGCGGCCGCGGTGATCCGGCTGGTGCAAGAGCGCAAACGGCGCGAACGACCGGTCGACGGGACCTCCAAACCCATATGATAATCCTTGCCAGCAAGAGCGCCTCGCGCCGCGCCATGCTCGATGCCGCTGGCGTTGAATACAGCGCGATTCCGGCCGATATTGATGAGCGGGTGGTTGAGCAGAGTCTGGATTCAGTACCACCCGGAGAGATTGCCGAAGCGCTGAGTGTTGCCAAAGCATCAGCGGTCGCCGCTGATCATACAGGAGAATTGGTGCTCGGCAGCGATTCCCTGGTTGTTGTCGAAGGCCAAAGGTTCGACAAGCCAATAGACCACGCCGAGGCCGCCGAGCATTTGCGCTTCTTCTCAGACAGAGTGATCGAACTCCACAGCGCCGCCGCCCTGGTTCGTGATAACGCCTGCGAATGGAGCGTGACGAGCTGCGCGCGACTCAAGGTCCGACGTCTGAGCGACGAGTTTATCGAGCACTATCTCGAGCAAGAATGGCCAGCGGTTGGCTATACAGTCGGCGTGTTCCGAATTGAGGCGATGGGCGTCCAATTGTTCGAGACGATCGAGGGTGATCAGTTCACGGTTCTGGGCATGCCGCTGCTGCCATTGCTGGCGGCTCTGCGTGATCAGGGCGAGCTGATAGCATGAGTGAAACGGACTCAACCGCCTTCGCCGAGGTGATTGGCGACCCGATTTCGCAGTCCAAATCACCCTTGATCCATGGCTTATGGCTTAAACGGCTGGGGATTGAGGCGAGTTATGGCGCGCGCCAGGTCAAGCCTGATGCGTTGGCTGACTATCTGGCCCAGCGGCGTGACAATCCCGCTTGGCGTGGTTGCAATGTCACCATGCCGCTCAAACAGGACATCATTCCGCTGCTCGATTCGATCGACCCAAATGCGACGCAGATTGGGGCGGTCAACACAGTAGTGCGTGGGCCGGACGGAAAGCTGACCGGCTACAACACAGATGCCGACGGCTTTTGCGAGCCCTTGGGTGAGGACCTTGCAGAGGATCATCTGTTCCGGATGGCGCGGATCATCGGAACTGGCGGCGCGGCGCGGGCCATCATCAGCGCACTTCATCAGCGTGGCTTCACACTGGTGATTGGAGCCCGCAATGAAGGAAAGGCGCGAAAACTGCTCGAAGAGCTGGCCCCGGGCCGCGAGCACTACACCGCTCCGCTTGGACATTTTGCCAAACCCACCGATTTCGCCTTTGACGACCGCGAGGGGTGCCTCGATCTGGTGGTCAATGCTTCGGCCCTGGGGATGCGCGGCCAGGCGGATCTTGTTTTTGATCTGAGCCACGCCCCGCCCGGCAGTATTGTCTACGATATCGTTACAGATCCCAAGGAGACCGAGCTGCTCCAGGCTGCCTGCGCCGCCGGCATGCGAACCGTTGACGGCTTGGCGATGCTGATCGGTCAGGCGGCGATCGCGTTCGAGCATTTCTTCGGCCAGCCCCCTCCGCGGGAATATGATTCCGATCTGAGAGGGGTCCTTGCCGAATGACCGCAGTTGACGTGACAAAGCCCCTCATCATTGGCCTGACCGGCTCGATCGGCATGGGCAAGTCCACTGTCGCCAATATGTTTGAAGCCGCGGGCGTGCCGGTGTTTGACGCCGATGCAGAAGTGCGCGCGATGCAAGGCCCTGGAGGCACGCTCAATTCCGCAATCGAAGCCGCTTTTCCCGGTTCGACCGGGCCCGGCGGTGTCGATCGTGATGCCCTCGGAAAATTGGTGTTCGGCGACCCTGAGAAGCTCGCACAGCTGGAGGCGATCGTGCATCCGGCGGTGGCTCAGAAGCGCGCGGATTTTCTGGTGGCGAATGCTGCTGAACCGATGTTGGTATTCGACATACCGCTGCTGTTCGAGCGCGGCGGGCATGCGGCGGTCGATTGTGTGGTGGTTGTCTCCGCCCCGGCCGAAGTCCAGCGTGAGCGTGTGCTCGCCCGCCCTGGCATGACGGTCGAGAAGTTTGAACATATCCTCGGTCTGCAGACGCCTGATGCCGAAAAGCGCGAACGGGCCGACCACATAATCGACACCGGAACCACGCTTGAGCAGACCAAAGCGGCGGTCCAGTTGCTGATCTCCACTCTGCAGGCTGCACGCAGAGACTGATTGATTGATCAACCCCCCTTGCGTCAGCGCCTGCATGGGTCGATAACCAACGGAATGCGGGAAATCGTTTTTGATACCGAAACCACCGGACTCGACCCCAAAACGGGCGACCGGATGGTCGAAATCGGTTGCGTTGAGATGATTGGGCGAGTCGCCACAGGCGCGACCTATCATGCCTATTACAATCCGGAGCGCGACATGCCGCAAGCGGCTGAGGCGGTGCATGGCCTGTCGATCTCTTTTCTCGAAACCAAGCCGTTGTTTAGGGATAGTGCGCAGGAATTGCTCGAGTTTCTGGGCGATGCTCCTCTGGTGGCGCACAATGCCGGATTCGATTTCGGGTTCCTTAACTCAGAACTTGAGCTGATCGGATTGGCGCCGATCGCAATGGATCGGATGGTCGACACTGTTGCTTTGGCCCGCAAGCGGCATCCCGGCGCCAAGCTTTCACTCGATGCTTTGTGCACGCGTTACGGAATCGATCGCTCGCACCGGGTAAAGCATGGCGCGCTGCTCGATGCCGAGCTGTTGGCGCAAGTCTATGTTGAACTGACCGGTGGTCGGCAGATCGGGCTGGAACTCGCAGCTGACAATCCTGTGACTGATCGGCCAGTGACGGCGGAAAGCGTAAGTGCGTCGAGCCAGTCCAAGCGCCCGCGGAGAGAACCGCGTCCGCATGCCCCTAGCGAACAGGAATTGGCGCGCCACAAGGAATTTATCGGATCGATCGACAGCCCAATTTGGGCTCGCTGACACTCTGGCCACGGCCAGAGGGTCACAATCGAAGCCAAAACAGGAGGACAAACCATGGATATTCGGGTGTCCGGACACCAAGTCGAAACAGGGGAGGCGTTGCAGGAGCACGCTTTGGATCGGCTGGGCGGCGTGGTCGAAAAATACTTCGATCAGGCGATCTCATCGCACGTCACCTTTGGCAAGGCCCCGGCCGGTGCTTTCAAATGCGACATTGTCACGCATGTTATGCAAGGCCTGATTCTCAAAGCGCAGAGTGAGGCCCATGACGCGCATCAGGCGCTCGACGCAGCAGCGGCCAAGATCGACAAGCAATTGCGGCGTTACAAGCGGCGGCTGAAGGATCGCCATGAGCAGGCCGATCACGCTCGGGCAGAGGAAGAAGCGGCCTACACCATCTTTGCTGCCGAAGAAGCGGAAGACGAGGTTCTTGTCGACGCACCCCCGGTGATTGCGGAAACTCGCGTCGATATTCCCGAAACCAGTGTTGCCGACGCCGTCATGATGCTCGATTTGCGGGACACGCCGGCACTGTTTTTCAAAAATGCTGGAACTGGACGGCATAATATGGTTTATCGCCGCGCCGACGGCTCGATCGGATGGGTAGAGCCGCATTAAGACCCGCCGGAACACCGGGAAGACACGGGGTCTGATCCACGATTGTGAGGTCTTCTCCGCGGGTTAGCACCTCGCCCCTATGATCGTTGGACTGGGATAAATTTGGAACTGGATTGCGTTTTCGCGATGGACGTAAATTTGAATTTGTTGCCCGAAGCTGTGCGCCTTGCGCCGGTGAAGGACAAGAATGATGCGCTTTCGAACGCCGCTGAACTGCTCGCAGAGGTCTATGGTCTGCAAGCGCATGCGATTCTGGATGGACTTGAAGAACGCGAAAAGCTCGGCAGCACAGGATTTGGTCGCGGGGTTGCGATACCTCACTGCCGCTCGGACCAGGTGAACCGCCCGACCGTTGCCGTTTTGCGATGCGACCACGCGGTGGATTTCGGCGCTGCCGACGCGATTCCAGTGTCGTTGCTGTTCGCGCTGGTCTCCCCGGAGAAAGCGGGTGCCACCCATTTGCACGCCTTGGCGGCCATTTCGCGGCTTATGCGCGACGAAGCAATCGTTCAGTCACTGCTTGAGGCACCCGATGCGGAAGCCATGTTTGCCTTACTGACCAACCAATTCCTTCGCGATGCAGCCTGAATCGCCGATTGAAGGCGCTGATCAGCACTATCGCGCACTTGAGCGGCTCTACGCCTCCGCCCCGATCAATGGAAAATTCGATTCCCGGCTCGAGATCACCGGTCGCGGGAAATCGCGGCTGACATTCACGGTCAGCGAAGATTCTTTCCACGCCGCAGGGGCTGCCCACGGCACGATCTATTTCAAGATGCTCGACGATGCGGCCTTCTATGCGGCCAATACGCTGGCGACCGACCGGTTTCTTCTGACCACCAGCTTCAACCTGCATTTCACCAAGCCGGTCCGTTCGGGCGAGGTTGTGGCCGAAGGGCGCTGGGTCAGCGGTAAACGCCGCGTGTTTGTCGCGGAATCGCGCCTGATTGATCACGAAGGTGACGAGATCGGACGGGGAACCGGCACCTTCATGCGCTCACACATCGCCCTTTCGGGCCTGCCCGGATACTCCGCGAGTGATCTGGGGTAGAGCAGGTGACGGACCAACGCCTCCCCGCTCATCTTGAAGTAGCGGCCCTGATTCGCCTGGCCGAATCAAATGGTGGCTCCGGCATGGTCCTCGCGAAAGGGGAGCGGGATGCCGGCACCATTCTTCTGGTAACCATATGTCGCGGATCAGATGCCAGGCTTTACGAAAGAATGCCGCAATTGGACGGCAGCAGAACTTTCGTTGCGACGAAATCACAAGATATTGAAAATCCATCAGAATTTTCTGAATATTTGAGCCGCAGATCGGCTCAGGATCCCGATATTTGGATTTTGGAGTTGGACGTCGATGATCCTGCACGGTTCGTCGAACAAATCCTCCGTTAACTTGACGTTGAGTCGTTTGCATCTATTTGCCCGCCAGCTTCCAGGTGCGTAGGCGGTCAGGTCGACAATTCGGTCGTTTGACTAGCACGCAGACGGGGGGCAGCCGGCAGGCCTTTGGACGACACCCTCTCTAACAAGCGCGGAAATCAATAATCCGCATGCGTCCCACCTGCGTCGGAGCTTGCTCACCGCACAAAGTGTAATGTTGATGAGTCGGAAGACTTACTCCCTTAGTGCTGCGGCAATGGTTGTTGCAGCCAGTGTGACTTTCTCAAGCGCCAACCTCTCAGGCGCGGTTGCACAAGAGGCCGAGGGCGAAACTGCTCCGGTCACGGAAACAGAAACCACGGCAGAGCCAGTTGAGCTTATGCCGACAGAGATTGAATTCGTATCAGAACCGATGATTCAATGGGTCCCAGCAGTCGAACAGAAGGCTGCAAGTGCGAATGTCAGCGCCGGCTCCCTGCGTGAGCTTGTTGCGATCACCGATACTCCAAACACGCTGTCAGAGCAGATGCACTGTCTGGCTGGTGCGGTTTACTTTGAATCGCGCGGAGAGCCGCTCAATGGCCAGCTGGCCGTGGCTCAGGTGGTGATCAACCGGGCCGATGATCGTCGCTTCCCGGCGAGCTATTGCGATGTCGTATACCAACGCGCGCAATTCTCTTTCGTGAAGAACGGCCGGATGCCGCGGATCAAGACCAGCTCAACGGCTTGGACCCGTGCCAAGGCGATTGCCCGGATTGCGCATGCAGGCATGTGGGAATCGGAAGCGGGTGACTCGCTTTACTTCCACGCCGATTATGTGCGTCCGAAGTGGAGCCGCAAGAAGACGGCCCGCGCCACGATCGATACGCACATCTTCTACCGCTAATTGATCGCTGATCAGTTTGAGAAACCCCCGTCGGCCACCGGCGGGGGTTTTGCTTTGCGCTAGTGATCCGCCAGCGTGGCCCAGACAGGCGCGTGATCGCTGGCTTTCTCTCGACCGCGGTGATCGCGATCAACCCCAACAGCCTGGAGACGGTCAGCCAGTTCGGGCGTCAGCAGGATATGGTCGATCCGGAAGCCGTGATCGCGCTGCCATGCCCCGGCCTGATAGTCCCAATAGGTCCACACCCCGCCCTGGGGGTTGAGTGTGCGCACCGCATCTGTCCAGCCATCCGCCAACAGTCGCGAATAGGCCGCCCGACTTTCGGGCTGCATCAGCGCATCATTGGCCATAGCCTTGACCGAATAGGTGTCATCATCCTGCGGAATGACGTTGTAATCGCCCAGCACTGCCGCCGGCACTTCCTCGGCCCAGATCTGCGCCATCCGCTCACGCAACAGCTCCATCCAGGCGAGCTTGTAGTCAAATTTGGGTCCAGGTTGCGGATTGCCATTGGGTAGATAGATGCACACGATCCGCGTGCCATTGATGTCGGCTTCGAGGTAGCGGGCCTGTTCGCCTTCACCGTCTTTGGGGCCATTGATTCCCAGCCCGCGCTGGATCTCTTTCGGCGGATCATAGCCCGCCTCTCCATCGGTCAGGATCGCGACGCCATTGAAGCTCTTCTGGCCATGCCAGATCGCGTGATAGCCGAGCTCTTCAAACTCGCTCGCGGGAAAGCCCTCATCCTGCGATTTGATTTCCTGCAGGCATGCGACGGAGGGGCGGGTTTCTGCCAGCCATTCCTTGAGCCGCGGCAAGCGCGCCTTGATTCCGTTGATGTTGAATGTCGCGATCTTCATGCGAGCATCATGGCGAATGATTTGGATCGCGTCTATCCGAGCCACCCGCGCCCTCCGCACGAATTTGTCCCAACGCTTCGCTATTTGAGGACCGCCACCTGGAGCTCGCCGGGATACCATGCTTGTGGAAGGCCAACCACGGAAATCAGTCCCCCGGACTGATTTCTCTAAATGGTCGCAGGGAGTGGGTGGCTAGGGCACCTCACCAAAAAACTCTAAATCCCGAAACTGGATCCGCAGCCGCAGCCGGCAGCGGCATTGGGGTTCTCAACCCGAAATGCAGCTCCGCCGAGAGATTCCACGAAGTCGACCACGCTTCCGCCAACCAGATCGAGGCTGATCGGATCAACCACCAATCGAACCCCGTCGGTTTCGCTGATCATATCCTCACTCTCGGCCGCTTCGGCGAGATCGAATTTGTACTGAAAGCCCGAGCACCCGCCCCCTTCGACCGAAAGCCGCAGAATCGCTGGCTTGGTCTGCTTTTCAGCAATCCAGGCGACGCGCTTGGCTGCGGCAGGTGTGAGGGTGAGTGTGTTCGACATGGCACGAATTTAGTGTGCCACAGGCTCAAGCTCAAGGACCCATCAATACTAGGTCTGAATATAGCTCCGCAGCGCTTCGGCTTCGTGCTCTATTTCGTCGATCTTGGTCTTGACCAGGTCGCCGATCGAAATGAACGCGACCAGCTGGCCATTGTCGATCACCGGGAAGTGGCGAAAGCGGCGCTTGGTCATCAGCGACAACGCATCATCCACCTTGGTCGAAGGCTCAACGCTCATCGCCGGCGAAGTCATGATGTCGCCAACCCGGCGGTCAAGGCAGGCCTCGCCTTCCTGGGCTAGCCGATAGATTACATCCCGCTCAGACAGGATGCCGGCGACAGTGCCATGATCGAGGACTGGCACCGCACCAATCCTCTTGCTTGCAAGCATGCTAACAGCCTCGCGAACCTTCATATTGACGTCGCAGGAAATGATATCCGCTGCGGAACGGCCCGCGATAATGTGCGTAATTGTCATTGATCCCTCCTTTCTCGATGAAAAGAATGCCACTTTCCTTGCGAAAAAGCGAATCCGCTTGCGTGATTACTGCGGGTAGAGCCCTTGTGATGCGACCCTTACCGTCTCTGGCCATTGATTCTCGCCCTGGCCAGGCTCACAGAAGGCAGACCATGGTCAGGAAATCCCCTCTCGACGATCCTCACAACGCCGCCCACGCCTGGGCGCGCTATCGCCGCATCATGCGCTTGCTGCTGGGGGTGACGATTGGCGTGGTGCTGATCGCCATGGCTTTGCTGTACAAATTCGATGGGACGGTCTCGGTGCACTTCTATATCGCGGTTGCACTCGGGATCAGCTTTACCATGCTGCTCGGCGGTGGATTGATGGGGTTGGCCTTCCTCTCCAACGGCACCGGGCATGATGAATCGGTCGACAATCGCATGCCTCAGAGCGACGAGGACTGGATCGGACGCGATTCCGACTGACCTCAGCCTTGGTGGCCAGCTCCGCGCAAGCGAAATTCCTCAACCGGCTCGCCGCCGATCAAATGTTCCTGAATGATCCGTTCGAGTGCCGCTGGCGAGCAGGAATGGTACCAGACATTGTCGGGCCAGATCAGCGCGATCGGTCCGTGCATGCAAATCCGCAGGCAATCCGCCTTGGTCCGCTGCACGCCGCCACCCGCTCCCTTGGGGTGGTCCTCGGTCCGCTTGGGGCCATTGAGGCCCAATTCCTTGAGCCGCGCTTTGAGGAAATTCCACGATTCCTCGCCGGCTTCGCGTGAACAGCACTCCTGCTTCTCCGACATTGCGCAGAGGAAGATATGCCGCTCAATTGTTTCGCCGCCGATCTTGGCCAGCGCGGTCTGCGCGGCCAGCAGGCTGTTGCTGTCGCTCATTGGCTGGTCGCCAGTTCTTCCTTACTATCTGACTGATTGAGCCAGCGATCGAGCCAGGCAAACACGGTGTTGTGCCATTGCAGCGAGTTCTTGGCACCCAGCACCCAGTGGTTCTCATCCGGGAAGACCAGCAATTGTGAGGGAATCCCGCGCTCCTGCAGCGCAGTGAAGCTCTGCAGACCCTGCGTGTAAGGCACGCGGAAATCGTTCTCGCCGGCAATCACCAGCATTGGCGTCTGCCATTTGTCGACATGATTGACCGGATTCCACTTCTCATAGGTTTCGCTCGCCTCGGCGTAGGCACCGCCAAAATCCCACCGCGGGAACCACAGTTCCTCGGTCGAATAATAGAAGCTGCGCATGTCGAACAGACCGTCATGCTGGACCAGGCAATTGAACCGATCGGGCCAATTCCCCGCGATCCAATTGACCATATATCCGCCATAGCTTGCGCCCATGGCGCAGACCCGTGACCCATCGATCTGGGGATCGAGCTCAAGCGCCGCGGCGAGGCCAAGCTGGAGGTCTTCGAGCGGCTTGCCGCCCCAATCCTGATTGATGCTGTCGAGGAAGTCTTGCCCGTAACCGGCGCTGCCGTGGAAATCGACCGAGATCACGGCATAACCCTGGCTCGCGACAACCCGCGGGTTCCAGCGGCTCGACCAACCATCGTTGAAACTTCCTTGCGGCCCGCCGTGGATATAGAGCACCGCCGGGATCGGCCCCCTCTGCTCCTCCAACCGAGTGATCTGGCCCCAGACAGTGCCGCCTTCCGCGCCGGCAAAGCTGAACCGTGTGGTGACCGTCGAAGCCATTTCGCCCATCCGCATGGTCGCAACATCGGTCAGCGGACTGGCCTGCTGATAGTTTTCGGAAAGATAGAGCTCGTGGGGCGCTCCGATCGAATCGCGCGTGAACAACAAGCGATCATCGGGCAGCGGAGTGAGGTTGTCGATATGCGCCTCATTGCCCGACATCAGATCGAGCCGTTCGACCGATCCATCATTGGGATCGATCTTGAATGCAGGCGTGTCGAGCACGTCGTAAGCGGTCGCGATCAGCGCGCTGCCGTCTGCGGTCCAGGCGAGCGAGCCGAAGCTGCGATCGAACTCAGCAGTGAGTGCGCGGGTCTCTCCGCTTTGTAGATCGCGCAACTGAATGACCTGACGATCGGATTCATATCCGGGCCGAGCCATGGCGAGATAGGCCAAGCTTGTGCCATCGGGGGAGGGAGCCGGAGCGGTGTCGACCGCCGGGTTGCCCGCGGTGAGCTCCACTGGCGCCTCGCCTGAAAGGTCCGAGAAAAAGATATCGAGATCGGTTGAGGTCGGCTCGCTCCCGTCAGCGCGGCGGGCGACAAAGTAGACGCCTGATCCGTCGGGCGCCCAGGCGATATCCCCGCCTCCGCCGAAGGGTTTGGTCGGAGTGTTGCCAGTCACGCCTGTGGCAGGATCGAGGCCGTCCACGGGAACGCCCTGTCCAGCCACTTCGCCATCGATGAGATCGAAAACGAATACGCGGTTGAGCGTTCCTGGGGTCGCCCAATGGTCCCAATGGCGAAAGAATCCATCCGCGCCATCATACAGACGCCCGCTTCCCGGACCCGGCAAATGGCCCTGGCCATCGTGATCGCAGCCAAAGCTGGGGCAGTCGCGCGCGATTGGCGCCCACAGCGCAATCGCGTCGCCGCTTGGGGAGATCGAATAGCCGTGGATGTCGGCCTTGGGCATGTCTGCGACCAGCAATGGGCCGGTGACATTGCCGCTCGCTTCGAGTGCCACGCGCCACAGCCTGGTGCGCTCCTCCTGCTCCTCGTCATAGTGATCTGATGCCAGAAAATAGAGGAATTGATCGGGCCCGAAAGCCAGCGAATGCGCTTCCAAACGCAGATCGATCAAAACCGGGTCTGCCCCCGGCGTTTCGAGATCGAGCAGGTAATAGTCAGGTGAGCGTTGGTCAGTCTCGGGATCGGTTGTGGTCACACCATAAACGGCATAGCGCCCATTGGGCGTGACCGTCGGCCCGCCCAACCGAGGCATGGTGATCAGGTCTTCGGCACTCATTGGCGGAGAATGCTCCTCCGCCACAACCGAGATTGGAGTGATAGCTGCTGCGGCGAGGCTGGCCGCCAAGAGAATGCGCATAATCATGGCGCCGGGTTAGCGGCTCGAACGAGAGCTGGCTAGCCAATCAGGCCAAGCCGGACGCGGTTCTAGCGGCGCTTGCCTGCAATCCGGGCAATCTCGGCCTGGACCAACTTCTCGACGATGCCCGGCATATTCTTGTCGAGCCATTCAGCCAGCATCGGACGCAGCAATTCACGCGTTAGTCCCTCGAGCGAGGTCTCGCCCGAGCGCACGATCTGAGGTGGAGCGCCGGGCTCAGCCAGCATCGCTAGGGCGGCGAGGTTCTCCCGCATCGCACCGCGCACGGCGTCGGTGGTGAGCGGAGTCTCGCCCTCATCATCCTGAGCACCATCTTCGGGGATGTCGGCATCGGGAAATTCCATGCTGCTGAGGTCAAGCACTTCCTCTTCTTGCGCAGCTGCGGCGTGGTCCGCCTCGGCCCGCTCAGCTTCCTTGGTGCGGCGTCGACGGGCCTGCATCGCGCCTTCGCGATTGTCGCGTGCGATCACCTTTTTGATCGATTCAAGGATTTCCTCGACCGATGCTTCACCTTCTTGTGCCATGCGTTTGTCCCGCGCCTGGTTGATTACCCCTTGCGAATCAGTCCCTCACGGATTGGGGGGCGCTGATTCAAGCTGAGGTCCGATTGTCGCGTCGGGGGCAGGAATGTCAACGGTTCTGGTTGATTTCGCTTCGGGTTCGGGATCGCGATCCCAGTCCCACAATTTGCCACGCACCCGCTCATAGTTGACCTGCGGGTCGTACAGCGGCCCTCCGGTGTCGAGATTGAGGTCACGCGCTTCGGCTTTGCCCATTGCTGCAAGCAGGGTGAAGCCCGCAACATAGGCATTGCGGCGAGCGGTCACCAATTGGGCGCGGGCCGAAAGCAATTCCTGTTCTGCGTTAAGAACATCCAGAATCGTGCGATTGCCGATCGAATTCTCGGCGCGAACCCCTTCGAGGCTGAGTTCTGCCGCTTCGACCGCGGTTTGCGAGCTTTCGATCACCGCATTGGCCGCCTGCCAGCTCGAATAGGCCGAGCGGGTTTGGGCGATGATGTCGCGCTCGGTCGCGATGACTTGCTCAAGCGCCTGGCTCTCACGAGCGGAGGCCTGGCGTTGGCGTGCAGCGGTCAGCCCGCCCTGAAAGATCGGAAGGGACACCTGGACCCCAACATCCGCCGTGGTTTCCGACTGAAAGATATTGTTGCCGGGAATATTGGCCAAGGCGCCGCCAAGGGTCCCGAGATAGTCGGTATAGTCATAATTGGCGGCAAGGCCGACGGTGGGCAGGCGACCCGCGCCAGCGGCCTTGGTGTCGAATCCCGCAGCTTCGGCGCGCTCTTTGGCGGCGATCAGGTCGGGGTTGTTTTCGAGTGCAGTCACAACCGCCATGCCGACCGTTTCCGGCAATCCGGGCAGAGGCGGCGGGGCTTCAAGATTCATCGGCGCCTTGCCGACCAATTGGATATAGGTTTCTCGCGCGGCGATCAGATTGGCATAGGCATTGCGCAGATCGCCTTGCGCCACCGCCAGTCGCGATTGCGATTGCGCAACATCGGTTCGGGTCAGATCGCCGATCTGAAAGCGGTCGCTGGTCGCTTCGAGATTGACCTCGAGCACTTCGACCTGGTTGGAAGCCAGCGCCGCCAGCGCTTCGGTGCGCAAGACATCCATATAGGCCGCGACAGTCTGACTGAAGATCGCACTTTCGGTGGCGCGCAGATCGGCCTGTCCGGCCTCGACACGCTGTTTCGCGGCGCGAATGCCATTCTTTATGGCGCCACCGGAATAGATCGGCACTGTAAGATCCGGTCCGACCCGAAAAATTCGCTCGGGCGCGGATACCGAATTGGGTGAGATCTTGAGAAACTCGCTGTAGCTCGCGACAGCCGTGACACTTGGCAGGCCTTGCGCGCGATTGATCGGCACATCCTCATCGGTGGCGCGCTGGCCCGCCCGGGCACCCTCCATCGTCGGGTTGGTCTCGTAGGCTGCGATCAGCGCGTCGCGCAAAGTATCCGCGGACGCCGGCGTCGCGGCGGCCGTTGCAGCAGCAAGCGCTGCAAGGCTCGAACAGATCAGCCGGTGTTGTGCGGAAAGAATCATCAGGCGAAGCTCCAGCTCTTGGGCTGGTTGAAGGCTGTCAGGACCGGAATGCCAATATCTGCCACTGCGCGGAGGGTGACCTCATCCGCGACCTTGCGACCAATGGACAGCCGGGTCACGCCGCGTTCGACAGTGCCGGCAACAATTCGGCCGCCCTCTTCCAGCCGTTTGCTGAGCGATGCTGGAAGCGCCTCGATCGCGCCGTCAACAACGATCAACGAGAACGGACCCTTGGCCTTGCTGGCGCTGGTTGCTTCGTCAGCCGAGATCGATTGGACCTTGTTCACCATCGGACCGATCAACTCGGCGAAATAGTCAGACCCATTGCTGACCACCAGAACGCGGTCCGATTCGGCTGGTTTGGCCTCGGTCAACATCATGCCATGGACTACCGGAGATGACAGAAAGCGATCCTCGCCCAGCGGAACCGAGCGATCCATATAGGCAAGCGGGCGTTGGTCAGTCGGCACGAAATCCTCGCGCGGCACCACGGCCATACGCGCCAAAACCGATTCGGTGTTGATACCGCTGGTCCGCAGCTGGCTGTCGATCATAGCCTTGCGAGCAATCGTGAAGTCGAGATCGGTATTCGTCATCATGCCTCCGTCAACTGTATTAGTTTAGCAATACAGCACGTCAAGTGCTTAGCTTTTGTGATCGCCAGCGCCAAGCCCTTTGACGTTCCCTATCAGCGGCGCTTATGGGAGCCCGGAATCGACCGGAAGGAGTATGGCTTCGATGAGCGACGTGACAGGTGGACAAATGGGTACGATGAACGGTGGTGTGCGGATTGAAACCGACTCGCTGGGCGAGGTCGAATGCCCGGCCGATGCTCATTGGGGCGCTCAGACCCAGCGCAGCCTGGCGAATTTCGCGATCGGTACCGAGAAGATGCCCGCGCCGCTGATCAAGGCGCTGGGGATCCAAAAGAAAAGCTCCGCGCTCGCCAATATGGCGCTTGGGGTGCTCGATTCGAAGCTGGGTGACGCAATTGTGGCGGCCGCCGATGAGGTGATTCAAGGCGTTCTGGCCGATCAATTCCCGCTTTCGGTCTGGCAGACCGGCTCTGGCACCCAATCCAATATGAATGCCAATGAAGTTATCGCCAGCCGCGCCAACCAGATCCTGACCGGCCAGCATGGCGGCAAAGAACCAGTCCACCCCAATGATCACTGCAATATGGGGCAAAGCTCGAACGATACATTCCCGACCGCGATGCATATCGCAGCCGCAAGCGAGACGATCGAGCAGCTGATCCCGGCGTTGGAGCATCTGCATGGCGCGCTGGATGCCAAAGCCAAGGCGTTTGCTGACATCGTCAAGATCGGCCGGACTCACCTGCAAGACGCGACCCCGCTCACGCTCGGCCAGGAATTCTCGGGTTACGCCAAGCAGGTCGAATACGGCGTCGCGCGGTTGGAGAACGCTCTGCCACGCGTGCTCGAACTGGCGCAAGGCGGAACAGCGGTCGGGACCGGGATCAACTCCAAGGCCGGCTTCGCCGAAGCCTTTGCCGCCAATGTTGCCAAAGAAACGGGTCATGGTTTTGTGACCGCTGCCAACAAGTTTGAAGCGCTCGCCGCGCATGACGCATTGGTAGAGCTTTCCGGAGCGCTCAATTCGGTTGCCGTCAGCCTTATGAAGATCGCCAACGACATTCGCTTGCTGGGTTCGGGACCGCGCAGCGGCCTTGGCGAGATCGCACTACCCGCCAATGAGCCGGGCTCTTCGATTATGCCGGGCAAGGTCAATCCAACTCAATGCGAAGCCATCACCATGGTTTGCGCTCAGGTAATGGGCAATCACACCACTGTCAGCGTGGCCGGATCCAACGGCCATCTTGAGCTCAATGTGTTCAAGCCGGTGATGATCTACTCCGTGCTGCAATCGATCCGCCTGATCGCGGACTCCACCCGCAGCTTTACCGACAATTGCGTGGTCGGGATCGAGGCCAACACCGCCCGGATCGACAAGCTGATGAACGAAAGTCTGATGCTGGTGACCGCGCTCAACCCGCATATCGGTTATGACAATGCTGCCAAGATTGCCAAGAAGGCGCATGCCGATGGCACCACTCTCAAGGAGGCGGCGCTTGAGCTTGGCTTGCTGACCGAAGAACAATTTGCCGAATGGGTTGTGCCGAGCGAGATGATCAAGCCGCGGGCCTAGCCAGGCGCGATTGGAGCGGCGAGGGAGCTCGGCCTCCTCGCTAGCTTAAGCTGACATGAATCTTCGCCGCGGACGTGACGAAACGTGCATGGTGTCCGATTGCCATTCGACAAAGACCCAATTGAGACCGACGACGGATTGGCCAATTTGGCGCGGCGCGGCTAGGTGCTGGGACGATTATGGTACGAGCATTGACCGCTGAAACGCGCCCAAGCGTTCCCTTCCGCACAGTGTTGCTGTCGATGGTCGTCCTGTGGGCGACCTATTTTGCACTGATCTCCGTTCGCAGTTTCGTAATGGATTACGATCTGCAGGTTGAAATGGCCCTGCGCCGCACCGTGGTGACTTTGGCCGGGATCGGTTTGACGGTCCTGCTGTGGGCCTTGTTGCGGCTGTTTGATGCCAAGGCGCTGTGGGTGAAGATCTTCGCCGCGATCATCTTCGCCGCCCCGGTGGCCGGAGCTATCGGAATGGCCAACCATCTGGCGTTCAAGGACCTGCAGGATGCCGAGGTCAAAAGCTATGCCGATAGGACCGGCATCAATCTGCGCCGCGACGAGGAAGGCAATATCCTGGTCGACGTCCCGGTAGAGCGGCTTGATCCCGGAGCGCCCGGCAAGAAAGAGACCATCGTCAGCTCCGAAAGCGTGATTATCGCTCCGGCTCCGACTTCGGCTGATATGTGGCGCGGCGTGTTCGAAGTGGCGCTGGGGCGCTACTTCCTGCTGCTGGCTTGGGCTTCGACCTATTTCGCTTTGCTCGCCGGGTTCCAGGCCCGCGCGGCCGAGCGGCGCGAACAGGAATTCCGTTCAGCCGCCAAGCAGGCCGAGCTGCGCTCGCTACGCTATCAGGTCAATCCGCACTTTCTGTTCAATACGTTGAACTCGCTGTCGGCGCTGGTCATGACCGGCAAGACCGATCGGGCGGAGCGGATGATCCAGACCATGTCGCGCTTCTATCGCCACAGCCTGGCGGATGATCCGACTTCGAACGTCCCGCTCAAGGATGAGTTCGATCTGCAAAAGCTCTATCTCGACATTGAAGAGACCCGTTTTCCCGAACGTCTGACCTGTGTGTTCGACCTGCCAGCCGATCTGGAGGATGCGCGCGTTCCGGGTATGATCCTGCAGCCGCTGGTTGAGAACTCGGTCAAATATGCCGTGTCGCCAGTCAATCGCCCGGTTACGATTACGGTTGCCGCGCGCGAGGAATTCGACCGGCTGGTTATCACCGTCAGCGATGACGGGCCCGGTGTCCCCAAGGGGGTCGAGCATGGCTTTGGAATCGGCCTTGCCAATGTCCGTGACCGGCTCGAAGCGCGCTTTGGCCCCGATGTTGTGGTTTCGTCCGCTCCGTCCAAGACTGGCTATTCGACTGAAATGAGGATACCCCTCACCCGCAATGGCTGACGCTGACGAAACGCCCGAACAATTGCGCACACTACTGGTCGATGACGAGCCCTTGGCCGTCGAGCGGATCCAGGTCATTTGCGCTGAGATTGACGCCATCAATGTGGTCGGGACGGCCAGCGATGGCGCTGCCGCCTTGCGACTGGTCGAGGCGCTCAAGCCCGACCTCGTCTTGCTCGACATGACTATGCCAGAGCTCGACGGGCTGGGCGTTGCGCGCCAGCTTGGCAAGCTCGAAGCGCCGCCTGCGGTGATCTTTGTAACGGCGCATGATCACTTTGCGGTCGAGGCGTTCGATCTCGAAGCGATTGACTATGTACTCAAGCCGGTTTCCGCCGACCGTCTGTCGCGCGCGATTGAACGGGCTCTGGCCCGGCGCGGTGAGCGGCGCGAGACCAGCAGCAAATGGCTGCAGGAATTGTGGGTGCCGCACCGCTCCGAATTGCTGCGCATCGCGGTCGACGAAGTTCACCGGATTGACGCTGAGCGCGACTATGTCCGCCTGCATGTCGGCGACCCCGAGCAAGCGCAGTCCTATCTCTTGCTGCAAACCATTGCCGGGCTCGAGGCCCGGCTCGATCCCGAGGCCTATATTCGGATCCACCGTTCGACCATTCTCCGGCGCGATTCGATCCGTGGCTTGCGCCATGATGGTCTCGGCGTCTGGTCAGCGGAATTGCAGAATGGCGAGGCGCTGCGGATCGGGCGCACCTATCTGTCCAAAGTGAAGGCTATGGCTGGCCGCTAAGGCTGTCCGTGGCCGAATTGTTCGGCTGCACTCACACACCAACAGCGACCACAAAAGGGAAGCGGCCCGACCCCAGGGACTGTGGGATCGGACCGCTTGCGGGAAATCAAAAGACGTTGGGGTCTTTTGGGGCCTTAGCCGCCCCGCTGGGTGTCTTCGATCAGCGTAGCCACTTGCTGCTTCACGCTCTTCTTGGCGTTGGTGTAGCAGCGGCGTTCGCTGGTGTTGATGCGAGTGCCAGTGCGCTGCGAATCCATCTGGCAGATGGCGCGTGCAGCTGCGTCGATGCGATTGTCGAGCATTTCCTGGCCTTCGGGGGTGCTGAGGTTGAGGTCAGCAAAGGTTACGCTGGTGCTTGGAGCATCCTTGTCGCCGGCGATTGCAGGGGCGGCGGTGGCGACCAGTGCGAGGCTCGCAGCGGTCAGGGCAGTCTTAATCATTATATTCCTCCATCGTGCAGATCACCTGAGTTCGAGCGGGGGGTCGAAACGGGGTCCCAAGCGAGCTGCTGAAAACACTTGTAGGCGGATGGTCCTGGAGGATCATCTGAGAGTCGATCATGGCCGCTTTGCGTTCGACTGACGCGCTACCGGAATGACGGAGCGCAAAGAAGTGGCGACGAATGACCCATTCCACTCGACGGAGGATTACGCCATAATGTCATCATGTTCGCCGTCGCGATTATCTTTGTCTTGGGAATCGGGAACTTCGCTTTGCACAAAGCGGTGTTGGAGAGCGGCCATGCCCTGCTGGGCCAGGTCCCGGGGTATGTTCACGCGCTCGGCGGGCGTCTTTCGATGCTGACCGAGTTTCTGGTTCTGCTTGCGGCAATGATGCTCGCCGCGAATGGTTGGCCGAACCTGGTCTGGGCCTATCTCGTCTATAGCGGGCTCAATGCCCTCGCCGCCTGGCTGATTCTCTCGGATCGGGTCTAGAGGCCTCTTCCAAGCTTGCAGGGAAGTGAGATCTGGTGAAGAGCACCTCACGATGACAACGCGTCTGTTTCATATCAGTGATGTGCATTTCGGGGTTGAGGATCGCTCCGCTTTGGCAGCCGTCGAGTCCGCCATTGCCGAAGAGCGCCCCGATGCCTTGATCTGCACCGGCGATCTGACTCAGCGGGCCAAGCATTCCGAATATGCAGCGGCCACCGAGTGGTTCAGCGCGTTTGACCTGCCGGTGGTGCTCGAACCAGGCAATCACGACATGCCCTATTACAATCTGATCGAGCGCTTCACCGATCCCTATCGGCGCTATCGCAATCTCGCAGCCAAGGTCGCAAGCAGTTTTGAATCCGACGATGTGGTTCTGGTCTCGCTGATCAGCACGGTCCGGGCGCAGCCTCGCTTCCCGTGGTCGGACGGCTTTGTCCGCCGCCGCCCGCTCAACCGGACTGTCGCTGCGCTTGAGCTGCTGGCTGGGGATCGGCGGACCCGGCTGGTCACCTGCCATCACCCATTGCTTGGCCCCAAGACCGCCGCGACCAACCCGACGATCGGGGGCGACGCGGCCTTTATGGCCGTCGCCAATGCCGGCGCTCACGCAATCTTGTCGGGCCATGTCCATGTCCCGTTCGATGAAGTGCGGAGCATTGCCCAGGCCAGCACCAGGATGATCGGGGCGGGAACCTTGTCGACCCGCCTGCGTGGCGGAGCACCGCCGTCCTATCGCGTCATCACCTGCGAGGCCGGGGGCAAGATAGACAGTGAGTTGAGGGTGCTGGGCTAAGCGGCCACACAATTCTTGCCTGCCGCCGCCTTAACCTTTTTCATCACATTCCGGTTAGGAAATTCTTAGGCACAAATGCCCAGCGGCCGAGTGCATTCGGGCGCCGATTCACAGCTGAATGCCGCCAGCAGATCTGGCCACCAGATCTCGTCAACAGTGGAGCATCGGAGGGCAAAATGGATTTCTTAAAAGCCGCCACCCTTGGTGCGGTGCTATCCGCAACAGTTGCATTGGTCGTAGGGTCGCAAGGCACCAGCGGCGGACAGCTTGCGGTGCAATTGCTGCGCGCGGGGGATTACCAGATGTATTGGTCGTGGCCGCTGTTCTTCTCGGGCACCGGTCTCGCCTGGGGTCTGATGCTGTTGCAGCGTTGAGGCGAGCAGCCCGCACAATTTCGCAACCAACAAAAAAGGCGGACCCGGAGGGCCCGCCCTTTTTGAAACAATTGTGCCCTTTTTGAAACAATTGTGAGGCCGATTAACGCTTCGAGAACTGGAAGCTCCGGCGTGCCTTGGCGCGGCCGTACTTCTTACGCTCAACAACGCGGCTGTCGCGAGTGAGGAAGCCAGCGGCTTTGACCGTGGCACGCAGTTCCGGCTCATAGCGGGTCAGCGCTTGGCTGATGCCGTGCTTGACCGCACCGGCCTGGCCCGAGAGGCCGCCACCGCGAACGGTCGCCACAACGTCATACTGGCCCTGACGGTCAGTGATTGAGAACGGCTGGTCGATGATCAGGCGCAGGGTTGGACGTGCGAAATAGACTTCCTGATCCTTGCCATTGACGGTGACCTTGCCGGTGCCTGGCTTGAGCCATACGCGGGCGGTCGCGTCCTTACGACGACCAGTGGCGTAGGCGCGGCCCTGTGCGTCGAGCTCTTGCTCACGCAGCGGCGCTGCCGGGTTCTGAGCGATCTCAGCAGCATCTGCGGCCGGAGCGTCGCCAGCGATGTCCTTCAGATCAGCCAGATCCGATACGGTTTCGTTGGTGTTTTCGTCAGCCATTATGCGGTGACCTTGTTCTTGCGATTCATGGAAGCGACGTCGAGCACTTGCGGGTTTTGCCCGTCATGCGGATGCTCCGTGCCGGTGTACAGATGCAGCGCTCTCATCTGCTGGCGCCCCAAAGGACCACGCGGGATCATCCGCTCAACAGCTTTTTCAAGAACGCGCTCAGGGAAACGGCCTTCCAGAACCTTGGCAGGGGTGGTTTCCTTGATCCCACCGGGGTGGCCGGTGTGCTTGTAATAGATCTTGTCGGTGGTCTTCTTGCCGGTGAACTTCACCTTGTCGACATTGATCACGATCACGTGGTCGCCGCAATCAACATGCGGCGTGTAGCTCGGCTTGGTCTTGCCGCGCAGGATGTTGGCGATGATCGAAGCCACGCGGCCTACGACCAGACCGTCTGCATCAATCAGATGCCAATTCTTTTCGACCTCAGCCGGTTTGATCGACCGGGTCTGTTTGCTCAGCGCCTTCATGGCTCTTTTTCCTAACCTAAAGCGAAGGTGTAATGGGGTGCGCCCTATTGCTGGGGCGGCGAATCAAACGGAAAGCTTGGCGATCCGTCTTTGGATGCGCGCCATTTGTCGTCAGATCGCCTGCAAGTCAAGGAAATCTGCGCATCTCGGGACCGGTAAAATAATACCAGTGCGCTCCGCCGCTACCGCGATGAGAGCGACCAAGTCTCGCTGGAGTGACGTCGGGACCCACCAATGCTGGTGGTGATTCTCCGCTCCCATTGCCTCAACCAGGGTTGTTGCGCCTGGCTTCTCGCGCGGATCGAAAGCTCGATTTGGCCGCTTTCACCGTTTGGCAGATCCACAGTGCGTGTGGTGCGTTCGGCGCGGTCAGCTGGATAGAACAGATCTGCGGGGAGGTGATCGCTCAAGCTTCTCTGTGAGAGCTGCGGCCCATGGGGAACTTGCCGCAACGGCTCCAATGGATTCGGGGCCGACGCCTCAAGGCCGGACCAGATCTTGCCCGCCACCTGAGCTGCCAGTGCAATATCGGAGCGAAGCACAAGTGGCCCGGCGTCCATCATCTGCCCAGCGGCATCGAGCGTAATCGGAAAAACTCTCTGAGTGGAGCGTTGCCGCTCGATCTGCGCCAAGGGCTCCAGCGCCTCAGGCGCGACAACGCGGGCCGACAATTGATGGCCCGAGACGACAATCCCCGCGCGTTTGCGGTGAAACTCAATCGTCCACTCGCGCTCGACCCGGATGACAGAGCGGTCGTGCAGTTCGCGCTCAAGCTCTCGGCGCAACCGCATGGTCTGTTGGGGCAGGGCAATGCGGCACTGCGCCGCTGCCGAAGCGGAGAGGGTTACGCCTGCGAGAGCGGCCCCCAACATAAAGCCACGGCGCGAGGCCGCAGCCCCGGCTAGTGCTTCGGAATCAAGCCGCCGATCCAGGTCTTGGTTGAGGGGTGAGCGGAATCGCATATCCAGCCAATTATTGCTGGAGTTTCATAGGGATGCAACTCACCGAGCCGCTCGATCATCCTGTCCAGAAGTCTCGCATGGGTTTTGAACAGCGCTCCGATTTCACGCTCGCTACCGCGCTTTCCATCCCATTCGAACACGGACAGCATCTCGGGAAGGATATTGGCGCAGACGATCAAGCCTTCATCGAGCAGATCATTGGCCGCGCGCTGGGCTGTCTCGACGCCGGGGAAGGGGCACCATGCCAGTGCCGTGATTGGCTCAGACTTGGGCGATCCGGCCATGGTCAGTCCGCAGCCTTGCGCGGCATACTGCCATCGCTGTGCATCGCCCAGGCCAGGCTCGCCACCAGCAGGGCCCCACACAATTGGTGCGAAACCGCGATCCAAAGCGAGACTTCCGTCATCACGGTCGCAATCCCCAGGATCACCATTACGCCAAAGGCGCTGTGCACAGCGACCGATGCCATCCGATCATACTTGCGAACGCGCCGGGCAATCCAGACCAGAGCTGCGACCGCGATCCAGGCCCACCAACGATGCATGAAATGCAGCAGGAAGGGATCGTGAGTCAGCGTCCAGAGAACGCCATTGGAGAAGCTGACCTCCGGGATCAACCGACCATTCATCAGCGGCCAGTCATAGGCGGCGTGCCCGGCGTTAAGGCCAGCAACCCACGCACCCAGCAGCAACTGCACAAACAGGATCAACGCCACGATGACCGACGGACCGGTCAAGCGTGCGGGAGCCGCGCCGGGATCTTTGGCGAGCGCTCTGAAGTCGAGCATGGTCCAAGTGATCGCCCCCAGCAGCAGCAGTGCAGTCAGCAAATGCAGTGAGAGCTTGAAATGGCTGACATCGGTCATCTGCCCGGTCAGCCCGGAGGCGACCATCAGCCAACCGAACAGGCCCTGCAGCCCGCCGAGCGCCAACAGACCGAGCAGTCGACCCTTATATCCGGCCGGGATGGCGCCGCGGATCCAGAACCACGCCAGTGGCAGGGCAAAGGCGAGCCCGATAAGCCGGGCGACAAAGCGGTGAAACCACTCCCAGAAGTAGATGAACTTGAAGTCTTCCATCGACATTCCGGTGACGCTCGCCTCGTAACGATATTCCGGGGTCGCGCGGTATTCGGCAAACTCTGCTTCCCAGGCCTCTTCGCTCAAGGGAGGCAGGGTGCCGGTGACCGGCTGCCATTGCGTGATCGACAGCCCGCTCTCGGTCAGACGAGTGATGCCTCCGATCAAGACAATCAGCACAATCATCCCGGCGACAACAGCCAGCCATCGCGCCAGGGCGAGCGGCTGGGGACCGCGCGATCGGTCGTCAGAGTCCACAAGAGATTCTGCATTGGTGGCCATAGCAGCGCATCCCTGTGCGGATTCTGTTTGTGCTGCAAGCCCGTTCGCCGCAAATCCCGTTGCACATTGCGCAAGCCAATTCCCACTCAGGCCTTGCGCAATGATACAATGTTACATATGTGCACGAAATCTGATGTGTGACTCGTCTTCCTTGATCCGCCAACGGCTCGATTCGCTCGGCATTTTGCTGTCGGGCCTGTGCGCTGTGCATTGCATCGCGACGATTGCGATCGTTTCGGGCTTGGGCCTGGGCGCGCAATTCCTGCTGGCCGAAGAGATTCACCATTATGGCCTCGCTGTGGCATCCGTGGTCGCCGCGATGGCGATTGGGGCCGGGGTTTGGATCCACCGGCGATTGCAGCCGTTTGCGATCGCTGTGACTGGGCTCGCATTCATGGGCGCTGCTTTGGCGTCACCCCACGGATTTCAGGAAGCTGTCCTCACGATCACCGGCGTTGTCCTGGTGTCGATCGGCCATTTCATGAATCTTCGCAGCGCGCACTGACATAAGAGCGGTTGCGTCGCGCGAGCGGGCGCTTATGTCCGGCAACATGACTTCTTCAAAGACGATCACGCTCAATGGCGAGTCCCGCCGAACCCTCGCCGACACCATCGCCGCACTGGTGCTCGAGCTCGAGCTGACGCCAGAGAAGGTTGCAGTTGAACGCAATGGCGAGATTGTGCCGCGCTCAACCCTGCAAAACGCCGGGCTGGCTGACGGCGATACACTCGAGATCGTCCACTTTGTCGGTGGTGGGGATGCGGTAGGAAGTGGCTCGGACAGCTGGAGCGTGGCCGGCCGGACCTTCAACTCCCGACTGATTGTCGGGACCGGCAAGTATAAGGACTTTGAGGAAAACGCGGCGGCGGTCGAGGCCTCGGGCGCGGAGATCGTCACCGTGGCTGTGCGGCGGGTCAATGTCAGCGACCCCAAAGCGCCGATGCTGACCGATTACATCGACCCCAAGACAACAACCTATCTCCCTAACACCGCCGGCTGTTTCACCGCGGAAGACGCGATCCGCACTCTGCGCCTGGCGCGCGAGGCAGGAGGTTGGGACCTGGTCAAGCTTGAAGTGCTGGGCGAAGCGCGCACGCTCTATCCCAATATGGTCGAAACCATCCGCGCCTGCGAAGTGCTGGCCAAGGAGGGCTTCCTGCCAATGGTCTATTGCGTCGATGATCCGATTGCGGCCAAGCAATTGGAAGACGCTGGCGCGGTGGCGGTGATGCCGCTGGGCGCTCCGATCGGTTCGGGCCTTGGCATTCAGAACCAGGTCACGATCCGATTGATTGTCGAAGGCGCCAATGTGCCCGTGCTGGTCGACGCTGGCGTAGGAACGGCATCCGATGCTGCAGTGGGTATGGAGCTGGGCTGCGATGGCATCTTGATGAACACCGCGATTGCCGAAGCCAAGGATCCTATCCGTATGGCGCGTGCGATGAAACTCGCGGTCGAAGCGGGCCGCGAAGCCTATCTCGCCGGCCGCATGGGACGGCGCAAATATGCCGATCCGAGTTCGCCATTGGCGGGATTGATCTGATGAGCGACACGCCGAGCATTCGTCTTGTGGAGAATGGCAGCAAGGGGCGCTATGTCCTTTCGCTCGAAGGAACCAAGACAGAGGCCGAGCTGACCTTCTCGCGCATGTCGGAGGCGCTGGTGATCGTCGATCACACCGGCGTGCCCGATGAATTCCGTGGGCGCGGCTATGGCAAGCTCCTGGCGCAAGCCATCGTCAATGATGCCCGCGCCAAACACTTCAAGATCGTGCCGCTGTGCCCCTTCTTCAAAGCTCAGGCCGCGCGGCACCCCGATTGGGCCGATGTCATTTCGGGCTGATCTGATCGCAGCGATTCAATCATAGCTAACGGTTATTTAACCATGTTGGCCGACAGTCGCCTTCGAACAGGGAGACTGTCCAATGGCAAGCGTGGGTACTGCATCTTTGGCAATCGGCGAAATGCGCGAGTTCGCAGGTTTCGCGCCGTGCGAGCAGCGCTATATCAAGCGCAGCCTCGACATCGGGCTGGCGCGCTGTGATGCCTTCAAGCTGTGGGCGCGCGATGAGAGCGAAAGCGCCAACATCCGCCGCCAATATGTTGCCTATCAGGATCTCAAGCCGCTTGCCGACATGGTTCCGCAGGCCGATGCCGGAATCGATATCGAACGTTTTCTGGGCAAGCTGATCCGGATGGCGGCATTTGATCTCGAACAGGGCCGGATCACCTGCTTCTCCGCCTTCCGCTTCCTTTATGAGCGACTGCTGGGTGCACAGGTGCGTCCGTGGCTGCCGAGCGCGTTCTGCGCCGCCGCCGCTCTGCCGCAGATCCGCCCGAACCTGCGCAAGGTTCTGTTGCAATCATTGAGCGAATCCGCCGCGACCGCACCGGGATGGTCAGCGCAGGCGCCGGGTTTCTACCCCGAGTTTGTCGACGAAGCCGAAGCGGCCTGATGTGGAAGGTTAGAGCTCCACGTATCTGCACACCCACGCGCTGAAATCATCCGATACCTTCTTCGCTTCGTCAAAGTCATGGTCATAGTACCAAACTTCGGCGGGTTTCTCTCGGCTAAACGCGAACTGATTTCCACCGCTGTCCGAAGCGAAGGCAACCAAGTGACTCGGCATGCCCAGTTCGCACCAGTTACGGGTCGATGACACGATCTCGGCGGGTGAATGAAAGCCACCGATGTCCGGCACATCCAGCTCATTGTCGTCAATGAACTCCAGCAAGCTTATGTCGGGCGAGGGCAGCCCATGGCTAAGCACGCTGCTGCGATAGGCTTTGGGCAGCGTGAAGCCCAGTTCCAACTCGACTTCCGCGAGACCTTCTGCATCAACTGGTTCGCTCCGTTCGCCCAGTCGGCACCAGCGTTCAATGAACTCGGTGATGCCGTCTCTACTCACCCGCGATAGAGCCCGTCGATCCGTTCCTGATAGCGATCCCGGATCTTGTGGCGCCGGATCTTCATGCTCGGCGTCATTTCCTCGTTCTCGATCGCGAAGGCCTCATCAGCGAAGGCAAACTGACGCACCTTCTCGATCACTGACAGATCGATGTTCACGCGGTCGACCGCTTTGCGCACCGCCTGTTTGAAGGCTGGCAGATCCTGCAGCGCCTTGAGGTCGAATTTCTCGTCATTGGCGCTGGCCCATTCGAGCGCCCATTCGGCATCGGGGACGACCAGACCGACCACATAGGGGCGTTTGTCGCCGCTCACCATCGCCTGAGCGATCTCAGGCTGGAGCGTCAACATGCCTTCGATCTTCTGCGGCGCGACATTGTCGCCCTTGTCATTGACGATCATGTCCTTCTTGCGGTCGGTGATCTTGATCCGGCCGGCTTCGTCCAGGTGACCAATGTCTCCAGTGTGGAGCCAGCCATCCTTGATCGTGCGATCGGTTTCGGCCTGGTTGCGCCAATAGCCGTGCATGACCAGCTCACCGCGGCACAGAATCTCGCCATCGTCGGCAATCTTGATCTCAACCCCGCGCATCGCCGGGCCGACCGTATCCATTTTGAGACCAACGGCCGGGCGGTTGCAGCTGATCACCGGCCCGGCCTCGGTCTGGCCATAGCCTTGCAGCATGGTCAGCCCCATTGCCTCGAAGAAATTGCCGACTTCAGGATTGAGCGGCGCACCGCCCGAAACCATCGCCTTGATCCTTCCGCCAAAGCGCTGGCGGATTTTGGGGCGCAGCGTCTTCTCGAGGATCATATCCATTGGCCGATCGCGCTTGCGCTTCTTGCCGCGTTCCGATTCCTTCTCGCTGATCTTGAGCGCGCGCTCCATCAGGAAGTTGGGGAACCGACCCTGCTTTTCGACCTGCTTCATGATCCGGGTCCGCAGCACTTCGAACAGCCGCGGGACCACCACCATGATGGTCGGACGTACCTCTTCTATGTTCGATGCGAGCTTTTCGAGCCCCTCGGAATAATAGATCTCCGACCCAACCGAAATCGGGAGATATTGCCCGCCGGTGTGCTCATAGGCGTGGCTCAAAGGAAGGAAGCTGAGGAAGCGCTCCTCATCAATGCCGAAGTCAGTGATCAGAATCTCGGCCGCGCCGGCCGAATTGCACAGGATCGAGCCGTGATGCTGCATCACCCCGCGTGGCGCTCCACCGGTGCCGCTGGTGTAAATCAGGCAGGCGGTGTCTTCGCGTTTGATATTGGCAATCCGCGCTTCCACTGCCTTGCGCGCATCGATCGCGTCGCCCGCCATCATCTCGGGCCAGGCGTGATAGTCAAAACTGCCTGACTGCTGGCGGTGAAGGTCATCAATGCCGATGACGTGATCGACAATGCCGGTGCGTCCGATTGCGCCAACCACCGGGCCCAACAACTTCTCGCTCGAAACGATCACCGCCCGCGCGCCGGAGTTATCCAGAATATGAGCGTGATCGCGCTCGGTATTGGTGATGTAGGTCGGAACAGTGATGCAGCCGGCCGCCATCACCGCCAGATCGGAAATGCACCATTCGGGGCGGTTTTCGGAGACGAGAGCGACGCGATCGCCATCTTTCAACCCAATCCGACGGAGATTCTCCGCCAACAGACAAACCTGATCCGCGGTTTCAGCCCAGCTCTGCGTGACCCACTCACCATCGCGCTTGGACCCGAGAAAGGGAGCGTCACCCTTTTCGTCGGCGCGCTTGAGAAACAATTCGACCAGATTATTCGCGCGATCGATGTCATCGAGGTGCGTATCGGTTACAGCCACTTAGTATAATCTCCCCGCCCACGAGGGGCGCTCCATCCTATGTCAGTATGATTTAGGGCCGGACAGTCCTAGCGGCAAGCCGCCTTACTCATAGGCAAGTTTCGGATCGATCCGCGGGTCCATCGCCACTTCCCAACCAGCCTCGGTTCGGCGCAGGGCATTGGCCTTGAGCGGAGCGCTGAAACCGCGCAATTGCTGATGGCCGAGCGCTTTGAGCGCATCTTCCATATCGGCGATGACCGATCCCTCTTCGTAAACGACAGTCGGCCCCAACGCCATGATCAGCGGCAGCGCGAGCGCTTCTTTGGCAGAGAGGCCAAAGTCGATCACACCGATGATCGAACGCGCGGTCTGGACCGGAATGGTCGGGCCGCCAGCGGCGCCGATCACCAGCACGATTTCACCCGAAGTGTCGAACACCACGGTTGGCGCCATCGAGGAGCGCGGGCGCTTGCCGCCTTCGACGCGGTTCGCGACAGGCTTGCCGTTCCGCTCCGGGCTCAAGCTGAAATCGGTCAGCTCATTGTTGAGATAGAACCCGCCGTAGAACAGGCCAGAACCGAACGCCCCTTCGATGGTAGAGGTGTAGCTGATGGCATTGCCTTCGCCATCGACGACCGAGAAGTGGGTGGTGCCGCTCTCGCGATCTTCATCACCATCGGCACGCGCCAGCGGCGCACCAGGCGGCGTGCCGGGCTTGAGATCGGTGATCGCCGCTTCGGGGCTGATCAGCGCGCTGCGCGAAGCCATATAGGCCGGGTCGATCAACCCTTCGACCGGAACCTCCACAAAGTCGGAATCGCCGACATAGAGCTCACGGTCGGCATAGGCGACGCGCTGCGATTCGAGGAACAGGTGCCAGAAGGTCGGGCTTTCGGGGCCAAGGGCAGCCAGGTCAAACCGCTCCAACTGGGCCAGCATCTGACCGACCGCGATCCCGCCCGACGACGGTGGACCCATGCCGCAAACTTTGTGCAATCGATAGCTCACACAGACCGGCTTACGGTCCTTGGCGACATAGAAAGAGATGTCTTCGGGCGTCATCTTCCCGTCCTGCGGCGTCTCACCGGCAACATACTGCGCCAGCGAGGCCGCCCCCGCGCGATACATTGCTTGGGGCCCGGCCTTGGCGAGCTCTTCCAGCGTGTTGGCAAAGGCTGGATTCGTGACCGTCGAGCCAACCGGAAGCGCTTTGCCATCTTCTCCGAAGAACACCGCTTTGGCGGCTTCGGTCTTATCGGCCCGGCCAAGCCGCGAATTGAGGCTTTCGTTGAGGCGGATGTTCATGGTGAAGCCTTCGCGCGCCAGAGTGATCGCGGGCTCGAACAGAGCGGCCCAAGGCAGCATGCCGTGGCGCTCATGGGCCTTGGCGGCAAGCGCTATATTGCCGGGTACGCCGACGCTCAGGCCAGAGGTAACGCGCTTTTCGCGTGGAAGCCGCTCACCATTCTCATCCAGAAAGCGCTGAGGGGTAGCCGCGGCGGGCGCCGTTTCTCGTCCATCGATCGTGCTGACCGCACCGCT
Organism: Erythrobacter sp.; assembly: GCA_965249945.1. Lineage (GTDB taxonomy): Bacteria > Pseudomonadota > Alphaproteobacteria > Sphingomonadales > Sphingomonadaceae > Erythrobacter. Next base: position 149,096 of record OZ252258.1, on the reverse strand, counting down.
TTGAGCGTCGGCACGGACCAGAAACCCACCGCCACCAATGCCAGAGCTTTGCGGTTCGACGACCGTTAACGCGAGCATGACCGCAATCGCGGCATCGGTGGCTGACCCACCTTTGGCAAGTATCGCTTCACCCGCTGCGGTCGCGCGCGGATCGGCGCTGCTGACCGCGCCGGGAAACGCAACATCGGCGTCTGCGGCAGTTGCGGCAGGTCGTTCAATGGCAGGGGGAGCAGCGCATCCGGCAAGCGCCAGCGCTGATGCGATCGAGAGAGATGTCAATTTCATAGAGGACTCGCGCTATTCGGTTCCGATCGCTTCGGCAATGCTTGCAAAGCCGCCGCGGCGCATCAAGCGATGCAATCCCTCGGCGATCCGGCCGCCCAGACCCGGGCCCTCATAGACCATGGCTGAGTAGATCTGGACCAGGCTTGCCCCGGCACGAATCCGCTCCCAAGCGTGTTCGGCACTGGCAATGCCCCCGATTCCGATCAGCGGAACTTGGCCACCGGTGGCTGAGCGGAAATCGCGAATCCGCTGCAACGCAAGTTCGCGCAAAGGTTCGCCTGACAAACCTCCTGCCTCTCCGGCATGGCGCGAGCGCAGCTCGGGCCGGGAAATGGTTGTATTGGAGACCATCAGCGCGCCCAACCGCTTGTCGAGCGCGATCCTGGCAATCGCATCGACGTCGGACGGCTCCAGGTCTGGCGCGACCTTGAGGAAGATCGGCGGCTTGGGCCCGGCAAGAACCGCCGCGGCCTCGGCTCGGGCCTCAATCACTGCGTCGAGCAATGCGGTCAAAGCGCTTTCATCCTGAAGCGCTCGCAGCCCCGGCGTATTGGGGCTCGAGACATTCACCGCCAGATAGCTTGCATGCGGCGTCATCACCCGCGCCATCTCGGCGTAATCGGCGATGCGATCATCGGAGTCCTTGTTCGCACCGATATTGATGCCGAGGATCCCTCGGCCAGTCTGGCGTTTCGAAAGGCGTTCGAGCGCTGCGGCAGCGCCGCCATTGTTGAACCCCATCCGGTTGATCACCGCTTTGTCTTCAACCAGGCGAAACAGCCGTGGCTTGGGATTCCCGCCTTGTGGGCGCGGTGTGATCGTGCCGACTTCGGTAAAGCCAAAGCCCAGCCCCAGCATTTGATCAGGAACCTCGGCGTCCTTGTCGAACCCGGCCGCCACCCCGACCGGATTGGGGAAGTTGATGCCGGCAACCTCGACAGCCAGACGCCCCGGCTTGACCGGTGAGCGGCTCGGCAGCGCCTTGAGGCCGCGAATGGCAAGCCGGTGCGCCTGCTCCGAATCGAGGGTGAATATCGCTGGGCGGAGAAGTTTGAACAGCATGCAACCGGCTATGCCGAATTCTCATCTGTTGTCGAGATACACCACACCCACACTTCCCCGCTCAAAAGCAACGACTTGTCGTTTGCGTACAATTTTCCGGCTCAAGCTTGGGCTAGTAAATCCTTGCGACCCGAAGGGCTCGGAGCAGCGATGCGAAGAGTTCCTCAACTCACAAGGGCGGTTCCCAAAGCGGAGCCGCCCCTTTTTTATGTGAAATCGTTGAGAACCAAGCTATTGGTGCCCCCACGGGGCCAATAATGACAGAACAGTCAGCAATAAATCTGCAACAAAGCGACTCAGAAATTTCGAAAGAGGATCCAGGGCTCACTTCCAGCAGCCTGATCACGGTCGACTATATTGCGCCCCCCGCCGCGATTAGCGAGTTTGTCACCACGCTCTATCATTTTCGTTGCGACGAGCCGCTGATCCGCGACATTCAACCCGCTTCTGTGGGCCATTTGGCGCTGTTTCCCCATGGCAAGGGAGAGATGCATTTCTCGAGCGGGCGGCGTGACCCCAACCCTGAAATTGCCATGCTCACACCCTTGTCGAGCGCAACCCCGATTGTAGTCAAAGGCCCGTTTCACGTGATCGGCGCAGCGCTGTCGCCGCTAGGCTGGGCGTCGCTCACCGGGCTGCACGCCGGTCAAAACCGAGATCGCATGCGCGCTGCCGAACCGATTCTGGGCCCCGAGGTGGTTCCGTTCGGGGAGCGCATCATCGCTGGCTATCGTGATGGTTCGATCAGCGGGCGCGACGGTGCGCTCGAGCTTGGCGAGTTCGTAGGCCGACATGCGAAGCCGATTAACCCACGCCATTCCGAACTGATCAAGGCGGTCAATACATGGCTGGGCTCTTCGCTTAATCCCGAGCTCGACGATCTCCTCGAAAACGCAGCCTATTCGAGGCGTCAGGTCCAGCGTCTGGTCGAGCAATACTTTGGCCTGCCCCCCAGTGCCTTGGCCCGCAAATACAGGGCGCTACGGGCGGCGGCGCTGTTGTCCTTTCCCACGCTATCACCCGAATTCGAGGCTGGGCTGGGCGATGCGTTCTATGACCAGTCGCATATGATCAGAGAGATCACCCATTTCGTCGGGCGAACACCGGCGCGGCTCAAGGATTCGGACAGCCCCTATCTCAATGAGATGATTGACCCAAAGAATCTGCGCGAGCTCAATTGATGCGCGTGTCGACGATCCAACCGGGCGATATCGCCGATGCTTAGCAGCGACCACACCGCGGCGCTTGAGCCCGAGTGGATTGCGCCAGAGCGCGATCTGACCGACTGGATCAATGCCTTCTATGTCCTACGGGCCGGGCCCGGGACCATCCCCGACATTATGCCGGCCTATTCGGCGCAGGCCACTCTGTTTGTCGAGGGCTCGATCGAGATGCACTTCCCTGACGCAGGCTCGGCAATGTCGTCGACGATCGGGTTCAACGCACCGCTGTTGCAGGCCGTTCCGTTTGCGATGACTGGTCCGCTGGTGGTTGTGGGCGCTTCGCTGACCCCACTCGGCTGGGTCGCGCTTTCCGGCTTGCCAGCGGATGAGGTCAACAATCAGCCGGTCGCGCCCGAGGCGATTTTCCCTCCGGAAGAACTCGCCAGCCTGATGCAGGCGCTGGATCAATGCCGCTCCGGTGAAATCGGAACCGACGGGCTGTGCGAGGCTCTGGGCGATGCGTTTCGACGCTGCATTGAAGAGCCCAATCCAGCGCACAAGGCGCTGGTGGGCGGGATCAACGCCTGGTTGGCGGCGAGCCTCGATCCGCAGGTCGATGCGCTCTATGCCTCGACCTCGTTTTCGAAAAGGCAAGTGCAGCGGCTCAGCCGACGCTATTACGGAGTTCCTCCGTCGCAAGTTGCCAAGCGCTATCGCGCGATCCGGGCCGCCATGCTGCTGGCAAATGACAATCTGCCCAGCTCGATGCGCGAACAGATCCTGGCGACCTATTTCGATCAGGCGCACTTGATCCGCGATCTGCGGCGCTACACCGGGCGTACGCCCAAGGGCCTGCCCGATGCGCCGCTGGCGCAGGTCACGCTTGATCCGAAGGGGCACGGGGATACCGCCAAGGCGCTGCTGTCCAATCCCTATGCGCCGCAGAAGGACATCATTGCTAACGACTCGCAAGAGTTAGATTCTGATTGAATTCGGACATTCTTGGCCATACCTGCAAATCGGAACAAATTGGTCCGATTAAGGTTTATTGGCTATGCGCCTGTCCAATCTTGCAGATTACGCCGTCGTCACGATGAGCGCGGCTGCCCGCCATTGCGGCGGTGCGCGTACGAGTGCGAGCGAGCTGGCGGAGGAGACCGGCCTGCCCAGGCCGACCGTGCAAAAGCTGGTCAGCAAGCTGACGGCCGCCGGCCTGTTGCGCTCGGTTCGCGGCGCTGGGGGAGGCTTGCAATTGGCGCGCCCCGCGGCGGCGATCAGCGTCGCCGATATCGTCGAAGCGGTCGAAGGGCCGATCGCCATGACCGCCTGCATCGAAGGGGCAGAGTGCTGCGACTTTGAAACCGGCTGTTCGGTCAAAACCCATTGGCCGGTCATCAACACCACCATTCGCGAGGCGCTGGCAGCCATCCCGCTGACCCAGCTGACTCAGGAGAAAGCATTCGCATGAGCGACAATCTCGAGATTCAGGATCGTTCGGAAATGGACGCCGAAGCCAAGGAAGCCGCTGCCAAGGCGGCCGAATATGAGCACGGCTGGTCGGCGGATATCGACACCGAATTCGCGGAAAAGGGTCTGAGCGAGGACACCGTCCGGTTTATTTCGGCCAAAAAGGGCGAGCCGGAATGGATGCTCGAATGGCGACTCAAGGCGTTCCGCCTGTGGCAGACCATGGAAGAGCCCGATTGGGCCAAGCTCGGCTATCCCGAAATCGATTATCAGGACGCCTATTATTACGCCGCGCCCAAAGCCAAGCCCAAGCTCAAATCGCTCGATGAGCTCGATCCCGAGATCAAGGCGGTCTACGACAAGCTCGGCATTCCGGTAGCGGAGCAGGAGGTGCTCGCCGGGGTCGAAGGCGCGCGCAAGGTTGCGGTCGATGCGGTGTTTGACAGCGTCAGCGTCGCGACCACTTTCCGCGAGGAACTGAGCAAGGCCGGGGTGATCTTCCTGTCGATCAGCGAAGCGATCAAGGAGTATCCCGAGCTGGTCCAGAAATGGCTCGGCAAGGTCGTGCCTCAGCGCGACAATTTCTTCGCCACGCTCAACAGCGCGGTCTTCTCTGACGGCACCTTTGTCTATGTGCCCGAAGGTGTCCGCTGCCCGATGGAACTCTCGACCTATTTCCGCATCAATGCCGAAAACACCGGCCAGTTTGAGCGCACGCTGATCGTGGCGGAAAAGGGCAGCTATGTCTCCTATCTCGAAGGCTGCACCGCGCCGATGCGCGATGAGAACCAACTCCACGCCGCGGTGGTCGAGCTGGTCGCGCTGGAAGATGCCGAGATCAAATATTCGACCGTGCAGAACTGGTATCCCGGCAATGCCGAGGGCGTCGGCGGGATCTACAATTTCGTCACCAAGCGCGGGCTGTGCCAGGGCGATCGCTCGAAGATCAGCTGGACCCAGGTCGAAACCGGCTCTGCGGTGACCTGGAAATACCCCAGCTGCGTGCTCAACGGCGCCAACAGCGTGGGTGAGTTCTACTCGGTCGCGGTGACCAACAATTTCCAACAGGCCGACACCGGCACCAAGATGATTCACAATGGCGCAGGTTCGCGCTCAACCATCATCTCCAAGGGTATCTCGGCCGGCAAGTCGAACAACACCTATCGCGGCCTGGTGAGGGTCGGCCCCAATGCCGATGGGGTGCGCAATTTCACCCAATGCGACAGCCTGCTGCTGGGCGACGAATGCGGCGCGCACACCGTGCCCTATATCGAGGTCAAGAACCCCTCGGCCCAGATCGAGCATGAGGCTACCACCTCGAAAATCTCGGATGACCAGCTGTTTTACGCGATGCAGCGCGGGCTCGACGAAGAGGAAGCGGTGGCGCTGATCGTCAATGGCTTTGCCAAGGATGTGCTCAAGGAACTGCCGATGGAATTCGCGGTCGAAGCGCAAAAGCTGCTGGCGATTTCTTTGGAAGGAAGCGTGGGGTGAGCCTTTCAGAAAGCACTCTTTTTCTGGACTACAGCTCCCTTCCGCTCACGGATGCCGTCGTTGAGCGGGTCTCGACCTATGGCTACGCGATTGCGTTTCCGCCGGGATTTTCGCTCGCGGACCGCTCGCATTCTTTTTGGCTGCCACTTACGCTCGACGGCCATGAGGTCGGCTTCGACTATTTCGTCATGCCCGCGGCGCAACAAGTGGGGGAAGAGCCCTATGATCCTCCCGCGCCAGACTATGGCGACACCGCGCTCGGCTTTGTCGCACGCCGCCACCAATCTTCGCTGCTGGCCTCGTCGCTGGTGCAGCGCGCCATCTGCGAGCTGAGCGATGCGATGGGCTATTGGCAGGCGGGTGATGGCGCCGTCAGCAACCAAGAGATGATCGAGCTGATGGAGGCCACGATTGCGGTGATCAAGGCCAATCCAGAGCCCTATCCCGCGTCCGCGCCCAAACCAGTGGGGCGCCTGCCCGAAAACTACTTTGCGAATATCGGCAAAGCGCTGCTCGGCGGGATCGGTGCGATCGCCGTGGCTGCGGCCTTTATCTTCGGAATGGCCTATTTGAACGGGGCGGGACAAAGCTGATGACAGAACGCAAAACCCTCGGCCTCAAGGACAGTGCGGACACTGAGCCCAATCTCAACAAGAAGGGGCGCGGCTGGAAGATTTCCGAAGCCCGGCTTGACGAGCTGCACGCCCAGGCGCGCGAGATGCGACGGCATTCTTCCGAAGCGCATAAGGCGCTCGCCGCGCGCTTCGCCAAGGCTGATCTCGGCCGCCACACGTTCAAGCGCCACGCCGTGGTTGGCAGCGCGATTGTCGACTTCAATTGCCACTCGCTCGGCATGGCAATCGACATCTTTGAAGAAGGCGAAAATGAAGCACTCGCTTCACGCCGCGACAAGAGCCTTGAGGCGGTCGGCATCAAGGTGATGCGGATCAAAGCCTCCGAAGTGATCGACAATATGGATGGCGTGCTGGCGCGGATCACCGCCGGCATGCGTCAAAGAATTGAAGACAAACAGAACGCGCGCCGCGCTCATAATTCGGGGCAGAATCCGTGACTCACTCCTCCTCGCTTCATTGCGAGGCGACGCAGTCGCCGCGGCAATCCAGAGCCGTTTCGTGTGACGCCCTGGATTGCTTCGCTTCGCTCGCAAAGACGACCAAAGACTGGAAGAACTAGATGCTTAGAATCACCGACCTTCACGCCACTGTTGGCGAGGACAACCCCAAGCCCATCCTCAAGGGCCTCAGCCTGGAAGTGGCAGCGGGGGAAGTGCACGCGATCATGGGTCCCAACGGCGCGGGCAAGTCGACCCTGTCCAACGTTCTTGGCGGCAAGCCCGGTTATGAAGTGACTGCGGGCTCGGTCGAGTTTCGCGGGCAGGATCTGCTCGAGCTCGAGCCGCATGAGCGCGCCTCTGCCGGTCTGTTCCTCGGCTTCCAATATCCGGTCGAGATCCCCGGGGTGTCCAACGTGCAATTCCTGCGTGAAGCGCTCAATTCGCAGCGCAAGGCGCGCGGCGAAGAGCCACTTTCGGGCGGCGAATTCCTCAAGCTCGCCAAAGAGAAAGCTGCGCTGCTGCGGCTCGATATGGAAATGCTCAAGCGGCAGGTGAATGTCGGCTTTTCGGGCGGCGAGAAGAAGCGCGCCGAAATGGTCCAGATGGGCATTCTCGACCCCGCTTTCGCTGTGCTTGACGAGACCGACAGCGGGCTCGACATCGATGCTTTGCGGGTGGTCGGCGAAGGCATCAACGCGATCATGCGCGCGCCCGACAAAGGCGTGCTGCTGATCACCCATTATCAGCGCCTGCTCGATGTGGTGAAGCCCGACAAGGTCAGCGTGCTGGCCGATGGTCGGATCGTCCAGACGGGCGGGCCGGAGCTGGCCTTGCGGCTTGAGAATGAAGGCTATGACGCGGTGATGGCCGATGCCTGAAGCGGCTGAACTGGAGCGCCCAACCCGGCGCGATGAGGCGTGGCGCTATGCCGATGCCGATTTCCTCGCGGAATCGGCGCTCGAAACGCTCACCCACTGGCGAACGCTCGAAGTGCCCGCTGGTGAGACCCGGCGTGAGATTGTGACGCACACCTCTGGCCCGGATGCGGCTGGCATGGTTGATCGCCTACGGGTGTTGGTCCGCAAGCATGGTCGGTTCGAGGCCTTCGCCATCCTCGCCGGAGGCAAGTATCAGCGCGCCGAGATCGAAGTGACGCTGGAAGACGGAGCGCATTTCGAATTTGGCGGGGTGACAGTCGGCGGCGGCGACACGGTCCAGGAATTTGTCACTCGCACGATCCACGCTGAACCCAATGGCACCTCGAACCAGACCGTTCGCGCGGTCCATTGGGGCCAGGCGACCGGCAATTTCCTCGGCCGGATCGAAGTGGTCAAACACGCGCAGAAAACCGACGCGGCGCAGAATTTCCGCGCCATCCTGCTCGAGAAGGGCGCCACGGCCAACACCAAGCCCGAGCTCGAGATTTTCGCTGACGATGTCCAATGCGCGCATGGCGCGGCGATTGGCGAACTCGATGAAGCGGCGGCCTATTATATGGCGGCCCGCGGTATCGCCCCCGAGGTAGCGCGCAAGCTGCTGGTTCAAGCCTTCATCGGCGATGCCTTTGTTGAGCTCGACGATGCCGATGCGCGCGAGCGGATGCTTGAGAATGCGATCAGCCAGCTCGATGGAGCTGGTCTTTGAACGCGCCCACCGCCCTTTCTATGGATTACCGCCAGGACTTCCCCGGACTGCTGACGGGCGCGGGTGAGCCGTGGCATTATCTCGATACAGCCGCGACCGCGCAGAAGCCGCAGGCGGTGATTGACGCCATGGCCAAGGCGCTGGGCGAAGATTACGCCACGGTCCACCGCGGGGTCTATTCGCGCTCAGCCGGGATGACTCTTGCTTATGAGGCCGCACGGCGCCGGATCGCTGCTTTCATTGGCGGACAAGAAAGCGAAGTGGTCTTCACCCGCGGCGCGACCGAGGCGATCAACCTCCTCGCCAACTCATGGGGCAGAGCCAATCTCAAGCCCGGTGATAGGATATTGCTGTCGCAGCTTGAGCATCACTCCAATATCGTGCCGTGGCAGATGATCGCCGCCGAAACTGGCGCGGAAATCGATGTCTGCCCACTGACCGATGATCATCAGATCGATCTCGACGCTGCTGAGGCGATCCTTACCGAGCAGCACAGACTGGTCGCTTTCGGCCATGTCTCCAATGTGCTCGGCTCGGTGCTCGACGCCAAACGCGCGGCCGATCTGGCCCATGGCGTCGGCGCCAAGATCCTGCTCGATGGCTGCCAGTCTGCGCCGCATATGGCGGTCGACGTCGCGGCATTGGATTGCGACTTCTACGTCTTCAGCGCGCACAAGCTCTATGGTCCGACCGGGATCGGCGCCTTGTGGGCGAGAGCTGAGATCCTCGATCAGATGCCGCCGTGGGAAGGCGGCGGTTCGATGATCGATCGCGTCACTTTCGAGAAAACCACCTACGCCCCGGCGCCGCAGCGTTTCGAAGCTGGAACCCCGGCGATCACCGAGGCAATCGCCTTTGCCGCAGCGGCCGACTATGTCAGCGCAATCGGAGCGGATCGGATCCATGCGATCGAGGCCGAGCTGGTCACGCGCCTGCGCGGTGAGCTCGGCGCCATGAACGATGTGACACTCTTTGGCCCCAGCGACAGCGCAGGGATCGTCAGCTTTGCCATGGATGGCGTGCACCCGCACGACCTAGGCACCATTCTAGATGAGGCCAACGTTGCCATTCGTGCGGGTCACCATTGTGCCCAACCCCTGATGGACTATCTCAGCGTACCGGCGACGGTGCGCGCGAGCTTTGGGCTCTATTCAACCGAACAAGATGTCGATGCGCTGCTGGAGGGCATTGCGCGCACGCGGAGGATTTTTGGATGAACACGCCGCCAGATCAGAACGAATTTGCAGACGCTCCGGCCAAGCCGCCGCGCGCCCGGGTCGATGATGCGATCGACAATGACGGTGCTCCGGCTGAGCGTGAGCGCGACTATCTCGAAGGGTTCCTAGCCAAGAAGCCAGGCGAGGCCGGTGGTTCGGGCGGAGAGCTGCAGCAGGCTGTGATTGATGCGCTCAAAGAGATCTATGACCCTGAAATTCCGGTCAATATCTATGACCTGGGACTGATTTACGGGGTTGAGGTCGACGATGAATCCGATGTCACCGTCACGATGACGCTGACCACTCCGCATTGCCCGGTGGCCGAGACCATGCCGGGCGAGGTCGAGCTGCGCGCCGCTTCGGTGCCGGGCATTCGCGATGCCGAGGTCGAGCTGGTGTGGGATCCACCATGGGGCCCGAACATGATGTCGGACGAGGCCCGGCTTGAGCTGGGAATGCTGTGATGACGATTGCCGTTCGTCTGGCAGATTATTCCGATCCGCGGGATGCCGCGGCGTTGGTTGATTTGCTCGACCTCTATGCCCGCGATCCGATGGGTGGGGGAGAGGCTTTGGCGGCGGAAACCCGTGAGGTTCTGATCGCGCGCCTGCAACAGCAGCCGACAGTGTTCTCTTTGCTGGCTCTTGTCGATGGCGAGCCCAAGGGTCTGATGAATTGCGTCTGGGGCTTTTCGACCTTCGTCGCCAAGCCGCTGATCAATGTGCACGATCTGGTTGTCGCGCCCGATGCGCGTGGGCTCGGCCTCGGTAAAGCTCTATTTGCCGAGGTAGAAGCGATTGCTGCCCGCAAGGGGGCGTGCAAAGTCACTCTGGAAGTCTTAAGTGGGAATGAGCCTGCTAAGGCTTTGTATGCTTCTTTGGGTTATGGCGATTATGCGCTCGATCCTGACAAGGGCACCGCGTTATTTTGGGAAAAGAAGATTGCCGCATGACACATGATAGCAAGCTGAAGACCCGCGAAATTCCGGCGGCGGTTACCCTTACTCCGGCTGCTGAGGACCGGATTGCCGAGCTGATGGCGAAGGCGCCTGACGATGCGATCGGCGTGAAGCTCTCGACCCCGCGGCGCGGCTGTTCGGGCCTGGCCTATTCGGTCGACTATGTCACCGAAGAGGCCAAGTTTGATGAGAAGATCGTCACGCCCGGCGGCGTGTTTTACATCGACGGTGCCAGCGTGCTCTACCTGGTAGGGTCGATCATGGATTGGGTGGTGGACGATTTCACCGCCGGATTCGTGTTCGAAAACCCCAATGCCAAAGGCGCTTGCGGTTGCGGTGAGAGCTTTATGGTCTAGCGCCCATAGCGCTCACCAGCCTCGTTTGACCTAGTCGGCCTCTGCCAGGCGAGCGATCAAGCGGCGTTCGAGATCATCCACCTCGCCATCGGCATCGACCATCTGGTCGAGCCAGACCTGTTCGTGATCGGTCACCACTTCGCCGGCCATCGCCTGTTCGGTGAAGCTCGGCTTGTCGTCCTTCTTGCCAAAGACCTTGCCGAAATGATTGGCAACCTGCGGAGCGCTGCGCGCCATCTGGCCCATAAAGCGCCCGACATTGGCCTGGTTGTCAGCGATGAAGGCACTAAGTTCGCGCTGGCGATCATGCGACAATTGCGCGTTGCTGAGCATGAAGCCCTTGAGATAATTGCCGACTCCATCGAGGAACAGCTCATCCCACTCGGGTGAATTCTCTTCCGCCAGTGTCTCGTCCTTTAGGCGGAACAGCATTTCCGCATCATAACGGCTGACCGCGGCGGGGCCGTAGCCGCCGCTGGCGAAGATCACCCGGCGGAGGATGCGGCACTCGCCCGCAGTGATATGGGTTGCCGCAAGCGCACCGCCGCAACGGGTTGGCCCAACGCCGGTCAGCACTTCGCGCTCGATTTGCTGCAGCACGTAATTCTTGAGGCTGGTCGGAACGTTCTGCGCTCGCTCGACGATCCGCACCAGAGCTTCCAATTCGGCCATGGAATCGATCTTGCCGTCGTGATCGACCTGATCGATCAGCCAGCGCGCCTCATCGTCATCGCATTGCAGGCGCGGCTCGCTGCCATTGAGCACAAATTCGCCGATCGCTTCCACAAAGAAGTCGACCCAGGCCTGGTCGCGGTCCTGCAGCGAATTGTTGAGCGCAAACAGCGCTTCAGCCTCGTCACGATGGATCGCGCCATCGCCCCAGCCCTGCTGGCGCAGGCCGAGCAATTCCTCAGGCGAAACCTGTCCGTCTTCAGCGGCGCGGCGCGCCAGATCGGCAAAATGCGTTGTCATCGGTAAACCAAAGCCTCCTAATGGAGGCCTGCTGTGCCACGACCGTACTTAAAACGAGGTTACCATTGCGCTCGGACCGAACGCTAACCCTGAAGCGATCGGATACAGGCGGCGCGGCTTCTCTCGCTGCCATCCTGTGGTCGCCGGGCCTCGACATGGGTCGCAGTTGGCTCCTGATTGGGCTCGAGCGGGTAGAGAAAGATATCGAGCACGCAGTCCTCATTGGCGAATTGCAGCTTGCGTGCATCTCCTTCGGTCAGGTCAATCCGGGCCGGTCCGAACAGGCGGGTGAGCTGAGCGGCGTGGGCTCCGATGATCTGTTGCAATCCCGTCTCGCGTTGCACTTCGGGCGGGCGGAACCCTCCGCCAGGAGGTGGGCCGCTGGGCGCGGTGGAGATGCTCGGTCCAGGCGCAGGCGTTATGATAGGCGGCGATCCGCCGGCGCATCCTGCCAGCAAGGCCAGCGCCAGTGCTGCCAACCCGCTACGCATTACCAGCCCGCCTTTGCAGCGCGCGATGAGTCACATGCGTCCCCGCCGCCGCGCCGATAACCGGAGCCAGCAAGTTTAAAAAGGGCACCAGCATCAGCCCCGCGATCGCTCCGCCCAAGATCAAGCGCGTTAGCGAATTGACGGGTGTACCAAGCTCACCTGGCTCGCGATGGCGCAGCCACGCCATATCGGTCAGCTCGCGGCCCAGCAACACGGCGTTGACCAGCAGAAACAACAGTGCCGGACCAATCGCGGTGAACAGCAACAGCACCGCAATCGGCAGCGCCAGCAGATTGAGCCCGATGGTCCGTCCCATCCCGCGCAGGGAATTGTGCAGATCCTCGCGGAACGGCAGCGCTCGCAATGTTTCGGCGGATTCGGGGAAATGCTTCAACTCGACCGCCTTGACGATCTCATCGGCGAAGAATTGTAGCACGGCCAGGGCAATCACCCGGAAAAGGAACCAGAAGCTGAGCAGGGCGATCAATGTCGCCGCGGTGGCGCTGGCCAAACCGCCATTATCGAGCCCGACGTAAGCGAAAGCCTCAACCAGCGCGAGATAAACGCCGAAACCCAGCGCAATGAAGATCAGAATGGTAACACCCAGGCTCTTCGCCAGCACGCGCAGCACAGCTGGATCGGTCAACTGGCCAAAGGCCTTCGCCAAAGAGGTGAAGATGTCCGTCACGCCTGCTTGGATGCTGAGCGCGAGGCCGCAAGTCAAACCGGAAATTCGGCTTTGTCGCAATAAGCTTGGCCTCGAGCAGTAAGCTCGCTAGGCGGCAAGCCAGAATTTCACTTCACTACAGGATGTTTACCGTGACCGAAGCCCGCTATGATGTCGTCGCCATTGGCAATGCCGTGGTCGATGTAATCGCCTCCTGCGAAGAAGAGCTGATTGAGGAATTGCAGCTCAATCGCGGCGGGATGACGCTGATCGACGAAGCCCGCGCTGACGAGCTCTACGAAGCCATGCCGCCTGCGCGCGAAGTCTCGGGCGGATCGGCCGCCAACACTCTGGCAGGGCTCTCAACCCTCGGCCTTCAATGCGGCTTCATCGGCCAGGTCGCCGACGATCAGCTTGGTAAGGTCTTCCGTCACGATATGCGCGCCACCGGGATAGATTTTGACACGCCGGTGCGCGAGGGTGAACCCGCCACCGGGCGCGTGCTGATCTTCGTCACCCCCGATGGCGAGCGGACCATGAACACCTTCCTGGGCGCGGGCCAGTTTCTGCCCAAGGAAGCGCTCGATGAAGAGGTTATCGCCAGTGGCGCGATCCTCTATCTCGAAGGCTATCTGTGGGATCCGGAAGAGCCGCGCAGGGCCATGCGCCGCGCGATCGAAGTGGCGCGCGAAGCCGGGCGCAAAATCGCCTTCACCGCTAGCGAAAGCTTCGTAATCGACCGCCATGGCGACGATTTCCGCGAGATGATCGCTTCCGGCCTGATCGACATTCTCTTTGTCAACGAAAGCGAGCTAGCCACTCTGACCGGCGAAGAGGATTTCGAGGCCGGTTTTGACAGCGTCGCCGGCAAGGTGCCGGTGCTGGTCGCGACCCGCAGCGAAAAGGGCGCTGTTGCGCAGGCCTATGGCGAGCGTGCTGAAGTCGCTGCTGTGCCGATTGAGAAAGTGGTCGATACCACCGGGGCGGGCGACCAGTTCGCGGCGGGCTTCCTCTCGGGCTTTGCCAAGGGCGAAGCACTGACCCGCTGCCTCAAGCGCGGCGCGATCGCCGCAGCCGAGGTGATCTCGCATTACGGCCCGCGTCCCGAAGCCGATATGAAAGCGCTGATGGAAGAGCGGCTGTAGGTTTGTGAGAGCGGATCGGGCAGATGCCCGATCCATGTTCCGAGCCACCCGCGCCCTCCACCCTTCCACCCGGATATTGTCCCGGTAGGCTTCGGGTGGAGGGCGAGGGTGGCTGGGATACCCCAAAAGCTATTCCACCGGGCGGTAGTCCTCGCTGCGCAGCTTGAGCAATTGCCGCGCGACCAGATCGACCTGCTCGGGATCCAGGTCGAAATCCATCACTTCGGGGTAATTGTGCGCATTGGCGAGCCAGGCTGACAGCGTGTCGCCGTCCAGTCCGGGGCGATTGGCGATCGAGGCGAAGGTCGGCGCTGCTGAATTGGGCGAGAGGCCGAGATACTCGACCGCGTGGCAACCCCCGCAGGCGGCCTGGGTGAACGCCAGGGGATCGTCATTGAGCGAGGGCTGAGGAGTCGAGGCCGTCTCGCCAGCAGAGTTGGTGGCGGTTTGACAGGCCATCAGCAGGCCGGCGGCGGTGAGCAGGAGCACTGGTTTGATCATGCGAGAGCTTAAAGCACGCTTCGCCGGCGCTTTCCTTGACCGAGATCAAATTTGGCAGGGACTCCACATTCCTCCGCCCTCTCTTCGTCATTCCCGCGTAAGGTCTTGGAGTGAGCAGACCCAAAGCCTCTGTCTCGCCATCCCCGCGAAGGCGGGGATCTAGGTTGGCCGTGGATTGAGATCACCCTGGGCCCCGCTTGCGCGGGGGTGACGAAAGGGGGCAGGCCTAGACCCGAAACATGTTCCGGAGCCCCAGGCCGAGCAGGAACAGCAGGATCACCGCGAGGATACTTTGCACCCCGGCCATCAGCAGCACCCAGTCGGGCACTTGTCCGCCATAGAGCAATTCGATTCCTTGCTGCCGCGCGGTTCCCCCGGTTGGGATGAAGGCGAGCATATTGCTGCCCGAATAGCCGAGAACCGTACCGAAATCGCGGGTCAGACCGATCACCTCGCTCAAAGCCTTGGCTGGGAACTCACTGAAAGCGGTGCGGGACTGCCAATAGAGACCCGCAAAGCTGAACCAAAGGGCGATCAGCCAGACGAACGGGCGTTTGACGCTGCGCCCGTAATCGCTTGCAACCCAATAGAGGAATTGCGCGAAATCCTGCAGCTTAGTGGTGCCATGCCCGCGTTGACTGCGGATTTCCTGCGCGTGGAACTCCAATGCCTTGGCGTGGTTGCGATTGCCTACCGCGAGCTCCTTGAGCTTGCGGAAGCGCTGGGAATCTTCGGGGTCCATTGCGCGGCCAATCCATGGCGAGTTCGGTTCAGCCCCATGCGGCATCCCGGTCCCGTATGACTTAAGAATTGAACGCCAATTTGGCCTGGCTTCGAGCTCGAAGCCACATTGAATATCCTGCACAACTACGTCATGTTTTAAGCTAGTCCGTCGCAGATCAATTGGGCCACCCAACCTACCATCGCAAGAGAACGTAAAGAGTCTGCCGAAACTACAGCCGTCAAATGAGAACACCGAAGTGTCAGCAACGCCTCTTAAGTTTGTAAAGCGAGCAAGTCCTGCGAATGTTGTGTTGGCGAAGCTCGCGCTCCCCTTCCCATAGCTAGTCCAGCGAAAATCAGCATCCCCATCGCTTAGTACTGCGTCATCGAAGATAATGTCACCATCGCCGAATTCAGCCCGGGTGAAGTCAATGTCACCTTTGCCAAATATGGCACCCCTAAAGCTAAGTCGGTCATCACCGAAATTGACGCCACGGAAAGCAACGTTTCCGGGTCCGAAGCAGGCGTAACTGAAATCGACAGAATCTGCACCAAAGACAGCATGGCTAAAGTCGACTGTTCCGCTTCCGAAGTCGGAGTTACTGAAGTCGACAAACCCCTCACCAAAATTCGATCCCCTGATGTAGTACTCACCCACGGCTTCGTCATAATAGAGGTGCTGGAAGCTGACGTCCCCATCTGGGAATTTGAATCGACTGAAATCAATATGTGCACCATCGGTTGAGCTCGCTGTGGCAGCCCCAAACTTTTGGTCTCGAAACTCTACATCTGCTCTTGGATTTCGTTGCACCCAAGCGTTCCATTCATTTCGGCCCTTTCGCCAAAGTGCCATAGCAGCGTCGCCCTGCAAGACTGGGTGAACCGCACGCTTTGGGTCAAGCGCTACGACGCTGTCACCCCTACTCCGAGCGCGCCAAGCATTCCACTTATCGATATCGCCGGTCCAAGCATCAAGCTTCTCGACGGTATCGATAGTAAAGCGTTGCGGTTCGTCTTCATCAGCCATCGCGGCTTAGACTAGCCGCAGGATGAAACACTTCAACCCGAAGTATTGGCCTCTCGCTCCACTTCGCGATAGCCAATATCGCGGCGGCAGAAGCCGCTGGGGAAGTCGATTGCGTCGACCGCTGCATAGGCTGCCGCCTGCGCCTCGGTCACCGAGGCGCCCTGCGCGGTGACATTGAGCACCCGCCCGCCATTGGCGACCAGCTTGGTGCCGCCCAGCAGACCTTTCTTGGTCGCGGTTCCCGCATGGAAGACCTTCGCCCCGCCGTCCTCGGCCTTGCCCAGATTAATTGCGCCGCCTTTCTCTGGCGTGCCGGGATAGCCCTTGGCCGCCATCACCACGGTCAGCGCGGTCTCCTCGGCGAATTGCGCTTCGACCCCGGCCAATTCGCCCTTGGCGCAGGCTAGCATCACCGTGACCAGATCGCTATCCAACCGGCTCATCAGCACCTGGCATTCGGGATCACCAAACCGGCAATTGTATTCAATCAGCTTGGGCCCCTCAGCGGTCAGCATCAGGCCGGCATAGAGCACGCCCGAATAGGGCATGCCCTCGGCGCGCATGGCGTCAACGGTCGGCTGGATGATCTCTGCAATCACTCGCGCCTGAAGCTCTTCGCTCAGCACCGGAGCGGGCGAATAGGCGCCCATCCCGCCGGTGTTGGGACCTTGGTCGTCATCGCCGACGCGCTTGTGATCCTGCGCTGTGCCGAAGGGGAGAATGCTTGTCCCATCGGTTAGCGCGAAGAAGCTGGCCTCTTCGCCGGCGAGGAATTCCTCGATCACCACCTCGGCTCCGGCCTCGCCAAATTGCCCACCAAACATGTCGGTCAGGGCGGCTTCGGCATGCTCGCGGTTCTCGGCGATAACCACACCCTTGCCGGCGGCGAGCCCATCAGCCTTGAGGACATAGGGCGGGGTGAAGCTATCCAGCGCGGCCTTGGCCTGCTCCAACGCAGTGGTGCGGATATAGGCTCCCGTAGGAATGTCTGCGCGTTCACATAGATCCTTGGTGAAGCCCTTGCTGCCTTCGAGCTGAGCGGCGGATTTGGAGGGCCCGAACACCGGGAAGCTGGCGGCGCGCAGGCTGTCGCCCAGCCCATCGACCAAAGGCGCTTCCGGTCCGATCACAACCAAGCCAACGGTGTGAGCCTGGCAGAAATCGACCACCGCCGCATGGTCGCCTGCGTCGAGCGAAACGCATTCGGCATCCTCGGCAATGCCCGGATTTCCGGGGGCGGCGTAGAGCTTGGTGCATTGAGGGGATTGCGCCAGCTTCCACGCCAGCGCATGTTCACGGCCACCACCGCCGAGCAAAAGGATATTCATGGCACCCCCGCCTTCCGAATTTGACGACAATTCAGGGCTGGTAGCGCGCTCTTCCAAAGGCGACAACGCCGAGCCGCTGTCGATCACCGAGATTTCGCAGGCGCTCAAGCGGACGGTCGAGGATCGCTTTGGCTTCGTCCGCATTCGTGGCGAGATGTCGGGGGTCAAACGGGCCGCCTCGGGCCACCTTTACTGCGCGCTCAAGGATGAGAAATCGGTGCTCGATGGGGTGATGTGGCGCGGCAACACCAGTCGGCTGGCGTTCAACCCCGAAGACGGGCTCGATGTGATCGCTTCGGGCAAGCTCACCACCTATGCCGGGCGCTCGAAATATCAGATCGTGATTGAGCGGCTGGAACTGGCGGGCGAGGGGGCGTTGCTGGCGCTGCTCGAGAAGACCCGCGCGCGGCTCGAGGCCGAGGGGCTGTTCGCGCGCGAACGCAAACGCGCGCTGCCCTATCTTCCCAAGACGATTGGCGTGGTGACTTCGCCGACCGGATCGGTGATCCGCGATATCTTGCATCGGCTGGCTGATCGCTTTCCCAGTCAGGTGCTGGTGTGGCCGGTTCTGGTCCAGGGCCAAGGCGCGGCTGAGCAGGTTGCGGGCGCGATCCGGGGGTTTTCCGCGCTTGAACCAGGCGGCGCGCTTCCGCGTCCCGATGTTGTGATTGTCGCGCGTGGCGGCGGTTCGATCGAGGATCTGTGGAGTTTCAACGAAGAGATTGTGGTTCGTGCAATCACAGAATGTACCATTTCGGTTATTTCGGCGGTCGGGCATGAGACCGATACGACCTTGGCAGACTATGCCGCCGATCGCCGCGCGCCGACGCCAACCGCTGCTGCTGAAATGGCGGTGCCCGTGCGGGCCGATCTGCTGGCGACGGTGGCCGATCTCGCCAATCGTCAGCGTCGAGCGGTCTATCGCCCGGTTGAGCTGGGCCGTGAGCGGCTTGAAGCGCGGGTCCGGCGACTGCCCCGGCCGGAGCAGCTTTTGCAGGCGCATACGCAGCGGCTCGATGAGCTTGGTGAGCGGCTGCGGCGTGGCCTGGTCGATCGCTCGGGCGCTGGGCGTGAGAAATTGGCGGCGGTGGCGGCGCGATTGTCGCCCACCGTCCTTCAGCGCGGCGCGCGCGATGCCCAGGCGCGGCTCGACCGCGCGCGTCTGGCGCCCAATCTGGTCCAGCGCCCGCTCGAACAGAAGCGCGAACAGCTCGCGGCATTGGCGCGGTTGGCGAGCCAGTTTCATCCCGAAAAGCCGCTTGAACGTGGCTATGCCATCGTGCGCGACAGCGCAGGCAAGGCGCTGACCAGCAAACAGCAGGCCGCGAAAGAGGCCACTCTTAAGCTTCAATTCAAGGATGATGTGCTTGAGATTGCGCGGGATGCGGCTGCCGGCGCGGCCCCCACAGCGCCCAAACCGAAGCGTAAGCGACCGCCCCAAACCGGAACACAGGGCGCTCAGGATGATTTGTTCGACTAGAAAGTCATGATAGAAGAGTGCCCATGTTGATGAATTCAGGCGATAGCGCCGCCAAACTCTATTACGGTCCCTCGAGCTTCCGCGTGCTCAAGCCGGGACAACATGTGTTCTGCGCCGTTTCCGGCGAGATGATTCCGCTCGAAGAGCTGCATTATTGGAGCGCTGAGCACCAGGAAGCCTATGCCAGCGCGGAGATCGCGACCGAAAGGCTGCTCGGCAAAGCATGAGATCGTTCCTCGCCCTTGCCCTTGTGATAGCGTTGCCCGGGTGCAGCGAAGCGCTCGCCGAGGACAATGCTGACGCCGATACAAGCACAGGCGAGGGTGCGACGCTTTTGGCCTCCTATCCGGCCTCAACTTCGGCTCAGCGCGACTTCCACTATTCGGGCGAACTCACCGAAGGCGGCTGGATCCGGGGGACCGTTCCCTCGCGGGCGATCAGCGCGCGGCTGGGTGAGCAGGAGCTCGATATCGCGCAAGACGGCAGATTCTTTGCAGCGTTCGATCGCGACGGCAGCGGGACAATTACCCTGAGTGCGGTGCTTGCAAATGGCGAGTCAACCACCAAGCAATTGGCGATCAGCGATCGTGACTGGCGGTTGGAGCGCATCAATGTCGCCCGGCGCAGCGGCGGTCCGAGCGAGGCCTTCATGAAGCGCCGTCGTCCGGAACTGGCGGCGATCTGGGATGCGCGACAACAGCAAACCGGTGCCGAGGGCTGGAAACAGAATTTCATCTGGCCGGTGAAGGGCCGCATTTCGGGGCGGTTCGGCGCCCAGAGGATCTATCGCGGCGAGCCTGGCAGTTATCACTCGGGGCTCGATATCGCGCCAGGCCATGGTGTGGCCTTTGTCGCCCCCGCCGATGGCGTAGTTGTGCTGGCGCGGACCGGCTTCTCGCTCGAAGGCGGATTGATCATTATCGACCATGGCGCCGGCCTCAACAGCGCTTTCCTGCATTCGTCGAAGATTGCGGTGAAGACCGGCGATGTGGTCAAGCAGGGCCAATATATCGGCAATGTCGGTTCGAGCGGCCGCGCGACTGGCCCACATCTGCATTGGAGCCTCAAGTGGAACAATGCGCGGCTCGATCCGCTGCTTTTCGTTGGCCCGATGTGACGACAGCGCGCTACAGCGGACAATCCTGACCCACATCTCAAAGGCCGCGTGACGTGATCCGCTTGTTTGCTCTCGCTATTGTGGCGCTAGGCCTCGCTCCCGGAACCTGGGTCCGGACCGAAGTGACCGCGCGCGATTACGAAGCGCCGCTTCGCATCACGCCAATCGAGGCCCCCGCTGGCGTGTCCGGCAAGCTGACCCTCACCGGATTGTGGGATCTGACTAGCGCCAATGATCACCATCATGGCTTCTCGGCTCTCACATTCCTGCCGAATGGCCACCTGCTTACCGGCAGCGATCGCGGTCGGCTGCTGACCATTCCATTGGTGGAGGGAGAACCCTCCGCGGCCGGGGCGCAGTACGGCTTCCTTCCTGGACGAGGCGAAAAGCAACGCCAGCTGGTTGATCTCGAGGCACTAACGATTGCGTCCGATGGCAACACGATCTGGGCGGCGTTTGAAAACAGCAATGCGATCGAACGTCTGACAGCCAGCTCCATTCTGGCGCGTCGTGCGCCGCAAGAGCTCAGTAGCTTCTCCAATAACAGCGGGCCCGAAACGCTCCAGCGCCTCCCCGACGGGCGCTTTCTGGTTCTGGCGGAAGGGCCCGAAGAGCGCGGCCTGCCCGATCGCCCTGGAATCCTATTCGATCGCGATCCAACCGATCCGGAAGCCCAGAGCCTGGAGTTTCGGTTCGTCACACCAGACGGTTTCGCTCCGGTCGATGCGACCAATCTGCCCGATGGCCAGCTGGCGATACTGCTGCGGCGGGTTCAATATGCCATTCCAGCCCGGTTTGACGGAGCGATCATGGTCGCCGATCCGGCGACGATCACAGCGAGCGGCGAGTGGAGCGGCGAAATCGTCGCGCGCTTTGCCCAGCCCGATCTGGCGGAGAATTTCGAAGGCATAGCCTTCGTTCCCGTACCCGATGCTGAAGACGCTGAAGGTTCGCTGTTCCTGATCGCCGATGACAATCAGTCCACCTTTCAGCGCAGCCTGCTCGCGCGGCTGAGCTGGCCGCCACTGCTCGCGCCAGACCCCGCCGCCGAGGGCAAATAAAAAGGCGCGCGAGTCGTCTCGCACGCCCTTCTGAAATCTCAGCCTAGGCCGATTAAGCGGCGTCTTGTGCCTTGATCAGCTCACGCTTTACCCTGAGCGCGCGTGCCGACAGCTTGTCGTCCTTGGTCTTGAGCAACCAGGCGTCGAGACCGCCATTGTGCTCAACCGAACGCAGGCCCTGGGTGGACACGCGGAACTTGAAGCTGCGGTCGAGCTTCTCGCTCAACAGCGTAACGTTCTGAAGGTTCGGCAGGAAGACACGCTTGGTCTTGTTGTTGGCGTGGCTAACGTTGTTGCCGACCAGACGACCTTTGCCGGTCAGTTCGCAAATCCGCGACATGATATCTCTCAATTCGTTTCGTGTGACGGAACGTGCGAGACGCTCCTGTTCGGTGCCGGGACCACGATCCCTTCACTCGGAAAGGCGCGCACATATAAGCGCAAGTGCGAATCGTCAAGCAAAGTTGCACCCTGATCGGCACCCGGCTAGCGCGGGGGTCTTATGACTCGCTGGCCGATCCCACAACCCATGCTCGCCGCCCTTGAGGCGGCCCGCGCTGCCGAAGCGGCGGGAGAGGTTCCAATCGGAGCGGTTGTGGTGCGCGGAGAGCAGATTGTCGCCAGCGCGGGCAATGCCACGCGCGAGCCACCAGACCCGACCGGCCATGCCGAGATTCGGGCGCTGCGGATGGCGGCCGAGGCGCTCGGTCAGGATCGGCTGAATGATTGCGATCTCTTTGTCACGCTGGAACCCTGCGCGATGTGCGCCGGTGCGATCAGCCATGCCCGGATCGCACGGCTGTATTATGCTGCGAGCGACCCCAAGGGAGGCGCGGTCGAGCATGGCGCACGTGTGTTCGAGCAAGAGCAATGCCTGCATCGCCCTGAGGTCTATTCGGGGATGGGCGAGCAGGAGGCGGCCGAGCTGCTGCGGGGGTTTTTCAGGGAGCGACGGTGACTATGTTCAACACAATTCGAACGCTGGTCGGCTATGCCGGGACTCTGATCGCCAAATACACCGGGTTTGACCCGCGCGGCGGCCGGCTCGACGACATCTTCAACTATGTCGCGATCTCGGGCCGGATTGGCACCTCGGGGCAGCCAACCAAAGAACAGTTTGCGGCGATCAAATCCGCCGGGTTCTCAACCGTGATCAATCTCCTGCCAGCAGATAGCGAAAACGCGCTCAAGGGTGAGCCTGATGTCGTGCGCGGGCTGGGTCTGGATTACGTCCATATCCCGGTCGATTTCAAAGGCCCGACCGAGAATGACTTCACTCAATTCGTCGAAGCGATGCGGGCGCACGAGGACTCCAAGGTCTGGGTCCATTGCGCGGTCAACGCGCGCGTATCAGTGTTTGTCGCGCGTTATCGCAATGAGGTCGAGGGGCTGGACCGCGACAGCGCGCGTGAACCGATCGCGCAGGTGTGGGAGCCCTGGGGCGTGTGGGCCAAGTTCCTCGACGACGCGAAGGGCGCCTAGGCGGCCCAAAGCTTGATGACGGTCCCTATTCCTTAAGCCATTCCAGCGCCTTGTCCTGCTCATCCAAGTCAAAGGCCCGCAATTCTGGTTTCACCAGAGCGTTGAACAGGCCAATGCTTGAGTGAATCCACTCCGGCCCGCCGACGATCGCATAGCGCTCGATCATATCCATCAGTTCGAGCTTGGCACCCATCACCTTGGAATTGACCATGACGTTCGCTTCGAACCCGTGCCAGCGCTTGATCACCATCATAAGGCGGGCGCAATCCGGCTGTTCGAGGCGCGCGCGGACCAGGTCGATCCCGCGTTCGGATTCGGCATTGTCCAACCTTCCGGTGATGGCGAAAGCGGCGATCCCGGGCTCACCCAGATCCAGCTCTTCAAACGCGCCGAGATGCGGCTCATCATTCTGTTCGAGCACCCAGGCCAGCGCCGCCTCAGCTTCATCATCGTCATAGACCTGATATTCTACCCCCGGAAGCAGCGCGCTTTCAAACCGCGCTGCAGTCCGGAGCCAGGCCTCGTCCGAGATCACCGCGATCCGCTCGAGCCCATAGAGCCAGGCCAACAGGCTCGGGATGTGAACCAGCTCCTCGCTCACCGCCGCGAGCGAGAAGTCCGCCAGCGAGGTCAGGTCGAGCAGCAAATTGCCACCCTTGCCTTGCGCCTGGGAGGTCTTGGCAAACTCCACTAATTGCTTGGCGTCATTGTGGTGGAAGGCACCCATCACGGAGATCCGGTGGGTCTTGGGCGATAGGGTTTCAATTTCGATCATGCCGCGAGTCTAGGCGCGCGGCGCAGGACCGTCATTGATCAGGGTCAAATATCACCTCACAGCCCACGCCAGATCTTTGCGCGGACTCCGTCGCGCGCGCCGTAGCGATTGCTGTCACAGCGGGTGGGGCGGAAGCGGATCGAATAGCACAGCCGGATTTCCTGCAACCAACCGCGGCTGTTGAGCTTGATCCCGATATGGCTCGGTTGCCAGCCCGGATTGGCATCGGCGAAGGCGCGGCGGATTCGTCCAGCAGTGAGATCATCTTCGCGCGAGATGCGATCATAATCGGGTACCCGCAGGCCGTCCCACAGGATCCTTGTGACCTTGAAATAGGTTTCGGGCCGGCGCGTCATGCAGCTGCCATGCTTGGACCATTGCCGGGCGATCAAGCGGGCCGAGGGCATCATGCAGAGATTGCGGCGTAGCTCGGCCGGGTTGAGCACGCCCTTGGTCGGGCACCATTGCGGCCAGGATCGTGCACCATTGGGCCACAATCCGTGAACCACCAGGCCGAAGCGTCCATTGGCGCCCGAACATTGGGTCGAATGGGCGCGCTGATCCTGGCGCGGTTTGCAGAACTCGGGCGACCAGCTCAGCGCCAAAGTGTAACCGGTGGTCGGGACATCACGCGGCGAACCATCACGCGGTATCGCAGGAACGCTGGAGATATTGGGCATCCGGCATTGATAGGCTTGGGCCGCGGCGACAGAGGGAATGGCAAGCATCAGCAGCGCGAGCCACAGCCGCGTGAAGCGCCTAATCGAATGCATCGGGATCGACCTCCGCCTCGGGATTGAACCAGCTTGTTGCATCGCGCGAGAACAGCAAAGCGATCGCGCCGAACGTGATTAGCGAGCCCATCAGCAAGCCGGGCACGGCATAGAGCAGCGGCGGATTGCTCAGCAAGAGCAGCAGCTTGATCACCGCCATGGCGAGCACCAGCCATCGGGCAAAGCCGCTGGCAAAGAACCACACCAAAGCGATCGGTATCAGCTCGATCGTGAACCAGGCCGAGCTGGCGACTATGGTCCAGTCGCGGTTCCATTCGAACCCCAGGCCCAGCGCACGCAGCACGCCCTCCTGCGCGGGCAGATCGAACAACGCTGTCGCCAGGTTCCAGCAAGCAAGCGCCAGTACGATCATTGCAAAGGCTCTGACCGTCTTGGGGCGCGGGCCGGATCGCAACGCTGCCATCAATGCTCCGCTATCACAACGGGGTGAAGTCCAGGCCGATATCTGCCGCGGGCGCGCTTTGAGTCAGCCGCCCGACCGAGACGAAATCGACCCCGGTGGCTGCCTTGGCCTTGATCGTATCCAAGTTAATTCCGCCGCTGGCTTCGGTCTGCGCGCGCCCCGAGATTGTAGCGACTGCTTCACGCAGAATCTCGGGTGACATGTTGTCGAGCAGCAGATGATGCGCTCCGGCGGCCAGCGCTGGTTCGATCTGATCGAGCCGATCCACTTCGCAGATGATGTGCTCCACACCAGCCTCGCGCGCGCGGCGCACCGCCTCGCCTACATTGCCTGCCACCAGCACGTGATTGTCCTTGATCATCGCGGCATCCCACAGCCCCATGCGGTGATTGCTCGCGCCGCCCTGGCGGGTGGCGTATTTCTCGAGATGGCGCAGTCCGGGAATGGTCTTGCGGGTGTCAAGCAGGGTGCAATCCGGATTGTCCATCGCGACGACATAGTCGCGGGTCATGGTCGCAATTCCCGAGAGGTGCTGGACGATGTTGAGCGCGCTGCGTTCGGCGGTCAGCATGGCGCGGGCATTGCCGGTCAGCCGCATAAGGTCGGCGCCCGGCTCGACCGCATCTCCGTCTGCCACCAGATGCTCGATCACCATCTCGGGGTCGAGCGTCCGGAAGAAAGCCTCCGCAACCGGCAGACCCGCCACGACAATTGCATCGCGGCTGTCCATCACGCCGGAGAATTGCGCCTCCGCGGGAATGACGCTCTCCGACGTCACATCCCGACCACCCCCGGGCATGCCCTCGCCGAGATCCTCCGCCAGAGTGTCGCGCACAAATGCGTCGAGATCAAAGCCGGGGAGGGTGAAGGTCATGCGAACCTGTCTGGAGGAGTTGTTTGTATTCCGCAAGCGCATCCGCGCTCGCGATCTCCTCGCTCACGCAACCTGACGGTTGCATCGCTGCGGGCGGGCGGTCGCCCTTGCGGTTTGCTGCTCGCAAACCGTTAGTTTCCAGGTCACGGAAGTCAGAGCGCGACCGCGTGACGGCCGGTCAGGCCGCCCTAGCGGAGGCCGTTGCGGGAGCAACTGGCCGCGAGCGAAAATTAATGTACAAACCGCGCGACAACATCGCGATAGCTGCGCGAGACCTTCACCTCGGCGCCGGAATCGAGCACCAGGAAGCACTCCCCATTGGTGTGCGGCTTGACCTGGCGGACCTGATCGAGATTGACGATCCAGCTGCGGTGGACGCGCTGGAACACCCGCGGATCGAGCCGCCGCTCGAGATCCTTCATGGTTTCCCGCAGGATCAAGGAATTCTCGGCGGTGTAAATGCACATGTAATCGCCCGCGGCTTCGATCCGCTCGATCGAATCCACTTCAACCCGGAAGATCTGGCCGCGATCCTTCACATTGATCAGCTTCTCGAAGCGGTCGGCGCTCTCGGCACCGGCATCGGTCAGTTCCTCGGCGCGATCGGGTGCCACTTCGGCCAGCACGTCCTTGAGCTTCTCAGCCTCTTCGGTTGACTTTTTCTGCGCAATCCGTTCGCGCACGCGCTCGATCGTATCGGCCAATTTGTCTTCGGCGACCGGCTTCATCAGATAATTCACCGCATTGGCCTCAAAGGCGCGGATGGCATGCTCTTCATAAGCGGTGACAAACACAATCAGCGGCGGGTCGATCTCCATCACGCCTTTGACCACGGAGAAACCGTCAAAGCCGGGCATTTGAATGTCGAGAAAGACCAGGTCGGGCTTCTCGGTCTTGATCTTGCGAATGGCTTCGCGCCCGTTCGAGCAGGTATCGATAATCTCGACATCGGCAAAGGCCTCGAGCCTCAGGGCGAGGCCCTGAACAGCCAGTTTCTCGTCATCGACCAGGATAGTTCGGATAGTCATGCGTTGGATCCAATCGCGCGCTGGGGGTTCAGGTCGATCACCGTGCCGGTTTCGGGGGTTTGGCCCGGCAACTGACCTTTCGGGGTATCGGTTGAGGTGGCGTCCGACTGCGCCTCGCCAGCGGATGCTTCGCTGGCCAGGCTGTCGGCTTCGGTGGCAAATGGGATTTCGATCGTAACTGTAAAGCCCCCGCCCGGCTCGGAGCGGGTTTCGAAGAAGTGATTCTCGCCATAGGCCTGCATCAGTCGATTGCGGATGTTGACCAGTCCGACGCCGGTCGAAACCGGCTCACCGATCCCGGTCAGAGCATCGACACTGCCGCGTCTTCTTCGCTTGGGTTGCAACCCTGGGCCTGTGTCGGCCACCACGACCCGCAGCCGCCCGTGAACGATCTGGGCAGAGAGCGATATCTCTGCGCCCTCAACCTGCGGACTGACAGCATATTTGATCGCATTTTCGATCAGCGGCTGGAGCAGCATGGATGGTAGGCGGGCCTCAAGCGCTTCCTCGGCAATTTCGAATTTGGTCCGCAGGCGCTCCTCAAACCGCATACGCTCGATATCGAGATAGAGCTGCAGTGTCTCGATCTCCTGCGCGAGCGTAGCCTGACCTCCGGGGTCGGCGATCAGCGTGTGGCGCAGAAAGCTCGACAGCCGGGTGAGCATGGCATTGGCCGGCTCGGTCTGCTTGAGCAGAACCAGCGTGCTGATCGAATTGAGCGTGTTGAACAGGAAGTGGGGGTTGAGCTGGTAGCGCAACATGGCGAGCTGCGCGCTGGTCGCCTGGGCTTCGAGCCGCTCGAGCCGGTCCGCCTGCTGCTCGACCGTCAGGAAGTAATTGATCGCGTAATAGAGCGCGCTCCATCCGCCGAGCAAGGTCAGCGGGATATAGCTCAGTCCCAGGAATCGCAGTGCAAAGGTCGTTTCGCGGGTTTCACCGTAATAGATCCCCTGAACCCAGGCATCGACGGCGGCATAGATCACCACCGCAACCACCAGCGCCACTGCAGTGGTTCCCCAGGTCACCAGCGGTTGGCGATTGATCAACTGGCGATAGATCACCGACAGCACCAGGGTCAGCGAGAAGCCCGTGATGGTCGTCACCAGTATGACCGCCAGGAGATCAAGCGGCTGGCCGTTGGCCAATGCAGACACTCCGCGCAGCACAAAGGCTCCTCCCCAGCCGGCAAGCTGGAGGTTCCAAAACGCTCGGTTCTTGCTGGCGAAGAACGGTGAAGGTTGGATCTGCAGGACTGACATCAGAGCACTATGTAGCGGATTTCTGCGGGTCTGGGCAGTCGGTTTGGGTCACAATGGTCGCGCCAGGGTCACTATTGGCCGTGCGCCCGGCCCGCAATCGCGCCATCAGATGCCCTTCTTGCCTTTGGGCGGCGGCTTGGAGGGATCGATCTCGCGAACGAAATACTGCGTCCAATCGGCTTTTCCCTCGCGCGCCATCAGTGCTTCGATCTGTTCGACTTCCCTGAGGATAAACTCGGCGCGCTCATCCCAGCCATCGTGGGTACGCCCACGAAACAGGCCGCCATCATGCTGGGGACCCCATTTGGTCATGAACTCCACCGCAGCTCTTGGGTCATAGCCGGCATTGGCCATCAGCCACGGCACAAGGCGATCGGCCTCCCGTTCGGTCATTCGAATATTGCGGCGCTTGCGCTTATAAGTGTCGAGCCAGGCGCGATGCTTGAGCACATTGTGCGCGAACTCATGCGCGACAGCAGCGGCGAACAGAGGCTCCTCATATTGGAAGCCAGGAAACTCGATGCCGATAATGACCCGCTTGCCATCGGCGACCGCGCGCCTGCTGTTGCCCATCACCTCAAACCGTGTTGGACAGGCCGAGACCGGCACTATCTCTTCTTCAGTTCCATCGGCGAATTGAATCTGGAGTGCGCCGCGCACCGCGAGCTGCTGATCAATGAAATCATGCGCGCGGACCAACCGTTTCCAATCCAGACGCCCTTCGGCTGGCCATCGATTTAGATCTTCGCCATCGAGTGCCAAGATCTCGCGATTGGCAGACATATTGTTCAACCCGCTCGAGGGAGAGCCCTGCGCGGCGGTCTGAACCGCAAAATCGCCGGTCAGGCCAAGCGCCGCGCGCGCCACATCGGGGCCACCATAGCTCCTGATATCCTGCAATTGCAGGCCGACGGAAGGGATTGCATCGGCGCAGAACTCGGCATTTCCGGTAACCAGCCGCCAGCCTATATCCTGCAGCCGCTGATCGTATTGCTGATAGGCTTCGATCGCCTCACGCTCAGAGGCAAGATCGACCTCTGCCACCGCTGCTTGCGCGGAGAGCAAGCCGAACGATACGGCCAGAACAACCGGGAGCGATCGCCGCATCAGGCCCCTTGCTCAGCTTCCGTCTCGGCTTCCGGCGCGGCCTCGCTGACGGCTTCGGCCAACGCTTCATAGCCCACCGCGCCATTGATCGCACGGTTGCCGGCGATCCAGGCCGGGGTTCCAGTAAATCCAAGCTGCTGCGCAATCGCCATGTTCTGAGCAATCTCGATACTGATCGGGTCGGACATGGCGTCTTGTTGCGCCTTCTCCCAATCGAGTCCGGCCTCTTTGGCAGCCTTCTCAATATTCTCCGGCGTGGTCGGCGCGTTGGCGAACATCGCACGGTGGAAGGCATCATATTTGCCTTGCAACGCCGCGGCCAAGGCGATCCGGGCGGCCGGTTCGCTGCCTTCGAAGATCGGCCATTCGCGCATGATCACCTTGAGGTCGGGATTTTCCGCGACAAGCCGCTCAACGTCGCCAAAACTGGCTTCGCAATAGGGGCAATTGTAATCGGTGAACTCCACCAGCACGCGAGTCCCATCGGGATTGCCCAGCACCGCTGCACCAAACTGCGAGACGGCTTCGTCGCGGATCTGGGCCAACCGCTCACTGGCCTCCTGCTCCTGATAGGCCTCCGCCATCAAGGGCAGGATGTCGGGATTGCTGATCAGGTAATCGCGGGTGCGATTATCGGCCAGGCCAAAGAACGACCACAGCGCCGCCCCAAGAAATCCGAACACCAGCGCCATGAAGGCGTAAGCGAGGTTTTCAGTTACCGAATTCTTCATATCTGCCCCAGACTCACTTGCGTTGAACTAGCGGCTGTCGCGCAGCCGCTCCAGCTCACCGCGCGCAAACAGTGAAATGTCCTGCGCGCGGATCCAGTCAGGCGTGCCGCGTTCAAGGCCGGCCTCGGCAATCTGTGCGCTGCGCAGCGCACCGACGTAATTGCGCCGCATAACCTGTTGTTCAGCGGTGGCAAGGCGCGCGCGCGGCATATCTCCACGAGCGGCATAGACCACGCCCAATTGGTACCAGGCAAAAGGATTGTAGCGATCGCGCCCAACTGCTGCGCGAAGGACCTGCTCGGCCTCAGGGTAATTGGATTCGTCTTCGGTGGCGATCAACGCATGGCCAAAGATCGAGGCGATCAAGGGCTGATTGAGCGAGAGATCGGTCGCCCTGCGCAAAGGAACAAGGGCATCCTGCGGCTTGCCGGATTCGAGCAAGACCTGACCTTTGAGCTCAAGAAAATAGGGGTTGTCGGGCTCCCATGCCAGCAGGGCATCGACCTCCTGCAGCGCCATCGGCAGGGCGGCATCCTTGTGATAGGCGTAGGCTCGGGCGTAACGTGCTGCGACACTGGTGTCGCTGGCGGGGAATTTGCGCAAAGTCCGGTGTGGTTCGGAGAGATAGCCATAGAGTTTGGCTTTGACCCGCATAAAGCGGGCCTGAATTCCGGGATCATCAGGAGCATTCCAAGCCGGGTCGGCCGTGTAGACTTCCCGCAGGCGGGCGATCCGATCTCCCGACAGCGGGTGAGTCCTTGTGAATTCCGCTTCGTCCGACTGGTCACGCGCATAGCGGAATTCCTGACCGCGCAGTTTCTCGAAGAAGGCGATAGAGCCGCGGCCCGAAATGCCGGCAATGGAAAGATACTCCGCGCCCGCGGCGTCAGCCGATGCTTCCTGGACCCGGCTAAAGGCGAGGAATTGGCCGAGCGCAGCGCGTTGACCCGCCATGATCGCACCAATCGCGGCGTCGCCGGCTCCCGCAAGCGCCGCGCCCACTCCCAACAACAGCGACAGAATCGAAATCGAATTGGCTTGTGCGAAGCCGTCATTGATCCGGATGATGTGGCCGCCGGTGATGTGGCCCAGCTCGTGCGCGATCACACCCTGGACTTCGTTCGCGGTATCCGCTGCATCGATCAGGCCGGCATGCAGATAGACCACCTGTCCGCCTGCGACGAAGGCGTTGATTGAAGGATCGTTGACCAGGACGATATCGACATTGGACGGCGAAAGGCCAGCAGCATCGACCAGGGGTTCGGCCATATCCTTGAGCAAGGCTTCGGTTTCAGCATCGCGCAGGATCGACTGAGCCGCGACAGGCTGGATCACGAGCATGAAGCTCGAAATCAACGCGAGTAGGGGGGCAAAGGGACGCATGGGAGGGAGTGCTAGCCTGTTTGCCGCTTAACCGGAACTGAAGTTTGTCAGAATGATTCCGGATTTTCGGCAAATCGAGCGATCAGATCGTCGACATCGCGCGAATTGCGCCACGGCGCTGCAAGCGAAACGAGCGGATCATTGTGGTTCATCCCGGGGTAGAGCTGAAGCGATCCCGCTGCGCCCAAGTCTTCCAGCTTGCTGGCTAGCACCCTACTGTTGCGCGGTTTGACCAGGGTGTCCTGCTCACCATGTATCAACAACACAGGCGGGGCGTTTGCTCGCACATGATTGATCGGCTGTGTCTGCGCGGGCTCAGGCGCATTGCCAAACGAATTGATCGTGGACTCGCTGTCGAAAGGATAGAAGTCATAGGGCCCGGACAGACCGATAACGCCGCTCAGCAATTGAGTCGAAAGACCTTCCCGACCGAGCCATCGCTCTTCCAGTCCGGCCATAATCACATTGTAGGCTCCGGCCGAGTGACCGGCCAGCGTAATCCGCGCCGGATCGCCGCCATATTGTCCGATCTCGCGGTGCGTCAGCGCAATCGCCCGGGCGGTATCCTCAAGCATCGCGGGGTACTCGGCTTGGGGATGCAGGCGATAGCCGACCAGAGCAACCACGAACCCTTTTGGCAGAAAGGCGCGCGCAAAGAATCCATAATCAACTGGATTGCCCGAGCGCCAGCTCCCGCCGTGCGAAAACAGGATAACCGGGAGAGGGTGCGCCTCTGCGTCAGAAGTCGCGGGTCCCCAGATCAGCAATTGCTGGGCAGGATCCTCACCAAAACTGAGGCTGGTCTTGAGTTCGGCATCGCCATCGCCACCGGCGACGCGATCGACCGCGGTCAGAACCGCAGGACCATTGTGTGCAATGGCGAACTGCAGAGAGAGGCCCAGCACCAGCGCAATGGCTGCCAGGGCGCCGAGCGTCATGAGCATAAATCGCCCCTTTGATGCTTTGAGCACGATAATCGCCTTTGCAGGTCGAAGTTGGAAAGACTCGACGCGATAAAGGCTTCGGGCCCTTTCGCAAAGGCCCGAAGCTGAGAGATATCGTCTGAGAGGCGCGCTTGGGCGCGTTGGGGGGCGTTAGCCGAGCAGCTTGCGCGCGGCGCGCTCGATCATCGGAACATCCTGTTCGATCTCGCCCAGGATCTCGACGCCACGCTCTTCGCTGCGGCGAACCATGACCAGCGCAAACTCGGGCCCTTCGTTGGCCAGAGCCTCAAGCGACAGAGCCTCAAGCTCACGCAACTTGCGCGCCAGCGCGACCCGCGGGCTGTCCACCGGTTCGACTGTCTTACCGCTCTCTTCGCGACGCAGTCGCCGCTCCGCCTGGACCACACCCTTGAGGCCGCCGTCAGCCTTGCACAGGAACGGGCCAAGTGCGCCGCGTTCCAGGCCCAGGCGATGCGCGTGGTTGAGGACCGCAGCATATTCGGTCAGTCGGGTCTTGTCGTAATCCGAGCCGAACACGAGCTTTACGATCGGCGTCATCGGCGCCCGGTCCTGTACGCTCAATCCGCTCTCGGTGATCAGCTCATCATATTCTTCGGGTGCCTGCTTGGCAGCGAGCGAGAAATCATAAGCCCGACCCACCGCCGAGTAGAGCGCCTGCCGGCTGCGATCCTCTGACGCCCGAGCGGTCTGAGCCAGCTCGCGCGCGGCCGCCAGATAGTCGTACAGGCCGGCGTCTTCGTCGAGCGTATCGAGGTCGATCATCTCGTTGTCGGAATCGTCCAGCGACATGTCGGAGGCCGGGACCATTATCGGTTCGGGCGTAGCCTCTGGCTCCAGTTCGATATCTGCTTCCGTCACAGCCTCTGGTTCAGGCGCGAACTCTGGCTCCTCAGCACCCTCGATCGGCTCTTCCGAAACAGGTTCATCAGCCCCGTCAGACTGATAGTCAGGCTGATATTCGTAATCGCCTGCCGCGAACTGCGCGTCGTCAAGATCAAGCGCCTTCTTGGTCGGGGCCTCGATATAGTCGCTCAAGGAAGCGAAATCATAGCCAGCGCTGGTGTCTTCGTCATCTTCGTCTTCGTCGGGATCATCCAGCGCATATTCGCCGAAATTGGGCAATGGCAGGCCGTCATCATCATCCATACTTTCGTCACGGAACGTATCCAGAGAAGCGACTGGAGAATCGTGTTCTTCGTCGTGATCGACTTCGGCGGCTGGTGAATCCGCCCAATCCGTCACCGGATCGGCATGATGTTTGTGCGGCTGGTCTTCCACTTCCTCGACCGGCGCTTCCGTTTCCAGAGCCTGATCGATTTCGAGCAACAGCTCGTCCGCGGTGACCTGATCCGCCATCTCTTTCCAATTGATCACACCATAGATGAAATCGATGGTCTCATCATTGCTTGAGAAAGGCAGCAGAATTCCGCGGTAAAGGATCGAGTTTCCGCGTTGGTTGACGAATTCGGCTTCGAACCCGATCGGGGCCTGATTGGCCAGAATCTGCATGTAATGATCGGTAATCCGGCTCAGCAATGACCGCGGCGGAACGTCAGAGAGGCGCTGGATCACGCCCTCAGCGCCACATTCCTCTCCCAGGCGATCGCCCAGAAACTGTACGATCGGATCCTCGATGCCGACCGAGAAGTCGAGCACAACGCTGTTCGGTCCAAAGTCAGGCAGATTGTGCGGTTCAAGGTCTTCGATCGAAGGGAAGGTGCGGTCGCCCAGCAGGCTAGCCCAATGGTTGTAGGCACGGACTTGCATCCGACGTTCATCCTGACCGATGGCATCAGGCGGAAGGTCGCGCGCGACCTCTTCCTCGCCCGCTTCCCAACCATCGTTTTCGTCGCTTGAATCGACGGAATCGAATGTGCCTCGCAGCGTATCCATGGCGTCTAACTGCCCCTTATTAACCCGTTATGAGGCGGTTCTGGCGCTGCATGGTAAACATTGCGTTAAGTTGCGCCGAAAAGTTGGCGCGACTTCGCCAAAAGACATGGGCGAGACTGGAGTTGTCCCTAGATTCCTTATTTGCGGGGCGACGCGGATGACGCCAACACCCCTTCCGACCAGCCGGAGATCAAAGCATATAGCGCATCTTTATCGTGACTTGCTGGGCCTCGACGCCATGCTCAAACACAGCGTCCTTGAACTTGGGTGGCCCCATTCGCACCTTGGCGTCACGCGAGAAGCCAAATCCTTCCTTGGGCATCATGCCAAGAACTCGATCAGCCTTGCCGTTGTCATTCTCGTCATGCAGCAGGGCAATGGCATATTCGCCAGGCTCTACCCCGGTGAATTTGATCTTCAGATCGGCGCCTGCCGGAACCACAGTCCGATGCGAAGCCGGATCTTCCCGGCATCGCGGGAAGATGTCCGGATTGGTGGTCATGCAGGCGCGCACCACACCTTCGGTATTGCGCAGATTGGTGACGCTGATCTCAACCTCGGTGGCTTGCGCGGGCGCGCTCACACCGACTGCCGCCGTGGCCGCTATTGCGAAGCCTGCGCCTGCTCGCCAACCAACCGCCGTGACAGACCGTGATCTGTTCCACAAACTCGATCCCAAAAGCGGAAATACAGCCCGAAATTGCATTGATACTCCTCATGGTGTCGCTCGTGATGGCTTGCCGATATCAACCAGTTTCCCAACGGTGAATGAACGAGCCAGCGGGGGAACATTTCCCACCCCATATGATTGGTCACTCCCATAAGCGTGGCGATCGTCAAGACCAAGCCCAGCATCGCCACATGAATCGGGATAAGCCAAACCAGCAGTGGCACCAGGATAGCGCCACTGAGGGCCTCGATCGGGTGGAAGCTCATGGCAGTCCAGGCAGTTGGCGGACGGCTGTCGTGGTGGACCGAATGCGCCAGCCGGAACCACCATGGCCGATGCATCAGGCGGTGGGTCCAGTAGAACCAGCTGTCCTGCGCGAACAGATAGATCGCCAGCGACAGCGGCGCATACCATAGCGGATAGTCTGAGAAATCGGTGTAGAGCAGCGTCGCATCGAGGTTCCACCAAACCCAGATCGTCGCACCCGCAGGCACGCCATAGATGATTGCCGAAAGCAGCGACCATCGAATCTCGCGCCGGATCTGGGGGCCCAGGCCCTGATACAGGCCGGGTCGCGCGATCTGTGTCAGCAAGGCAAACAAGCCGCTCGAAGCGAGGTAGCGCAGGGCAACGATCAGAGTTACCGCACCGCAGGCAAAACCGACGGCTAAGCCGAGCTGGGCGAGGGCCTCTAGTGTCATAATCTTCGTATGGCGCAGTTCCGAGGCCAGCAAAAGGGTTTGCTGACACTCGCTCTCAACATAGGCTCAACCTGGCCGGCTGATACACTCGGGATCGAGCGCGCAGGTGTGCCGCCGTAGCGCCGCTCGTGCGAGCGCCTCGGTCTGCGCTTTGCGTCGTGCCGCAGCGACTGGCTGCAGCGGCGCCGGGCGGAGGATCTCAGCATCATAGGCATCCGCCACGATCACGCCGCACATCTCTGGCTGATAGGCTGCACTATCCAGGGGCCCGCGGTCCAGCGCCGGAGGGAGACCCCAGTAGAAGCGATCACAAAACTCCAGATAATCGGGCCATTTGCTGTCGCCGAGCAAATCGCTGCGCGAAACCTTGATTTCGACGATCACCAGCTTGCCTTTGGCGTCGACCCCCATCAGATCGGCGCGCCTTCCGTTCTTGAGCGGCATCTCAGACAGGCACCAGATATCGTTCCGTGCGAACAGACGCATGATCCCACGCGATACCGCAGCGGCGTCGATCTCGACGGAGCCTGGCGCGGTTGTGGTGATTGGGTCAGAAGCCATGCCCCATGCTGGAACAAATGTGGAACGCAGTCAAGCCAGGACTTGAGGCGCGATCAGGTGGTTGGAGCGCCGTGTTTGAACAGGGCCCGGGTGATCTGCATCAGCGCCAGACGGGCAGAGAAATACTCGCGCCACAGCGCAAGCGCGGGCGCGGTGACATCCTGCCCTCGGGCTTCAATGGTGTGGAGCGCCGACAATCCGGTTGAGAGCATGATCCGGATATCGTCCAGTCCCTGGTGGCAGAATTGCCTGTGATCTGGACGGATGTGGTGCAGCGCCTCGCCAAACTCCTTCAGCTCGCCCTGATAGGTTTCTTCGGTCAAGCCTGCGAGCGCGCCGACCTGATTGCCCAACCCGACGAGCGCATCCCAAGCCATCAGCAATTCAGGCCGTTTACCTCGAGCGGCGTTTTGCTTCGTGGCAATGGCGCGCATCGCGCGACTCTGTTCGGGCGGAAGGGCAGACATGGGTTCGACCTAGCCCGCGGGGCTTGCAGAAGCGTTAAACCGGCGAGAGCGCAAACCCCCGGGGCGATGCGCTGGTCATTTGCGAAATGGCAAATTCGGTCTGGCCCCCGGGCTTTGACCTTGCTAAGCGCAGCGCCCGCTCATCGATGCGATGCGTGCGCACCCGTAGCTCAGCTGGATAGAGCGCTGCCCTCCGAAGGCAGAGGTCACAGGTTCGAATCCTGTCGGGTGCGCCATGATTTCAGAGACTGTCTGATCTACCCACCCCAGCGTTCGAGCTTGCGGTAGATTGTAGACGGGCTCACCCCAAGTCCGCGCGCAGCCTGCACTATGTTGCCCGAGGTTCGGGCGATGGCTTGCTCGATTGCAAGCCGTTCGACCTGCTCCAAAGTCATCCCGGAAAAATCAGCAGATGCAGCGTGTTGGGGAGCTTGGGCGGCGGGGGTTTCTGCAGTCTCGATGGGATCGATCGTTGCCATTGTCGAAACCGCGGCCGCGGGAGGAGCAGGCCGAGCAACCCCGGACAACTCAACCTTGCTGCTATTGCCGGTGATAATCGCGCGCCGCAGAGCGTTCTGAAGCTCGCGGACATTTCCCGGCCAACTGTGCTGTTGCAGGAAGACTTCGCTGGCCTTGGAGAAGCCCGTAATCGGCCGCTTCTCATCGGCAGCGATCCGCTCCGCCAGGCTGGTTGCGATCAGGGCAATATCGTCGCCGCGGTCGCGCAAAGGTGGCAGCGCAATTGGGATGACATTCAAGCGATAGTACAGATCTTCTCTGAAGCGCCCTTCGGCTACCTCGCGTTCTGGATCACGATTGGTGGCGCAGACGATCCGGACGTTGACCGGCTCCGCTGCCGAGGATCCAACCCGCTGGATCATTCCCGTTTGAAGAAAGCGGAGCAGCTTGACCTGAAGCTTCAAGTCCATCTCGCAGATTTCGTCGAGGAACAGCGTCCCGCCATCTGCTGCCTTGGCCGCACCAATGCGGTTCTCAACCGCGCCGGTAAAAGCGCCTTTGACATGGCCGAACAATTCGGACTCGAGCAAGTTTTCCGGAATGGCTCCGCAGTTTATCGCCACGAATGGGCCAGAGCTGCGCTTGCTAGCGGAGTGGATCGCTTCCGCGGTGACCTCCTTGCCCGTGCCGCTTTCGCCAGTAACAAACACTGTCGCTTTCGAGTCCGCAACACTCTCAATGGTACGGTAGACGGCCTGCATGGCGGGCGATTTGCCGATGAAGCCATGAAAATTGTCGGCTTCCCCTTGCTGGCTTGTCGATGCGCTCGCCGTGGCTGGGTCGCCACTTCCACTTTGCTCGGCTGCATTACCGACCGTGCTGAGCAGCCTTGTTCCTGAGACCGGCTTCACCAGGAAGTCATAGGCTCCCAGTCGCATGGCGGTGATAGCGCGATTGAGCGAGCCATCTGCAGTGACAACAATCACCGAAGGGCTGTTTTTGCTCTCAGGAAGCGCACCGAAGAGAGTTAAGCCATCTCCATCGGGCAACTGAAGATCAAGCAGAACCACATCAAATGGATTGGAAGCGAGAGCCCGCCTGGCTTCAGCCAAAGTCTCACACAGGCTCACTTCGTGGCCAGCATCCTCCAGCTGAGCAGCATAGCCCAGCGCCAGCGAGGCGCTGTCTTCGACGATGAGAACCCTGGTTTGAGTCATTATTGAATCCTGAAAAATGCGGTTTGGCCGCTGGGATCACGGTTGATCCAATTGATTGAACGAGCGTCACCGAAATGCTCCATGCACCCTTGCACGAGCCCGAAGGCGATGTGCGCGAATGGCCGATGCGAGGAATACTCGACGACAAAACCGTCTTCTTCCTTCCATGAAGCGACATGAGGCGGCTCCGCGTCTGGATAGAGCACGCGGACTTCCTCATGGATGTGGTCTTCGACATGCTCCAGCATGCCTTCCGCAGTTGGGTAGCGATTGACGATTTCCGTGTAGAGCACGGTGAAGCGATCAAACAGAAACCTGCCAAACTCCTCACACAGGTCATTGGCGTCTGCACCACTGATCCGCGAGGCCGAAGTGACCACTTGCACCGCTTGTTCCCACGGATAGCGAGAGACGCGCGAGAAGGCGCCTCCATGAGGCAGTTCGGCGCCTGCCAGCACCTGTTCCGTGAAGCTAGGGCCGCCTTTGACATCAAGAAAGCCAACCAGCTCCGAAAAAATAATGCCCTTCATTTGAGACTTCTCCAGCGATTGAAGCTGTCTCCCAGATTGCAAACGGCGTGCCGAAAAATTCGCGGATTGAAAGGGGCAATACGGGCCATGACTCTCGCATAATGCGAATTTCTTTGCAAAACGCAAAGATTGGTGCCTCAATATGCGAATAAGTGAGCTTAGGCTGTGAGCGATGAGTTAGTGCGCGAGATAGGCGAGCTTGGGTATCTGTGCGAAGGCGCGCATGTCTTCGAGCATCGTTGCCATCTGGAACAGGCACAAAAAGCACAAAGGTGCGATGAGCGCGGCGTGCGAATAGGAGAGCTTCACCGGCAGTCGCATTATTGGGAGCCGACGAAGAATCTTTACGCCAATTACCGTGCAAATGATGCCAATGACTGCCCCAACCAGAATGTCGCTGGCATAGTGCAGTCCGAGATAGACTCGTGGAAATGCGATAAACGTTAAGCAATAAACGGCCGCAAAGACGCCCAACCGACGAGAGACCATAAAGATGCCGGTGGTGATGGCAGCAAACAGGACGGCGTGATCGCTTGGGAACGAGCTACTTGCCGACATTGTTGCCGCATACTCCATCAATCGATCTGGTACCTCCATTCCCAATTCCGGCACGAGTAGGGGGCGAAGCCGGAACTCGAGCGAATTGGCCAGCACCAACGCGAGCGCCTCTGCGAAAACGCAAGAGAACATCGCTGCGATCAGGGTCAGGCGATTATCGAATTGTTTTGCCCGTCCGCCCGTTTGGTGGCCGCCGGGCTTGTTCGCCCAGATGTAGACCATAATGGCACAAACGGCGGCGCCTTTTACGAGATGGCTTGAGGACATTATCAGGACCGCCTCGTCAAACAGTGGCCACCGACCAAGATGTTCGGCGACAGATTGCGATATTCGTGCGTCCATTGACCGGCTCCTAGACCAATTGATCTCGGCCAATCGACTAAGTGAATAGGCCTTGCACCTTTGAAAGCAATTAGTGTGCCAATCTTCGAAGAGTGAGGTTCTTTATTCTTCGTAGATTCAGTTGGATGACGCAAACACGAAGTGAAGGAGACATTGCAGGGAGCCATTTTACTTCGTATTTACCAAAAATACCCACTGCTTGAGGCGGCCTTAATCTGATTGTGCGTCACTTCTTTTATCTCAATTTGCGAATTCTATTTCATTTCGCAAAAGCAACTCTCCCATTCTGCGAATCCTCGCATTCTGAGAATTCGCAAACCGCGCATTTCTGCGATTCCGGCTGATTGGCACGATCCTTGAGATGGAAGGAGCAACCTTTCTCTCTTGGAGTTGCTCATGCCCCGCTCGACCGCCTCTATCGCATTCCTGTGCTCTGCTGCTTGTGCGCTTCTGTCTGGCTGTGTCGCTGGTCCCGCCCCGGCCAACCTGGCCAGCGCTGTCTATGCGCCTGGTCAGGTTGCCTGGGACGGCAGCGAGCAGCCCCAAGGGGATTGGATCGAACAGGCTCCTGTTGCGCGCGGAGCACCCACCTGTGAATGGAAGGCCCCGCGCGAACTGGACACCTATCGTAGGGTCGCCCCCGCGAACTTTCTCGATCGCACCGCTCCACTTGGTCCGGGCGATCGTCTGGAAATCACTGTGCTCGGCGACGAAGACCGTTTGACCGGCACCTATGTGATCGAAAGCGATGGTACGCTGGCCTTGCGAGGTCAGGCTCCCGTGCAAGCCGGTGGCACCACAATTTCAGCTCTCACTCAGGTGCTGCGTCGTCAACTCGTGAGCCAGAACATCGTTCGGCCCTTGCAAAATGCTATACGCGTGGCGCTGATTGAGAATGCTGGCGTGTCCGTGTCGGTTGGCGGGGCCGTGTTCCAGCCTGGCGCTGTGCGGGCTGGGGAGCGCGATCCTGACAGTCGTATCGGCCTTAAAGAAGGCGCGGTGAGCGGGGACAACAACGCCAGCCGAACCATTTCCAGCGCAATCCGTGCGGCTGGAGGCGTACGGCCAGACGCTGACGTTCAGCGGATCTATCTGCTGCGCGATGGCACCTATGCCGAGTTTGACCTTTCAGGCTTCGTGCATGGCTGGACTAGCCGCGACGTAACACTGGCCAGCGGTGACCGCGTCCTGGTTCCGAG
Organism: Erythrobacter sp.; assembly: GCA_965249945.1. Classification (GTDB taxonomy): domain Bacteria; phylum Pseudomonadota; class Alphaproteobacteria; order Sphingomonadales; family Sphingomonadaceae; genus Erythrobacter. The sequence continues at coordinate 108,465 of OZ252258.1, read as the reverse complement.
CCGAAGCTGCTTCAATCCTGATCTGGTCCGTCCGACGCCGCTGACAGCGCCTGGCATTCGGGTCTACATGTCGAACCTGACGCAAAGCGCAGGCAACAATGCGAGCTCGGCAATCGGACGAGAAACTACTTCACTGCCCTATGGCACGCGACTGCTCCAGGGTCTGGTGACCGCCAACTGCGTCGGCGGAAGCTACATGCAGTCCGACCGCCGGGCGATCCTGATCTCGCGCAATCGCATGAATGGTCAGATTGTCGTGATTGAGCGCGATATCGAGAAGCTTGTGCGCCATGCCAATCGCGACGCGCTCAACCCCTATCTCATGCCGGGTGATGCGATCGCTTGTTACGACAGTCGCTGGACCAACTTCCGCGAAGCACTCGGCCTGATTGGCGATTCAATCAACACAGCCACGCCAGCGATCCTGCTGGACAAAGTTCTGTGAACCAAGCGCATCCCTTTGCTGGGCGGACCTTCGGCAAGGCCCGGCCAATTGAGCAGCGCCGGCTCGTGCGGATGTGGGCGTTCGTCCGTGACGGGCTATCGCCTGTCGGTCGCTATCGGCGCTATTTGGTGGCTCTGTCGCTGCCGCTGGTTCTGATCTGGGCTCTCGCCTTCGCCTATCTTGCGTTTGCCCCTGACCGCTTCGACAGTCGGATGACCTTGATCTTGCCGGGAAGCGGGGTTGGAGCCAGCATGAACCTGGAGTCTATCGGTCAAGCCTCGACAAACACTTCCTCGGCCTTCTCATCGACGAGCCTGAGCCCGACAGAGAACTACAAGACCTTGCTGATGTCGGACCTCGTTCTGCGTGATGCAGCGCGCCTTGCAGGAGACAAAGAAAGCGAATTCCCGCAGCCGGCCATCAAGCTGGTCGATCAGACCAATTTAATCGAGCTGCGCTTGCCCGCGCGTACGCCTGAACAGGCTCAGACCCGCATGACCGCGCTCCAGCAGGCGTTCAACACCGCGCTGGACAATCTGCGCGAAGACGAAGCGCGCACCCGCGAGAAGGCTGACACGAGGCGGATCGGTGAGCTTGAGCAGAAGGTGGACGAGGCTCAGCAAGCCCTGCTTGATTTCCAGGGCACGACCGGGCTGGTCTCGCTCGACCAATTCGCTGGCCGGATCACCGCGCTTGATCAACTCAAGGCCAATGAGCGTGATCGTAGGGCTCGCTTGGCCGAGACCGGCGCCGCCGCCGCGCGCCTGTCATCCACGCTCAAGATCAGCCTGCCGCAAGCGCGTCGCGCCATGCAACTCAAGGCTGATCCGGAATTTCAGGAATTGCTCAAACGCTATGCTGCCGCCTCCGGCGAACACAGCGAGCGTTCCGGCACTCTGGGTGATGCGCATTCGATGATCGAGGAGCTGGCCGCCGAAAAAGCCGCGCTCAGAGCCGACTTGGCCCGACGTGGAAGTGCGCTAACCGGTCTGACCGGCGAAAGAGTTGTCGCTTTGGCCGATCTTGCCGTCTCGAACACCAGGGAAAGCCTGTTTGCCAGCCTGTCGGAGCGCGATAGCGATCATACCGGGCACGGTGCTGCCCTTGCGGAGCTGCGGCGGCAGATTGACGAGCAAACAGCTGACACAGACGAGCAGGTTGCTCAGGCAGCCAAGCTTGCCGACCTGCTGCGCGATCTGCGAGTGGCTGAGGCGGTCTTCAGCTCGGCGCTGGCTCGGCTCGACACCAACAAGTCTGACCCATTTGCATCCTATCCCTTGGTGCAAACACTCGAGGCGCCATCGCTTCCTAGAAGCAAATCCGCGCCATCGCCTCTGCTCGTGATTGCAGGCGCATTGGGGGCGACCCTCTTCATTGTCATTGGATTTATGCTGCTATGGCTGCGTCAGCCGATCATCCGCAGACTATTGCCGAGCGCTTAGTCTCGACCACGATCGAGTGGACCTGGCTGCTGTGGCTGGTCGGTGGGCTCTACATCGCCGGCCCCGCGTTGGGCTGGATATTGGCCGCGATGGCCGTCGGCGCGCTGTATCTCGGCCGGATCAAGGTCGGCGACGTGCCGGTGACGATCTGGATCTGGCTGATCGCGATGGGCGCCATGCTGATCATCCTTTGGGTCGGGCATATCAATTTTGACTTGGGACTCGCAAAAACAATCAAGTCGAGCGTGGGCTGGGCAAAGGGCTGGGCGTTGATCGCGCTGTTTGCGCTGGCCGGAGCCGTACTGTCGATCCGACCGGAGGTGCTCTATCGTTCGGTCTGCCGCTTTGGGCTGCAGACGCTGATTGTGTTGCCGGTCTTCCTCTTCGCTCCGACGATAGGCCTTCCAGAGAAACTCTGGACCTCGCCGCTCAAGATCTTGGGAGGGGCTGGTGCCGAATATTTCACTGCCCAACTCTATACGATAGAGCCTGGCTCAGGCCGCACGCGCTGGCAGTTCTTCGCACCCTGGTCCCCCGCAGTGGGCATGATGGGCGTCATCTACGTTTGGCTCGCCTCTTTTGAAAAAGACCGGAAGTGGAAGGCGATCGGGATCATTGGCGGTCTTGCGCTCGCGCTATTCTCGCAATCTCGCCTGGCCTTGGTGGCGTTGCCGGTCGTTGTGCCCTTTGTCTGGGGCGCGAGCCGTATCAGTCGTTTCCACCTTTGGCTCTTGGCTGCTCCAGCGATCTTTGCATTGGGCATATTCGGCCCGATGCTGTTGGAGCTAATCGACAGCGCTATGGCTGAGTTCTCCGCAGCTCGAGCCGATTCCAGCCGAGTGCGCGCTATCCTGGGGCGTATCGCAATCCACCGCTGGGAGACCGAGGCCTTCTGGTTCGGCCATGGTGCGGTCGAAAACGGGCCGCATCTGGTCGAATACATGCCAATTGGCAGTCACCACAGCTGGTATGGACTGCTGTTTGTAAAAGGTCTGCTTGGGGCGATTGCCCTAACCATCCCGCTCCTTGCGACCTTCATCGTCTTGATGATCCGGTCGCAATTTCAGCCCATCGCTCGCGTTGGCCTGGGGCTCATTCTCATCTTGGCGCTCTACTCCTTTGGAGAGAACCTGGAGATATTGGCCTACCTCTACTGGCCGGCTCTGATTGCGATCGGCATTGGCCTCCGGCCTGCCGGCACGGTCTCCAGAAAGTAAAAGCCATCGGGCCCAACTCACGGCGTTCATCGACGACGAGGTCCCACCCTCACGGCTGGCAAAAAGAAGACCGCCGATCCGCGGGGGCAGTTGCGGACCGACGGTCAGGGGATCGCCAAGCGTAGCGCAAAGGTTGGCCTAGACGATAACTCCCTCTGCCTGCTCTCCCATCAGTCCGGGATTGATTGTGTCTTGATCCGGTTGCTCGCCTTGGATCAGTTTGCACCAGCGGAGGAGAATCTCGGCGGATTGACTGTGCACGCCGCGCCGACCGGCGGCACCCATAGTGGCAAGGTCACATTGCGAGAACTTACGGATGGCGTCTGCGATCTCGGGCGCCGTTCTCATCGGGGCGATCATGCCGCCATGGCCGGCTTGCTCCGGCAAGCCATCGACATTGGCAACAAGAATGGCCCGCCCGGCCATACGGGCCTCGGTCGCGACCAAACCGAATGCCTCGTATTGCGAAGGTATCACCACGGCGTCGCATTGGGCGAGATAATCACCTGGTGCATTGCTGGGGCCAAGCACGCGGACATTCGGTAAATCTGCTGCGAGCGCTTGAAGCAATCTCAACTCTGGGCCGTCTCCGAATACTGTGAGCTCGGCCAGATCAACGGGCAAATAGCGCATGGCGGTGATCAGTTCGGCGAAGTTCTTCACCGGTGCGTAGCGACCATAAGCCAGCAGTTTGATGGGTTGCCAACATTCCTGCCGGAGCGGTGGAATGGACAGCAGATCCTTCTGATCGGTCCAGGGGTAGATCACCGTCAACTTGGTGTCGCAGATCCCGACGATCTTGACGAGCCAATCACGCTGGGCGCTTGAAACGCAGATGATCGTGTCGAGGATCGACGCAGCGACCTTGAGCATCATCCGAAAGCGAGTCTTTGCCCGGACATTCGAAGATTCGAAATTGCGTGTGTAGCTGTGCTCAATATGCACGATTCGCAGTCCAGGATTGCGCGCCCTAAGGCTGCTAAGGAATGCCAAGCGTTTCCAAGACAAGGCCATATGATCGATAATCAGGTCAGCCTCGATCTTGGGTGCGATCCGAGCATCGGGACTGATCGGCATGACCGTTGAGTTTGCAATGCGGGCCAGGGCTGGCTCATCGAACAGGGTAAGCGCTCGGGTCACTCCTCCCATTCCGAAGTCATCGAGCAAATGGATGACCCGGATCATGTGGCATTCCTCAAATAGGTGCGCGTTAGTGCAGAGAAGCGCTCACGGCCCAATGTCTTCCCGACAGCAATGGCTCCTACGGTGACCAAAGACTTGCGCGCCTCTTCGGTGAGGATGCGCGGTTGTAGTCCGATCGCTTTGGTCATCAGGTCTCGAGCCAGCTCGAAATTGCCAAGCTGGATCGAGCGGCGAGTTAGGTAGCGCAGCTGATATGCGCGCGCGGTCTCGCCATGCTCTTCTACAAATTCTGGAGCGTAGCTGCACAACTTGCGCAGCATTTTGGTCCAGCTGAGATATTGCTTCACGACATTCGCCGACAACGCTCCGGGGATGATCCGATAATCGGTTAGCAGGCTCTCAATTCCTGCAAAGACGACATCGTGTTTGACCGCCAAACGAATCCAGAGTTCGACGTCTTCTGTCTGGCGGAAGTCTTCATCGAACCAGCACGGGCGGCCGGAATCTTCCGGATGTTCGAAGGCAGCAAGGTCGAGAGCGGACCGGCGCAGAACCGGAGCGCTGCCATTGCCTACCGGGTTGCGGCAGATGATATCGCGCGCCGTTACCCGGCCAATCTTTGGGCGCATGGCCACGCTCAAGACCTGACCATCGCAGTCGATCATCCGTGAGCCGGCATAGCTTACCCCGACATCGGGATTGGCCATCAAGTGGATGTAATGAAGCGTCAGCTTTTCGGCATGCCAGATGTCGTCGCTGTCGAGCAGTCCAACAAATTCGCCGCGAGCTTCTGCGATTCCGGTGTTGCGCGCTCCGGCCAGGCCGCGGTTGGGCTGGCTGACGATCCTAATGCGCGGATCGCTGAAGCCCCTCACGATATCCATGGAACCATCATTGCCACCATCGTCCACACAGATGAGCTCGAAGTCCGTAAAGCTTTGGTCGAGCACGGACTGAACGGCTTGGCCGACAAAATCTTCGACATTGTAGATTGGCATAACGACAGAGATTGTTGGATTGGACATGGTGAGTCTCCTGGGAAGAATGGATTAGGCAAACACCGCCCGGCGTAGCGAAGCTGGCATGGCTCCACCGGCAACAAGGCCGCCAAGTGTCAGAAGGCTGCGAGCGCCACCTGCCATGAAGGTTTGGCGGTCGGCATCGAGGCCACGGCGAGCGAACGACCATGCAACGTCGATCGTCGCTCCAGCGCGGAGGGCGCGGCGGGTCAGATAACGGCAATAGGTCGCTTCGGCTTGCGCTAGGTCTCGACCGTCGATCCAGCGGGCCGCAAAGCCGCGCCAATTGCTCAGCATCGCTTCGAAGTCGCACGACAGACCGTCTTCACTCATCCGGTAGCGGACCAATGATTGGTCGATGCCACGGACCAAGCCGCCATCACCTATAAGCCTTGCCAGCAGCTCTTGATCCTCGGCGTAGCGCATGGTCTCGTCGAAACCGCCGAGTTCAAGAAAGGCCGCGCGCTCTACGACCAGATTGGAAGTCGTGCAGACAGCATTCTCGACCAGCACATCGCTGCTATCGAGATAGTCAGCGGGTACATTGGAATAGCTCCGACCTTGCGAGAGTTCGCCATTGCGGTCTGGCGCGAACTCGACCTTCGCAAAGCTTGCGACCAACAGCGGGTCTACATTGTGGAAGGCGCGATGACGGGCAAGCTTTTCGGGATGCCATTGGTCGTCGGCATCGAGGAAAGCCAGCCATTCGCCCTTGGCAAGATTGGCTCCGAAATTGCGGGTGGCTGAAACCCCGGCATTGGGCTTGGAAACGATCCGGATGCGCCAATCCATCGCCGCCAGATCGAGCATGACCTTGAGGGTACTATCGCTCGAACCATCATCGACAATCACGATTTCGAAGTCCTGATCGCTCTGCGCCAGAACGCTCGCAACAGTCGAGCGCAATGTTGCCTCGGCATTGTAAGCGGGGATCACGACAGAGAATTGCAGAGCGGTCATTGAAGGCCTCCTTGAGGGTTGGGGGAGCGGGTGGTTTGAGGTGCCAGGAAAGCTGTTGCGGCAGCGGGCAGCAGGATGATGGCAAGGCCCAAGCCAAAGCCGAGGCAGGCTGCGGAGAGACTCTCTTGGGCTCCAAGCGTCAGGCCGATGGAGGCGGCCAAGGTCGCCATGGCCATCAGGCCGGTCTCGGCAATGGGACGGTTCTCAGCCCGATAGCGGGCGCCCAACAATGCCCCGACAAACAGCGGGATCGCGGCGCAAGCCAGCAATGACAGAAAGGGGATTGCCGGGATCCAGGTCGTGCCGAAGAGGATCGGCACGTAGAAGGGAGCAAGCAGCGCCTGCGCTGCGACCAGGGGTATGACGACCGCCATTCCCATCACGCTCGCTCGCTTGAACTCTGACGAAAGCCGGTGCTCGCCTGCCTTCACAAGGTGCGGAAACAGAACCAGATTACAGGCTGCGACGAGCGATTGGGTGATGCCAAGTCCGGCGTTGAACGCGAAGTAATAGAGCCCGAGCGCTTCTGTGCCGAGCAATGCTCCAACCAGCAGTTTATCGCCGTGTAAGCGCGCCGCGGCGAGCATCTCGGATCCGAGAATCGCAAGGCCAAAACTTGTGAATGCCTTTGCTGGCGCTGGATGGACTGACGGGTCCGGCTTCCATGAGAAGGTTTGCCGTGCCAGCACTAACCAGAGCGGAGCGGTTAGCAGCTTGGGCAGGACTATCGCCCAGGCGCTTGGCCAAACCAGCACCAGTGCAATGGTCAGAAGACAATCTGCGATGTTCTGCGACGCTGCGACACGGGCGGTGGCCCCCATCCGCTGCGCACGCATCGCAAGGAAGATTTGCACCAAGCCCGCAGGCATGAACAGATAGACCAGCGAAAGAAGTGCGAGCATGGTGCCAGCCTCGCGCAAGTCGAAGGCTAGCCAGGCCAGCCCCGCGACAGCTATCTGAATAGCCGTGACGGTGGCGCAGACGATCCAGAAGAGCCGCAACGCCGCCTTGCAAATCGAATTCAGTTCTTCGGCATTGGCGGTGATTATGCGTTGGCCGATCCCGACCTGTGTCATAACCCGGATCAATTCAAACAAGCTGAGAGCAAGAGCAGCTGTGCCGAGCATCTCGGGCGAGGTCTGGCGCGCAACAATAAGGATAGCACCCAGCCGCACGACACGCGTGACCGCTTCGGCCGAGCCATAGGCCAGCATGCCGCGTGCAAATGTCGGCCAGCGATCGGGTGTCAATAAGATGCGCAATGCAGCGGACATTGGTTCCTCGCAATTGGTTCGGAAAGCGAGTTTCAACATCCATGCCAATCATAGAAACGGCGGATTTCTGGGAATCCGAGAGTTAATGCGAGCTCTATTTCGCAATTGGCCCAGCTGGGTTCTCAATCTGCGAAAATACAGTCCCCCAAATTGCGAAAGATCGCACTTGCTGCGCATGTCCAGGGAAAGAATAGCTATTTAATTAATAGAAATCAGTCACTTATGGTTTTGGCACAGCGATTGCGATGTGTCGGACGAGACCAATCAAGGAGCTTGTTCGATGAAGTACACCCCCACTCGAGAATTTCGCTTCATCCCCGGAGCCGCATTGTCAGACCGCGTTGAAGCCGCGCGCAAGTGGCCGAAAGCCAATTTGTTCGATCTGCCCCTCGTCTGCGGCGAGCGTCGCGCCATGGCTCGCCATATTCTGGCTCGGGTGGGCGCGCGCAAACCCACGAGCATCAATTTCGTCAACGCCCATTGCATCAATCAGCAACACGACGATCCAGAGTATCGCTCCACGCTGCAGTCGAGCGACCTGTTGCTGCCTGACGGGGTTGGCATGGAGATGGCCGCCAAGCTTTGCGGCGAAAAGCTCGGCGAGAACCTCAACGGGACCGACCTCTTTCCAGAACTGTGCCGCGAAGCCCAAGAAGAGGGCACAGGGCTCTTCCTGCTCGGAGGATTGCCCGGTGTTGCAGATGCGGCCGCAGATTGGGCATCGGGCAATTACCCGGCGCTACGGATAGCCGGCACCCATTCAGGCTATTTCACTAAGGATCATGAAAATGCCTTGATCGAGCGGATCAACCGCTCCTTTGCGGGCATTGTACTGGTCGGATTTGGCGTCCCGCTGCAAGAACAATGGATCGCCCGCAACCGCCATCGTCTCGACGCACCCGTCGTCATGGGCGTTGGTGGCCTTTTCGACTATTACTCGGGGCGGATTCCTCGCGCGCCCAGGTTGGTTCGCGCTTGTAGGAGTGAGTGGATCTGGCGGTTGGCGATGGAACCACGTCGAATGGCGAAGCGCTACCTCTGGGGAAATGCAGCGTTCCTTGCGCGATCAATCATGGCAGGAGCCCAAGAGTCAGGCGTCATGGCTCGCCTCAATGAAATCGGCAAACGTGCAATGGATGTGACTATCGCTGGTCTGGCCATACTCGCATTGCTGCCAATTCTCCTAGCGACGGCGCTATCGATCCGCCTGGAAGACAAGGGCCCGGTGCTGTTTCGCCAAACCCGTATTGGGAGCGATGGAACCCCATTCAGCATGATCAAGTTCCGGTCGATGTACACGGACGCTGAAGCACGGCGCGCCGCGCTTCTGTCGCAGTCGGAGCGTGACGGCACATGCTTCAAGATGCGTAACGATCCGCGGATCACCCGCACTGGTCGTTTCATTCGCCGGTTCTCGATCGACGAATTGCCACAATTGTTCAATGTGCTGGGCGGAAGCATGTCACTGGTCGGTCCGCGTCCAGCTCTGCCGAGCGAGGTCTCGACCTATCAAGGCAGTCATTGGGGTCGGCTGGCGGGCAAGCCAGGGATCACCTGCACCTGGCAAGTCCGCGGGCGAGCCGAGATCCCGTTCGAACGCCAGGCGATCATGGACCGAGCCTATCTCAAGCGGACCAATCTCTGGGTCGATCTGAAACTGTTGCTGTGCACTCCTGGCGCGGTACTCAGTGGGCGGGGCGCCTATTAGGCCTTGCTCACCAATGCGCCGTAGAGATCGTCGAAAGCGAGCAGGCTTGCGGCGATCTCTTTGCGCAGACCAGCGCTTGAAAAGCCGGGGTCACTCATCAGCGTTTCGCGATAGCGACTGAGTTCTTCGACGATGCCGATCGCTCCGACATTGAGCGCCACGCCTTTGAGACTGTGCGCCGCACGGGAGAGCGCCTCAGGTTCATCTGACTTGGCCGCCCTAAGGACCTCCTGACTGTAGTCACTGATATCCTTTTTCGCCGCCTCTCGCATTCGATCACGATACGCCTCTGGCAAATCAAAGAAGGCACGCTGGAACAACTCGTGGTCAAACCTGGCGCTAAGGGGTTGGACGGCTTCCCGGCCAATCATTGCTGTCCGGATCGCGGTCTCCAAATCGTCGCGCCTGACTGGTTTGGCCAGACACGCAGTCATTCCCGCCGATAACAGGCGCTCGCGTTCTGCCTGCAAACTGTGCGCTGTGACGCCAATAATCGGTGTGCGGGACGCAGAACCTGCCATGGCGCGGATGGCCTGGGTGGCCTGCTCTCCGTCCATGATCGGCATCATCACATCCATCAAAATGACATCGAACGAAGCGCCGCGGACGGCTTCGATCGCTTCGACCCCATTGGAGACTAGGGTTATCTCGCAGCCGATGGCGTCGAGCATTCGCTCGATAACGTAGCGATTGCTTTCAGTGTCTTCCGCAACAAGGACTTTGGGTGTTGCCTCAGTTTGTTCGGCACCGCTTCTCAGAGCATAGGCTTTTTCTGGCGAGATCAGCGGCTCCAAGGGTTCATCAGTATCGGCCTGCTCGATCAGCTTAGCAGCGATATCGACCAATTGGTCTGCCGCATCGCGGACCACTTCAAAGTCTTTGGAGCCGGCCTGCACTTGATCTGCAAGCAGCTCGAGGCCGCCGTTAAGCGAGTTGAGCGGTGTCCGGATCGCATGCGCCATTTCACTCAAAAACGCTGTTCTTGTATCCAGCGCTTGGGCAGTCTTTGCTTGCTCGGCAGCCAATCGTTCGCTGAGCTGATCAAGCTCTGCAACCCGCCGTTCCGCCCGCAATTGCAGTGCCTTGACGGCACGCTCGTTCGCGCGACTTGCAGTGATGTCGCGAACGGTCCCATAGACGGCAGAGGTGCGGTCGGACTCAGCCGGATCGCGCCGAATAACCCAGCTTAGCCAATGCGTTGCACCGGTGTCATAACGGATAATGCGGTGTTCGAACCGGTGATCGACTCCAGCTGTGAGTGTGGTGAAGAACTCAATGCCATTGCGCATGATCCGATCCCGGTCTAGCGGGTGGATCGCTGCAACCAACTTATCCAAAGACCCTTCTTCGCCGTCTGGCAGCCCAAGCAAGAATCCTGACCCTTCCGATGCAGTGAACTGCTTGCCCTTTTCGCCGTAGATTGTGGCCATCTGTGCGGTTGATTGTGCCGCAAGCAGCTTGCGGCTTTCGACATCGAGCTTCTCAGCCAACTCACTTTCGCGGCGGCTTAAATCACGATTAGCGCGATCGAGTTCCTTCATCCGCCCTTCAAGCGCGGTTTCGGACTCCTGCAACGCACGCTGAGCACGCTCCAAGCGGAGCTTCAGGATCCGGACCTGTTCTTCGAACGGTAGGTCTTCAAGCGGCGTCATCGAGCGTCCTCTGAAGGAGCGCGGTAAGCGCGCGGGCCAAATTGCTTGCGGGCAATACGAGCGCCTTCTGGCAAAATCCAAGATTCTCGACTTCGACGTCGCCCAAGACAAGGATTTGGACAGAACTCCCAAGCAATGGCTCGGGGACCTTTTCGAGGCTCTCTGCGCTGGCGACTACAATCAGGTTTCTTCCGATCTCGTCCTTGCCAACGTCGGCGGTCTCAACGTTGATTGTAGTCCACCCGAACTGGCTGGCGATTGCCTCCACCTGGATTTGCTCAGTGGCTTTCTCAAGGGCAAAACAGATTGTCCCGTTAGTGCCCTCAATCGGCCTGTGCTCTTCTTGCTCATCGACATTCTCTAGCGGCAGAAGCATGGTGAATGAGCTGCCTTGGCCAACTTCACTTTCGACCTCGATCCGTCCCCCCATGGAATCAACCAGGTCTCGCGTGATCGAAAGTCCCAATCCGGCTCCGACCGCTTTGCCGAGTGAATCCTTGCCCGATGTATCAAAGGGCTCAAAGATCCGCTCAATGCGGTAGGCGTCCATCCCGGAACCAGTGTCAGATACAACGAAGGTCCAAGTCTTGTCGGGGGCTTCTGGCTGCTGGACATAGATCGTCACAGCCCCAGCCTGGGTGAATTTCACTGAGTTGGAAACAAAGTTGGCCAGGACCTGCTGAATCCTGCCCGGATCGCCGATTGCCTCAGCATCAGAGGTGGCATTGACGTCTATCTGAATTGCCTTGCGCCTGGCCAAGGGGCGGAACAGTTCGGCCACACGCTGCGCAACAGCGCTGGGACGGAAGCGCTTGAGCTTGCGGCTGCCGGGCTCATGACCGAGCCGAGCCTGCTGCAGGATCGCGTCAAGCGTATCGAGCAAGACCTGACATGAGTCTTCCATTAAGGACAGCCCGCGCTTTTGCTCGGTCGCTGACCGTTCACGCTTCAGCTGGTCAATAATGCCCAGAATTCCTCCCAATGGGGTGCGTATCTCATGCGATACCGCCGCCAGAATGTTGGTCCGTGCTTCGAGCTCGGCCTGGGCTTTGTCGCGGGCTGCTACCAGCTCACGTTGAGCTTCCTTTTCAGACGTGATCTCCTGTAGAATGCCGTAGAAACCGATCAGGCCTTCTCTCTCTTGCTGGTTCTCAAATGCAGGAATACCGCTGACGCGTTGTGTGCGTTCGACACCCTTGGCGGTGATGACAATGGTCTCAAACGCAAACTCCTCTTCGCGCTCAATGATCTCTGTGACAGTTGCCACAAACTGCTCGCGCTCACGCTCCGGAATGATCTCAGGCAAGCGGTCGATCGGGATCGGCATGTCGTTGAGGCCGATATTTTTGCGAACCCAGGATGAGAATTCGATCGTTTGACGCTTCGGGTCGAGCACAAAATGGCCCATCCGGGCTGACGCATGGGCCCGTTCCAGGAACAGCATTTGCTGCTTGAGTTCAAAAATTGCGTCCAAAAAGAAAGTCCCGCTATGCTCGAAATCCTATTACGAAAGCGTACCGATGACACCTAAACAATTCTTGAGGCATAACGAGGACCGTACTCTATGGATGTGAGGTGACTGTCCTCGCGATTGAGTCTTGCGACAAGCTAACCGGCAGTGCCCAAACTCAATCATTCTGCAATTCGAACGTCAGCCCGGCATCGGCCCGCAGGCGCTCGATCAGCTTGTCACCCATCAGCGTCGCGGGGGTCCAGAACCCGCCCGACACATCCTCGTCAATGTCCTTGGCGAGGCAAGCGGCGGCTTGCGAGAGCATCTTGGCGGTCGAGCCGTATCCCGGATCGCGATCGCCGGTGACGCGGCAGCTCAAAGTGTCGCCTCTGCCGGTTGTGCCAAGAAACAGGAGGTCAAAACTGCCTTCAAGCTGCTCCTTGGGGCTCGGCCCTTCGCCGGGTTTGGGCAGGACGGTCTTCTCCAATAGCCAGCGGACGGGCGGCAGCGCCATCCCGACCATCAGCGCGCCCATCCCGAGCGAGACCATTCGCGCGGCGCGTTTGCCGCGCTGGCCATCGCCCGTGGCCATCGCCTCTTCGTAGAGAAACCCGGCGCCATAGTTCTGGTCGCTGAGCGCGTTGGAGCGATGCACCACCCGGGTGTTGATCGCAGCCATCACAAACGGTGCGATCCAGCCCCCATAATTCTCATCATATTCCATCGAAACATTGCGCTGACGCGCGGTGAAGCCGTGATCGGGCGGGCACAGGCTATAGGGGTCCTTGAGCTCGCGCCGCAGTTGGGGATTGGCTGATGCCTCTTTGACCATATTGATCATGCTGGCGATGGTGCCGCCTGATGCCCCGCCTTTCATCTTGAGTACCCGCATGTCGATCCGGTCACAGGTCTGACCGAACTTGGCTTGCGAATGGCTCTGGAGGAAATGGACGCCGAGATCGGACGGGATCGAGTCGAAGCCGCAACAATGCACGATCCGCGCGCCGCTGGCCTTGGCTGCCTCCTCGTGGCGGGCTTGCATCTTGCGGATCCACTGCGGCTCGCCAGTGAGGTCGCAATAACGCGTGCCGCTCTCGACACAGGCCTCCACCAAAGTGTCACCATAAAGCGCATAGGGCCCGACCGTCGACATGACGACCGTGGTGCGCGCGCAGAGATTGGCCAGCGCGGCCTTGTCGGAGGCATCGGCCACGATCATCTCAATCCCGTTCAGCCCAACCTCATCGCTGACCTGCTGCAATTTGCTTTGCGAACGTCCGGCGATCGCCCATTGGATCGATCCATCGGCGAATTGCTCATGCATGTAACGCGTGATGATCTGGCCAACGAAGCTGGTCGCTCCATAGACGATAATGTCGAAGCTCTTTTCGGTCATGGGAACCCTGTCTGTAATTGCTTCAAGCGAAGCCGTTTTCGAGGAATTCTACCGCGCATCCGGCCAGCATGGCCGCACCCGTGGGGAGCGCATTCTCATCGACATGCATCCGCGGAGAGTGGACCGCGCAGCATTGCGTCCAATCCTCTCCATCGGGCGCTACGCCGAGGAAGAACATCGCGCCCGGCACCTTCTCGAGGACGTAGGAGAAATCCTCGGCTCCCATCAGCGGATCGGACAGATCGCGCCAGGCCTCCTCGCCGCCTAGGTCGACGGCGACCTTCTGGCCAAGCGCGACGGCGCGGGCATCGCAGAGAGTGACCGGAAAGCCGTGCTCGATCTCGCACTCGGCCTCGATCCCATGCGCTTTCGCGGTGTCGGTCACAGTCTGGACGATAAGCGCATGGACCTTGTCCCTATGCTCAGCGGTCAGCGTGCGGATCGTGCCGCCCAGCATCACATCATCGGGGATGACATTGTGGGCGGTGCCGGCATGGATCTGGGTCACGGTGACGACCACAGCAGACGTCGCCTTGAAGCGGCGCGTGACCATGGTCTGGATTGCGGACACAATCGCCGCCGCGGCGGGGATCGGATCGGCGCAATCATGCGGCATCGAAGCGTGTCCGCCCTGGCCCTTGACGGTGATGGTGAATTGATCGGCGGCGGACAGCAGCGCCCCTGACCGGCCGGCAAACACGCCATGCGCGGCATTGGGCATGATGTGAAGCGCGAAGGCGGCATCAGGCAGCGGATCGATCAACCCGTCGTCGAGCATGAAGCGCGCGCCGTGATAGCCCTCTTCTCCCGGCTGAAACATGAATTGGACCGTCCCGGGCAGTTCGTCGCGCCGCTCGGTCAGGATTCGTGCGGCCCCTGCCAGCATCGCGGTGTGGGTGTCGTGCCCGCAGGCGTGCATCCGGCCCGGGATGGTCGAAGCGAATTCAAGATCGGTCTTCTCATCCATCGGTAGCGCATCCATGTCGCCGCGCAGCAGCACGCGCCGACCGTTCTCGGGTCCCTTGAGCGTGGCGATAGCGCCGGTCGTTGACGGACCCTCTTTCCATTCGAGCGGCAGGTCGACCAGCGCCTCCCGGACCTTTTGCATGGTCAGCGGGGTCTGCAATCCCAGTTCGGGCTCTGCGTGAATGGCACGCCGGAGCGAAATGATGTCGGGCGCCAAGGCGCGGGCGGAATCGATCAAATCTGACTTCAACATGGCGGCAGACTAACGCGCGATCCGCAGATTTCACCAAAAAAGCTCGCTCTCGACGATCGATGGGTCGTGGAAAAGCGCGCGCGGCCTGCTTGTGGCGCGAATCCGTGACTCCTACTCCGGGACAAACCAAGGCAACGGACCCATTATGGCCACACCGCTGATCTCCCCCTCCATCCTGTCAGCAGATTTTGCGCGTCTGGGCGAAGAAATCCGTGCGATCGACGCCGCTGGAGCTGATTGGATCCACGTCGATGTGATGGACGGACACTATGTCCCCAATATCACGATCGGGCCGGCAGTTGTTAAGGCCTTGCGACCCTACACCGACAAAGTGTTCGATGTTCATTTGATGATCGCGCCGGTGGACCCCTATCTTGAGGCTTTCGCTGACGCTGGCGCCGATATCATCACGGTGCATCCCGAGGCGGGACCGCATGTCCACCGCACCCTTCAAACGATCAAGGCGCTCGGCAAGCAAGTCGGCGTGGTGCTCAATCCCGGCACCCCTGTCGATGTGCTCGACAATCTGATCGACCTTGTTGACCTGATCCTGGTGATGAGCGTCAATCCCGGATTTGGTCAGCAGAGCTTTATCCATTCACAGCTCGACAAGATTGCGCGGATCCGCGCGATGATCGACGCGACTGATCGCAAGATCCACCTTGAGGTGGATGGCGGGGTCAATCCTGAGACAGCCAAGCTGTGCGTCGAAGCCGGTGCGGATGTGCTGGTGGCTGGCTCGGCAACCTTCAAAGGCGGACCGGATCATTACGCCGCCAACATCGCCGCGCTGAAGGGGGCTGAATGATGGACGCCCTGTACGACAAGGCGCAAGATCAGTCAGCACTCACTGGTGACGGCGAACAGCCCTCATTGCTTGAGGATAGCCCGGCGCTTCCCTTGAACGAGGCCGGGCATGAGCCGACAGCGGTGCGAGTGTCGACGACTGCAGAGGCGGAAGTGGCTGAGGACAGGCCTCTTCCAAGCGACCGCGCACTGGCGCTAAGCGACATCATCGCACCGCGAGCCAAGCCGGGCGAAGCGCTGATTCGGATTGCTTACCGGATCGGTGTGCCCGCGCATGTTCTGTCCTCGCCGTTCCGCAAGGCGCCCAAGACCCGGCTGCTGGGCACTGTGGCCTCACCTTTGGTTGGGGACCGAATGGCTGGCACAGCCTTGCGTGCGGGGCACTTTGTTATCAACGGGGTCAAACTACCAATCGCGCAGCTCGAATTCGATCCGGCGGCGCGCCACAGCCTTGGGGTCGAGCGGGTCCTGCAAAGCTTTAGCTGGCTGCGCGATCTCGGTTCGAGCGCGCCACGCAATGACTGCGTGCCGACCGCGCAGCGGATTGCCACCCTGTGGCTCGACGCCAATTATCGTCCGGGCAAGGGTTCGGCCTGGAAGGTCGAGTTCACAGGACTACGACTGCTTAACTGGTTGGTCCATGCACCGCTCATGATCGATCATCTCGATCGTCAACTCAAAGGCAGATTGCTGGCCCAGTTGGAAGAGACGGCGCGTTGGCTGGATCGCAATGTCACTCATGCGCAGGACCGCCTGGGCGAGGTGGCTGGGTGGTGTGGGATCACCGCGGCAGGCCTGCTCTTGCCGGAGGGGCGGCCGCGCCGTTTGTTCGGCGAAGCGGGACTGATCCGGGCTCTTGGTGAATTGGTGGCGGAAGACGGGGGAGTTCTGTCGCGTTGCCCCTCAGCACAGATGGACAGCCTGGCCATGCTGATCGATCTGATCGCCTGTTACGAGGCGGTCGAACTCACGCCGCCTGAGGCAATCCTGATCATGCGTGAGCTCCTGGTACCGCCTTTGCTGACCCTGCGGCACGGCGACGGTGCTTTGGGTAGTTGGCAGGGAAACGGCGCGATCGGCCCCGATCGTTTGAGCGCTCTGCTCGACGCATCTGGTGTCAGGGCGCGCCCGCTCAAGCAGGTGCAGACCTGGGGCTTCCAAAGGCTGCGCGGCGGTAAGACGGTGGTCCAATTTGACGCCGCTCCCCCTCCGCGCGCGCGCCATGCCCGTTGCGGCGCGGCCTCGACCCTTGCTTTCGAACTGTCAGATGGGCCGAGCCGGGTGGTGGTCAATTGCGGGGGAGCCATTGCGGCTGGCGGGCAAGTCCCGGCACGGATTGGTCAGGGCTTGCGCGCCACGGCGGCGCATTCAACCCTGGTTCTCGACAATGCCAATTCAACCGCGGTCCTTCTGCATGGCAAACTTGGGCGCGGCGCTGAGCTGGTTGAAGTCGAGCGCCGTCAGCTTGGCAAAGGCGGCCAGGATGCCACGCGCGTTGAAGCCAGCCATGATGGCTATGCAGCGCGGTTCGGGCTGACCCATCAGCGCACGCTCATATTGCGGGCGGATGGATCGGAATTGATCGGGCAGGATATTTTGCTGCCAGTTTCGCGTAAGGGTAAGCGCGGCAAAATCGGATTTGCGATCCGCTTTCACCTCGGTCGCGCGGTTGAATCGCATTTCAGTGAAGATGGTCGCGGGGCGAGCCTGCTGCTGCCCGACGGACGGCATTGGCAATTCCGGCTGCGCAGCGATACGCAGGACGCTCAACTGCTCCGTGAGGACAGTCTTTGGATCGATGGCGAAGGTCGTCCGCATCCGACCGAGCAATTGGTGATAGAAGGTATGACATCACGCGGCGGGGGAGAGTTTTCCTGGCTGCTCAGAAAAATGGGGTGAATCGAGCGTGAGCAACGTGAGGATCAAGCGGGCGCTGCTGTCAGTGTCCGACAAGAGCGGTTTGGTTGAGCTGGGACAGGCGCTGGCAGAGCGCGGGGTTGAGCTGATCAGCACTGGTGGCACTGCGCGAGCACTACGCGAAGCGGGCCTGGACGTGCTCGATGTGGCCGATGTAACGGGCTTTCCGGAGATGATGGACGGCCGGGTCAAGACGCTGCACCCCAAGGTCCATGGCGGTCTGCTGGCACTGCGCGACAATCCCGAGCACGCAGCGGCGATGGAGCAGCACGCAATCGGCGCGATCGATCTGGTGGTGGTCAATCTCTATCCGTTCGAAGCGACTGTCGCCAAGGGCGCCAAACGAACCGAGATCATCGAGAATATCGATATCGGCGGCCCCAGCATGGTTCGTTCCGCCGCCAAGAACCACGGCTTTGTGACCATCCTGACCGATCCGGCGGACTATGCCGATTTCACCACCGAGTTGGAGGCCAATTCCGGCGCGACCAGCGAAGCATTCCGCATCCGCATGGCGGGCAAGGCCTATGCCCGAACCGCTGCCTATGACGCGGCGATCGCCAATTGGTTCGCGTTCGGTGATGCCTTCACCCATCCGCTCGGCGCCGAAGCGTTGCAGGCAACGCCATTTGTTGACACCATGCCGCTGGCGTTCAAGCGCGAGGACACTTTGCGCTATGGCGAGAACCCGCACCAACAGGCGGCAATCTATGTTCCGCAAGCGGTCAGCGCGCCGGGCGTACCACAAGCGCAGCAATTGCAGGGCAAGGCGCTCAGCTACAATAATCTCAACGATGCCGATGCCGCCTTGGAACTGGTCGCTGAATTTGCCGGTGGTGACCCCGCCGTGGTGATAGTCAAGCACGCCAATCCCTGCGGGGTTGCTCAGTCGGCTTCGCTTTCCGAAGCCTGGACAGCTGCGCTGCAATGCGACAGCGTTTCGGCCTTCGGCGGGATCGTGGCTGTGAACACAGAGCTTGATGGCGCGACAGCGGCACAGATCGCGGAGATCTTCACCGAGGTCGTGATCGCGCCGTCGGTCAGCGAAGAGGCGCGCGCGATCTTTGCCAAGAAGAAGAATCTGCGCCTGCTCGAATGCGGGACATTGCCCGATCCGCGCCGCGGCGGCTTTGCGATGAAGACAATCGCTGGCGGAATGCTGATCCAGTCGCGCGATTCCGGCGCAGTCGAGCTGTCAGATCTCAAGGTCGTGACCGAACGTGAGCCAACCGAGCAGGAGCTGAAGGATTGCCTGTTCGCCTGGACGGTCGCGCGCCACGTCAAATCCAATGCGATTGTCTATGCCAAGGACGGCGCCACCGCGGGCATTGGCGCGGGCCAGATGAACCGCCGGGATTCCGCCAGGATTGCCGCGGCCAAGGCGGCCGAAGCGGCCGAGACCTTTGAATGGGCCCAACCTAAGACTGTCGGTAGCGCGGTGGCGTCGGACGCGTTCTTCCCATTCGCGGATGGACTGCTGTCAGCTGCTGAAGCCGGGGCGAGCGCTGTCATTCAGCCAGGCGGTTCAATCCGCGATGAAGAAGTGATCGCCGCAGCCAATGAGGCCGGCCTGGCGATGGTCTTCACCGGGATGCGCCATTTCCGGCACTGAGTATTCGTTCCAACCGCGCTCCACGCAACTTTTTGCTCCGCTCTGCGTAACTAAGTCGCAGTGTGTAACGAATTGTCTCACACACACTGGGTTCACCTGACTGAAAGGCGCAGCGCGCCATTTGGCCCGGATCGAACGGAAGAGGCGACGAGTTTATCATGCAATTGTTTGCGCCAGACCTTTATCGCAATGTGGTTCTCGGTTTCATGCTGGGCGCGCTGGCGGTCGTGCTGGCGACAAACGATGAATGGGACGCACAGGCCGCTCCCATGCCCGATTCTGTTGAGCGGGTCACACCCAGTCCCGAATTCCTGATTGGAGCAGAATGATGGGTGTTTCGAAATTTCTTGCGCTGCCCTTGGCGGCTCTGGCGCTTAACTCGTGCGGCTCTCCCGCGCTGGCCTTGGAGGAGCCGGTCAACGCACCGGTAGCCAAGCGGATTGCCACGGAAGGGTCCGGTCTCAAGGTCGCGGTGTTTGCTGGCGGCTGTTTCTGGGGCGTCGAGGGCGTGTTCAGCCATGTCAAAGGCGTCAAGGCTGCGGTCTCCGGTTATCACGGCGGTCGCTCGGGTACCGCGACCTATAAGCAGGTGATCACGGGCCTGACCAATCACGCCGAAGCGGTCCGCGTCGTCTATGATCCCAAGGTGGTTCGCTATGACGAATTGCTGCGGATCTTCTTCTCGGTCGTGGCTGATCCGACGCTCAAGAACCGCCAGGGTCCCGATGTCGGGGCGCATTACCGCAGCGCGCTGGTCCCGATGAGCGACGAACAACGCGCAGTGGCTTCGGCCTATCTCAAGCAGATGGAGCGCTCTGGCGTCTGGTCAAACGAGATTGTGACTAAGATCGAAGGCTACAAGGCATTCTATCCGGCCGAAGATTATCATCAGGACTTCATGGCCAAGAACCCGCGCCACGGCTACATCGTGCGGTGGGATGCGCCCAAGGTCAAAGCGCTCAAAAGCATGTTTGCCGCGGATTACCGCTCACAGTTTCTGCGCGACGCCACATAGACCTGCCGATAGCTGAATTGCGAGGCTGGGCAAGCGTGCCCGGCTCCCCTATATTCGGGCCATGGCAGATCATTCTCATGCACATGCAGAGCTCTCGGGCGAAGACCTGGTAGGGGCGGCGAAGCAGACTTTGACCGGCTCGGGCGAACAATGGACAAGTATGCGCGAGGCGGTGTTTGCTGAGCTCGCGCGGCATGAACGACCTGCTTCGGCCTATGACATCGCAGACGAGCTTTCGGCGGCGCGCGGCAAGCGCGTTGCGCCCAATAGCATCTACCGAATCCTCGACGTTTTCGTTGCGAACAACCTCGCCATGCGGGTCGAAAGCGCCAATGCCTATCTCGCCAATCCCCATCCCGGCTGCGAGCACGATTGCCTGTTTCTGGTGTGTGACGAATGCGGCGAGGCAACCCACGTCGACGATGACGCCTTAAGCCAGAACATTCGCAAGATTGCCCAAAATCAACGGTTTTCGGCGCGTCGGCCGGTGCTCGAGATTCGCGGCCTGTGCCGCTCTTGTGCTTGACTCAAGTCAAATTTGGGCGGACGAGCCGTCTGCTTGAGGCGATGATGCATTCATCGACAGTTTGATCTTCAGAGTGTAGGGCAGGCACTTATGACTTCAAAACCCGTTACACCCTTGCTTGATCTGGTGAAGACGCCGGATGAGCTGCGCAAGCTGGAACCAAGCCAGCTGCGGCAATTGTCCGACGAATTGCGGACCGAAGTGATCGATGCTGTCGGGACCACGGGTGGACATTTGGGCTCTGGGCTGGGCGTCGTCGAACTGACCGTCGCGATCCACTATGTCTTCAACACTCCGGCAGACCGACTGGTGTGGGATGTTGGTCACCAATGCTATCCGCACAAGATCCTGACCGGACGGCGTGATCGTATCCGGACCTTGCGCCAGGGCGGCGGACTTTCTGGCTTCACCAAACGTGCGGAGAGCGAATACGATCCGTTCGGCGCAGCGCACTCCTCGACCTCGATCTCGGCGGCGCTGGGATTTGCGGTTGCCAACAAGCTCAAGGGACAGCCTGGCCGCGGCATCGCGGTGATCGGCGATGGCGCGATGAGCGCCGGCATGGCCTATGAGGCGATGAACAATGCCGAGCAGGCCGGCAATCGCCTGGTGGTGATCCTCAACGATAATGACATGTCGATCGCCCCGCCGGTCGGCGGGCTGTCGGCCTATCTCGCGCGGATGGTTTCTTCGAGCGAATACCTCGGCCTGCGCAGCCTGGCCTCGAAAGTGGCCAAGAAGATGAGCCGTCGAGTGCACTCCACGCTCGACAAGGCGGAAGAATACACCCGCGGCATGGTCACCGGCGGGACCCTGTTTGAAGAATTGGGTTTCTATTACGTCGGCCCGATCGATGGCCACAATCTCGACCATCTTATCCCGGTGCTGGAGAATGTCCGCGACACGCAGGAAGGCCCTGTGCTGATCCATGTCGTGACGACCAAGGGCAAGGGCTATCAGCCGGCCGAAACCAGCGCCGACAAATATCACGGCGTGCCCAAATTCGACGTCGTAACCGGCGAAAAGAAGAAGGGCGCGGCCGGTCCGCCAGCCTATCAGAATGTGTTTGGCGACACGCTGGCCAAGCTGGCCGAGAGTGACGACCGGATCTGCGCTATCACCGCCGCTATGCCGTCAGGCACCGGGGTGGATCGCTTCGCGCAAGCCCACCCCGAGCGCAGCTTTGATGTCGGCATTGCCGAGCAGCATGGGGTGACCTTCGCCGCCGGTCTCGCGGCGCAGGGCATGCGCCCATTTGCGGCGATCTACTCAACCTTCCTGCAGCGCGCCTATGACCAGGTGGTGCACGATGTCGCGATCCAGAACCTGCCAGTGCGCTTTGCGATTGACCGCGCCGGATTGGTGGGTGCCGATGGCGCAACCCATGCCGGCTCGTTCGACATCACCTATCTCGCCACGCTGCCCAATATGGTGGTGATGGCCGCAGCTGACGAGGCTGAGCTGGTCCATATGACCTACACTGCGGTCGATTATGACGAAGGCCCGATCGCCTTCCGTTATCCGCGCGGCAATGGCGTCGGGGTTCCGCTGCCCGAGGTCCCGCAGAAGCTTGAGATCGGCAAGGGCCGCGTGGTTCGCGAAGGCAATAAGGTCGCAATCCTTTCGCTTGGCGCCCGGTTGGAAGAGGCCAAGAAAGCCGCTGATCAATTGGAGGCCAAGGGTCTGTCGACGACGGTGGCCGACCTGCGCTTCGCCAAGCCACTCGACGAAGAGCTGATCGCCAGGCTGATGCGCAGCCACGAAGTGGTCGTGACGGTTGAGGAAGGCGCGATTGGCGGGCTCGGCGCGCATGTGTTGACCTATGCCACCGACGAAGGCCTCACCGACAACGGATTGAAGGTTCGTACCATGCGGCTGCCCGATATCTTCATCGATCAGGATGCGCCCGACAAGCAATATGACCTTGCTGGTCTTAACGCGCCCGATATTGTCGAGACGGTGCTCAAGGCGCTCAAGCACAATTCTGCTGGAGTTGCTGCTGGTAGCGACGCCGAAGAAGCGCGAGCCTGAACGCAATGGGTCTGCTCAAGGTCGAAAGCGACGGCCCGATCACCACGCTGACAATCGACCGGGCAGAAACGATGAATCCGCTCGGCGCTCCGGGTGATGGCGATGAATTCACCCGCGTCTGCACCGAGATCAATCGCGACATGGCGGTCCGCTGCGTCATCCTGACCGGGGCCGGCCGCGCGTTCTCGGCTGGCGGCGACATCAAGGCGATGCAATCGCGTTCGGGCTCGTTCGGCGGCTCCGCTCCGGCGATTTCCGATGGATATCGCAACAATATCCATATGATGCTGCGAGCGCTTTATTCGCTGCGTGTCCCTGTGATCGCGGCGGTCAATGGACCGGCAATTGGGCTTGGCTGCGATGTCGCTTGCCTGGCCGACATCCGGATCGCCTCAGAGAAAGCCAAATTTGGTGTCACCTTCCTCAAACTGGGCATCATCCCGGGCGATGGCGGGACTTGGATCCTGCCGCGCGTAATCGGCATGAGCCGCGCATCAGAGCTGTTCTACACCGGTGATGTAATCGATCCTGCAACCGCTCTGGATTGGGGGTTGGTCAGCGAAGTCGCGGCGCCTGAGGTGCTGATGGATGTCGCCAGGGCCAAGGCGCAAAAGATTGCCGCCATGCCGCCGCATGCGCTGCGCCACGCCAAGATGCTGCTGCGCCAGGGCCAGCAGGTGAGCTATGACAGCGCGCTCGAAATGGCTGCCAACACCCAGGCGCTGATGCATACGACTGATGACCATATGGAAGGGGTCAACGCGCTGATTGAGAAGCGCGCGCCGCACTTCAAAGGCGAATAGGCGCGCTCCGCCCGTGCAGACCCTCACCCGCATTCTGGTGTTCATTGCGGTCGCCTATCTGGCGGTCCTGATGATCCTGTGGGCGTTGCAATCGCGGTTTCTCTACCCGGCTCCGCAGAATGTCGCGCCGCTGACGCCTGACTATCGGGAGGTCACGCTCCTGACCGAAGACGGCCTCAGTCTGCGGGCATTCTATCGCGAGGCGGAGGAAGGCTTGCCGACACTGATCTATTTTCACGGCAATGGCGGGACATTGTCGGGCGCACAGATTTCGAACAGGCCCTTGGTTGCAGGCGGGTTGGGAGTCTTGCTGGTCGAATATCGCGGCTATGGCGGTAATCCAGGCGATCCCAGCGAGCAGGGCTTCTATCTCGATGGAGAGGCGGGGGTCGAGTGGCTCTCCGAACAGGGGATTGCGGCCTCTGATCTGATCGTCGTGGGCAATTCGATCGGCGGAGGAGTGACGGTCGAAATGGCGGTGCGGCATCAACCGTCTGGCCTGATCCTGATCGCCCCCTTCACCTCATTGCCCGATGCAGCCGCCGCCAATCTCTGGTGGCTGCCGGCGCGTTCGCTGGTGCGCGATCAATATGCCAATGCCACTAAGATCGCTCAGCTCACCATGCCGGTGCTGATTCAGCACGGTGCCGCCGACAATCTGATTCCGCCGTCTCAGGGCCAGGCCCTGGCTGAGCTTGCCCCCGATGCCGAGTTTCAGAGCTTTGCTGGTTCGGGCCATGCGCTGTCGTTCGAAGCTCGCTCAGGCGAAGCGCGGCGAGACTGGATTTTGGCTCTCCCGCGTGCGTCCGCAGGCCAGTCCTTAGGCGGCTAGAACCAGCGCCAGATCCCCGCGGCCACGCCGCCCAGTGGCAGATGCAACCAGCTCAGGAACACAAACAGGATCAGGCCGATCGTCCACGGCAGCAGGCCAACCGAGAAGATCTGGCCCCAGCGCGGCCAATAGCTGGTCTTGGCCTCCCATCCTTTCCAGGAATCGCCCATCAGGAGCTCTTTCTTCCTGTCCTGGAAATGCGCGCCGACCAACGCCAGAACTCCCATCGAGAGCGCCACCACCATGGTCCGCACGCTCCAGAACAGCACGATGTGCGACAGCGCCCACAGACCAAAACCCCACATCATTGGATGGCGTGTGACTTTGAGCGAACCGCGCGGCTCTGCCTTTGTCTGTTCTTCGGCTTGGGGGGTCGGCAGAGCGGGATTTCCGATCAGACTGCCTGCGAACAGAACCATTGCCGGGATCGTCAACAAAGTGGCTATGGCCCAACCGAGATCGCCGCTTCCGGGGAGATCGGCCGGCGGTGCGGCCTTGAACGCGAAATAGACCCAAGCCAGAGTGCCTGCGCTCACGGCAGTGTAGGCTAGCTGAAAGCCGAGTGCCCCGAGCAGCGACACCATCGGTGCCCGCAGTGGGTGTGACATGATAAAATGCGTGCCAACGAATGCCACATTGGCCGCGATGAGATTGAGCAGCGTTGCGTCCATGATTGGTGATCCCCCTCCAACAAGGTCAGCGTATCACTGAATCGGGTCAGCACCTAATGGCGCGCAGGGGGATTCCCCTATTGCGTGAGTCCGGTCGGGATGATCGTGGCCTGCGCGGTTGCGACATGGATTTGCTCGTCACCCGCCTCGCTCCAAACGTCAGCCTTGACGATCACCTGGCGCTTGCCCTGTTTTATCACTGTGCCTCTGGCGCGCAGTCGATCGCCTTTGGCCGGGCGCAGGAAATTTATGGTGTAGCCCCCGGTTACCACATCGCCGGCGACCGAAGCACCAGCCCAGGCGCAGGCATTGTCCGCCATCAGCCCCACAATCGCACCATGTGCAAAGCCGTGGTGCTGAGTCATTTCTGGGCGAAGCTGGAGCAAAAGCTCGGACTCCCCCTGCCACACTTTGAGCGGTTCGACATTGAGCCAGCTGCTGAAGCCCGACTTCGCGACGGCAACACGCTTCATATAGGCGATGGAGGCTTCGGGGCTGGCAAAACGATCGACTGGCATAGGTGACTCCAAGTCTGTGTTTCAGACTTTATGGAGCTTGCATCTGATGGGCGCAAGTCTGTAATGCAGACCCTTATGAAATCCTATCAACCCTCACGCGCGCCATGCCCAATCGGGCGCGCCGCGCGTTTGCTGGGCGACCGCTGGACTATCCTGATCCTGCGTGAGGCGTTTCTGGGGGTCGATCGCTTCGACGACTTCGTCGACCGGCTGTCGATCAACCGCGCCGCATTGACCTCACGCCTGCAGATCCTGCAGGATGCTGGGCTAATCGAGCGTGACCCCCCGACAGGCAAACGCGCGCGTTACGCGTTGACCGACAGCGGACGCGATCTGGTCCCGCTGTTCAGCGAGATGGCCAAATGGAGTGGCGAGCATCTGTTTGCTCAAGACGAGCGCCGTCAGGATTGGGACGCTTTCCCGAGCGAATAGAGGCCAATAAGCGGCTTCTCCCCGCGCGCCTGAGCGCACGGGGAGGAGCTCATGATTTCGCTGCGACTTACTCAGCCGGACGGGTTGAGGGGTGCATGCCGCCTTCCTGCGCTTCGAGGCCTGCTTCGGCGGAACCTTCCAGCTCATCGTCCTTGAGCGTGTCCAGATGCATCATCTTCTTGATCAGCGGGCTGATCACCATGACGCCAACCCCGATCGCCACCGCGAACCAGCCGACATTGCTGTAAACACCCAGCACGACTTCGCGTCCGGCTTCCTCGCCTACGCCTTCAGCGCCGGTTGCTGCTGCAATCAGGCCAGCGGCAAAATTTCCGGTCGCGGATGCAAAGAACCAGGTGCCCATGATCAGCGAGGCCATATGCGCGGGAGCCAGTCGGTTCATCGCCGACAGGCCTACCGGAGAAAGGCACAGCTCACCGGTCGTGTGCAGCAGATAGATCAGAAAGATGAATACGACAGGCACGGCAATCTCCGGCCCGACCGCTTCGGCACCCCAGACCAGAACCAGGAAGCCCACGCCGACTTGCACCACCCCAAGGCCAAACTTAAGCGGAGTGGAAGGCTCCATCCCGCGCTGGCCAAGGAATTGCCAAGCGATCGCAAACACTGGCGCCAGGATGATGATGTAGATCGCATTGATCGACTGGAACACCGAGGCCGGGACTCCGCCGCGATCGACGTGGCGATCGGTAAACAGGTTGAGCGAAGAACCTGCCTGTTCAAACAGCGCCCAGAAGACAATCGACGTCAGGATCAGGAACATCGCAGCAAAGATCCGATCGCGTTCTTCCGCCGCCAGTTTGGTCACCGCGGTAAACAACACATAGAGCACCAGCGCTCCGCCAAACAGGCCGAGAACATAGCCAACCAGATCCTGATACTGGATCGCCAGCCAGCAGATTCCGACCATTGCGATGCCGGCGCCGTACATAGTCCATTCGGTTGACTTCTGAAGCGGTTTTGGCGGCTCGCCTCGACCCAGCAGAAGCGGGGTTCCCCAGATGAACACCACCAGACCGGCAAGCATGCCAATGCCCGCAAGACCGAAGCCATAGGCCCAGCCATAGGTCTCGCCAATGTATCCGCACAGCAGCGATCCAGCGGCCGCGCCTATGTTAATGCCCATGTAGAAGATGGTGTATGCCGGATCCCGCCGGATATCGGTGCGGGGATAGAGCTGTCCGACGATCACCGAGATATTTGCCTTGAGGAAGCCCGAACCAACAATGATCAACGCCAGTGCCAGCCAGAATATGTAGATGACCGGATTGTTCTCATTGCCGAAGGCGGGTTCGCCTTCGAACGCCATGAAGAAGTGTCCCAGCGTGAGCAATATCGCTCCGAACAGCACAGCCTTGCGCTGACCGAGATAGCGGTCCGCCAGATAGCCGCCGATCACCGGCGTGATGTAGACCAGCGCGGTGTATGCGCCATAAATGATGCCCGATTCACTATCCGAAAACAGCCAGTGCTTGGTCAGATAGAAGATCAGGAGTGCGCGCATCCCGTAATAGGAAAAGCGCTCCCACATCTCTGCAAAGAACAGTACGAACAATCCCTTGGGATGTCCCAGAAACGTGCCGGCGCTGTCGCCATGCGGCAATTCTTGTGTAGCCATGTATTGTATCGTCCTCACTGCGCGCCAGGTACGGCGCGACCCCCGAAGTCGCGCACCCTAGCGAATCCATCGCAAGTGTGAAGCTATAGTTTCAAATGTGACAATCATTCTTGCCGCGCCCCAGCGGCGCAAAACTTGACGCGCATGGCTGTATTATGGCACTGAGGCACCTAGCGAGGGACTTATGAGCCAAACCAGACCAGTCTATCTCAAACTGCGCGACCAGATTGCCGCCGCCATTATCGAAGGCGAATATCGCGAAGGCGAAATGCTGCCCTCGGTCCGCGCTTTGGCTGCCGAGCAGGGGGCCAATCCGTTGACCGTCGCCAAAGCCTATCAGCAGTTCCAGAACGATGGCCTGGTCGAAGTTCAACGCGGCGTCGGCATGTATGTCGTCGAAGGCGCTGCTGAAAAACTCCGCGCGAGTGAGCGCGACCAATTCCTGCAGCAGGAATGGCCGGAAATCCGGATGCGAATGGATCGCCTGGGGATCGATCTGACGAAGCTCACCGAAACCATCTGATCAAATCCGCGCACCTCACGCCGATTCCGACGCAAAGCCTTTCAACAACGGACAAACCCCGACTTGCGGGAATTGCCAAGCTCTGGCACGATGCAAATTCGAAAAGGCAGTCTTCGGGTCTGAGTGCCCTTTCGAATTGGGTAAACAGCGGGTGAGAGACGCGCTCCGGATGCGCGTCGGGAGTACGCTATGATCAGATCCGAATTGCTGCAGGCATTGCACCAAGATAACCCAGAGCTGCGGGCTGAAGAGGTTGAGCAGATCGTCGACATATTCTTCGACGAAATCGCTCAGCGCCTTTCAGAAGGCGGGCGCGTCGAATTGCGCGGCTTTGGCGCCTTCTCAACCCGTGAGCGCGAGGCGCGTCAGGGTCGCAACCCGCGGACGGGGGCCGCGGTTGATGTCCCGGCCAAACGGGTTCCATACTTCAAGGCGGGCAAGGATATGCGCCGGCGGCTCAACACGAACTGACCAGCACTGACTGATCAGGCCGCAGCCTCAAGCACCGAAGGCGCTTCACGGTTTCGCTCGATCTTCAGCGTCTCAAAGACCGCGTCGATCAGCGCGTCCATCCCGCCGTGACTCGCCACATCCACCGCGGGAATTCCCATTGCTGCAAACTCACCAATCGCCTCTGCTCCGCGCAGGGCCGCGATCCGTGTGACGCCCGGCAGCCGCTCTTCGACCAATGGCGTGAGTTGGCGGCTCAGTTCGGCATTCCCGGTCGAAATGACCACCACGTCGCGCTTGGCCATGCCCATCGCATCCCAAGAGCGCGGATCGGACGCAACCGCATGATGCACATGATATCCATCGGCCAGAGCCAACTCAAACCGCTCCCTATCCGCCTCGACCGCGAGATAGTCGACCTCGTGCAGCGTTAGCGCGTCCGCCACCGCGCGACCGGCGGGCCCCAATCCGATGATCACCGCTGGCGCGTCATCGCCGGCCATCTTCTGGTCGGGCGGCCCCTGACGCAGCTTGCCAGCCAGCTTGCGGCCGAGGTTCGAGACCAAAGGTGTCGCCGCCAGGCTGATCGCGATGGCGGTCACCAGCACGGCCAGCAATTCGGGAGCGATCAGTCCAGCAACTGCCGGGATCGCGAAGATCACCAAGGCAAACTCGCTGCCTTGCCCAAGCAGGAAGCCCAATTGGATGGAGCCGGGCACCGACCAGCGGTTGATCAGTCCGGCGACCACGTTGAGCAGACATTTGAAGACAATCAGCCCGATCGCTGCTCCAACGACCATGGCCCAGCTTTCGATGATGACCGCCGCATCGATGCTGAGGCCGACCGAGATGAAGAAGAAGCTCAGGAACAATCCGCGAAAGGCATCGATTTCGGTCTGGACCATGATCCGATAGCGTGAATCCGCCACCGCCATTCCGCCCAGAAAGGCGCCGAGCGTCAGCGAAAGACCAGCGATCCCGGTCGCCCAACCCGCCGCCAATGCAAGGAACAGCGCGGTCGCGGTGTAGACTTCGCTGCTGCCAGCGCGCGAGATAAGCCGAAACAGTGGACCGGTCAGATAGCGCGCGAACAGAATTGCGATCACAAAGGCGACTAGCGCCTTGAGCACGGCAATACCAAGGGCAGGAGCCAAAGCTCCGCCAGCTGCCAATGCCCCAGCGGCGACCAGCAACATAATCGCAGCGATGTCCTGAAAGATCAGTATAGACTGGGATGCGCGCCCCACCGGGCAATCTTCCTGCTCGCGTTCGCGCACCAACCCGATCACCACTGCCGTCGAAGACAGACCCATGGCGAAGCCACCAATGATGGCAAAGGCAATCGGTAACCCGATCGCCCAGAACAGCAGGGCAAAGCCACCGCCAGAAATCAGCATCTGCAGGCTGCCGAAGCCGAATATGTTGGCTGCTTCCTCGCGGATTCGCGCCAGGGAGAAATGGAGGCCAAGGTTGAACAGCAGGAACATGATCCCGGCTTCGGCCATCGCCGCGACCAAATCTCCGCTGAAGGCTTCGGAATAACCCAGCGCTGAAATGCCAACGCCAAGTCCGAGGTATCCTACAATCGGGTTCAATCGCATCGCACGTGACAACAGCGCCGCACCGATACCAAGGCCCAGCAGGGTTATGGCCGGCTGGATCGTGGTGACAACTGAATGTGCGTCGTGAACCGATTCCGCTGCCATACTTTGCCTCTAGCTATAAATCTCGGAGCCACACTGGCTCACCGGGTAGAACCGATGACAAGTGGTTGTTGTTCCTGCGGGAGACAAGCCTCGATGCGTTGCCGTTTGCCAAGCATGGCGCTAGGGCCAGCGCCGAGCGGGTGTGGCGGAATGGTAGACGCCGGGGACTTAAAATCCCCTGATCCTATAGATCGTGTGGGTTCGAGTCCCACCACCCGCACCAGCAGCCGTTCTTTTAGCCGCCATTAAGCCAACCGGCTGACCTCGCGAATTTCTCGGCCTCTGCATTATATCGGTCTTAACCCGTCCCACTGTATCCGATCCGACTGTTAACCACACTCGAGGGCAATTGGGTCGTCGGGTTCACAGGGATCGCCTTGATGGACAATGCTGCGCTCACCCCGCAAGCAACTGACGAGCAGCAGGATGTCGCTGAATTGCGCGGCGCGCCGCGCTATACGCTGCTGATCCGCGCGGCGAAGCTGGTTTCGCATCACGGCGAGTTTGTGTGCGTGATCCGCGATGTCTCCGAGAGCGGCATCAGCATCCGCCTGTTCCACGCGCTTCCCAATGACCCGACCCTGGAACTGCACATGCCTGGTGGGCGTGCCTATGTCATGGAGCCGGTGTGGCAGCGCGCCAATGAGGCGGGCTTTGAATTTCGTGAAGCGGTCGACGTTGCCCAATTGGTCAATGAAGCGGGCGAGTATCCCAAGCGCGGACTGCGCCTCAATTTGATGTTCCCGATCACGATCAGCACTTTGACTCAACGGGTGGAAGGCGTGGTTGAGAACTTCTCTCAGCAGGGCGCACGGTTCGAATGCGACGGTCTGTTTGCGATTCAACAGAACCTCCGGATCGAAAGCGAAGTGTTCAAAGAGATCCGCGCCAAGGTCCGCTGGCGGCGCGATCAGCACTATGGCGTCGTCTTTGATGACACATTCACATTGGGCGATTTCGCTCGCCTGGCGGCGCGCATCCAGGCTCCAAAATTGCTTGAGGAGTAACTCTCTCGAGCGAGCTCGGAGAAAAATGTCGCCGTTAATGGGGCTCGTTTACTTCTCGCTAACCAATTTCGTTCACTCCCGTCTCAAGCGCATCACGTTGCGCAGCACACGGGGGTTATGAATGACACAGAATGTTCCAGTTAATGGCCAAGACGCGCAGACTGGTATTATCGATGTCGACGTCGCGATCATCGGGGCAGGCCCCGCTGGCCTCACCGCCGGTTATCTGCTGACCAAGCAGGGTAAGACCGTCGCCATTATTGAACGTGATGAAACCTATGTCGGCGGGATCAGCCGGACGGTTGAGCACGAAGGTTATCGCTTCGACATTGGCGGTCACCGCTTCTTCTCGAAATCGCAACAGGTTGTTGACCTGTGGAACGAAATTCTGCCGGATGACTTCATCCAGCGGCCGCGGATGAGTCGGATCTATTACGAAGGCAAATTCTACAGCTACCCGCTGCGTGCCTTTGAAGCTTTGTCCAATCTCGGCATTCTGCGCTCGACTGCATGCATGGCGAGCTACCTTTGGTACAAGGCCTTCCCGATCAAGGACGTTAAAAGCTTTGAGGATTGGACCACCAACCAGTTTGGTCAGAAGCTCTATTCGATCTTTTTCAAGACCTATACCGAGAAGGTGTGGGGCATGCCGTGTGATGAGATGAGCGCCGATTGGGCGGCTCAGCGAATCAAGGGCTTGTCGCTGTGGAACGCTGTGACCGATGGATTGAAGCGCTCGCTCGGCCTCAACAAGAAACCAAATGACGGCCAAGAGGTTAAGACCCTGCTCGAGACATTCCGTTATCCGCGGCTTGGCCCTGGGATGATGTGGGACGCCGCGCGCGACAAGATCATCGCGACAGGCAAGGGTCAGGTGCTGATGGGGCATGCGCTGGATCAATTGGCGGCGATTGGCCCCAATGATGGAGGCTTCAATTGGTCGATGACGACCACCAGCAAGAGCGGCAAGGTTCAGATCCGCGCGAAAGACGCGATCAGCTCTGCCCCCATGCGTGAGCTTTCCAAGCGCCTCTACCCGCTTCCGCAGAGTTCAATCGACGCGAACAATCTGCGTTATCGTGACTTCCTGACCGTCGCCCTGATGGTCAAATCCGAAGATCTCTTCCCTGACAATTGGATCTATATCCACGACGAGCGGGTCCAGGTCGGCCGGGTTCAGAACTTCCGTTCATGGTCGCCTGAAATGGTGCCAGATGATGATATGGCCTGCGTTGGCCTCGAATACTTCTGCTTCGAGGGTGATGGTCTGTGGTCGTCGTCTGACGAAGATCTGGTTGCGCAAGCCACCAAGGAAATGGAAATTCTTGGCCTGTGCGATCCCAAGATGGTCGTCAAAGGCGCCGTGGTCCGTCAGGAAAAGGCCTATCCGGTCTATGACGACGAATACGAAGCCAATGTCGAGGCCATGCGCGCTGAACTGGAAGAGAAACATCCCTCGCTGCACTTGGTCGGTCGCAACGGCATGCATCGCTACAACAACCAGGATCATGCCATGATGACCGCCATGTTGACGGTCGAAAACATCCTGGCTGGTGAGCGGATCTATGACACCTGGTGTGTCAATGAAGACGCCGAATATCATGAGGCTGGTGATGAAGGCGCTGAAACCTCGCTGCCCAACCGCGATGCGGTGGATGCCGAGGATATCGCTGCAGCCGAGCGCCGGGAAGAATTGCGCGCGATCAGCAAGGACCAGGCGGCTGCTCTGAACTCGCTGCGCGGTGTTCCTGAGCGGATCCAGTCCGATGATGAGCGCAAATCGGCTTAATCACTTGAGCTGGGCGGCCAGCGCAAGATTGGCCGCTCAGTGGCAGACCAGGAAAGCCGACCGCAATCTGGAGGGGTCATGACCAATCTGATCGTCAAATTTCGCGACGTGCGTTTCATTCGCTATATTCTGGCGAGTGTCGGAGCCTTGGCGGTCGACGTGGGAAGTTTCCTCGCTCTGCTGGCGATCGGTACGGCAGCAGCTCCCGCATCGGCGCTGGGCTATTCCTTCGGTATTTTGGCACATTGGCTGATGTCGAGCCGCGCCGTGTTTCATGAAACGGTGGCAAGCGGTGGAATCGCCCGCACACGCCAGAAGGCGCTGTTTGTGATTTCGGCGCTGGTTGGTCTTGGCCTGACCACAGCGATTGTCGGTGTTGGCGATCAGGTCGGGATTGATCCTCGCGCGGCAAAAGCTGTGGCAATCGTGGTCGCCTTCACTGTCACCTGGCTGCTCCGCAGCAAGATCGTGTTTCGCGCCGAAAGCTGAGTGATGCTCGAGGACCGCCGCCAAGCTGCTTTCCCGGGAGAATTTCTCGCGCGTGTCGGCGCGGCGTGGCTTGTGATCTGCACCCTGCTGCTGCTGGTGAACTGGAACGCGATCAGCAATCTTCATTTCCCTGATCCCGATGACACTCTGCGACTGATCCAGGTGCGTGATCTGATCGCCGGGCAGGCTTGGTACGATGTCACTCAATATCGGGTCGATGCTCTTGGCGGCGGCGTGCCGATGCATTGGTCACGTCTGGTCGATATCCCGATCGCACTGGTTATCCTGGCGCTGACCCCGCTCGTCGGCGTTCAGGATGCCGAGCTGGCCGCGCTGATCATTGTCCCCTTGATCACCCTCGGCATTGCCATGCTGCTTGCGGCGCGGATCGCCTGGCGGCAGTTTGGGCCGCAGGAGACGACATTGACCGCATTGGTGCTGGTCGTGTGCGTCCCGGTGGTGTTCCAGCTGGCGCCCTTGCGGATTGATCACCATGGCTGGCAATTGGTCTGCGCGCTGATTGCGATGAATGGCTTGATGGCGCGCTCGCCGATCGTCGGAGGAGCCGTGATCGGCGCGAGCCTCGCGACCTGGCTGTCAATTTCGATCGAAGGCCTGCCGCTTTCCGCGGCCTTCTTCGCTGTTCTTGCGTGGCGCTGGTTGCGTCACCCGCGTCACAGCGTGATTGTCGTTGCGGCGATCCTCTCGCTTGCTGTCACCAGTGCCGTCCTGTTCGTCGCAACCAGGGGATTGAGCGACTTCGCCGCCTATTGCGATGCGATCAGCCCGGTCCATATCGCGATGTTCGGCCTTGGCGCTTTGGTGCTGACGGTGCTCGCGCGGTTCGAACCTCTGCCGCTTGCCGTAAGGCTGGGCGGGTTTGCGGTGGCCGGTGGCGGCGCGCTTGCCATGCTGTTCGCTGTCGCACCGCATTGCGCTGTCGGAGGCGGGTTTGCGGAGCTTGATCCGCTGGTCGCCGAACATTGGCATGTGCGGGTCAAGGAAGGCATGCCGGTGTGGCACCAAAAGGGCCTCGCGATCCTGCAATATGCGATCACCCCCTTCATTGGCCTGTATGGTGCCATTCGTCTGGCTCAGACCAGCTACGGCTGGAAACAGAAATTCTGGAGCGATTATGCGCTGCTGGTTGGCGCAGCGATCCTGATTTCACTGCTGGTTGCGCGGGCCGGTTCGGTGGCCTGCCTGGTGGCTGCACCGCCGTTGGCGTGGCAACTCAACCGCTGGTTGGTGGCCTTGCGCGGAGTGAAACGACCGCTCCCACGCGTGGCGGCACTGATCGCCATTGCTTGCGCCTTGCTGCCAACGCTGCCCTATTCGGTTTCGACCCTGGTTATGCCTGCGCAGGCCGGGACCCAAGGCGCTGTGACCGCGCCAGGCACCCTCGGCGCCAATGCGATGGTGCACCTCAAGCTTTCCAATTGTCGAATCTCGGATTCGGCGGATCTTCTCAACGCACTGGAGCCGGGCGAGGTGTTTGCTCCGCTTGATATCGCTCCCCGCATTCTGCTTACGAGCCACCACAGCGTGCCAGCAACCGGACATCACCGTGGTGATGAGACCATGCGCCTGGTTATCGCGACAGCGATCGGGACGAGTGAAGCAGCGCGCGAAACCCTCCAGGCCCGGGGTTCGCGCTATTTTGCGCTGTGCCCGCGTTTGATTGAACCGACCAATTACAGCCTGGATGCACCTAATGGTTTCATGGCTGACTTGCTCAACCAACGCGAGCTGGATTGGCTCGAACCGATCCCGGTGACCAATGGCAGCACGCTACGTCTGTGGCGGATCAAGCCGGAATAAAGTCCATTGCGATGCCATTGATGCAATGGCGTTTGCCGGTTGGCCGCGGGCCATCACCAAAGATGTGTCCCAGATGGCCGCCGCAATCGGCGCAATGCACCTCGGTGCGAGGATAGCCGATCTTGTAATCGACTGAAGTGCCCACAGCGCCCTTGTCGATCGCTTGCCAAAAACTCGGCCAGCCGGTTCCGCTGTCGTATTTGTGAGCGGAGGAATACAGCCGATTGCCGCAGCCCGCGCAGACAAAGGTCCCGGCGCGTTTTTCCTTGTCGAGCGGGGAGGTGAACGCGCGCTCGGTCCCGGCCTGCCGCAGGATATAGTATTCATCGCGCGTCAGCTTGCGGCGCCATTGCGCTTCGGTGCGGGTGATTGGAAAGCTTTTGGCCTGCGCCGGAGTCGCCCCGCAGGCAGACAGCAGAGGCAGCGCCAGGCCGAGGCTGGCGGCGCTGAGGATTGAACGGCGATGGGCGGTCAGATCAGACATATCGGCTCACCTATTGGAGTGCTTCTACACTCTAATACGCGAATTCGGCCCCAAAAGTTTCACACCGCGCGCAAAACTCGCTGAGCTCAAAACTCGGTGATCTCGACCTCAAGCTTGCGGAAGCCATGGACGAAATTGGCCCGAACCCGTTCAACATCGCCTGCGACATGCACTCGCATCCGGCGCTTGTGCATCTCCTCCAGCAGGATCCGCAATTGCAGCTCGGCCAAGCGAGCGCCGACACAGCGGTGAATGCCATAGCCAAAAGCGATGTGGCGGCGGGCATTCTCGCGCGTGATGTCGAGCTTGTGCGGATCAGGGAAGACGCTCTCTTCATGGTTGGCCGCGAGATACCACAGCACAACCTTGTCGCCCTTCTTGATCTTCTGGCCGAACACCTCGGTGTCTTCGGTGCAGGTCCGCCGCATATGCGCTAGCGGCGTCTGAACACGCAGCATTTCCTGCACGGCATTAGGGATCAGGTCGGGGTTCTGTTCGAACAGCTTGCGCTGATCCGGGAATTTGTCGAGCGCGTGGATGAACCCGCTCATCGAGTTGCGAGTGGTGTCGTTCCCGCCGACGATCAGCAGCACCAGATTGCCGATGAATTCTTCGGGGCGCATCTGGTTCATCGCTTCGGAATGAATCATCATCGAGATGAGGTCGTTGCCCGGCTCTTTGTCATGAGTCCGTTCGATCCACAGCGACTGGAAATAGGCTGCCATTTCATGGAGGAACTCCCACCGCAGCTCGTCCAGCTCGCGGACGCCAGCCAGTTCGGTATCACCCGACCAATCGGACCAGAAGGTCAGCAGGCGGCGGTCTTCCCACGGGAAGCCAAACAGGATCGCCAGCATGCCGGTGGTCAGTTCGATCGAGACCTTGTCGACCCAATCGAACGTCTCTCCGCGCGGCAATGAGTCGAGCAGCTCACCAGTGCGTTGACGAATCTCTTCTTCCATATCGGTCATGGCCGAGGGGGTGAACTTGGGCGCGACTGTGCGACGCTGGCCGGTGTGTTCGGGCCGGTCCATCGCGATAAACATCGGCAGTTCGCGGCGATCGGCTTTGCTCTCGGCTAGTTCCTCATCGCTCAGCCGTTCGAGGATCGTGATCCCGCCATGTTCCCAGCTCGAGGAGAAGACATCGGGCAGAGCTTCAATATGCTGGATCGCCTTGTGACCAACCACAGCCCAATAGGGACCGTAGGGGCTTTCCGGAATGTAGTGCAGCGGGCCCGCTTCCTGCATCTCCTTGATGATCGGCTGCCAGCGATCCTCAAAGTAGATATCAGACCGGCTGATATCCCATTTGTGGGGGTGAGATGGCCGTTCTTCCGGGTGCTTTTCGTAGTGCGCTTTCAAAGCCTCATAGGCGCTCGGGCTGCTGCGCACTGGGGGGCGTTGGGGGGCAACGGTAGCCATTCTACTCTCTCCTGTCCGGCGGCGCTTTGCGTTTTCTCGCGCGCCACTCCCTCGATTCGCATCCTGCCCTAACTGACACAGGTGTCAATAGTGAGTTGCGATTTGGAACCTATTCTGCCGGTTCGACCGCGACCTGCGAAGGAGAATTTGACCGACCCCAGAAGCGCCTTATCTTCTCGCGCCCCGCGCTGCCCGATTTCATCACACGCTTGCGGAACAGCATCGAGCCACCCTTAACCAGGATTACCACAGCGAAAGCCTGCCAGGCGAGAGCTACCGCATGGACCCACAGCACCTCTTCCAAGGCGGCGCGGGCCAGCATTGCGAAGGGCGATGACAACGGAAAGGCCACGGCGATCAATTCCATGGTCGATCCGGAATCGGCCACGCTCGCCATCGCCAGGAAGAACACCATCAGCTGCATCATGGTCACCGGCATCGACAAAGTTTGCACTTCGCGGACCGAGCTCGCCATCGAGCCGATGGTGAGAAACAGCGAGCCGAGCAGCAGATAGGCCATGGCGAAATAGACGATGCCCAGCGTGATAAACAACGGCCAGCCGACCGCCGGCCCCGGCAGTTCGCGATAATTGGTCTGGGTGACGGTAACGATCGCTTCCTCGGCCACGGCCCAAAAGCCCCAGCCCAACACGCCCCAGACCGCGATCCCGACGAAACTGACTCCCAGCATGGCGAACAATTTGCCCATGAAGACGGCATCCATCGGCAAGGCGGCGGCGAGGATCTCGATGATCTTATTGCCCTTCTCCTCCGCCAGATTGGACAGCACCATTCCGCCAAGCAGCATGGTCAGCAGGAACAGCACCATCTGCGCGGCCTGCGCGGTGCGAATGCGGCTAGCCCGATCAGACGAAGCGCTGGTCGCAACAAATTCTGCCTGTGCTTGCGGGAAAGAGGTCGGCGATGCCCGGAGCGCGGTCGCGGCGATCAGTTCGACCGGGCCTGACCATCGCTCAACCTGTCTCTGCGTGCCGACAAGCTGCAGCGAATCGAGCGATCCGGTGACGATTGCGGCATGATTGCCACGCCGCGCATCCATATAGGCGCGGGCGTCGAAATCCGCCGCGGAGCGGGCTTCATCGACCTCGGTCAGGACTGGCACAGCCCCGCGCAATTGCGGACGCAACTGCTCGGCCGCGCGCAGCATTGCCGCATTGTCCTCTGCGCTCATCGCCAATCCAACCTCGACGCTGATCGCCTGGCTGGCGGTCGATTTGCCGATGCTGCCGGCCAGACCGCCGACCAGGACCGGGAACAGCGGGCCGATCAGGAAGAACAGAAAGGCGCGGCTGAACAGAACGGCGATAAAGTCGCGTCGAGCGATCACCCAAGCGGCTTCGAGCCGGTTCAGGCGAGGATTGGAATCAGCCATGCTGGGGGCAAAATCACTCATTGTCCGGCCTCCGCGGCATTATCGGCATCCAATTGCCGGGCTGCGGCTTCGCCGGCGATATGTACGAACGCATCGTGCAATCCGGCGCGTTCGATCGACAGCGAGAGAATTCCGGCTTCGCCCTCGATCAATTGCTTGAGCAGCGGCTCAATCCCGGTTTCGGGCAGCGAGAAATAGAAGAAGTCGCCCTCGCGCCGAGCATCCTTGGGCAGAGCCTCAGTCCAAGCGCCTTCGCGCGCGCGGGTCTCCAGACGCACTTGGGCCGGAATGCGATCGCGCGCGGTCTCGACACTGCCAGCGTAAGGGACCTTGCCTCCGGCAATGATCGCGACCCCTTCGCACAGCCGTTCGGCGTGATGAATCACATGGGTTGAGAAGATCACCGTGACGCCGTCCTCAGCGAGATTGCGGATCATCCGTTCAAGCTTGCCCTGGTTGATCGCATCGAGGCCCGAGAAGGGCTCGTCGAGCACCACCAGGCGCGGGCGATGGACCAGTGTGCCGAGCAATTGGACGGTCTGCGCCATGCCTTTGGAAAGCTGGCGGATCTGTCGATCGGCGGCGTAACCGAGATCATGCCGTTCGAGTAATTCCATGCCGCGCTTGCGGCCCTCCGCCAGCGACAATCCGCGCAAGGCGCCCATAAAGGCGATCGCCTCGATCGATTTCATCGCTGGATAGAGCCCGCGCTCTTCCGGCAGATAGCCGATCAGGCGACCGATCTCATGCGGCTGGTCATAACCGAATATGCGGCGCACGCCCTCGTCGGGATCGATGATCCCCAACAGCATCCGCAAGGTCGTGGTTTTACCCGCGCCGTTGGGGCCCAAGACACCATAGATCGCGCCTTCTGGAACCGAGAGATCAATCCCGTCCACCGCCCGAGTTCCGTCGAAGCTCTTGACCAATCCACGCGCTTCAATCGCCAGCGGTCTTAGCGCTGAACGGTCTTCCGCCGGATTGCCGAGTGCCATTTGATCGCCTACCGCCATATCCATAAAGCCCACGGTTAACGTGGGAGGCTAAACGGGAGCAACCCCAAGCGTGGTTAATGGGCAAGTAACACCTCGCTTTAACGATAGGTTGGTGGCGGAGGCGCGCCAGCTTGGGTTTGCTGCGATCGGCATTGCGCCTGCCCGGGAGAACCCGCTGCACGCTGAGCGGCTCGAGCAATGGCTGGGCGACGGCCACCATGGGTCGATGGAATGGATGGAGACGCGGCTCCATCATCGCCGGTCGCCGCAAGGCCTGTGGCCAGAGGCCCGCAGCGTGATCGCGCTAGGGATGAGCTATGCACCTGCGCATGATCCAATGGCCTTGGAAGCCAAGCGCAGCCATGCCCGGATCTCGGTCTATGCCCAGGGCAAGGATTACCACGATGTGGTGAAAAAGCGGCTCAAGACCCTGGCGCGCTGGATCGTCGCCGAGGAGGTCGAAGCGGGCGTTAAGGTCTTCGTCGACACCGCCCCGGTGATGGAAAAACCGCTTGCAGAAGCCGCCGGGATTGGCTGGCAGGGCAAGCACACCAATCTGGTCAGCCCTGATTATGGCAGCTGGCTGTTCCTGGGAGCGATCTACACCACGCTGGATTTGGAGCTGAGCGAGCCGCATGGCGATCAATGCGGGTCGTGCCGGGCCTGCCTCGACGCTTGCCCCACTGACGCTTTCCCGGCTCCGTACCAGCTCGATGCGCGGCGTTGCATTTCCTACCTCACAATCGAGCAGAAAGGCCCGATAGCAGAGGAATTCCGCGAGGCTTTGGGCAATCGGATCTATGGCTGTGATGATTGCCTCGCGGTTTGTCCGTGGAACAAATTTGCGCATGAATCACAGGCGATGCAGGCCTTTCTTCCGCGTGCTGAATTGGTCTCACCGCGCCTGGGGGAGTTGCTCCACCTCGACGATGACGGCTTCCGCTCGCTGTTCTCCGGCTCACCCATCAAGCGGATCGGGCGCGATCGGTTCGTCCGAAACTGCCTCTATGCGGCGGGCAATAGCGGGGATGCGGCGCTGATTGACCCGGTCAAACGCTTGGCAGATGACCCAGATCCGGTCGTGGCTGAGGCGGCCCGCTGGGCGCTCGCTCGGCTTACAACAGCTCCTTGAGCGGAACCTCAGCGTCCGCCAGCACGTCCTTGTCGACCACGCCAATCTCATTCTCGAGCAGCTTTCGGCCCTGGACATAATCCTTCATCATATTGACGCAGTCGAACGCAATTGGGCGGCCATCCTTGAGATAGACCACGGTGAATTTGCGATCCTCAGGATTGCCGCGCACCAGAGTCTCATCAAAGCCCAGACTAAGCCCGGCGGTCTGCAGTTTGAGATCATATTGGTTCGACCAGAACCACGGCAGCGCGTGATAGGGTTGCTTGTCGCCCATGATCGCGCGCGCCACAGTGTTCGCCATATCATTGGCGTTCTGGACCGATTCCAGCCGGATCACCGCCTGTTCGGCAAAATCATTGGCGTGGGCTGCGCAGTCTCCGATGGCGTAAATGTCGTCGAGCGTGGTGCGGCAGAAGATGTCGACATCGACCCCGTTTGATCCGGCCGCTCCTGCGGCCACTAGCGGTGCAACGGCAGGGATAATGCCGATCCCGGCCACCACCATATCGCAGTCTACCGTCTCACCATTGTCCAATTGCACGCCGGTAACTTTCCCATCCTCGCCAAGGATTTCGGTTACTCCGGTCTCAAGCCGGATATCGACGCCCTGACGCCGATGTTCGTCCTGATAGAAAGTCGAGAGTTCTTCGCCAGCGACCCGGGCCAGAACCCGCGGCAGAGTTTCAACCAGCGTGACCGCACAATCGAGCTTGCGCAACACCGCGGCTGCTTCGAGCCCGATATAGCCCCCACCAATGACAACCGCAGTCTTGGCACCCGTTTCGAGCGCCGCCATCATCGCATCGGCGTCACGCTTGTCGCGAACATAGAACACGCCTTTGAGATTGGCACCGGGGCAGGAAAGCCGACGAGGGTCACCACCGCCCGCCCAGATCAGCTTGCGGTATCCGAGCTGGCTGCCGTCGGAAAAGGTCACGCTGTGGCCCATCCAGTCGATCTCGCTCACGCCTTGACCGAGTTTCAGCTCGATATTCTTGTCAGCCCAGAACTTCTCGGGCCGGATCATGATCCGCTCAAACGGCTTGTCGCCGGCAAGATACTCCTTTGACAGAGGGGGCCGCTCATAGGGCGGAACGCTGTCGCGTCCGACCATCACTATACGATCCTCATGCCCCTGCTGGCGCAGCGCGATGGCGGCCTGGGCGCCGCCATGGCCCGTCCCGACGATTATGACATCAGCCTTATCCATGGCGCCCTAGCTCTCTCCAAAACCTCTTGAGGTCAAGCGCCGAAGCGCCAGTCTGACATTCTGATAGGGTCTAGCTTTCAAGCAGGTTGCGCGCCTGGCTGGCAATCTGAGCCAGCACCGCTGCGGCAATCGGCGATTGGGTTTGCGCCCGTTCGATCATCGAATGGAACTGCCGGATCGCGCTGCTGTTGTCATGCGTCCAGTGCTCAACCAATTGGCCAGGTGCGAGTTTGGGTTGCTGGCCGATCAGCTCGCGCAGGAAATCGAGCCGCATCTGTTGGAAGTCTCGCGCAAGCCCTGCCACCAGCAAGCGCTCCCAGACGTCTGAGGGATCCATCAGGGCGGCGGTCGATTGCGCCCAATCCAGGCCTAGCTGCCGCCCCAACTCGGTGAAGGCATCGGTCAGCTCAACCGCTGAAACCTTGGCTTCACGCGCCAGTTTGGAGAGGCCAACAACGCCGTCCAGCTCAAACAGATGCGCCACCCGCTGGGC
The DNA here is from genome assembly GCA_965249945.1 of Erythrobacter sp. GTDB lineage: Bacteria > Pseudomonadota > Alphaproteobacteria > Sphingomonadales > Sphingomonadaceae > Erythrobacter. The sequence continues at coordinate 65,815 of OZ252258.1, read as the reverse complement.
AATCGTATCCGGCGCACCCTGCGCGACCAGCTCGTCGCGGATTATGCTGGATTGTTGTCGCGATTCCCCGCCGAGCAGTCTTTGTGCCGCCTCGTCTAGCGCTGCGAAGTCGGCCTGCAATTCCGCGACCAGATCGGCCGGCGGACGTTTCGCCACACCAGCGCGCAGCAAGTCGGCCATATGGCTGCGCATTGCGAGGCTGATCCGGTCGAAAGTCGCGATTCGCGCGGATTCAGCCATCTTGGCCTGATCGACCTTGGCCCATAGCGCTCGCATGTCGAACAGGCCTTCAGCTGCAACAAAGGCGTTGGCGACAGCAGCCAATGGAGCGCCTTCCTCATCCGCCAGTTCGAACACTGGCAGCAGTCCGAGCCGATTGATGATCCGGTTGGCCAGCTCGGTCGCCACCAATTCATGGCTCAAGCGGTGGTCGAGAATCTCGGCTTTGAATTGGGCCTGCATCGGCTCGGGAAACATACCGACCAGCACCGGCTGCATGGCTTTATCGCTCGCCAGCGGACTGGCCTCGATTGCATCTTGCAGCACCAGCTTGGCCGAAGAGAGCAGGACTGCCAGTTCGGGTCGAGTGAGTCCGTGGCCATCTGCTGCGCGCCGGGCCAATCGTTCGCCTGAGGCGAGCCCCTCGGTTTCGCGGTCGAGATCGCCGATCTCTTCCAGTTTCTCGATCAAGCGGATGTAAGAGGCGCTGTTGCTGGTGCCGCCTGCCTCGGCAATCGACAGCGCAAGGGCCTGCAAGCGATTGTCTTCCAGTACGATGCTTGCGACTTCATTGGTCATATCCTCGAGCAGGCTGTTGCGATCGGCCTCGTTCAATTTCCCGGCATGGCTCGCCGCTGCCAGAGCGATCTTGATGTTGACCTCATTATCGGAGCAATCGACCCCGGCGGAATTGTCGATGAAGTCGGTGTTGATCCGCCCGCCCGCGAGCGAATAGGCGATCCTGGCGGATTGCGTGAAACCGAGATTGGCCCCTTCGCCGATAACCTTGGCGCGGATCTCATGCGCGACAGCGCGGACGCTGTCATTGGCGTGATCGCCAACGTCCGAATCCGCTTCGCCCTGGGCTTTGACATAGGTGCCAATCCCGCCGAACCAGAACAGATCGATCGGCGCCTTGATAATGGCGTTGATCAGCGCATCGGGCTCAAGCTCCTGCGCGTCGACCTCCAGGATCGCGCGCATCGCCTTGGTCAACTTGATGCTCTTGGCGCTGCGTGAGAACACGCCCCCACCTTTCGAGATCAGTTTGGAATTATAGTCTTCCCAGCTCGAGCGGGGCAGGTCAAACAGGCGCTTGCGCTCTTTCCAGCTGGTGGCCGGATCGGGGTCAGGATCGAAGAAGATGCTGCGATGGTCGAAAGCGGCGACAAGCTTGATCGCTTTCGACAGCAGCATTCCATTGCCGAACACATCGCCCGACATATCTCCGCATCCGGCGACCGTGACGCTGTCCTTCTGGACGTCGAGGCCCATTTCCAGGAAGTGCCGCTGGACCGAGACCCAGGCACCCCGCGCGGTGATCCCCATCGCCTTGTGGTCATATCCGTTGGAGCCACCGCTGGCGAAGGCATCGCCCAACCAGAAATGGCGATCCTGCGCAATGCGATTGGCGACGTCGGAGAAGCGCGCGGTCCCCTTGTCCGCCGCGACAACGAAATAGGGATCCTCGCCGTCATGGACGACCACTTTGGCGGGGTGAACCACTGCGCCATCTACCAGATTGTCGGTCACCGCCAGCAGCGTTCTGATAAAGATCTCGTAGCTGGCCTGGCCCTCGGCGGCCCAGCCTTCGCGATCCACTGCCGGTGAGGGCAGGAGCTTGGGATAGAAGCCACCCTTGGCTCCGGTCGGGACAATCACCGCATTCTTGACCCGCTGGGCTTTCATCAGACCAAGAATCTCGGTGCGGAAATCGTCCCTCCGATCGGACCAACGCAAGCCGCCTCGGGCTACGGCACCGGCACGCAAATGGATCCCCTCGACCCGCCGCGAATAGACGAAGATCTCGCGCCATGGCACCGGCTTGGGAAGATTGGGCACCAGCGCTGAGTTGATTTTGAACGCGATCGCCTCAGCCGCTGATGGAGCGAAGGCATTGGTCCTCAAGATCGCTGTGGTCAGCGCCTGATAGAGCCGCAGCAATCGGTCATCATTGATTGCAGAGACCTGGCTCAAATGGCGGTTGAACTCCGCCCCGGCGGCATCCGCAGCGGCTTGCCGATCGCCAACGAAATCGGGATCGTGTAGCGCGTTGAACTGAGCGAGGATTGCGCGAGTTACGCTTGCTGCGCCGGCGAGTGCATCGACCACGGTGTATATGGTGAAGCCCATCCCGGTCTGACGCAGATAGCGATAGAATGCCCGCAGCCAATTGGCTTCGCGAGCGGTCAGGCCGGTGCTGATCACGAGGCGATTGAACGGATCATCTTCAGCCGTCCCATTCAGTACCTCTGCGATGGCCTGTTCGATAATTTCGGCGCGGTCGAGCGCCTGCTTCGCATCGCATCCCTCGGGCAGATCAAGGCAGAACTCATAGATCGTCCCAAGCTCGCCACGATCGAGCGCCTGAGGGAAGACCTTGACCACGTGGAAGCCGAAATTCTCTAGCGCAGGGACCGAATCAGAGAGACCCATGGCGCCACGGATTTGGTAAACCTTGAGCCGCAAGCGCTGAGCGGGATCAATCGGCAGATAGTAAAGCCGTGCGCCGCGTTGATGCCCCTCATCGTCGCTCAAGCGCCGCAGCGCGACGATATCGCGGGCGGCCTCGGCCGCATCGTAGCGATTGCGATAGGGTGGTGGCAGTGCATCGGCATAGCGCGCAGCAATTGCTGCAGCGCGCGAGCTGCCCTGCATTTCGGCGAGGTGCCGCTCCACCGCTTCATCCCACCCGCGCAGCATATCCCGCAATTGCTTTTCAAGGCCGGCTTCGTCCAGCTCTTGCCTGGCATCGCGGACGTCCATCACGAATTCCAGCATCGCCAAGGCGCCGCCTTCGACCTCAAGGCTCCAATCGAGCGCCTTGGCCCCCTCGGTCTGCTCGAGCAGGGCCTGAATCTGCAGGCGGACCTGAGTCGACATCGAATCGCGCGGCAACCAGACGAAGGCATAGACATGTCGACCAAGACTGGACGGGACCAGCGCGAGCCGTGGGCGGGGGCGATCGACCAGGCTCATCATGGTCGTGGCCACACGCGCTATCGATTGCTGGCTGAATCCAATCAGCAAGTCTCGCGGTAGCGCTGTGAAGGCGTGCGCCAGCGCCTTGCTAGCATGGCCTCCGGCCGAGAAGCCGAGCTCTTCGGTGATGGCCGCAAGGTCCGCGCGCAGCATCGGAACTTCAGAAGGCGGAGAGGCCATGGCGGCGCTGGTCCAGATGCCGACATGGACTGACAGGCTCCGAACTGGCGCGCCGGGCTTTTCGCGCAATCCGACAATGAAGAGGTCCAACGGAACTCGGCGGTGGACATTGGACAGATGATTGGCCTTGATCACCAGCAGATCTTGCGGCGACCCATTCCGATCGTGATCATCAAACCAGTCGAAGGCCCGTTCGAACGAGGAAGGCACCAGAACAGCGCGGGTGCTCTTGCGACAAATCCCGAGCGCGCTGCTCTCTTCGCCGTCACGCTCACGTTGCAAATGGCCGAGCTGAGTCAGCATTCCGCCATTGAGCCAATGCAGCAGCGCCTGCGCCTCCGTTAACGAAGCCTGTTCGGCGTCATGCCGCATGGCATCCTGCAACTTCGGCCAGTCATTCACAGCTGCTCGAACGTCAGCCAGGGTTGATCGCAAGGCACTTTCCAACTCGCGGCGTTGGCGGGCGTCGATCCGTGGCGTCTCGATGTAGATCATCGATTCGCGGACAGTCCCGCTCTCTGCCTCTTTGCTGATCTCGGCGAGAGTGCCTTGCGCATCGCGAATGACCGGCATGACTGGGTGGACCAAGCGGTCAATCGTCAGCCCTTGGGCGGCAATTGTCGCCGCAATCGAGTCGACGAGAAATGGCATGTCATCATTGATGATCGCCAGCCGCAGAAGCCGCCGCTCGCCGGTTAGCGATTCCAGCGCGAGGGACGAACGATTGGGTCGCCGCTTGGAAGCAACTTTAGACACGAAATCAACGGCTTCAGAGAGGGCTTCTGGCTCAAACTCAGAGTCGCCCGGGAGGATCGATTTGCACAGATAGTGGTTTAGCGCGCTCGCTATTGCACTCGAACCCATGATCCCGCTCCGCGTAATTTTATTTTCTTGATGTGAACTAATACATCAAGAATATCCGCTTGTCGCCCAAATCTTCAAGCCCGTTGCGCGCGCTTGCGCGAAGCCATGTTCAATTGTCGGAGAATCCCCAGGGTCAGGCGGGAACCGCGGCGTTCATCGCATCGAGAGTAAGCTCAAGCGAACGGACCCGCGCGTCCGCATCGAAAGTCGCTCCGCACAGGATAATCTCGTCCGCCTGGGTCTGCCCGATAAAGCCAGTGATCGCCTCTGCCACCATCTCTCTGGTGCCGACAGCTGCCGCCTGCCCAAGATGGTCAAGCATAGCCCGCGATGGGGCCGGCAAAGTGCTGGTGTAGTCGGCGATAGGTGGCGGCAGCTTCCCAGGCGTGCCGCTGCGCAGCCGAACAAAGCTCTGTTGCTGACTAGAGGCGAGCAATTCCGCCTCTGCTGCGGTTTCCGCCGCAAACACGTTCATGGCGACCATGACATGCGGCTTTTCCAGCGTGTCCGATGGCTGGAAGTCGCGGCGATAAAGCGCCAGCGCAGCATCGAGATGGTCCGGCGCAAAATGCGCGGCGAATGCATAGGGTAGCCCGAGTTTGGCTGCCAATTGCGCGCCAAACAGGCTCGACCCAAGCATCCAGAGATCGACCTTTGCGCCCAGCCCCGGGGTTGCGGCGATCGGCAGCTCGACATCACCGGTCAGTAGGGCGCGAAGCTCGACCACATCCTGAGGGAAGTACTCCGCCGCCTGATTGAGGTTCTTGCGCAGCGCGCGCTGCAATTCGGGTCCGGCGCCCGGCGCGCGACCCAAGCCCAGATCAATCCGGCCCGGGAACAGCGCATCGAGCGTGCCGAACTGCTCGGCAATCTGGAACGGAGTGTGATTGGGCAGCATGATCCCGCCCGAGCCAATTCGGATCCGGCTGGTGGCATTGCCGATATGCGCCAGCACGACCGAGGTCGCTCCGCCAGCGATTCCGTCCATTGCGTGGTGCTCAGCGACCCAGAACCGTTTGCAGCCCAATGCATCAGCGGCTTTGGCTAGTTCGGTGGCGGCGTCAAAGGCTTCCGCAATCGTCCCGCCCTCGCGAACCGGGACCAGGTCAAGCAGGGAGAATTCAGTCATGAGCTTTCGTCTAGCGTATAATCCGCTGCGCTGGCAGGCCCCAATTGTGCCAGGTAGTCCTGCGCGATATCGGCGAGCGGGGTGTCCGGGGCCATGTCGATCACCGATTGCCAGCTCAGCCGCGCCGCGTCATCTCTTCCATCGAGCACCGCGATCAGCCCGGCCTCCAATCCAATCTCAGGATCAAACGGGCTGAGATCGATCGCGGACTGGATCGCGGTTTGGGCATCTTCGAGTCGATCCAGTCGGCGCAGCAAAGTTGCTTTGAGCAGCCAGGCCTCGCTCGATTCCGGGAGCAGCAAGGTGGCTTTGTCAAGCGCGGTCAGCGCCGTCTCCATCTGCCCCAGCGCGACCAGAACGCGCGCCCGGTCGATTGCTGCCAGACCGCCAATTGTGCCTTCAGACGCGGCATCAGCATCGGCCTCGGCGGTTTTGAACAGGCTCAAGGCGGATTCAGGATCGCCGGCCTGAAGCGCTGCGTTGCCGGCCATAGAACCAAACCGCGCGCGGGTGCGCAATTCCTCCGCTGGTGTCTCGTCGCGCGCCGCCTGGAAGGCGATCAAAGCATCGTGCCACAGCTCAAGCTCGGTCGCTGCCAGACCCAAGCAGTGATTGGCCAGCACCCGCTCAGCGCCACTTGTCTCATTGCGCTTGATCTGCGCCTGAGTGTGCGCGCGCGAAGCATCTTCTTGGAGCTGATCGAGGCAGTTCACCAGCCAACGACTGGTCGGATCGAGTGGCTGTTCATTGGCCTCTGGCTGGGTCGGCCGGTCGCGCATCTGATCGGCGAAATCCTCATTGCCAGGAAGCGGCAGGCCTTGGCCGACCTGCAACAGGAATGGCAGCATTGCAGTGTTGATCAGGGCAGCGTTGATCATGACAGGGGAACTTCCAAAGATATTGAGTGGGCCAATCAATAGAACAGGTCGACCGTCCGGGCGAGCAAAGCAATATCCTGCTCGCGCGAAAGCCGATGATCGCCCGCTTTGACAAAGGTCACCTGTACCGCATCCGAACGCAGCGCACCGGCCAGGCGCAGGCTGGTCTCCCACGGCACATCGGCATCTTGCTGGCCATGCAGCAGATGCACCGGGCAGTCGATCGCGATCTTGCTATAGAGCCGCGCGTGATCCTCGGCATCGGCGAAGAATCTGGGATAGGTCGGGGTTGGCTCAGGCCCGTAGGGATTATCCTCATAGACAATCTCACCCGCAGCCAATTGGGCGCGCTGCTCATCAGTATAGCCCCATTGGGTAAAGTCAGGCGCGGGCGCGATCCCGATGATTCCGCACAGCTGCTGCCTTAACCGCTCGGCCACCAACAGCATTAGCCAGCCCCCCATCGACGAACCAACCAACAGCACGTCGCCTTGCACATACGCCTCGATCAGTTCGCAAACTTCATCGCGCCAGCGCGACAAGGTTCCATCGGCAAACTTGCCGCTGCTCCGGCCGCAGCCCGAATAATCAAGCAGCAGACATTCGCGCCCCAATTCCTGCGCACGAGCGAATTGGGAGGAGGCCTTGCTGCCCGACATGTCAGACATATAGCCCGGCAGGAACACCAGACAGGGCCCAGTTCCTTGCGTGTGGCGGAAGGCGATCTGGCGACCATCGGACATGGAATGGAAGGAGTATTCAGTCATCCTCCCTTCATGCCGCGAAGCGCAAGCGCACGGCAAGTTTCCTTTTGCAGCAACTCCTGTCATGTCTGCGCAAACACTTCTGACTAGGGGGCTCCCATGATCAAGACCGACCCACCTGCATCGTCTGCTCCCAACCAAGCCGCATTGTCACGGCGGAGCCTGTTCCAGCTGGCTGGCGTAAGCGCGGCTGCAGCGGCCACGCCCCTGGCAGCCAAATCCTTCGGCTCTGGCTTTACCCATAATGTCGCGAGCGGAGAGCCTGGTGCGAATTCCGCGCTGTTATGGACGCGCTTTGTCGGAACAGCTGAGACCAGACTTGAGTGGCAGGTTTCGAGCAGTATGGATTTCGGCAAGCCGGTCGCTGAAGGCAATGTCACGGCCTCGCCCGATCGTGATTGGTGTGCCAAGGCAATGGCGACAGGTCTGGAGCCTGACAGCTGGTACTATTTTCGCTTCGTAGCACCCGATGGCAACGCATCGCCGATCGGTCGCACGCGGACCCTGCCGCAAGGGCCGACCTCCAAGTTTCGGATGGCGGTGTTCTCCTGCTCGAACTTCGGCTTTGGCTATTTCAATTCCTACGCCCATGCCGCGGAAGCCAATGATGTCGATCTGGTGCTTCACCTCGGCGACTACATCTATGAATATGGCCGCGGGACCTATCCGTCTCCGGGCCAGGCCAATCCCGATCGCGAGCTCTATCCCGAGAGCGAAATCGTGGCGCTGGCGGACTATCGCACCCGTTACGCGACCTATCGCGCCGATCCCGATCTCCAGCGGCTGCATCAGCTGCTGCCGATGATCGGCGTGTGGGACGATCACGAAAGCACCAATGACAGCTGGAAAGACGGGGCGCAGAACCATCAGCCTGAGACTGAGGGCGATTGGCAGGTGCGCAAGGGGATTGCCAAAAGGGTCTATCGCGAATGGATGCCGGTCTCGGACGAAGTCTACGCGACCTATGAGGTCGGCGATCTCGCCACCCTGTTTAGGCTCGACACCAGGCTTGAAGGGCGCGAAGAGCAATTCAGCCTGCAAAAACTGCTCGAAGGCAAGGACAATCCCGGAGCAATGGTCGAGGCACTCGCCGCCTTCCGCGATGGCGAGTGGGCAGATCCCGATCGGCAATTGCTGGGCAAGGCGCAGGAAGAATGGCTTGCTGTCGGCCTCAGGGCATCGACCCGCAGCGGCAAGACCTGGCAAGTGCTGGTCCAGCAGGTGCTGATGGGCAAGCTCCAATCGCCGCCCAATCTGCTCGATCTGATGGGTGACGGCCTGCCGCCCTTCATCCGCAATCGGCTGGTCGCCTCTGCGATGGCGAGCCAGGCTGGCCTGCCGCTCAATATGGACGCCTGGGATGGCTATCCTTCCGCGCGGGAGCGTGTGTTCGAAGCGGCGCTGGTGGCCGACGCCAATCTGTTCGTCGTGGCGGGCGACACCCACAATGGCTGGGCGTTCGATCTGGCGCAGGATGGCAAAAAGGTCGGGGTCGAATTCGGCGTATCCTCGGTCAGCTCGCCCGGGTTTGAGACCTTCCTGCCGATGGTCGCGCCGGGCGATATGGCAGGACTCGTGGTTGGTGCCAATGAAGAGCTCAAATGGGCCGACACAAGCCAACGCGGCTATATGGTAGTCGAACTGACCCCGACCGTGGCGACAACCGAGTATCGCTTTGTGGCCGGGATCAAGCAGCGTTCAACCGTGCTGGCGGGTAAGCAGAGCTTCACCACCGAGGCCGGGTCGAACAGCATCAGCCTCTAGTCCCGGCTGAAGATCTGTTCGATCGGAAGTTCGAACACATCGGCGATCTTGAATGCCAGGGGTAGGGAAGGGTCATAGCGGCCCTTCTCAATCGCATTGACGCTCTGCCGACTAACCTCCAGCCGATCGGCCAGATCCTGCTGGCTCCAGTCGCGCTCGGCGCGGAGGACTTTGAGGCGATTGTTCACCAGAGCGACCCTCCGCCAGTGCCATGGGTGAAGCGGTTGATCAGCTGACCCAATGCCAGTCCCAAGCACCAGATCGGGAAGACGAAGAAGACCGGAAGGCGCGGGACCGTGACGAACAGTTCGATAAGCCCCCAGCCACCACAGATTGCCATGGTGATCGCGGTCGCCCACATGGCCTTGCGCACTTCGAGCATCCGCAAAAACTCATCCTCCATCGTGAGATAGAGCCGCCCCATGTTCCAGATCCATCCCAGCACGATCACGCCCGGCAACGCCGCCAGCGCGACGAAGAAGACGGAGGGTGTTGCGTCATCCGGAATGAACCACGCAGCCAGGGCCACAAAGGCCAGATAAGCGACGGAAAGCGCGATATGGGTGCGCAGATAGCTTCTCATCGAGAGAGTTTTTGCCATCAGTTGCACGCCTTGCCACGTGCACCGCGCTTGGTTCTGATGCTCCCCACCGCAGCGCCGATAAGCCCAGCGATAATTGCGAAGGAGGCGCTGGACTCGATGCCCATGCCGCTCATCATGAGTGCGGTAAAGATAATGGCTGATGCCCAGATAAGGGCTTTGCTCGCATTGCTCATTGGTCAAGTCTCCTTTCAACTATGGAAAGTACACTTGTCATTGATTCGTGCGTTTGTCAAGCACACTTTCCAAAATGACGCGGAGGCTTTCCGAGAGCGAGCGTTCGAGACTTGCTTAATGACATAGCAAGCCCGCGTGCCTATATCGCTCGCATGGCACGCATGCTGACCACGACTACCACCACGACAACCTCGGGCTTCCGGGGGCGGTTGCGGCTGGCCTAGTTCAGCTCGAACGCCACCCGGTTTCGGGTGGCATCGCGTCGGCTTCCTGAAATCGGTCACACTCTTCCTCGGCGCGCGAGGATTACCCATGCGATATTACATCGACAGCGAATTTAATGGGAATGGCGGGCAATTGCTCAGCTTGGCGCTGGTCCGGCAGGACGGCGCGGAGTTCTATGAAGTGCTGCATCCGCACGATCTGATCGTGCCGTGGGTGCAAGAGCATGTCGTTCCGTATTTCAACAAAGAGCCGATCGCGCGGCTGCAGGTCGTCAAGAAGCTGCAGAAGTTTCTGCGCAAGGATCCCGGACCGCATATCTTCATCGCCGATTGGCCGGAGGACATCGCCCATTTCTGTTCCATGCTGTTGCGCGATCACGGCAAGCGCAATGATCCGTTCCAATTCGCCTGCCTGTTGCTCAACCTGCCGGGCTTTGACACCGCGCAAGCCAGCGCGGTGCCGCACAACGCTCTGGAAGATGCCAAGGCGTTGGCGGCGCATGTCGAAGCCAATGTGAGGGGTGAAATCCACAATATGGACGCCGCAGACCTTGGCCTTGTGCAAAATGCTTGCGCTAGTGCTGACTTCGCCTAGTCAGCTCTGCGCATGAAGATTGAAAGTCTGAGACGATGACCGAATTGCTCAAAATCAGCTTGCCCGATGGCTCCGTGCGCGAAATGGAAGCGGGCAGCACGCCGGCCGATGTTGCTGCCGCGATTGGCCCTGGCCTCGCCAAAGCAGCGCTGGCGGCGCGGGTGGATGGCGAAATCCGCGATCTCAACCGCCCGTTTGAAGGCGATGCTGAACTCGCGCTGATCACCTCGAAGGATGAGGCTGATGCGCTCGAACTGGTGCGGCACGACTACGCTCACGTGCTGGCCGAGGCAGTGCAGGCGCTGTGGCCTGGCACGCAGATCACCTTCGGCCCTGCGACCGATGACGGCTTCTATTACGATGTGATGGCTCCATCCTCGCGCGAACCCTTTGGCATGGACGATCTTCCCGCGATCGAAGAACAGATGCGCGCGATCATCAAGGCCGATAAGCCGCTGCGCCGCGAGGTCTGGTCGCGCCAGCAGCTGATCGAGAAATGGGACAGCGAAGGCGAGGCGTTCAAGGCCGAATGGGCCAAGGAACTGCCCGAGAATGAGGAGCTGACGGTCTATTGGTCGGGCGATGACTGGCTCGACATGTGCCGCGGCCCGCACCTCGCCTCGACCGGCAAGCTCGACCCTCAGGCGTTCAAGCTAATGCGGGTGGCTGGCGCCTATTGGCGGGGCGATCAGAGCAATGCCCAGTTGACGCGGATCTATGGCACCGGCTGGCTCAACAAGAAGCAGCTCAACGCGCATCTCCACCGGCTCGAAGAGGCGGCCAAGCGCGATCACCGCAAACTGGGGCGCGAGATGGACCTGTTCCATCTGCAGGAAGAGGCCCATGGCAGTGTCTTCTGGCACCCCAAGGGCTATCGCATCTGGCGCGAGCTCGAAGCCTACATGCGCCGCAAGATGGATGGCGCAGGCTATCGCGAGATCAAGACGCCGCAGCTGATGGATGTGCGTCAGTGGGAGCAATCAGGCCATTGGGGCAAATATGCCGAGAACATGTTTGCCGTGCCCGATATTGTTCCTGACGTCGAAGCCGAAGAGGGCGCCGCGGCGCCTTTGGTCGCGCCCGATGCCGATTGGCTGGCGATGAAGCCGATGAACTGCCCGGCCCATGTGCTGGTGTTCAAACAGGGCATCACCTCCTATCGCGATCTGCCGATCCGCTTGGGTGAGATGGGCTGCTGCCACCGCAATGAGCCGCATGGCGCCCTGCATGGCCTGATGCGCGTGCGTCAGTTCACTCAGGATGATGCGCATATCTTCTGCACTGAAGAGCAGGTCGTCGAAGAGGTTCGCGCCTTCTGCAAGCTGGCCGACAGCGTCTACAAGGACTTTGGCTTCTCCTATCACGTCAAGCTCGCGCTGCGCCCTGAGAAGCGGTTCGGCTCCGAGTCGGATTGGGACAAGGCCGAACAGGAATTGCGCGACGCCGTCGCCGAAGCCGGCATGGCCAATGAAGACTATGGCTGGGAAGAGCTTCCGGGCGAGGGGGCTTTCTATGCGCCCAAGCTCGAATGGCACCTGACCGATGCAATCGGACGGACCTGGCAGGTCGGGACGATCCAGGGCGACCGTGTGCTGCCCGATCGGCTCGATGCGAGCTATGTCGGCGAGGATGGGGGACGCCATCGTCCGGTCATGCTCCACCGCGCGATCTTCGGTTCGTATGAGCGCTTCATCGGCATCCTGATCGAACATTACGCCGGGCGACTGCCGGTGTGGCTCTCACCGGTTCAGGCGGTGGTGGCGACCATCGTGTCCGATGCGGATGATTATGGCAGAGAAGCTGTTGCCAAGCTCGAGGCCGCGGGCATTCGGGTCGAAAGCGACTTCCGCAATGAGAAGATCAACTACAAGGTGCGCGAACATTCGCTCGCGAAGGTCCCGCATCTGCTGGTGGTCGGTATGCGCGAAGCCGAAGAAGGCACGGTCGCGATGCGCACTTTGGGTGAGAAGGAACAGAAGATCCTCTCGCTCGATGAGGCCATTGCCTTCCTGACCGATGCCGCCACACCGCCCGATCTGAGAGCCTGACCGTTTGGACCTCCTGACCGGTTTCAGCGCGACCCAGATCGCGGTGGCGGTGGTGGCGACTTTTGGCGCCGCGTTCATACGCGGTCTGACCGGCTTTGGCTTCGGCATCCTGCTGGTGCCGATCCTGGCGCTCGCGCTGACGCCGGTTCAAGCGGTGCTGGCAATCAATATCATGGCCAGCTTGCTGTTCTTCACCGAGCTCCGGCTGATCTTTCGCGATGCCGAGCGGTCTTCGCTGATGATCAGCATTCTGGTGATGCTCGGCACTTTGCCGGGCCTGATGCTGCTCGCCGCCACGCCGCCGGATCTGGCGCGGGTGCTGATTGCGCTGGTTGCCTTGTCGGCCTTTTTCGCGATCCTGCTGCCGCAGCGCCAGGCGCATGTGCCGGGCCCGGTCACGACCGGATTGACCGGCCTGTCAGCCGGCATTCTGACCGGCTTTGCCGCCATGCCGGGCCCGCCAGTGGTGCCCTATTACGTCGGCCGCGATATCCCGCGCGCCGTGGCCAAGGCCTCAATGATCGGTGTGTTCGGTGTGTCAGCGATTTCGGGGGCGGGTGCAGGCGCGATGATCGGCGTGCTCGAACGCCAGACGCTGATCCTCGGCATTGCGCTGTTCCCGCTGATGATGCTGGGCAACTGGATCGGGGCGCTCGCCTTCGGCAAGGTCAGCGATCGGCTGTGGCGCAGCTTTGTCGCGATTGTGCTGGCGGCCGCCGCCATCGCGGCTCTGGTCAAATTGCTCGACTAGCTCAGCCAGCGTGCCGCCAGCACCGGTCCCGCTCCGACCTGTCTCAGGACCAGTGCGTGGCGATCCGCTCCCGTAGTTTGCAACTGCGCTGCGTTGATTCTGATGCTGGCTTTGCCGCCATTCCATTGGTCGATCACGATCTCGTCCAGCACAACATTGGTGTAGTGGATTGACCGACCGCGATTCTCGCCGCGGCCGATCTGCACGTTCTCGTGGCTGGAGATCGCCAGCAGGACCAATTCCGCGCGGTGGAGGGTTTTGCCTCCCAGCCCGACCGCAAGGCCGCCCTTGCTTAGCTCCCGAACCCGAATGGCTGCCGTCTGGCTCCGCTGCGCCTTGAGCAAATGATCGCGGATGATCCGCTCCTGCGAACCGACGGCTCCAAAGGCTCCATCGGTCACAATCTGCGGGGTGTAGACGCCGTTGCGCCCGGCGAGCTCTTTGCGGGCATAGGCTCGCTGCAGATCGGTGTTTGCCTCACGCGCAAGCGTGTCTTTCCAGCCGAGACGATCCCAATAGGTGACCGGGCGCGAGACCACGACCAGCCGGGGGTCATCCGCCAATTTCGCCGCCAATCGGTCGGCCGGCGGGCAGGATGAGCAGCCCTGGCTGGTGAACAGTTCCAGCAGCACCGGCTCATGCGGGTCGAAGGATCGTGGATTGCCCTGAGCCGAGGCGTCAGGCCCAAGCTGAGCGGCGGCTCCCAGAGCGAGCCAGCCCAGAAAAAGAGCGGAAAGCGATTTGATCACGAGAATTCCTCACAGACAGCGATGCTGCCTGGGAATTCGGTGAGATTGCCGGAAAGGTTACGCGGCGGGGCTGAGTCAGAAGGGCAATGGCTGTCCGGCCATGATCAAGGCGGCCGCGGCGCTCAGCACAAGCGCAGCGCGAAGCACATCAATCTGACGCTCCTCGATAGCGAGCTGCATAGTGCGAGAAAGGGCAATGGCCTTGGTCATGGCTGACAGGATCGCTCCAAGACCCTAACAAGGCGTTAACTTAGCCCGGAATTGCGGGCATTTGCTGGCTTGCGCAATGGAAACCCCCTCCGCCAGCCAGCACCGCGCTGGCGGGCAGGCCGATCGTCTCGCGATCAGGAAATTGCTCGGCAATCGCGGCCACGCCGGCTCGGTCATGCGGCGATCCGAAGGTGGGAACGACAACCAGTCGCGAGGTGATCGCAAAGTTGACATAGCTGGCGGGTTCCACCGCCCCGTCGCGCGCAGTTCTTCCCGGAGAGGGAATGGTGATCACTTCCACCCCGAAAGCCTCAGCCCTCGTCTTGGCATCGGCATAGATCGCCGCATTGGGGTCATCGCCGCCGGTTGCGCGTGGGATCACCATTCGGTTTGGCCCGACGAACCGCGCGAGATTGTCGACATGGCCATCGGTGTGATCATTGATCAGGCCTTCGCCCAGCCACAAAACGCGATCAAACCCGAGTGAACGACACAGCTCCTCCTCTATTGCGTCCTTGCTCATGCCGGGATTGCGATTGGGATGGAGCAGGCATTGCTCGGTGGTTGCGACCAGGCCGGTGCCATCACCATCGATCGCGCCGCCTTCAAGGATCATGGGCGAGGAGACCAGATCGAGCCCCGAATGCTCGGCAAGCTCGGCGCCGATCGTCTCATCGCCCGGCATCTCATATTTGCCGCCCCAGCCGTTGAAGCCGAACCGACGTGCCTCGCGCTGACCCGATCGCGCGACAATCAGCGGCCCGGTGTCGCGCAGCCAGATATCACCATAAGCGCGTTGCTCCAGTTTTACGGCGGAGCTGCACAAAGACTGCGCTCGCGCTGCATTGGCTGCGTCTCTGACAAGCAAGCGGACCTCTTGCCCGCTCGCCGCCACGGCATTGGCAAAATCCGCGATTTGCTCCTGCGCAGCATCGAGCACACCGGGCCATTCCTCGGCCAGATGCGGGAAACCGATCCACAGCCAATCCTGTGGCGCCCACTCAGGCGGCATGCGGAGATTCATCGGTTGGGGTCAGCCCTCAGCAGCCGGTCTCTGCCGCGGCGCAGCTCGCGTAGCGCGCCGCCTTGAACTCGTCGCCGTCATTCCAATTGGGCCAGCTGGTGCTCATCGCCATCATGCGGCTGAGGCGATAAAACAATCCGACATCGGCCGTCGGGCCGGACCAATCCCAATCCTCGTCAAACTCATCTTTCGGACCATGATATTTGTTGATCCGATAGTCTTGCGCATAGGCATCGCCGGCCGCCGTACCGCCGTCGACCAGATCACGTCCGCCGGTCAGATACAGCATCGGGACCCCGCGCTTGGCGAAGGAGAAATGGTCTGAGCGATAATAATAGCCCGCTTCCGGCGCAGGATTGGGAGTGGCGCGTCGCTCAACCGCTTGCAGGCCGGCATTGAGAAACAGATCGAGCTGCGATTTGCCGGGGCCGACCACTGTGATGTCATTGGCTGGGCCAGTCATCTGCAGCGCATCGATATTGATGCCGCTGACGGTTTGATCGAGCGGATAGACCGGATTTGCGGCGTAGTAGTCTGCTCCCAACAGCCCCGATTCCTCGGCTGTCACGGCCAAATAGACGGTGCTCCTTCGCGGCGCGCCCGCCTTTGCATGGGCTTCAGCGATCGCTATGATTGCCGAGGTTCCGGTGGCGTTGTCGATCGCACCATTGCAGATGTCATCGCCATCGGGAGCGGGCGAGCAGCGCCCGAGATGGTCCCAATGCGCGGTGTGCATGACATATTCGTCCGGTGCGTCGGTGCCGGGGAGGATCCCGATAACATTGGCCGACGTGAAGGTTCGCATCTCGTTGGAGAAGCTGGTCGATGCGGCAAGACCGAGTTCGACCGCATTAAACTCGGGCTCTTTCGCTGCTTGAGCGAGCGCGTCAAAATCTTGTCCGGCTGCCTTGAGGATTTCGCGCGCAACATCCTGTTGAACCCAGCCATTCATCTGCGTCATCGGCGGGGCATTGTCGCCCCTTGCGGCATAGGCTTGCGGGCCCGACCAGCCATTCTCGACGACGTTCCAGCCATAGCTGGCAGGTTCGGTGTCATGCACCACAAGTGCCGCTGCAGCGCCCTGACGTGCGGCTTCCTCAAATTTGTAGGTCCAGCGGCCATAATAGGTCATCGCACGACCATTGAAGGTCCCTTCAAGGTCGGCGCTCTGCCAGTCGGGATCATTGACCAGCATCACCACCGTCTTGCCCATGACGTCGATCCCTTCATAATCATTCCAGCCGCGCTCGGGCGCATTGATGCCATAGCCGACGAAGACCAGCTCGCTATTGGCCAATTGGATCTGCCGCTCGGTGCGATAGCTCACCCCGACCCATTCCGAGCCAAAGTCGTAAACCAGGTCAGTCTCGCCATTGGTGATCGTGAGTGGCGCGTAATTGCCACCGGTGATCTCAACCAGGGGCACTTCCTGAACCCAACTGTCGCCATTGCCCGGTTGAAGTCCGGCGGCCTCAAATTTCTCGATCAGATAGGCGATGGTTTTTTGGCCACCCGGTGTCCCGGGCATGCGACCATCGAAATCGTCAGCTGACATTGTTCGCGTGATATCGACCAAAGCGTCTTGGTTGATTTCACCCGCTTCAACCTCCGGAACGTCAAGGCCGGCATCGCCAGCATCGCTGGTGGTAAAGCTGTCGCAGGCCGCCAAAGATAGTGCGCCAGCGATCAGGCCAGTAAGGCTAAGGGCACGGGTAAACATAGATCCAGTTCCTCTCAATCGGATATGCGAGACGTCTTGCGAGGAGCCGCGAGCCCGGTCAAGAGGAGGTAATGGCAGCAATTCAAGCAATCGATTGGCAAGGGGCGTTGGACCGCGCGCGGGCAGAGTCGCCGTTCCTTGCGCGCTCGCTCGATCGCCTGCCCGAACTCGCGAGATGCCTTGCCGCTGGCCAATGGGAAGCCGCGCTTGAACAGGTTCAGGCTGCCGGAGCGGGGCAAGGTGAGCTTGGCGCGGCGCTGAGGAAAGAACGGGTCGCGCTCTCGACAGCTTTGGCGATTGGTGACCTGGCTGGAGCGCTGTCGTTCGAGCAAGTGGTCAGGCTCCTTTCGCAATGCGCTGACCGCTCGCTTGACCGCGCAATCGCTGACGCCATCAATCACCGGGTTGAAGGGGCTGGCTCGCAAGGCCTTGTCGCCTTGGCATTGGGCAAACAGGGTGCGAGCGAGCTCAATTATTCCTCGGACATCGATCCGATCCTGCTGTTTGATCCCGAGACCTTGCCACGCCGCCCACAGGATGAACCGGGCGAGGCGGCCGCGCGCTATGTCCGGCACATCGTCAAATTGCTGACCGAGAACACGGCGGAGGGCTTTGTATTTCGTGTCGATCTGCGGCTCCGGCCTGCCAGCGAAGTCTCCCCTCCGGCGCTCTCGCTCGCTTCGGCCCAGTCGCATTATGAAAGCTCGGCGCTGGCATGGGAGCGCGCCGCATTTGTCAGGGCGCGCGCCGCAGCAGGCGATATCGCGGCGGGTGAGCACTTTCTTGACGCGATCAAGCCCTTCATCTGGCGCTCAAATCTCGACTTTGGAGCGGTTGAAGAGGTTCGCCGCCTGACCGCGCAGATTAGGCTGAACTATGATGGCAGGCCGGACCCAGGCCCTGGCTTTGACGTCAAGCGCGGGCGCGGAGGCATCCGCGAGGTCGAATTCTTCGCGCAGACCCACCAATTGATCCATGGCGGTCGCGATCCGAGCCTTCGGCTGCGAGGGACTTGCGACGCGCTCTGTGCACTGGCCGATGCGGAGCGGATCGATCGCGAGGTCGCAGACACGCTCAGCTCAGCCTATCGGCGGCTGCGGACGATCGAGCACCGCCTGCAGATGGTGCACGACCGTCAAACCCACAGCCTTCCGGAAGGGGCCGCTTTGGACTCGGTCGCGCGGCTCGACGGCCTCAAGCACGGCGATGAGTTGGTTGAGGAATTGCGCGAACTGACCGAGTCGGTTGGTCAGCATTATGATCGACTGATCGGTGAGCAGCCCAGCGCTGTGCCCGCGCCAGTACCAACCACTCCGGTAATCGAGCGCATTGCCGAGGTTGACGAGGCGCAGCGCGAGGCGATTGCGGGCCGGATCGAGGCCTGGCGCGACGGGAGGTACCAATCGCTTCGTACGCCGCAGGCACTGGCCGCCTTCGACGCCATAATGCCGGTGCTGGCTGGCGCCCTGGTAGAGGCCGATGATCCTGAGCGAGCCATAACGCGGTGGGAGAACCTGCTGGAAAAGGCCTCATCCGCGATCAATCTGTTTCACTTGCTACAAGCGCGACCCGGTTTGCTGAATCGGCTCATTTCGGCGCTCTCGGTCGCAGCCCCCTTGGCTGATGAACTGGGTCGCAGACCGGAATTGCTTGATGCGCTGATTGACAAGTCGGCGCTCGAACTGCCGGGATCAGTCGAGGAGATCGTCGAACGGATGCGCAATATTGCCGCTCGCGAGGATTATGAAGCGCAGCTTGATTGTATTCGAGTGGTCACCAGCGAGATGCGCTTTGCGCTGGGGGTGCAACTGATCGAGGCGATCAATGATCCGCTGGATATTGCTATCGGATTGTGCCGTACCGCTGAGGCCGCCCTTACGATTGCAAGCGAGGCTGCGGCCAAGGAATTCGCCAAGCAGCATGGGCATATTCCGGGAGGTGAACTGATCATCCTCGGCCTCGGGCGTTTGGGCGGCGGAGCGCTATCGCACGCCTCCGACCTCGACATCATCTATCTCTTTACCGGGGATGTAGGCGCCGAATCCGATGGCGATCGCCCGCTTAGCACCACGCTCTATTTCAATCGGCTCGCCACCCGCGTCAGTGCGGCCCTGTCGGTCCCAACCGCTCAGGGTGCGCTGTATGAGGTCGACACGCGGTTGCGCCCGCAGGGCAATCAAGGGCCGCTGGCGGTCTCGCTTGAGGCCTTTGCAAAATATCAGCGCGAAGCGGCCTGGACCTGGGAGCATATGGCCTTGGCGCGAGCCCGGGTGCTGATTGGATCGCCCAAGGCTCGCGGCCAGCTCGACGCGATCGTTCACTCGGTTCTCACCAAGCGGCGCGACCCAGCGGCTCTGCGCGATCGTGTTCTGTCGATGCGCAAAGATATGGCGCAGCACAAACAGGCTCGCGGTGGTCTCGACATCAAATTGCAGCGCGGCGGATTGATCGACTACGAATTTCTGATCCATTTCCTGCAATTGCGCGATGGCATCGGGCTGACCCCCGATTTTGCCGAGGCCTTGCCACAGCTCGTGGAAGCCGGCTCGATTCCGCCCGAGCTGATCCCGGCCTATGACCTAATGACCCGGCTGCTGGTGGCTGGGCGCCTGCTGGCGCCGGACGGGGTGGAACCGCCCCAGGCGGCTGCGCGTTCGCTTGCAGCGGCCTGTCAGGTCGAAACCTACAATGATCTCTTGCGCAGGCTGGGTGCTGCGCGGCAAGAGGTCGCCAAAGCCTGGGATGCGATTCTCGAGGCGCAATTGGAGATAGATTGATGAGCGATTTTCCTGGTGTGGGCGATTCCATGCCCGACATCGAAATGGGCGCGCCCGACGGGGGCGCGGTCAAGGTCTCGGACTATGCCGGCAAGAAGCTGGTGATCTTCTTCTACCCTAAAGACAACACGCCGGGCTGCACCACTGAGGCGAAGGATTTTTCCGCGCTCAAGCCCGATTTCGACGGGGCAGGAGTGGAATTGCTCGGCGTCAGCAAGGACAGCGCGAAGAAGCACCTCAACTTCATTGCCAAACACGATCTGACCACCCCATTGGCGACCGATTCTGAAGACGGCGGATTGTCCGATGCGCTTGGCGTCTGGGCGGAAAAGAAGATGTACGGCAAGACCTATATGGGCATGGTTCGCAGCACCTATCTGGTCGCTGCTGACGGCACGATCGCGCAGATCTGGCCCAAGGTGAAGGTCAAGGGGCACGCCGAAGAGGTGCTCGCCGCAGCCAAGGCTCTGTGAGCCGATGCAATCAGTAGCCACCGCCATTCGCGAGGCAATGCTGACCGCTGAGCCGCGCGCCAAATGCTTTGCGACACGGCGGGTGGCGCGCGAGTGGCGGATGGGCAAGCTGAGCTGGGCATTCGATGCCGAGATGCCTGCTCAGCCGGCTTGGCCCGAGCATCCGGAGCTGTTGCCGCCAAACAAGATGCCCAAACGCGGAAAAGGCGGGTCGGAGCGCTCGCGCATCGCCCTGTGGCACAGTCTGGCTCATATCGAATTCGTCGCGATTGATCTGGCGCTCGACATGGCCGGGCGGTTTGGCGCCGAGATGGGAGAGGAGTTCGTCGCTGATTTCCTATCGGTGGCGGCGGATGAGGCGATGCATTTCGCCTTGCTCGCCCGTAAGCTGGAGGGCCTTGGCAGCCATTACGGAGCACTTCCCGCACATGGCGGGTTGTGGCAGGCGGCCGACGCCACCAAGCACGATGTTTCTGCGCGACTCGCGATTGTCCCGATGGTGCTTGAAGCGCGGGGTCTCGACGTTACGCCAACCACACTTGAGCGGGTCCGCTCCCTCGGAGATGAGAATGGGGCAAAGATTCTTGCGCGAATCCTTGACGATGAGATTCGGCATGTCGCGTTCGGTACCAAGCACTTTGTCAAAATTGCTGAAAAGCACGGAATATCGCCAGAATCGGAGTGGAAAAGCCTGGTTCAGACCTATTTTCGCGGTGCCGTTAAGCCGCCGTTCAACGATTCAGCGCGTCTTGCAGCCGGTTTGTCGCGAGACTTCTACGAAAGCATTGCGAATTAAAGAATCCACCCGATAACTAGCCTCGCACTCAATTAATGGCGCCCAGAGCGTCGATACAAAGGGCCGGGTCACGAATGTTCATTCAGCAGCGAAAGCTTGCCAAGGCCTTAGTGTTTTCTGGATTTGCAGCTGCGTTGACCGCCGCTTCGCCGGTCGCCGCAAACACCTCATCAACCGCCGCCGTCGATATCACTCAGCCGCTTCGTGAGGCGGAAGAAGACCGTCTTTCGGATAGCGACAAAGGCTTCAGCCAATTGTTTGCCAGCTGGCAGGCGCTCGACGAGAATGGCCCCGGTGCTCCGGTTGAGCAGCCGACGGTTTCGATTCCCTCGCTGATGCCGGTTGACGGCGCCCGGATGAGCAGCGGCTATGGCATGCGCAATCACCCGGTTCTGCGCAAGCGTAGGAAGCACAATGGGATCGACCTTGCGGCGCCCACTGGCACGCCGGTCTACGCCACCGCTGATGGCGTTGTGACCCGCGCCGACTGGTTCTCGAGCTACGGCCTTTACATCAGCATCGATCATGGCGCTGATCTGGAGACCCGCTATGCACACCTTTCAAAGCTCGCTGTCGCCGATGGGGAGCGGATCGAGAAAGGTGATGTGATTGGCTATGTCGGATCGACCGGCCGGTCGACCGGACCGCATCTCCATTACGAGGTGCGGATCGATGGGGTTGCAGTCAATCCGATTCCCTATATGGTGGAAACACCAGTTCAGCGGTCATTTGCCAACTCCTCCACTTTGGAAGGTCGCGGCGGACAGTAACCGACATTGAGATCCCCGCCTGGAAGCGGGTCGGACATTGGAGAGGGTGTCCGGATATGGGCGGCGGGTTTTCCCGCCGCCTTTTTTTCGCTTTTCCATTTGCGCTTCGAAATCGCTTGCGGGGCCCGTCGCTTTGGCTAGGTTTTCTGGCGAGAGAGACTGGCTACCCATAGGCTGCCCAAATGGAGAGAGACACCAGCATGCATCCGATTGCGCACGCGCAAACCCGCCCCGACCACCCAGCGATCATCATGGCGGGAAGCGGCCATACCGTAACTTACGGCGAAATGGATCAGGCTGCCAACCGCTTCGCGCAATTGCTGCGGGCGCGCGGCTTTGCCCCGGACGACGCGTTTGCCGTGCTGCTCGAGAACACCCATCACTATTTCACTCTGGTGTGGGGCTCACAGCGGGCAGGTACATTGCTGGTGCCCATCTCTACTCGCCTGACCGCGCCGGAGATCTCCTATATCCTCAAGGATAGCGGAGCGAAGCTGCTGATAACTTCGCGCGTGTTCGACGGGGTGATGGGCGACATTCGCAGCGACTGCCCCGATCTCGATATTCTGGTAGTCGGCAGCGGCGACGCGGAAGACTTCGAAGCGGCCTTGGCCGAGCAGGCTTCCGATCCGATTGCTGATCAGCGCGCCGGCGCCACCATGCTCTACAGCTCAGGCACGACCGGGCGTCCCAAGGGCATTCGGCCCGCTCCGCCCGAGGACCCCGATCCGCAAGCCATGGTTCCGTTCCTCGGCCTCGCAACAATGGGTGCGGGAATGCCGACCGACGGAACCATGGTCTATCTCTCGCCTGCGCCGCTCTATCATGCCGCGCCACTGGCGTGGTGCTCGGCGGCTCAACGGCTGGGCGGCACGCTGGTCGTGCTGGAGAAGTTTGACCCCGAAGGCGCGCTCGCGGCGATCGAGAAATACAAGGTCACCGATAGCCAATGGGTCCCGACTCATTTCGTCCGCTTCCTCAAGCTCGATCCGGCGATCCGCACCAAATACGATCTCTCCAGCCACAAGCGTGCGCTCCACGCTGCCGCACCCTGCCCGGTTCCGATCAAGCAAGAGATGATCGAATGGTGGGGTCCGATCGTGAACGAATATTATGCCGGATCGGAATCGATCGGCATGACCATGATCCACGCCCCCGACTGGCTGACACACCCGGGCAGCGTCGGTCGGGCGATCTGGGGCAAGATTCACGTCTGCGGCCCTGACGGGGAAGAGCTTCCAGCGGGCGAGGACGGGCTATTGTTCTTCGAAAACGAGATTCTGCCGACCTATCACAACGACCCTGCGAAGACGAAAGAAGCGATGCATCCCAAGGGCTGGATGACCCTGGGCGATATCGGCCATCTCGATGAGGAAGGCTTCCTCTATCTGACCGATCGCAAGAGCCACATGATCATCTCAGGCGGGGTCAATATCTATCCGCAAGAGATCGAGAATCTGCTGGTCACGCATGACAAGGTGATGGACGCGGCGGTGATCGGTGCGCCCGACCCTGACCTGGGCGAAAAGGTAGTGGCGGTGGTACAACCGCGCGATATGGCGGATGCGGGTGAGGCACTTGAAGGCGAGTTGCGTGAATTCCTTGCCCCCAATCTGGCGCGTATCAAGATGCCCAAACTTTTCGATTTCCGGCCCGATCTTCCGCGCGAAGCCAATGGCAAGCTCTACAAGCGCGAATTGCGTGACGAGTATGCTGCGAAGGCAGGTGCATAATGGCCAGCGATCCTGCGATCCTGCCGACCGACATTGCCAAGCAGGTGATCGATCCGCATTCCTACGCAAGCTGGGACCCATTGCTCGACACGTTCGACCAGCTTCGCGAGGAAGCGCCCGTGGCATTGGTCAAGCCAGATGATGAAGGCCTGTTCGACCCATTCTGGCTGATCACCCGCTATGACGATGTGATGCGGATTTCGAAGGACAACAAGACCTTCCTCAACAACCCACGTCCGGTTGTGTTCAGTTTCAAACAAGCGATCGAGTTCAGCCGCGCGGCCACAGGCTCCAATATGTTGGTGGATTCGCTGGTGGTGTTCGATGCTCCGATCCACCCGAAATATCGGAGGCTGACCCAAGACTGGTTCATGCCGCGCAATCTGGCCAAGATTGAGGGGGAGATACGCGGAATCGCCGAGCGCGCCGTCGACAAGATGTTGGAGGAAGGGCCCGAGATTGACTTTGTGAAGACTGTTTCCGGGCCCTATCCACTTCACGTTGTGATGCAGATTCTGGGCGTCCCGGAAGAGGATGAGCCCCGGATGCTGATGCTGACGCAGCAGCTGTTCGGCGGTCAGGACAAGGATTTGTCCGGATCCGGGATGGATCAAATGACTCCCGAGCAAGTCGTCCAGCTGGTTGCCGGAGCGGTCAAGACCTTCGAAGACTATTTCGCAAAATTGGCGGCCGATCGCCGGGCCAATCCAACCGACGATGTCGCAAGTGTGATCGCCAATGCGACCGTCGACGGCAAGCCACTGCCCGATCGCGACATGGCAGGCTATTACATCATCACGGCCAGCGCCGGCCACGACACAACCAGCGCGTCGACGGCTGGCGCAATGCTGGCGTTGGCGC
This sequence comes from Erythrobacter sp., assembly GCA_965249945.1. Lineage (GTDB taxonomy): Bacteria > Pseudomonadota > Alphaproteobacteria > Sphingomonadales > Sphingomonadaceae > Erythrobacter. The sequence goes on along the minus strand of OZ252258.1, from coordinate 41,526 downwards.
AAGATCCAGAACAATTTGCCCGGGTGAAATCCGATCGCACGCTGCTGCCGGGAATTGTCGAGGAAGCAATCCGCTGGACCTCGCCCGTGCAGCACTTCATGCGGACCGCGGCCGAGGATGTCCAAATCGGAGGGCAGCAGATCAAACAGGGCGATTGGCTGATGATCAACTATGTCGCCGCCAACCATGATCCCGCCCAGTTTGGCGAACCGCGGCGGTTTGATGCAGCGCGGTCGCCCAACCGCCATTTGGCCTTTGGAGCAGGCGCACATCAATGCCTTGGCCTGCATCTCGCACGGCTGGAGATGAAGATCCTGTTTGAAGTGTTGCTGGATCGAATCGCAGCGGTCGAACTGGCGGGCGAGCCCCAGCGCGCCACGAGCACTTTCGTCGGCGGCCTGAAGTCGCTGCCGCTGCGAATAGAGGCCGAATAAGCCCTCTATATGGGTAGCCGAGCTCAGTTTTTCAAGACTGGCTTTGTAATAATCGTTCGTTCGATTCAATAATTCAAAAATATATACGATTTTCCTGTTAATCATGCGCAACATATGTTAATCGCACATTCATGGAAAAACTTGGATCTTTAACGTCGTGGTGATCACGGCGCGCCGTTCTGCGGGTGCTGTTCGATGATGATACTTGAGCCTCACAACCTACCATTTGCGGCCGCAGCCATCCTCTTGGTGTTCATTGCTCTCGCTCAAATAATAGGAATGGGCGATTTCTTTGACGGCGCCGAAGCAGACATTGATCTGGACGCTGCTGATGGCGCTGACGCGCTGTCAGGAGGTGGCTTCGTCGAAGGCATGTTCAGCGTAATGGGCCTTGGTCGAGTACCGTTCTTGATCTGGCTCACAGTCTTGCTCTTTGTCTTCGCTGGAATCGGAGTTGCTGGGCAAGAATTGATCCAGTCGATCTTTGGGGAGCCCATCGCGCCGCTCTGGGCGGGACTGGCAGCTGCCTCAGTCGCACTGCCAGTCAATGGCGCGCTGGTCAGACCGCTGGGGTGGCTACTGCCGCAAGATGAGACCAGCGCTGTCGATATACGCAGCCTGGTGAGGCGTGATGCGACGATCCAGACTGGTATCGCGCGGCGCGGCTCCCCTGCTCGAGCCAAAGTACTCGACGGACATGGCCATCCTCATTTTGTCATGGTTGAGCCGCATGATCCCGATGCCGAGCTGAGAGAGGGTGACACCGTCCTGCTCGTTCGGCGCGAAGGGGAAACATTCTTCGCCGTAGAATACGAAAACCGCTTACTCAGCCTCGACTGAGCAAGCTTCCAGACAGCGTGCTCGGTGCCCCTAACGCCTGACGCGCGCTCAATTCAATAGGAGACAACATGGAGAATCTAATTGAAGTTGGGATGTGGGTCGGATTGGGCTTTCTTGTCCTGCTTGTCATCTTTGTGGTGCTTACGACGCTCTACCGCCGCGCCTCGAAAGAGATCGCTTTTGTGCGAACCGGGGTTGGCGGCGAGAAGGTCGTGATGAATGGTGGCGCCCTCGTGCTGCCGGTCTTTCATGAGACCATGCCGGTCAACATGAACACTCTGGTGCTGTCAGTGGTCCGGCGCGATGCGGAAGCTCTGATCACGCTTGACCGCCTACGGATCGATGTGAAGGCTGAATTCTACGTTCGCGTTCGCCCCGACTCGGGTTCGATCGCCATGGCCGCTCAGACCCTTGGCGGTCGCACCATGCAGCCCGAAATGCTCAAGGATCTGGTCGAAGGCAAATTCGTCGATGCACTGCGCTCGGTGGCGGCAGGAATGAGCATGAACGAATTGCACGAACAGCGTGCAGACTTTGTGCAAAAGGTGCAGCAGGTCTCCTCAAACGATCTGGCGATGAATGGTCTCGAACTCGAATCGGTCTCGCTGACCGGGCTCGACCAGACCAGCATTGAGCATTTCAACGCCAATAATGCGTTTGACGCCGAAGGTCTGACCAAGCTCACCGAGCAGATCGAGGCCCGCAAGAAGCTGCGCAACGACATCGAGCAGGACACGCGCGTTCAGATGGAGACCAAGAATCTCGAAGCGGATCAGCGCAGCTTCGAAATCGGTCGCGACAAGGAATATGCGCGGCTCCAGCAGGAGCGAGAGGTCGAAATCCGCCGCGCCTCGCAATCGGCCGAGATCGCCAGTGAGCAGGCCATGCGCGAGCGTGAAGCCGAAGCGGCCCGAATCCAGGCCAAGAAGGAAGTCGACAGCCAGCAGATCGAAGCCGATCGCACAGTTGAAGAGGCCCGGATCGATCAGGTGCGGGCGCTTGAGATCGCGCGGCAAGAGCAACAGATCGCGGTTCAGAACAAGAGTCGCGAAGAAAGCCAGGCCAAGGCGGAGGCTGATGAGGCGCGAGCCAAGGCAGTCGAAGCCGAAGAGCAGGTCGTGACCGCACGCGAAAGCGAAGTTGCCGAGCGTCAAAAGAAGATCGAACTGATCGAGGCGGCTAAGGTCGCAGAGCGTGACGCGATCCAGATCAAAGTCGAAGCGGCCGCTGAAAAAGACGCCGCCTCAAACCGCGCGGAAGCAAGCCGTCTCGAAGCCAAGGGCGATGCCGACGCCGAGATCCTGCGCGCAGAAGCTGATCGAATCCGGTTCGAAGTCGAAGCTGCTGGCCAACAGGCGATCAACGAGGCCGCCAATATCCTGTCAATGGATCAGATCAGCCTGCAGACCAAATTGGCCCTGCTGAAGGTCCTGCCCGAGGTGATCAAGGAAAGCGCCAAGCCGATGGAGGCGATCGACTCGATCAAGATCGTTCAGGTCGACGGCCTGACCAATGGATCAGGCAATGGCTCGGGCGGCGGCGCTGGAGCGACAGGTGGCAATGGCAACCTAGCCAGCGACGCGGTGTCAGCGGCACTCGCCTACCGGGCGCAGGCTCCGGTGCTCGATGGGTTGATGAAAGAGCTTGGGCTTGATGGGTCCTCGCTCGGGACGCTGGTGGCAGCTGCTGCCGACGAAGCGAGCAGCGACGATCAACCAGCCGCGATAGACGTGGCCAATGATGCGCCAGCGCTCAAGGATGATGCCGATAAGGGCGCCGAAGCTGCCGAATAGGCTCGCATCGCAACCAAAGCATGAAGACCCCGGGGCGCGGCTGCACTCCGGGGTTTTCTGTTCCTAGCCGAGCAGGCGCTGTGCCATGGCGCGGACATCTTCGCCCAGATCCTCGCGCTCCAGCGCCAGTGCCAGGGTGGCTTCGATAAAGCCGAGCTTGCTACCACAATCATAGCGATTGCCGTCGAAGGTCACTGCGTGGAAGGGCTGATCGCCGATCATCTTCGCCATCGCGTCGGTCAGTTGAATCTCGCCGCCAGCGCCCTTTTCCTGATTCTCGAGCGTGCGCATGACTTCCGGCTGGAGGATATAGCGTCCCGAAACAATCTTGTTCGAAGGCGCTTCGTCAACCGGAGGCTTCTCGACCAAGCCAGTCACTTCGGTCAGCGCGCCATTGGCTGTGCCCGGTGCGATCACGCCATAGGAGGACACTTCCTCCATCGGCACTTCGAGCACGCTAATCAAGTTGCCACCGACTTCATTGTAGGCGTCGACCATCTGCTTCATGCAACCAGTGCCTCCCGCCTTGCCGACCATCAATTCGTCAGGCAGGAAGATTGCGAAGGGCTCATCCCCGACAATCGCGCGGGCACACCAGATTGCATGGCCAAGGCCCATGGGCACCTGTTGTCGAACGGTGATGATGTCACCTGGCGTGGCGCGGGTTGGGTTCAGCACGCCAAGATCCTTGCCGCGTTCCCCCATCGTGGTCTCAAGCTCATAGGCGACATCGAAATGCTCGACGATCGCCGTCTTGCCCCGACCAGTGACGAAGATCATCTGCTCGATGCCGGCCTCGCGCGCTTCATCGACGGCATATTGGATCAAGGGCCGGTCTACGATCGGCAGCAATTCTTTGGGGATCGCCTTGGTCGCTGGAAGAAAGCGAGTACCGAGTCCGGCAACCGGGAAGACGGCTTTTTTGATGGGTTTTGGGCTGGTCATGAATGGGGCCTAATTGTTGCGGTCACGAGGCGTCAACTGCTGTGGTTGGATTGCATGCGTATGACCACAGTCTCAACGTTTGCGAGCAGGGCCAAAATCGGTAAGGCAGATCTATGGACAAGCTGATAATTCGCGGCGGCAATCGCCTGTCGGGCACAATTCCCATCTCAGGCGCAAAAAATGCGGCGCTGACCTTGATACCCTGCGCGCTTTTGACCGAAGAGCCGCTCACTCTGCGCAATCTGCCGCGTTTGGCCGACATTGATGGTTTTCAGCATCTGATGAACCAGTTCGGCGTGACCACTGCCATTCAGGGAAGTCGGCCGGAGGATTTCGGGCGGGTCATGACGCTCGAGGCAACCCGGATCACCTCCACGGTCGCGCCCTACGATCTGGTTCGGAAGATGCGGGCTTCAATTCTGGTGCTTGGCCCAATGCTCGCGCGGATGGGCGAAGCGACCGTATCGATGCCGGGTGGCTGTGCGATCGGTAACCGCCCGATCGACCTGCACCTCAAGGCTCTGGAGGCATTCGGGGCAGAGATTGAATTGGCGCAGGGCTACGTCAAGGCGATCGCCCCAGAAGGCGGTCTACCTGGCGGCGACTTCGATTTCCCGGTGGTGTCGGTCGGGGCGACCGAGAATGCTGTCATGGCGGCGGTCCTGGCCAAGGGTACGAGCCGCTTGCTTAACGCGGCGCGTGAGCCGGAGATTGTCGATCTGTGCCAATTGCTGGTTGCGATGGGCGCCGAAATCGAAGGCATCGGCACGTCCGAACTGACCATCACTGGTGTCGGCCGCCTGCACGGCGCGACCTATCGCGTCATGGCCGATCGGATCGAGGCGGGATCATACGCTTGTGCGGCTGCAATTACCGGCGGAGACGTTCGCCTTGAGGGTGCCAAGGCGGATGAGATGCAGGCCACGCTCCACGCGCTGCGATCGATTGGGGTCGAAGTTGTCGAGGATTCCAAAGGCATTCGCGTCACCGCCAATAGATCGCTTCAACCGGTCGATCTGACCACTGCGCCTTACCCCGGTCTGGCGACAGATATGCAGGCGCAATTGATGAGCCTGTTGTGCAAGGCTGAAGGGGCAAGCGTGCTCAAGGAATCGATCTTCGAGAACCGGTTCATGCACGTACCGGAGCTTTCGCGTATGGGCGCCGATATCGCCACTGAAGGGCGGACAGCGATCGTCAAAGGCGTGGATGTGCTGACTGGCGCCGAGGTGATGGCGACCGATTTGCGCGCTTCGATGAGTCTGGTGATTGCAGCGCTTGCCGCCGAAGGGGAGACGCAGGTGCGGCGGATTTATCACCTTGATCGGGGCTATGAGCGGCTCGAAGAGAAGCTTCAGCTGGTCGGCGCCAATATTGAGCGTGTTGACGACTAACGCTGGCTGACCAGCCAGACCCTGATCGCACCGGCGAGGCCTGGCGGCGTATCGGACTGAATCCGTTCGGCATCAATCCGGGCAATCAACCGGCTGAGCGGGATCGCTTCGCGTTCAGCAGCCTCCCGCAGCATGTCCCAAAAGATCGGTTCGAGGCTGACCGACGTGCTGTGCCCAGCGATCTCGATCGAGCGTTTGACCGGGGGGTGATAGGGAACTGCCATGGTCCAAAGCTATCCTTGGCCCGTGCGGCTGCCAACCCCGCTATGCGGCGCGAATGACTGAAAAGGCGCTCGTGCGCGAGCCCGGATGACGCTCACAATAGGGCTGCAGTTTGAGCGCCGCCTGAGCCAACTCTTCGATGGTGATTGGCTGCTTGAACTTGATCCCATAGACGATGTCATTGTTCCAGCAGATCTTGGACTGGCGTTGGGTGACACCACCGACAAAGAAGCCAGTCAGATGCGACTGGTCAATCGGGTCTTCGCATTCGAAACTTGCCCCATCACACGAAAGATCGCGCAATTGCACGGCCCGTCTGTGCTTGCGATCAAGGACCTCTGCCTCGGCATCGATCCGCAGCCGGACCGCCCGACCATCGAATGGGCTTTCTTCGGTGACAAACTCATCGAGATCAATTGGGCTGGCGAAACGATAGCCTGCACGACTCTTGCCGTCCCAGACACGCTCGATCGGATAGGTCACCCCGTTCGACAATTCGAGCAAAATGCGCGGTTCGGGCGGAGCCTTGTGGAGAAAGCTCAACCCTACGCCAAGTGTCGATACATCGCGAATTACCGCGACATATTCGCCTGTCTGGCAGACCACCTTGGCGCTGCGCAGCATCAGTGAGGCGCGTTGTGCCTCACGCAGATCGACTGGCGACGACGGTCCGCCTGATGTCCCTGCTTTGTCCATGGCTTGTCTCCGTTAACCCCTAATTTCAGGGCTAACCGAGACTAACCGAACATGCTTAACAAAACGCCAATGCGACAGAGTCTGGCTCTCATTTTGAGAGCGCTGCCGGATCAATACATATGCTGGCCGCCATTGATGCTCATGGTCGATCCGGTGACAAATCCAGCCTCTTCCGAGCATAGAAAGCCCACTCCGCGGGCAATTTCCTCGGCATGGCCCAGCCGCCCGACTGGAATCTTGGCGACGATCTTCTCGAGCACAGGCTCAGGCACGGCGGCGACCATATCGGTGTCGATATAGCCCGGCGCGATGGCGTTGCAGGTCACTCCAAATTTGGCGCCTTCCTGCGCCAGAGCCTTGGTAAAGCCGTGAATGCCCGACTTGGCTGCGGCATAATTGACCTGACCATATTGCCCGGCCTGACCGTTGATCGAACCGATATTCACGATCCGACCCCATTGCCGTTCGCGCATGCCAGGGAAGCAGGCTTTGGCCATATTGAAACAACCGCCAAGATTGATCCGCATGACTTCGTTCCAATCTTCGAAGCTCATGCGGTGCAGCGTGCCGTCACGCGTGATCCCGGCATTGTTGACCACCACATCGACCGGCCCGACATCTTCCGCGACCTGGGCGCATCCATCGAGGCAGGCCTGATGGTCGCCGACATCCCATTTGTAGGAGGCGATTCCTGCTTCTTGCTTGAGCTTCTCCGCGGCGGCGTCATTGCCCGCGTAATTGGCGACCACAGTAAAGCCGTCCTGCTGCAGGTGTTCACAAATTGCGCGCCCGATTCCGCGCGTTCCCCCGGTAACGATTGCTACGCGTGCCATGGCCTTACTCCGATTCTGCCTCACTTCGTCCAAGCCTAGGCCTGCCGTAGCGTCAGACAAGCAAAACCCCGCCGAAGCGGGGTCATATCATACGAATTCATGAGATGATCGAAGCGCTAAAAGCGGAATTGCGTTCCAACATAGACCGCCTGGCTGTCTTGAGCTGAATCCGTCAGCGGAGCCAGACGATCCCGCTCCTGCGAAATCCGCACCCCGGCAGTCACGTCGAGATTGCGGGTCAGGCTGTAGGAGCCGCCCAGATCAACCGTCTGGGCGCTGAGCGCATCGAGTGTGTTGCGCGAGCGGCCCGCGATCTCTTCGCCTTCCAGCGCAATCCGCGGTTGCAGACGGCTAGGCTCATCCGGAGCGTTTGATTGAGCGGGCTCGAATGTCGAAAGGTCCGGCATCGAGATGCTGCGGATCGTATTGGGCAGCTCCACCGGACGAGCAAAGCTCTGATAGCCGCGCGCCGCGCCAAGATTGAAGCGGGTTGATTGCAGTGCATCGAGGCCTGCGCCCGCTCCTGGCGCTGAATCGATCGCCGCGCGAACAGAAATCGCTTCGCTGATCTCGCTGCCAACTCGGACGGCGACAGTTACCGTGCGTTCTCCATTGGTCGACGGAGTGCCGGCCGGAGTGAAACGAATGCCCTTCTCGCGCGCCGCATCCGCCGCACGCGCAGCCAGATTCGGATCAACTGAGGCGGGCGTGAAGATATCGAGGCCAGAAATGGCTGCCGGGCCGGATTGGTCGACAAAGCTCACCACAGCAAGGCCAGCCGAAGGGATGCACAGCGCCAAAGCGGAAGCAGCCATGGCAAATGGCAGCGCACGGCGCCCCCTTGCTTTCAACTGGCTCACTTGCAGCGACACAATTCTTGCTCCCTATTGCTCATGCACCAAGAGCAGTTCCAAACTGAACAGGCGATGAGCGAAATCCAACTGAGGATTTAGACAGGCCGCATGATAAGATCATGACCCGGGCCAAGGCAATCAATTCTGCGCTAGGGAATGCCGGGAATCCAATCACTGTGGCCTTCCGCACACATTCTAAGGGATGGTTCAGCCGCCATAAAGCGACCTCGGCGCCTAGCTGGCGGCACTAATTGACCAAAACTCGCCCAAAACCCGGCCAAAACCACCGCTGGACCGCTTGCCGAGTGAGTGTTGGCCTTATAGAGCGATGGCAAATCGAATTGAGGAATGGAAATCGTGTTGAACCTAAAGCCCCTGGCAAATCGGCCCGTCCGTATTGGTGTTGCTGCAGCGCTGCTGGCGAGCCTCGCTGCGTGTGGGGGCAATGACCGGCCGCAGGCGGACCTCGCCGCTGCGCAGATCAACACGATCGGCGTCAATTCCTACCTCTGGCGCGCTGCTCTTGAGACAGTCAGTTTCGCTCCGCTCCTGCAGGCCGACAGCGCCGGTGGCGTGATCGTGACCGACTGGTACGCGAACCCGAGCAACCCGAATGAGCGGGTCAAGGTTACGGTGACGATCTTGGACCTGGATTTGCGTGCCGACGCCCTGCGGGTCGCTGCAAGTCGGCAAGTGTCGCAAGGTGGCAATTGGGTCGAGGCACCGGTTCAAGCCGCCACCGTTCAGAAGCTGGAAGACATCATCCTAACCAAGGCACGCGATCTGCGTCGTCAAGCGGTAGCCAGCTGAGTCAATTTTCCCTAGCGGGGTCTGCATGAGCGATTCGCGTTTCGATCCGTCCACAGCCGACGGGCGTTGGCAGGCTGCGTGGGATGCTGCGGAGACCTTCGCAGCCCATAGCAACAGCACCAAGCCCAAGAGCTACATCCTCGAGATGTTCCCCTATCCCTCGGGGCGCATCCACATGGGGCATGTCCGCAATTACACCATGGGCGATGTGCTGGCGCGCTATAAGAAAATGCGCGGCTTTGAAGTGCTGCATCCCATGGGCTGGGACTCTTTCGGTATGCCAGCCGAGAATGCTGCGATGGAAAGAGGCGTCCATCCGGGCGCTTGGACCCGACAGAATATTGAGACGATGAAGGCTCAGCTCAAGCGGATCGGTTTCGCGCTGGACTGGAATCGTGAGCTGTCGACCTGCGAGCCGGATTATTACGGTCATGAGCAGTCGCTGTTCATCGATCTGTATGAGGCTGGCTTGGTCTATCGCCGTCAGAGCGAGGTCAATTGGGATCCGGTCGATATGACGGTCCTGGCCAATGAGCAGGTGATCGATGGCAAGGGTTGGCGATCGGGCGCCGAGGTCGAAAAGCGCAAGCTTGACCAGTGGTTCCTCAAGATCACCGATTTCGCCGAAGACCTCCTGGCAGGCCTCGACGAGCTCGATGATTGGCCCGACAAGGTCAGGCTGATGCAGGACAATTGGATCGGCAAGAGCTCGGGGCTCGAATTTGCCTTTGTTCTGTCGAATGGTGAGACGCTGCCGGTCTACACCACTCGCCCGGACACGATCTTTGGCGCGAGCTTCTGCGCAATCGCGGCAGATCATCCGATCGCGCAAGCTGTGGCTGCGGAGAGCGGCGAGGCAGCCAAGTTCATCGAGCAATGCAAATTGGGCGGCACGACCGCTGCCGAGCTTGAGACGGCGGAAAAGCTGGGCTTTGATACCGGGATCACTGCGGAACACCCATTCACCGGCGCACCACTGCCGGTCTTCATCGCCAATTTCGTGCTGATGGATTACGGCACTGGCGCGGTGATGGGCGTGCCTGGTCACGACCAGCGCGACTTTGAATTCGCGAGTAAATATGAGCTCCCGATAGCGCGGGTCGTTGCGAGTGACATCGCCCAGGCTGACGCTCCCATGGGCGATCAGGCCGAGCCAGGCGATGGCGTCGTCGTCAATTCCGACTTCCTTGACGGCATGAGTGTCGAACTGGCCAAGGCAGAGGTTATCAAGCGCGCTGAAGATGGTGATTGGGGTGAAGGCACGACCGTCTGGCGCCTGCGCGACTGGGGGATTTCACGCCAGCGCTATTGGGGTACGCCGATCCCGATCATTCATAGCCCTGACCATGGTCCGGTGCCGGTTCCCAAAGACCAGCTCCCCGTGACTTTGCCCGAGGATATCGATTTCGACACGCCCGGCAATCCGCTTGAGCGGCATCCGACCTGGAAGCACACCACCTGCCCGATCAGCGGCAAGCCGGCACTGCGTGAGACCGATACGCTCGACACTTTCATCAACAGCTCGTGGTATTTCCTGCGCTTCGCGAGTCAGCCCGATGATGCGCCCTTCGATCCGGAAGAGGTCGCCAAATGGATGCCGGTCGAGCATTATATCGGTGGGATCGAGCACGCGATCCTGCACTTGCTCTATGCGCGTTTCTGGACCCGCGCCTTGGCCCATATCGGCCAGCTTGAGGTCAAAGAGCCATTCGCCGCGCTGTTCACCCAGGGCATGGTCACGCATGAGACCTATCAGCTGGGCGATGGCAGCTGGCTCAGCCCGGCGGAAGTGCGCAAAGACGGTATGGATTGGGTGACGATCGAGGATGGCGCGCCAGTGACCGCTGGCCGGGTCATCAAGATGTCCAAATCGAAGAAGAACGTCGTCGACCCGGACAATATCATCGATCAGTTCGGGGCCGATGCGGTCCGCTGGTTCATGCTGTCCGACAGCCCGCCTGAGCGCGATCTGCCATGGTCAGTCGCGGGCATTGAGGGCTGCGCCCGCTTTGTTCAGCGACTATGGCGTCTGTTCGACAGTTTCGATGCCGACGCTGAGGGTGAGGACAAGGCTCTGGCACGCAAGGCGCATCAGACCATCGCTGCCGTCTCGGAAGATATTGAAGCGCTCAGCTTCAACAAGGCGGTTGCGCGGCTTTATGAGTTGGCGGGCGCGGCTGAGAAGGCTGAACCGAGCGCGAGCCGCAACTTCGCGATCGAAACGATCCTCCATCTGGTCAGCCCAATGATGCCACATCTCGCGGAAGAAGCCTGGGCTGCCTGGGGGCGTGAAGGTCTGGTGGCGGAAGCAGCTTGGCCAGAGTTCGATCCAGCCATGCTGGTTGAGGACGAAGTGACGATTGCGATCCAGCACAAGGGCAAGCTGCGCGATACGATCACCGCTCCGAAGGGCGCGCCAAAGGAAGATCTCGAAGCGCTTGCGCTGGCGAGCGATAAGGTCCAGCGTTCGATCGATGGAGCGGATATTCGCAAGGTGATCGTTGTGCCTGATCGACTGGTGAACATTGTGACATGATGCGCCTGTGGCTCGCCTCGTTTGCCTTACTGGCATTGTCTGCCTGCGGATTGCAGCCGATGTATGGCGGAGGGGGTGGCGCGGCGATTGCGCAGGGTCTTGGTGGAGTCGATGTTCCGGCGATCCCCGGCAGAGGCGGCTGGTTGTTGCGCGGCGAGTTGCAAGATCGCTTGGGTGTGGCCGGCACAACGAGCCCGCGCTATCGGCTTGATGTTCGTCTGGATGATGCGCTCGAAGCGCTCGGGGTCTTGAACGATGACACGATCAGCCGCGAACGCCGCATACTCCGCGCGCGCTATCAGCTGATCGATCTGACCAATGGTGACATCCTGCTCGACGCGACTGCTGGCTCCGATGCCGGCGTCGATGTGGTTTCGAGCGAATATGCGACGATCGCGGCCGAGCAGACCGCGCTTGAGAATTTGAGCCGCGAGGTCGCCGAACGGATCGTCACTCAGGTTTCACTGACTCTGCGCGCGCTCGAACGGGACAAGGCCAACTCATGAAGGCGACGCAGCGAGACTTCGCCCGCGGCGTCCCTGCTTCAGCCCAGAAATGCTCGGTGTTCTTCTTTTGCGGACCGGATGAGGCTGGCGCTTCGGCGGCTGCTGAGCGGATCGTGGAGGCGCTGCCCGATCCCGGCGAGCGGGTTGACCTGTCCGGTGCGGACTTGCGGCAGGATCCGGCCCGATTGGGGGATGAGGCGCGCTCCGCCTCGCTGTTTGGCGACACCCGTCATCTCTGGGTCCGGGCCAGCGGAGACGAGGCGCATGATTCGGTAAAGGCGCTGTTGGAGACCACCGACAGCGGAGCTGGCGAAAGCGCGCCGGTCATCATTGTCGCGACCTCTGCTACCGACAAATCGCGCACTGCCAAATTGCTCGAGAAGCGCCCCGATGCACTCGTTGCCATGTTCTATCCGCCCGATGTTGCATCGGTCGCCCAATCGGTCCGCGCGATGGCTGATGCCGCTGGTCTGCGCCTGGGCGGGGATCTGGCGGAACGGATCGGGCGTGCCGCCGGGCTTGACGTGCGGCTTGCCCAGTCGGAAGTCGACAAGCTGGCGCTGTATGTCGGGGCGGATCCGCAATCCCCAAAATCTGCCAGCGTGGAGGACTTTGGAGAGATTGGCGCCAAGACTGAAGAGGATGGCTTTCAGCCGCTGGTCAACGCCGTGATGGGCGGCGACCTTACTCGGATTGATCGGGAATTGCGGCGGATGAAGGAGCTCGGCCTCAATCCGGTTGGGTTGCTGCTGGCGATGGAGCGTCGCGCCGCACAACTCGCGAAGATTCTGGCTCGGCTTGGGGCTCGCGGGACCTTTGACCAATTGAGCAAGGGCGAGAAAGCCCAACTCGGCATCTTCTGGCGCGAAGAGCGCGAGATCCGAACCCAGCTCTCAAAATGGCGCCATCGCAAGCTCGACCGGCTGTTGCCCCGATTGGTTGCGCTGCACCGGCGGCTGCTCGGCAACAGCCAGGCTGCTGAGCTGTTCCTGTCGCAAGAACTGGCCGAGATTGCGCGCTTCGCGGCGCGCCGCTGATACCGCGATCGCGCCTAGGGCGTTTCGTCACCGTCCTGTGGCACCGAGAAGGTGCCGGTTACGCGGCCCTCTTGGCTGGCAGATCCATCGCTCGAGAGTGGCGTTCCGGCCATACGGCCATCGACACTTGAGCGGCCCGATTGCAGGTCAATCACCAATCGTCCGCCGTTGAGAACATCGCTACCCCGGCGCAGGCTGACATTGCCCGCCAGCGTAATGATCCGGCGGCCAAAATCATACACCGCCACATCGCCGCTTGCGCGCTCATTGCCGCGGCTAACGGTCACCCCGCCACTGGCCGTAATGCGCTGCACGTCGAGCGAATTCGCATCGGTGTAATTGACCAACATACGGTCTGACTGAACAGTAAGATCGGCTTGGCGCACAACCACCTGCCCCGACAAGGCCACACGGTTCTCGCGATCCTGCAGCTCGATCCGTCCGGCATCGAAGCTCACCGGAGCCCTTGAGTTGTGCGCTGCAATTGTTTGGGCCTGCCCTTCGGACCAGGCAAGCTCGGTCCCGCCGAGTGCGACCAGCGTCACAGCAAAGGCGGCCAGGCCATGGCGCAGCGCGGTCTTGGTCACGGACATGGGTTTGTGCTGGTCCATCTAGGGCATCCTCAATTCGCCAGGGATCATCGACAGCTTGGCGTTGCCGACCAGGGTTATCGTCCGGGCTGACAGATCGGCTCGCACGGAATTCGCAGAAAAGGTCCCGGCTGGAACCGCGCCGCTGACTCCATCGTCACCAGTCATCTCACGCGACTGGAGATCGATCGAAACGCCCTCTGCCCGCATCGCGTAGCCATCAGCGGCTGCCATGCGAACCGGGCCGAAGATCTCAACCACTTCCTGGTCGAGCGAGTAAGCGCCGCTCTCTGCGGTGATCCGCGCTGGGCCGTCGGAAAGAAGCAATTGCGCGATCAGGTCCTGCATTCGCACGATCCCTTCTTCGCTCGATTGCTGGACCGCTTCGCCGGCCGTGATTGAGAAAGGACGTCCGGTGTTGTCGCGCCCGCGATACATCGCATTGTCGACATTGAGCCGCTCCTCGATCACAGCAACCTTGTTGCGATCAAGCAAGAATGACACTTCACCGCGCGGGCTCAATGGGGTGATCACCATCAAGGCCGCGACCACGCCGATCCCGATCGGCAGCGCGCGCGCCAGAAACCCAATCAACCTGTCGTGCGAACCGCCCGGCGCAGCAAAGTGCTGTCGCTGGCTGCGCAGTTCCTTGGCCCGATTGGTTTCGATTCGACGTTTGATTACCATGAGTGGGTCGCTTGGTATCTCATGCCTTACTGGTGGCTGAAAATATCGTGATCCGACCAGCCGGCAATGTCCAGCCGGGCGCGGGTTGGCAAAAAGTCAAAACAGGCCTGTGCGATCTCGAGCCGCCCTTCGCGTTCGAGCCGCTTGATCAATTCTTCGCGCAGCTGATGCAGGAACCGGACATCGGACGCCGCATACTCCCGCTGGGCGTCACTCAGCTCTGGCCCGCCCCAGTCCGAGCTTTGTTGTTGCTTGGAGATATCGGCATTGAGTAATTCGCTGGCGAGGTTCTTGAGCCCATGCCGGTCGGTATAGGTCCGCACCAATTTGCTGGCGATCTTGGTGCAGAACACCGGTGCCGCCATCACTCCGAGATAATATTCGATCGCTGCCAGATCGAACCGCGCGAAGTGATAGAGTTTGAGTCGGCCAGGATCCGCCAGCACCGCTTTCAGATTGGGCGCATCAAATGCGCTGTCCGGCCCGAACCGAACCAGGTGCTCATCCCCGCCGCCATCGCTGATCTGGACGACGCACAACCGGTCGCGATGCGTAATCAGTCCCATGGTTTCGGTGTCGACCGCAACCGGGCCATCGCCTAACACGCCCTCGGGCAGGTCTTCTTCGTGAAAAAATACAGCCATATTGGGCCCTGCCTTAGGCGGATTGGGGAAAGAGGGGAAGAGCGCATGGCAGCTTGCGCGTAAAGGCCCTTATGGTCGGTGCCTGATGAGCTCCGACACGATCCCCGATTCATGGCGCGCCGCGCTCGAGCCTGTCCTGGAAACCCCCGAAGCCCGCAAGCTCGGCGGATGGCTGCGCGCGGAGGAAGCCAATGGCAAGGTGATCTATCCGCCGCGAGGGCAACGACTGGCCGCGCTGAGCGCGACCGCATTGGACGCGGTCAAAGTCGTGATCCTGGGGCAGGATCCCTATCACGGTCCTGGCCAGGCGCATGGCCTTTGCTTTTCGGTTGCCCACGGCGTCAAGCCGCCGCCCTCGCTGGTGAATATCTTCAAGGAGCTGGACAGCGACCTCGGCATCGCCCGCCCAGACCACGGCAATCTCCAGAACTGGGCGGAACAGGGCGTCTTGCTGCTCAACAACACTTTGACGGTTGAGGCAGGGCAGGCTGGCAGCCATGCGGGTCGGGGGTGGGATGCGATCACTGATGCCGCTGTGCAAGCGGTCGCCGAGAGTGGAAACCCTACCGTGTTCATTCTGTGGGGCAGTCATGCGCGCAAGAAGGCCGGACGAGTGAAGGCGCTGGGGCAGAGCGATCACCATCTGGTATTGACCAGCGTGCATCCCAGCCCGCTCTCAGCCCATTCGGGCTTCTTCGGCTCGCGCCCCTTCAGCCAGGCCAATGCCTTCCTCGAACAGCATGGCCGCACGCCGGTTGATTGGTCGCTCTGAACTCAATCACTTGGCGAGTGCCGATCACCCCGGCATAGTGGCGGTTCTGATTTCTTAGGGAGACCGAATTTATGCGACGCACGAAAGCCCTTGCTGCGGCTCTGGCCTTGGGAACCACTTTGGCGCTGACGCCGGTTCCGGCCATTGCTGACGGCCACGCTGAAGACGCGGCAGCGGCGCCCTCCGATGAGGAACTGGCAGCCAAGGAAGCGCTGCTGGTGGCGGATATCTGGCTGCAGAAGATCCAGCAGCGCTACAATATTCCCGCGCTTTCGATTGCGATTGCCAAAGGCGACAACACGATCTGGTCGAAAGGCTTTGGCCACACTGATCGCGCACGGAGCATGCCCGCCACTGGCGATACGATCTATTCGATTTGCTCGATCTCCAAACTGTTTACCGCTGTCGCTTTCATGCAGGAATGGGAGATGGGGAGGGTTCGGCTCGATGAACCGGTCTCAACCTATCTCCCGTGGGCCAATCTGGCGCCGAGCGATCAGGAAAGCGTGCCGGTCACTATGCGCGGCTTGCTGACTCACTCGGCCGGCCTGCCACGCGAATCCGCTCACCCCTATTGGACTGGGCCCGATTTCCCATTTCCGACCCAAGCGGAAATCCGCAATGGAATGCCCGGCCAGTCGCCGCTCTACCCGGCATCGACCACGTTCCAATATTCCAACCTCGGCTTGACCTTGGTGGGCGAGACGGTCGAAGCGGTGACGGGCGAGAGCTATGCCGATTACGTCTC
Organism: Erythrobacter sp.; assembly: GCA_965249945.1. GTDB lineage: Bacteria > Pseudomonadota > Alphaproteobacteria > Sphingomonadales > Sphingomonadaceae > Erythrobacter. The sequence goes on along the minus strand of OZ252258.1, from coordinate 25,185 downwards.
GACCAATATTCTCGAGCCGCTCGGGATGAACAACACGGCGCCTTACATCCAGGCGGACAAATATGGTGGGCAGATGGCGGTGGGTTGGGGTTCGCTGACAAGCGATGGCACGCGCCCGGAGGTCAAACTGTTTGATGCTCGTGGGATCAATCCTGCGGCAGGCTTCAGTTCGACCGTCAATGATCTCGCCAAGTTTGCGTCCTGGCAATTCAAGCTTGCGCGCGACGGGGAAGCCAAGGTCCTGCGGGCCTCGACTTTGCGTGAAATGCAGCGGGTCCATTACATCACGCCCGATCGCGAAACCGCCTGGGGTCTCGGCTTTGCCACTTATGAACTCAATGGAACCAATGTGGTCGGCCATGGCGGAAGCTGCCCCGGCTATCGCAGCACGCTGATGATCGACATGGACAATGAGTTCGCGATCGCCATGGCGATGAACACTATGGAAAGCCCGGGCTGGCTGGCGCGGCAGGTTGGCGGCCTGTTCGGTGCGCGAATGGGAGCTGAGGTGTTCGACGCCCCGGAGAGTGGCGAGGTCGATCTGTCATCCTATTCCGGTTTCTATGACGCGCAGCCCTGGAGCCGCGAGTTTGTCATCGTACCGTGGGCTGGCGGCCTTGCCTATGCGGATATCAGCTATGATGAGCCGGGCGATGTCGGTCGTCTGAAGCCGCTTGGTGATGATCGCTTCCGAGTGATCACCGATAGCGGGATGGAGCGCGATGTTGTGGCCTTTCACCGCAAAGAGGATGGGTCGATCTCGCATTTCGAAAGGTTCGGGAACTTCAACCGGTTCTCGCGACCGCTCTAGAAGTGACCGAAGACCAGGCCAAGCAAGCGCTGCTGGCGCGTCAGGCGGAATTGGAAGAAGAGGATCGAATCAGCGCCGAGGGGCGTGAACCGGTCACTCTGCAGCAGGATTCGGTTGGCCGGCTTTCGCGGATGGATGCGATGCAGCAGCAGGCCATGGCGCAGGCGCAAGAGCGTCGCAGGTCGGCCGAGAGGGTGCGGATCAAAGCCGCGCTCGAGCGGTTGGATGAAGGGGATTGGGGCTATTGCACCACTTGCGGCAATGATATTGCGCCAGCCCGGTTGATGCATGATCCGAGCGTGCCGATCTGCATTGGCTGCGCAACTGGTTGAGACTGAATGGGAGCACGGAATGTCGGACGAAACCGTTCTGCTTGAGATTGAAGACGGGGTGGCGCTGGTTACGCTCAACCGCCCGCAAGCGATGAATGCATTGAGCAGCGCCATGCGGCGGCGACTCTATGCGGTGATGAGCCAGGTCGATGGAGATCCCGCAGTGAAGGCGGTGATCCTGACGGGGGCGGGCGAGCGAGCCTTCACCGCCGGTCTCGACCTCAAGGAGCTCGGGAGCGAGCCCGGAGCGCTTGGCGCAGCCAATGCGACCGACCCGGCGGACAATCCGGTCCGGGCGATCGAGGTCTGCACCAAGCCGGTGATTGGTGCGATCAACGGGGTCGCGATCACCGGCGGGTTTGAAGTCGCTTTGGCTTGCGATGTCTTGATCGGCAGCGACAATGCCCGCTTTGCCGATACCCACGCCCGGGTCGGGATTATGCCCGGCTGGGGCCTGTCGCAAAAGCTTAGCCGGATGATCGGGATCAGCCGCGCCAAGGAAATGGCTTTCACCGGCAATTTCATTGACGCGAGCACCGCGTTTGAATGGGGGTTGATCAACCGGGTGGTCCCGCCGGCGGACCTCATGCCTTCTGCGCGCGAACTCGCCACCGCCATTGCGGGGATCGATGGCGCCTTCCTGTCTGATTACAAGCGCCTGATCGACGATGGCTTCAGCGCAAGTTTCGGTGATGGCATGCGGATTGAGGCCGAGCGCTCGACTTCGGCCAATTCGGCGGTGTCGCCCGACGAAGTCGAAGCGCGCCGCCAGCAAGTGCAGCAGCGCGGCAGAGCTCAAAACTAGAGCGTCGTTGTCAGCCTCAGGCCAACCGTAACCCCGGTGTCGCGGAAGGCCACGGCGCTGTCGACGACTTGCACATCCGCGGTGACTTCCCAGCCCTTGGCAATACCAAGCGTGTAGAAGGCCTCGATTCCCTGCTCATCCTCGATCGGCAGCCGGAATGCGATATCATCGACCAGCTCGTCGGTCAGCGAATAATGGAAATAGGCGATCCCGAAGCGGTCTTGCGGACGCGAGCGCGGATTTCCGGAGATGCCGAAATAGCCTGAGTAGTCGAGGAAGGTCGGGTCACCGGAAGATGCCTGGAAGCGCGCCAGAATGCCCCAGCCCTTGCCAGGCGCTTCTGGATAGAGGCCGAGGAATTGATAGGCTGACAATTGCAGCGCCAACTCATTGCTCTCATTGCCGAAATTGCCAGTGGGCGGCGGCGTTAGCGCGCGCGGGAGAATGTCGAAGGCCGGGCCAGAGCGGGTCGAACCGACCACAGCCAGATTGACGATACCAGGCTTCCCGCCAAGGCGAGTGCGGCGGGCGGCCGCAGCCATGAAGGCCACACCGCTTTCGAACGCGGTTTCGAATCCGGTGCGATTGTATTGCGAATCCGGGTCGAACACCCAGAAGCGATAGATCATCTTCTGGGTTGGGATTTCCAGCATCGCGCCGGTCAGCGTGTTGGGCACGACCGCGGTTGGCGGCAGCGCCAGCCCCAGGTTCAGGAACCCGCGATGGCCGTCGCTTCCCACGATTGGCAGTGCGCCCGAAGTGTCGAGCACATTCATCTTACCGACTTCGAGGCTGGCGCCCGATGACCAGGTCTTCTTGACCGACAGTGAAAGATCATAGTCTTCCGCGCCTTCGGGTCTGAACAGGGCGGTGTTGCCCGGGATCAGACCGACCTGACCGTTGGAATCCTTGCCCCAGGAGATCTCCGGGCGGATGTTGAGCGCCCAGGAATCATCCAGGCCCCAGGTGCTGCCGCGCAAAGTGATATAGGCGTCAGCTCGGCCGGAATAGCGCGCCGTGTCGGCGGCATCGCCAGACACTGGAATGTCCATGAATTGCGAGACCACCAGCTTGGCCTCGGTCGAGGGCGGTGGCGGGCGCTTGCGCGGCGCCGAGGGAGTCGGCTTCGGGGGTGCCGCCTGAGCATCCTGGTTCGCTTCCAGAGCAAAAGCTGAGCTTTCCGCAGCAGAACCGGCTGATGTCAGAATGATCGGTGCAGGACTGGCATTTGTCTGGCCCGCGCTTGGCTCAAAGCCATGCTCGCTGTCTGTTGCAGTCTCGATTGGCGCCGTGTCGTTTTCAGCAGCGCTGCCCGCCCAAGCGGGGGAGGAAACAGCGAATGCCATGCTGCTTGCGCAGCCCAATGCGATAAGGCGGAGCGATCCGATGCGGGTTCTTGATGTGTGAGCGACCTTCATATCTTATTGTGACGCGCCGGGTCGATCCAACCTTGCAGCATCATTACCTCCCATATTTCAGAGCCTTGACTCCAATGACTCCCTATGCCGCCAGATTCTTGAGACTGGCTTAATTCCTGCCACAAATGATTTGCGGCGAGTAATGCATACGCAACGCTCGGCGGTTTGGAACCTTCAGAAATCAGCAGTCCACACTCACGTGCGGTCGAGCATGGCTTAGCGCGGCAGTTCGGATACGCCCATCAGCGCTTCATCGACCGCTCGCGCGCACTGACGGCCTTCGCGAATTGCCCAGACGACGAGGCTTTGGCCGCGCCGCATATCACCGCAAGCGAAGACATTGTCGACGCTGGTGGTGTAGCTATCCGTATCAGCTTCGACATTGCCGCGTCCGGTCAGCTCGACCCCTGCCTGTTCGAGCAGGCCGGCCTTTTTCGGACCAACAAAACCCATCGCCAGCAGGATCAGATCGGCTTCAATCGTGAACTCGCTACCCACGATCTCACGCATCTGGCCATCGACCCATTCGACCCGCGCGCATTCGAGCCCCGTGATCGTCTCGCCATCGCCAACAACCCGCTTGGTCAGAACCGCCCAATCGCGGTCGACTCCCTCTTCATGGCTCGAAGAGGTACGGAGTTTAAGCGGCCAATCGGGCCAGGTCAGCGCCTTGTCTTCCTTTTCAGGGGGCTTGGGCATAATCTCAAGCTGCGTGACGCTCTTGGCGCCTTGGCGGTTCGAAGTTCCGACACAGTCAGAACCGGTGTCACCACCGCCAATCACGACCACATTCTTGTCGGTCGCGAGCAGCGAACCGCGCGGTGCGGCGCGCAACTCATCATCGCCGGCGTTGCGCTTGTTCTGCTGGGTCAGGAATTCCATTGCCAGGCGGACGCCGTTCATCTCCGCGCCCGGGATTGCCAGTTGGCGCGCATCTTCAGCGCCGCCAGCGAGAACCACGGCGTCGTAATTTTCCTGCAGGCTCTTGAACGATACGTCGACGCCGACCTCCTTGGAGGTGCGGAATTCGACCCCCTCGGCTTCCATCTGGACGCAGCGCCGATTGATCAGGTGCTTTTCCATCTTGAAGTCGGGAATGCCATAACGCAGTAGGCCGCCGACACGGTCACTCTTCTCAAACAGGGTGACGCTGTGGCCAGCGCGGGCCAATTGCTGCGCACAGGCCATGCCAGCCGGGCCTGAGCCGATGACAGCGACCGAATGGCCAGTCTTCTTCTCAGGCACTTGCGGCTCGATCCAACCCTCCTGCCAGCCGCGATCGACGATCGCGCATTCGATCGATTTGATCGTGACCGGCTGGTCGATGATGTTGAGCGTGCAGCTCGCCTCGCAGGGGGCCGGGCAGATCCGACCGGTGAATTCTGGGAAATTATTGGTCGAATGCAGCACGTCGAGCGCGTTGCGCCAATCCTGCTCGTAGACCAGGTGGTTCCAGTCCGGGATCATATTGTTCACCGGACAGCCGTTGTGGCAATAGGGAATCCCGCAATCCATGCACCGCGCCGCTTGCGATGCCAGCGTTGAATCGTCTGGTTGCACCACGAACTCGCGGTAATTGTTCAACCGTTCCTTCGGATCAAGGTAGTCGCGCTCACGGCGCTCGATTTCGAGAAAGCCTGTATCCTTACCCATCAGTCTGACCCTTATTCCGCTGCAACCGAGGCAGCTTCTTCGCGTTCTTCCTCAAGCGCCTTGAGCGCCCGGGCGTAGTCACGCGGCATTACCTTTACGAACTGGTTGAGCGATTGCTCCCAATTGTCGAGCAATTCACCGGCCTTGGCGCTGCCAGTGTGGAGCTGGTGCCGTTCAAGCAGGATCTTGAGCCGCTCGGCATCATGCCGCAGCATATCGCCCATTCCGAAATCGTGCACCGAGCGCGGTCGTTGCGTCGGCCGACCGGTGCCCTCATCGGCGTCAGGCTCGGCCGAAATCGGCAGCAGATCGACCTGGGCGTGGTTCACCAGCTTATCGAAATTGCCATCGAGATTGTAGACATAGGCGACCCCGCCGCTCATGCCCGCGGCGAAATTGCGCCCGGTCTTGCCGAGCACGACAACCACGCCGCCGGTCATATATTCGCAAGCGTGATCGCCCGCGCCTTCAACCACAGCGATCGCGCCAGAATTGCGGACCGCGAAGCGCTCTCCCGCCACACCATTGAAATAGGCTTCACCGGCGATCGCACCGTAAAGCACTGTGTTTCCGACGATGATATTGTCGCCCGGATCGCGCGCTGCACTATCCGGCTGACGGACGATGATCCGGCCGCCGCTCATGCCTTTGCCGACATAGTCATTGGCATCGCCTGACAGATCCAGCGTGACACCGTGCGCCAGCCACGCGCCAAAGCTCTGCCCTGCGACACCGGTCAGATTGACCCGGATTGTGTCGGGCGCGAGGCCCTCGTGGCCATGCGCCTTGGCGACTTCGCCCGACAGCATGGTGCCGACGGTGCGGTTCACATTGCGGATCTGATAGTCGAGCTGGACCGGTTTCTTCGCCGTGATGGCGTCCTGACAGTCGGCGATCAATGCCTTGTCGAGCGCGCCGTCGAGACCGTGATCCTGTCCCTCAGTGTTGAACAGCGGTGCGCCTTCGGGAAGGTCAACCGTGTGCAACAGCCGGCTGAGATCAATCCCGCGCGCCTTCCAGTGGCGGTGGACCCTGGTCATGTCGAGCCGATCAGCCCGGCCAACCATTTCCTCAACCGTGCGAAAGCCCATCTCGGCCATGATCTGGCGCAGCTCTTCGGCGACGAAGAAGAAGTAATTGATGACATGCTCGGGAGCGCCGGTGAAGCGCTTGCGCAGCACCGGATCCTGAGTCGCGACACCAACCGGGCAGGTGTTGAGATGGCACTTGCGCATCATGATGCAGCCTGCTGCGATTAAGGGAGCGGTGGCAAAGCCAAACTCATCCGCGCCAAGCAGTGCCCCGATGGCAACATCGCGCCCGGTCCGCAGCCCTCCGTCAACCTGCACCGCGATGCGCGAGCGCAGATCATTGAGCAACAGTGTCTGCTGGGTTTCGGCCAGGCCGATTTCCCAGGGTGAGCCCGCGTGCGTCAGGCTGGTCAGCGGTGACGCGCCGGTCCCGCCATCATAGCCCGAGATCGTGACATGATCGGCGCGCGCCTTGGAGACACCGGCGGCAACCGTACCGACGCCAACCTCGGACACCAGCTTCACCGAAATGCGCGATTCCGGCTGGACGTTCTTGAGATCGTGGATCAGCTGCGCGAGATCCTCAATCGAGTAAATGTCGTGGTGCGGTGGCGGTGAGATCAGGCCGACGCCCGGGGTCGAGTGACGAACCGCGCCGATCCTCTTGTCGACCTTGTGACCGGGGAGCTGGCCGCCTTCACCGGGCTTGGCCCCCTGCGCCATCTTGATCTGGATGTCGTCCGAATTGACCAGATATTCGGTCGTCACGCCAAACCGCCCGGAAGCGACCTGTTTGATCCGGCTGCGCATCGAATCGCCATTGTCCATCGGCTGGAACCTGAACGGCTCCTCACCGCCTTCACCGGTGTTTGAACGACCGCCGATCCGGTTCATCGCGATTGCCAAGGTCGAGTGCGCTTCATGGCTGATCGAGCCAAAGCTCATCGCGCCGGTGCTGAAGCGCTTGACGATCTCTACCGCCGGTTCGACTTCGTCGATCGGAATTGCCTGCTCACCCGGCTTGAACTCCATCAGGCCGCGGATCGTCAGCAGGCGTTCCGACTGTTCGTTGACGCTCTTGGCGAATTCTTCGTAATTGCTGGCGTCATTGCCACGCACCGCGTGCTGCAATTGAGCGACATTCTGAGGGGTCCAGGCATGCGCTTCGCCGCGCAGACGGTATTGGTAGATCCCACCAACATCGAGCATGTTCTGATAGATCGGGTTGTCGCCATAGGCTTGCGCGTGGCGCCGAACGGTCTCTTCGGCGACCTGGTCAAGGTCAACACCTTCGATCGTGGTGGCGGTGCCGGTGAAGAACTTCTCGACGAATGCTGATGACAGGCCGACCGCATCGAAGATCTGCGCCCCGCAATAGCTCTGATAGGTCGAGATGCCCATTTTGGACATGACCTTGCGGATGCCCTTGCCGATCGCCTTAATGTAATTCTGCTCGACCTGTTCGGTGGTCAGTTCAGAGTGCTTCTTCTGGCGGATATCCTCGAGCGTCTCGAACGCGACATAGGGGTTGATCGCTTCTGCGCCGTATCCCGCCAGCACGCAGAAGTGATGCACCTCGCGCGCTTCGCCAGTCTCGATCACAAGTCCGGTCTGCATCCGCAGGCCCTGGCGGACCAGATGGTGGTGGACAGCTGCGGTAGCCAGCAGAGCCGGCATCGGTACGCGGCCGGGGCCCTGCGCACGGTCGGACAGAACCAGGATATTGTGATCCTGCAGCACCGCCTCGGTCGCGGCCCAGCACATTTCCTTGAGCGCGAGCTCGATCCCTTCGACACCAGATTCGGCGTCCCAGGTGATGTCGATTGTGGCGCAACGGAAAGCGCCGTCGAGAACAGCCTCGACCGATCGGATCTTGGCCAGATCTTCATTGGTGAGGATCGGCTGGTCGACCTCAAGCCGCTTGTGCGTGCCGGCATCATGGCCGAGCAGATTGGGCCGCGGCCCGATCATCGACAGCAGGCTCATGACCAGTTCTTCGCGGATCGGATCGATCGGCGGGTTGGTCACCTGCGCAAAGTTCTGCTTGAAATAGTCGTACAGCAGCCGCGAGCGGTCCGACAGGACGGCAATCGGAGTGTCGGTGCCCATCGACCCGATCGGATCATCGGCATTGGTCGCCATCGGCTCGAGGAAGCGTGAGACGTCTTCCTGGGTGTAGCCAAAGGCCTGCTGACGATCGAGCAAAGTCGTTTCATGCTGCGGAACTTCGGACAGCTCCGGCTCGATCTCGCTGATGTCTTCGAGCTTGAACTGCGCCTGGTTGAGCCATTCGGCATAGGGCTCAGCCTGCGCCAGATCGGCCTTGAGCTCTTCATCCTCAATAATCCGGCCCTGTTCAAGGTCGATCAGCAGCATCCTGCCGGGCTGCAGCCGCCATTTGCGGGTGATGTCCTCTTCGGCGAAGGGCAGCACACCGCTCTCCGAAGCGAGGCAGACAATGTCATCCTTGGTCACGCAGAAGCGGGCGGGACGCAGACCGTTACGGTCGAGCGTAGCACCAATCTGGCGGCCATCGGTGAAGCACACCGCCGCCGGGCCATCCCATGGCTCCATCAGGGCAGCGTGATATTCGTAGAAAGCGCGGCGATCGGGATCCATCAGCTGGTTGCCGGACCAGGCTTCGGGAATAAGCATCATCATCGCGTGCGCGAGGCTGTAGCCGCCGGCAAGCAGCAGCTCGAGTGCGTTGTCGAGGCAGGCTGTGTCGGATTGGCCATGCGGGATGATCGGCCACATCTTGTCGAGGTCGACGCCGAGCAGCTCGGATTCCATCGTCCGGCGGCGTGCGTTCATCCAGTTCACATTGCCGCGAACCGTGTTGATCTCACCATTGTGAGCGATCAAGCGGAACGGATGGGCGAGGCGCCAGCTCGGGAAAGTGTTGGTCGAGAAGCGCTGGTGGACGAGGCCAAGCGCCGAAACGCAATCGGGATCGCGCAGATCATCGAAGAACGAGCCGACCTGATCGCACAGCAGCAGCCCCTTGTAGACAATTGTCCGGCTCGAGAAACTCGGCAGATAGAGCTCGGTGAGGCCAGGCAGGTCATGCTTTTCGGCCAGCTTGGCGAGCGGGTTCTGGACCTGCTTGCGGATTACAAGCAGCTTGCGCTCGAAAGCATCCTGATCGGCGCATGATTCGCCGCGACCAATGATCGCCTGCTGAATCACTGGCATCGAATCGACGACGGCTTTGCCCAGTCCATCGAGGGTGGTCGGAACGTCGCGCCAGCCAATAAAGGTCTGGCCTTCCTTGGCGGTGAACTTCTCGAACCGCTCGGTTACGAAACTGCGCGCCGCTTCGTCTTGCGGCATGAAACACATGGCAACGCCATATTCGCCCTCAGCCGGCAAATCCTTGTCATGTTCATCAGCCCATTTGCGGAAGATCGGATCGGGAATCTGAAGCAGGATTCCGGCGCCATCGCCCAAAAGTGGATCAGCGCCGACCGCGCCGCGGTGGTCGATCCGATTGAGGATCTCGAGCGATTGCTCGATAATCGCGTGCGATTTCTCGCCCTTAATATGTGCAACCATGCCGACGCCGCAGGCGTCATGTTCATTGGCGGGGTCGTAGAGACCCTGGGAGTTTGGGTATCCCATGGCAAAAATCCATCCTGTCAGATGCCAAACCCGCTCTCGACCGTGAAGGTCGCGGTTCGGCAGATACGTCGCGCAGGTCCTCGCTTACGGCGAAACCCGCTCGGTTCGCGCCCCTAATGCCGACATGAATTGGTTTTTGCAACCGCGAAGACTGTATTATTCTTTCAAAAGATGGGGGTTGAGCTTTTCAGCGATTGCGTGGGGTGCAATTATTCGACCCAGATCTTGAGAATCTTGCGCGCGAGCAGCTGCCAGCTCGGTATGCCTAGGCGGCGCCGCTCAGATCGCGCAGTTTCGCCAGGGCATCGCGCAATTCCCGCTGGGCGTTGCGCGGCGAAGGCTCGGGTGCCACCTCGCCGGCGTCCGTGTCTGCCGGACGGTCGCCGGCGAGCAGGGACAGAGCGCGGAGACCTTCGGCGAGCGCGCTGTCGCGTGCGTCGAGATCGTGTTTGGGCTCCCGGGCTTGCCGTTCGTGAAGCGCTGCAGCGAATCGCTCGACCATTTGCACGAGGCTCAATTCCTCTGGCCGTTTGCCGCGCAGCCGGTCGATCGCGGTCCCTTCTTTCATGCGTTTTGAGAGCGCGAGAAAGCCGGGTGGCGGCGCTGGGCGCTCTGATTGGCCAGGTTTTGGTGCCTTAGCAAATGCTGGTGCTGGTGCTGTTGCCGGTGCCACAAAGGACGGCGGTGTGCCTTCATCGCGCGGCTCTTCTACTCCAGGTTCCTCTACCCACGCGTCATCGAACCAGCTGTCGTCCTCATTGGTCAGCGTCAGCGGATCATCCCGATTATCAATCGCCCAATCGTCACTGGCCCAATCATCATTGGGCTCGAAATCCTCGTCGCCCCCCTGTGAACCGGGACGACCGATCGGTTCATCAGTCGGATCGGGCCGCTCGAAATCGGCGTAGATCGCATCATCGGAATGCTGGTCCGGTTCGGCGAGCATCGGATGCTCTGCAACCGGCTCGTCAAGGCTCGCGCTGCCGAGATCCAATCTCGGCACCAGCAGCCGCGACCGTTTGTCTTGCGGCGCCGAAGCGAGTGATTCATCACCTTCATCGCGATCAGCCTTGGGCTTAGGGGTCAGGCCGTTCGTCGAGACATGTTGGATCGCGACCCCTATCAAATAGCCCGTTACTGCACCTATGATCGCCGCGAGGGCGGTCAACACCGCTCGTGCAAAGCCACCAAGAAAGGTCAGATCAGCGGCCATGGTGATCCGCGCGATCTCAGCGCCGGGCAGGACCAGAATGGCAAGCCCCATGAAGGCAGCGAACCACACTGCGATCAGCGGGATAAACCCACGATGCGCGGTGATCGAAAGCGGTTTCGAATGGGCCTTTGCGTCTTGGGTTCGAGGCGTAATCCTGGCCATTAAGCCCTATACTCCGATCGTCGTGTCTGCTGCGCGCGCGCGATTGGACGCCGCGACAGCCTCTGCTTTGGCTCCACCCGCTAACAAGGCTTGGTAAACGTCGAGATAATTTTGTGCATTGGTCGACCAATCGTGCTTGGCTCGAACATGGGCCAATCCGCGCGATCGAATCGCATCCCAGCTCACCCTGTCAGCCAGAACATTGGCTAGTGCGACCGCACAGGCTTGCGGATCATCCGGTGGAAACAGGTAGCCCGTCTGACCATGCTCGATGAGTTCGCGATGGCCGCCGACATCGGAGGCAGCGACAATGCGCTGCTGCGCCATGGCTTCGAGCGGTTTGAGTGGGGTCACCAGGTCGGTCAGTCGCGAGTGCTTGCGGGGATAGGCCAGGACATCGATCAGCGAATAATAGCGCTCAACCTCGGCATGCGGCACTCGCCCGGTGAAGATCACGGCCTCTGGGTCAGGCAATTGAGCGGCTTGGGCTCGCAATTGCGGATCCATTTCGCCGCCCCCGACCAAAAGCAGGCGGGCCTCAGGCTGCTCCTGCCGCAGCAGAGGCATGGCGGCGATCAGATCGTCCAAGCCTTCGTAATCATAGAAGCTTCCGACGAAACCGATCACCGGGCTCCCCGGTGGGACATCAAGCTCGTCAGCCAGGGCGTCATCCCGGCCCGGCGGCGATCCGAACAAGGTAAGATCCACGCCATTAGGCATGATCCCCAGCTTGGCGGGATTTATGCCGCGCTGAATAAGATCATTGCGCAAGCCGTGGCAGATCGCGAACACCGCATCAGCGCGCCTGACAACCTGGGTCTCGAGCGCCCGCGTCAGACGATATTTGAGCGATCCTTCGCGCCCGGTGCGATTGCCGACCGCGGCGTCTTCCCAGAACGCCCTAATTTCATAGACCAGCGGAACCTGCAGTTGATGGGCGGCCAGCCAGGCTCCCGCGCCGCACAGAGCGGGCGAATGGGCGTGAATGATATCGGGCCTCCATTCTGTGGCGAGCGACTGGATCGAGCGCGACAGATTCTGAATCTCATTAATTTCGCCAAGCAGGGGCAGCCCCCCCGGCTCGCCTGCGGTTCGAAAAAAGGTCAGATCATCAATGGTTTCGGGCGATCTCGGAGGGTCTTCGCTGACGTGGCGGACACTTGTCACTCCGCGAACCTCCAGCCCAAGGCGTTGCTGGGCCTTGAGGATGGCGCGTGTGCGAAATGTGTAGCCGCTGTGCAATGGCAGCGAATGATCAAGGACGTGTAGGACCCGCATAACTCAGCCGTAATGCCACGATGTGCTTAACGGGCCGTCAACCGCGTTCGTTTAAAGCCTGCCAGAGTGCGGGCTCCAATGCCCGGGTTGAGACAGGTATGATTGACTATTTCGCTCTTGCTCTGGGTCATGGCCTGCTGGCCATCGTGTTTCTGCGTCTGGCGCAGCGCGATGAGCTCGATATCGATCCGGTGATCGAAGCGGCCAACAAGCGCGCCCGCGAGAACGAACGCGCCCTGCACAACCGGACCCGCAAGACGAAGCGCGGCGGATGATCGATCTCGCCTTCCTTGCCTTCATCGGGTTTGTGCTGCTGCTCGGTCTGCGGCGGCCCTATCTGTGGATGCTGCTCTATATCTACATCGATATTCTGGCGCCGCAGCAGATCGGCTACGGCATCATCACCAATCTATCGATCTCGTTCGTCGCCTTTTGTGCGGCCTTCGTCGGTTGGGCGCTGCTCGACAAGAAAGAGGGCTCGCGCTTCACCTTCCGACAATTCCTGATGTTGGTGCTGCTGGTCTATTGCTGGTGGACCACGCAGAATGCCGATTTCCCGATCGACGCCCAGACCAAGTGGGAATGGGTCTGGAAAGCGCTGTTCTTTGCGATCTTCATGCCGCTGACGATCACCACCCGCTTGCGGCTCGAAGCTCTGGCGCTGGTCATGGTGCTGGCGGTTTCGATGATTGTGATCGCGACAGGCATGAAGACCGTGCTGGGTGGTGGCGGCTATGAGAACCTCAAATTCTTCGTCAACACCAACAGTGGGCTCTACGAAAGCTCGACCTTGGCGACGGTCGCGATCGGGCTGATCCCGACCATTGCCTGGTTCACACGCTTTGGGACGATCATCCGTCCAGCCTGGTATGTATCGCTGTTCGCGGCGGCTTTGATATTTGCCAGCCTGTTGATTCCGATCGGAACCGAAGCCCGCACTGGCCTGGTCTGCATCGCCGCGCTTGCTGTGCTGCTGCTGCGCTACACAAAAAAGCGGTTGGTGTTCATCGCCGCAGGCGGCGCGCTGGGTTTGGCGGCGCTGCCATTCCTTCCGCCAAGCTATTACGAGCGCATGGCGACCATCGCTCAGCCTGGTGGAGACGAAAGCGCATCGACCCGTGTGGCGGTTTGGACCTGGACCATTGAATACGCCTCGCGCAATCCGTTTGGCGGTGGGTTTGACGCCTTCCGCGGCAACAGTTTCACCTATGAAATGCCGGTCACGGAAGAGGTTGGCAACACCACCTCGGTCGAATTTCGCGAGGTCACTGACGAAGCTCGGGCCTATCACTCGGCGATCTTCGAGGTGCTTGGCGAGCAAGGCTATCCCGGGCTCTTCATCTGGCTCTGGCTTCAGGTGCTTGGCGTGTGGCAGATGGAGCGGATCTATCGCCAATGGCGTCATCGCAAGGACGAGAGCGAAGCGTGGATTTCGCCGCTCGCGGCTGCGCTTCAGATTGCCAGCCTGATCTATCTCGTCGGCGCTTTGTTCCAAGGGATTGCTTACCAGCCGATGTTCTTCAAGATCATTGGATTGCAGATCGCGCTTAACACCTATTGCCTGCGACTCGAATCTGCCCGGGTTGTAACCAAGCCCGCACCGGTCAAGCGCAAGCGCGATAGCGAGCCGCCTAGCGATGCCGTAGCGGCAGCAAGCGGCGCATTGCACTAGCGCGCTCCTTAGGCCATGTAGCCCTGCGTAAAGGCGGCGTGAAAGCGGGATTTTCGCGCCATATAACAGCAGGAGAACGAGCCATGACCCCACAAGAATTGGCAGCGAAAGTTGGCGAAAACATTGGCACCAGCGAATGGGTCGAAATGCCCCAGGAAAAGGTCAATATGTTCGCCGATGCGACCGGCGATCACCAATTCATCCATATCGATGAAGAGAAAGCCAAGATGACGCCGTTTGGCGGCACCATCGTGCACGGCTTCATGACCCTGTCGATGATTCCCTATCTTTCAGCCAACAGCGACATGCCGCGGATTGACGGTGTGAAGATGGGCGTGAACTATGGCGGCAATAAGACCCGGTTCATCGCTCCGGTGCGGGTCGGCAAGCGTATCCGTGGTCACTGGAAGCTGGTCGAAATGATCGAGAAGCGCCCGGGCCAATGGCAGCAGACCGCCGAGATCACGATCGAAATCGAAGGCGAAGACAAGCCTGCGCTGATGTGTGAGTGGATCACGCAGTTCTTCGTCTGAGCATTTTCAGACCTACATAATGACCAAGCGCCCGCTTTGCGGGTGCGGATCGTATCACCTCTCGAAAGGACACAACCCTCATGTCACGCGATGCAGTAATCGTCTCCACCGCCCGCACCCCGATCGGCCGTGCGTATAAAGGTGGCTTCAATGCGACCCCTGGCGCCACGCTTGGCGCTGCTTCTTTCGCCCCCGCCGTTGAGCGTGCCGGAATCGATCCGGCAGAGATCGACGACGTGGTCTGGGGCAGCGCGCTTCAGCAAGGCGCGCAAGCCGGCAATATCGGTCGCCAGGTCGCGCTGCGCGGCGGCGCTCCAGTGACCGTGTCGGGCCAGTCGATCGACCGTCAATGCTCAAGCGGCATGATGGCGATCGCCACTGCAGCCAAGCAGGTTCTGGTCGACAATATGGATATCGTCGTCGGCGGCGGTCAGGAATCGATCTCGCTGGTGCAGACCCCGGAGATGCGGGTTGCGCCCGATCCGTCGCTGATGGCGCTGCACAAGGACATCTACATGTCCATGCTCAACACCGCAGAGACTGTCGCGACCCGCTACAAAGTCAGTCGTGAAGCGCAGGACGAATACGCGCTGCAATCGCAAATGCGCACCGCTGCCGCGCAGCAGGCCGGCAAGTTTGACGATGAGATCGTTCCGGTGACCACCACCATGATGGTCAAGGACAAGGAAACCGGCGAGATCAGCCAGCAGGAAGTCACTATCGAGAAGGATGAAGGCAACCGTCCGCAGACAACGCTCGAAGGCCTCGCAGGACTGCAGCCGGTGATGGGGCCCGACAAGTTCATCACCGCAGGCAACGCTTCGCAGCTGTCGGATGGTTCGTCGGCTTCGGTCGTGATGGAAGCCAAGCTGGCCGAGAAAAAGGGTCTTCAGCCGCTCGGTCGCTATGTCGGCATGGCGGTGGCCGGTACCGAGCCTGATGAAATGGGCATTGGTCCGGTCTTCGCGATTCCGAAGCTGCTCGAGCGTAACGGCCTGAAGATGGATGACATCGGCCTGTGGGAGCTCAACGAAGCTTTCGCTGTGCAAGTGCTGTATTGCCGCGACAAGCTCGGCATCGATAACGACATCCTCAACGTCAATGGCGGCTCGATCTCGATCGGTCACCCCTATGGCATGACCGGCGCGCGCTGCGTTGGTCACACGTTGATCGAAGGAAAACGTCGCGGCGCCAAATATGTCGTTACGACCATGTGCGTCGGCGGCGGTATGGGCGCAGCAGGCCTGTTCGAGGTGTTCTGACCTTGCGGCCTACCGCTCCGCTATTTGAGGCCGACTGATGCGCCTCAAGCGTCCTCGGGTCGAGCCGGTTGATCTCGACCGGCTCGACGAGACGCAGCGAGAGGTTCTTGCGCCTTTCGCGAACCCTGAAAACAAGGTTGGGGGCGGCAAAGTCCTCAACATCTTCCGAACGCTCGTACACGCTCCCAAGGCGTTGCGTGCGTTTCTTGTGTGGGGCAATTATATCCTCTCGCGCCGCAATGACCTGCCAGAGCGCGAGCGCGAGATGGTAATCCTGCGGACCGGCTGGAATTGCCGCGCGGGCTATGAATTTGCCCAGCACACGCGGATCGGGAAAGACTGCGGCCTGACCGAAACCGATATCGCGCGGATCAAGCAAGGTCCCGAAGCCGATGGCTGGAGCGCGATTGAAAGCGCAATGTTGCGCGCCGCCGATGAGCTTCACGCGGACCAGTTTGTCAGCGAACAGACTTGGAATGACCTGGCCGAGCTCGGCGACAAAGGTCGGATGGACCTGGTCTTTACTGTCGGCCAATACACCCAGGTCTCGATGATGCTGAACTCGTTCGGGATCCAGCTGGAAGACGGTGATCAACCCGATCCGGATCTCGATCACACGGACTAGACTTCACCTATTAGGAGAGGAGTGAAGGTAATGGCAGATCACCGCTGGCCACTCCTTGAATATTCAACCGAACAGGCCGTGAATGAGAGCTTCCACGCCTATCTTCAGGTGGTGGGCAAGCTGCCAGTCCGCGCGCGACCATGGGTCAATCATGGTTGGCAGCTCGCTATGCGAGTCACGCCGCGCGGCTTTCGCACCTATCCGGTGATCGCCGGCGATCATGAGGCAGATCTGCTGGTCGATTGCCTCACGAGCCAGATCATCGTCGAGACCTCAGCGGGCTTTCGAGGGGCCGTTCGGCTCCGAGGCCAGACCGTTCGCGAGCTGCTCGGCGAGTTGGAGGATTTGCTCGGTGCAGCGGGCATTGCAACCGATATTGCGGGATCACCCAACGAGGTCGTACCCGCCATTCCCTTCGCGGAAGATGACCGTGCACGCGAGTGGGACGTTGAAGTGATCAAGCGGATCCATGGGGCCTTTCGCTCAGCCAATCGTGTGTTCGAGCAATTCCGCACGGGCTTTGTCGGCAAATCGAGCCCCTCGCATTTGTTCTTCGGCAGTTTTGACCTGGCGGTCACCCGTTTCAGTGGGCAGGAGGCGCCACTGCACCCTGGAGGCTTCCCCAATCTGCCCGATCGCGTGACCCGTGAAGCCTATAGCCATGAAGTTGCCAGCGCTGGCTTCTGGCTTGGTGGCGGGGGAGTCGATGAAGCGGCGTTCTATGCCTATGGCTATCCTGCACCCGAAGGGTTGAGTGATGTGCCCCTCTCCACCCCTGGCGCTGTTTGGCACGCCGAGCTGAGCGAATTTGTGCTGCCCTATTCTGCTGTCGGCGAAGCCGCAGACCCCGATGCTGCGCTGATGCGCTTCCTTGAGGAGACTTACGCTGCCGTCGCCGACCTGGCTGGCTGGGACCGCGCCGGCTTGGAGATACCACAAGGGACGCTAGGTGTGCCTTATGACGTTGAAAAGCAACGCTAGGTTACAGCTTTGATCGCCGCCGCGATTCAACCATTCGCGGCGATAAATTCCTCAACCACCGGAGCGACCTGGTTGCGCCATTTGCTGCCGTTGAAGATGCCATAATGCCCGGCGCCTTCGGCCATGTAATAGCGCTTCTTGTCGTCCTTCAGTTTGGGCGTCAGCTTGAGCGCGGCCTTGGTCTGGCCCAGGCCTGAGATGTCATCACGCTCGCCTTCGATCGCGAGCAGAGCGGTGTCGGTGATCGCACCGAGATCGACAATCTCACCCTTGTGGCGGAACTCGCCATTGGGAATCGAGTGCTTCTGGAACACCTCCTCGACGGTCTGGAGATAGAACTCAGCGGTCATGTCGCAGACAGCGCGATATTCGTCGTAGAAATCCTTGGTCGCCTGCGCGCTCTCTTCATCGCCCTTGGTCAGATGTTTGAACATCTCATAATGGCTCATCATGTGGCTCTGCAGATTCATGCTCATGAAGGCAGAGAGCTGCATGAAACCGGGATAGACCTTCCGTCCGGCACCGCGATAATTCATCGGCACTTTGGCGATGACGCTGTGACGGAACCATTCGATCGGCCGGTTCATCGCGTGATCATTGACCGTGGTCGGGCTTTCGCGGGTGTCGATCGGGCCGCCCATCATGGTCAGGGTCTTGGGAGTGGCCGGCGATTTGTGCAGATTAAGCAAGGCGGTCGCGGCAAAGGCCGGGACGGAGGGCTGGCAGACCGCCATCATATGCGGGCGCGCACCATCGCCATAATCGGTGATGTATTCGAGAAACTCGATCAGATAGTCGATATAGTCGTCGAGATCGAAGTCGCCTTCGTGCAGCGGCACCGTCTTCGCATCGGACCAATCCGTGATGTAGACTTCATATTGTTCGAGCATCCGCCGGACCGTGCCGCGCAGCAGCGTGGCGTAGTGGCCGCTCATCGGTGCGACGATCAGCAGCTTGGGGCGATTGTCATCCACTCCGTCGAGCCGGAACCGCTTGAGATCGCCAAACGGGCGATTGACCACGGTTGCCTCGATCACCGGGTGGATCTTGCCGTCGACCTCAATTTCGGTGATCCCGAAGGCTGGCTTGGCATAGCTCGCGGTCGCATGGGCGAACACGTCGAGCGCGTTGGCAGCCATCGGTCCGATCCCGGTCATTGCCCAGGGGTTGGCCGGATTGCTGAGGATTTCTGCCGAGATAGAGGCCCAGGAGCTGACGCTGTTCATCCAGCTGCGTTGGATTTCATAGGCTTGATAAAGCATGCATTTCCCCGTCGGTCTGGCGCGCATGATCCCGAGCGCGGCGTGCTGTCGCGGCTTTGTTAGCCGGCTTTCTCGGGCGGACACATAGTCATGTCCAGCTATCCTGTCACGCGATATTGTGCATTGCACAATTTTGGTAAGATTGGGTTTGTTGTGGGACGATGTGCTTTTTGCACGTGTAAATTGTGCAGCGGTCACCTAGATCGGCAAGGTAATGGACGGGAACACAACCGAAGAGATGGCTGGCGAGAGCGAATTGGCTCCGGTCAAGAGCAAGACGCTTGCGCCGCTGCGCATGATCTTTCGCGAAGCGGCCAAATATCCTTCGCAGATCGGCTTGGCCTTGGCGGCCTTGGCGGTGACCGCCGCCGCCACGCTGGCGATTCCGTGGCGGTTCAAAGTCATCATTGATGAGGCATTCAGCGGCACCGCTGGCCCGGATGAGATCGCAAGTTCCTTCCAGTACCTGCTTATGATCGTTGTTATCCTGGCGATCGGCACCGCGCTGCGATTTTACTTCGTGAGCTGGATTGGCGAGCGGGTGGTGGCTGACATTCGCATGAAGGTGCAGCGCAATCTGCTGCGCCTCTCGCCCGCTTTTTATGAAGAAAATAGCCCGAAAGAGATTTCGAGCCGGATGACCTCCGACACTGCGATTATCGAAACCGTGGTCGGCACAACAGTGTCTGTTGCCTTGCGCAATGTTTTGACCGGGATCGGCGGAATAGCCCTTTTGATCTACCTCGTTCCAACGTTGACGTTGGGCTTGCTAGTCGCGATTCCGGTCATCGTTTTGCCGATTATCTTCTTTGGTCGCCGCATTCGAACCGTTTCACGCTCGAGCCAGGATCGTGTGGCTGATGTCGGTGCGACGGTGACCGAAGTCCTCTCCGGGATGAAGGTGGTGCAAAGTTTCGGCCAGGAAAGCCGCGAGGCGGATCGCTTTGGCGGGGTGGTTGAACGCACCTTCGACACGGCCCGGCGGCGCATCCTGTTGCGCGCGGCGATGACCTCGATCGTGATCATGTTGATCTTTGGCGGGACTGTCCTGATGATGTGGCGGGGCGCCTTGGCAGTGTCGAGTGGCGCGATCAGTGGGGGCACGATCGCAGCCTTCGTGATCACCGGCGGCCTGGTTGCCGGCGCCTTTGCGGCCTTGACCGAGGTCTATGGCGATCTGCTGCGCGGCGCGGGCGCGGCGAGCCGCCTGGCTGAGCTGCTCGAGGCGAAGCCCACTATCGCCCCGCCCAAGCGGCCCGAAAGCTTGCCTCAACCCCCGCGCGGCAGCCTGTCCTTCCGCAATGTCACCTTCCGCTATCCGGCGCGTCCGGAAACACCGGCGCTGTGCGATTTCAGCCTGGAAGTGGAGCCTGGTGAGACGGTGGCGATTGTCGGGCCTTCGGGAGCGGGCAAATCGACCATCTTCCAGCTGGTCGAAAGATTCTATGATCCACAAGGAGGTACGATCCGGCTCGACGGTGTGCCGCTAACAAAGGCCGACCCGGCCGAGATTCGCGAACGGCTCGCCTTTGTTCCGCAAGACGGTGTGCTGTTCAGCGCCGATGCGCGTGATAATCTCCGCTATGGCCGTTGGGACGCCAGCGATGAAGAGATCTGGGAGGCGGCCCGCGCGGCCAATGCTGAGGCTTTTCTGAAGGCCTTGCCCAAGGGCCTCGACACTTATCTGGGGGAGGGCGGAACGCAGCTATCCGGTGGGCAACAGCAAAGGGTAGCGATCGCGCGCGCTTTGCTGCGTGATGCGCCGATCCTGCTGCTTGATGAGGCCACCAGCGCGCTCGATGCCGAAAGCGAGCTGTTGGTCCAGCAGGCGCTCGATCAGTTGATGGAAAACCGCACAACCCTGGTCATCGCTCACCGCCTGGCGACGGTGCGCGCGGCAGATCGCATCATCGTGCTCGACCAGGGCGAGATAGTGGAGCAGGGCACGCACAGCACGCTGGTTGACGCGGGCGGCCTTTACGCGCGGCTGGCCAGCCTTCAGTTCCACAGCGCGCAAGCGGCATAATCCGCGGAACCCAGCCAGCGTGGCCGGGTTTTTCTACCAAACGCGGCCAAATATAGACCAAAGGCAACATTGTTGCTTGCACCACGCTAAGCCGACCGCATCAGATTCAACGACCGAATGGGGCTCGCCATCATGATCAAATCCACCAAATTCCTTTTGTCAGGGGTCGCCGCACTCGCCTTGAGCAGTGCCGCCGCAGCCCATGAAGACCATGCCTCGCCAGAGCTGCTGTTCAGCGAAGCCGAAACCGAAGCCAATGCCGATGCCCGGCCTGCAATTCCAACGATGGATTTCGGCACCTGGGGCGTCGATCTGACGCAGGTCACCGAGACACTCGAACCGGGCAATGATTTCAACGCCTATGTCAACGGCAAGTGGATCGCGAACAACGAGATCCCGGCTGATCGCTCGCGTTTCGGTGCGTTCGATATGCTGCGTGAGAAATCGACCCGCGACGTTGAGACTTTGGTCCGCGAGCTGGTCGAAGCCAATCCTGAGCCCGGCACGACCGCGCGCCGGATCGTCGATGCCTACAACGCCTATTACAATGTCGAGGCAATCGATGCGTCGGGCCTGACCGCGGCCTATCCCTATCTCACCAAGATCTACGCCGCGGCGGATCTGACCGAATTGGTGAAGCTGTTTCCCGAGCCTGGCATTCCCGGCATGGTTGGTCCGGGTGTGACCGTGGACGCACGCAATCCGCGCGCGCATGCGGTTTCGATCGGCTTCGATGGCATGGGCCTGCCCGATCGAGATTACTATCTGGAAGATTCCGAGCGCAATCTCGAGATCCGGGCGAAGTACAAGGAATATCTTGCCCTCGTGCTCGGCAAGGCCGGCTATCAGCAGCCCGAAGCGGCAGCCGAGGCGGTCTATGCGTTCGAAGCCAAGGTCGCCAAGCTGGAATGGGCCCGGCGGATGTTCCGGCTGCCCAATCTCACCTACAATGAATTCACCCGCGAAGAGCTGGTCGAGCTGACCGGTGACTTCCCGATGCTCGCTCTGCTCGAGGCGGGCGAACTGGCGGATCAGGATCGCTACCTCGTCCCGCAGATCCCGCCGAGCGACGAGAAGATCGAAGAGCTTGGTCTGACCGACGAACAGTTGGCGTTGATCGGTGGCGGATTGCCGGCGATGACCAAGCTGTTGACTGAGACCCCGCTGGCAACGCTCAAGGCCTATATGGCGGTGCAATTCCTGTCGAACAATGCGGCGGTTCTTTCGAGCGAGCTCGACGCTGCCAATTTTGCCTTCTTCGGCAAGGAGATCAACGGTCGCGAAGTTCAGCAAGAACGCTGGAAGCGCGCGATCACCGCGGTTGAAGGACAGCTCGGTGAGCAGCTCGGAGCGCTCTATGTCGAGCGCTATTTCCCGCCCGCTGCCAAGGCGCAGATGGATGAGCTGGTCGCCAATCTCTCGCTGTCGATGGCTGCGGCGCTCGACAGCAATGAATGGATGACCGAAGAAACTATCACCGAGGCCAAGAAGAAGCTTTCCACCTTCCACCCGATGATTGGCTATCCCGATGAGTTCGAGACCTATGAAGGGCTCGAAATCAGTGCTGATGATCCATTGGCCAATCGGATGAGCGCCGCCGAATGGGCGCGCAATGATGCGCTGGAGCGGCTTCCCGGACCGGTTGACACGACGCAATGGGGCATGTTCCCGCAGACGGTGAATGCCTATTACCATCCGCTGTTCAACCAGATCGTGTTCCCGGCAGCGATCCTGCAGGCGCCGTTCTTCAACGCCGAAGCTGACGCAGCCGTCAACTATGGCGGGATCGGCGCGGTGATCGGGCATGAAATCGGCCATGGCTATGATGATCAGGGCTCGCAATTCGATGCCGAAGGCGCGCTGCGCAATTGGTGGCAACCGGCTGATCGCGAGGCATTCGAAGTCGAAGCTGGCAAGCTCAAGGCGCTGATCGAGCAATATTGCCCGGCCGATGACGGAGAGCTGTGCTTGCGCGGCGATCAGTCGATTGGCGAAACCCTGGGCGACGTGGTTGGCCTGCAAATGGCCCACCGCGCCTACAAGCTTTCGCTCAATGGCGAAGAAGCGCCGGTGATCGACGGCCTGACCGGTGATCAGCGGTTCTTCCTGGGCTTTGCGCAGATCTGGCGCGGAATGGAACGCGAAGCATCGCTCCGCAACCGGGTCCTGACCGCCAACCACCCGCCGAGCGAATTCCGGCTTAACAACGCTGTTCGCCACATCGATGCCTGGTATGAGGCCTTCAATGTGACCCCCGATCATGCGCTGTATCTTCCGCCTGAAGAGCGTGTGAAGATCTGGTGATATTTTTGGTTCCGCACCCGCATCCGCGGGTGCGAGATCCTCGCTCATGCGCCCTGAGGGCGCATCGCTCCGGGCGCGCGGTCGCGCTTGCGGTCCGCCTGCCAGCGGACCGTGCTTTTTCGAGCCCGAAAGGGCTCGCAAGGCCAAGCGGCCGCCCGCAACGACCGAAGGGAGTGAGGATAGCCAAGCGAGTGGATACGAGCGCCGGCGCTTGAGGCAAAAGCAGTTGACACGTTCAGCGCTTCATTCATGGAGCGCTGGTCATGACCTTTCTGCAGCTTCTCATAATCGCGGTCGTCCAGGGGATCACCGAGTTCCTGCCGATTTCGTCGTCAGGTCACCTGATCCTGATCCCCTACCTGACCGATTTTCCGGACCAGGGGCCGCTGATCGATGTCGCGGTGCACGTCGGCTCGCTGCTCGCGATCATCACCTATTTCTTCAAAGATGTGGTGGTTCTGGCGCGCGGCGGCTTTGCCAGCATTGGAATTGGTCAGGCGCCGGAAGCACGCAAATTGTTCTGGTGGATCGTGCTGGGCACGATCCCGGCGGTTGCCTTCGGCCTGTCGATCAAGCTGGGCCTGTTCAATGGCATTGCGGAGTCGGTTTTCGGGATCACTATCATCGACGACGATCTGATGTCATCGATCCGCTTTACCGATCTGATCGCGTTCAATCTCATCACCTATGGCCTGCTGCTGGGCCTGGCGGACTATCTTGGCAAAGAGGTCAAGAATTTCGAGGACATGTCGTGGCGCGATGGCCTGTTGGTGGGCTCGGCCCAGGCTTTGGCGATAATTCCCGGGACCAGCCGCTCGGGCGTAACCATGACCGCGGCGCGAGCCCTGGGCTACAAAAGAGTCGAGGCCGCACGGTTTTCCTTCCTGCTGTCGATCCCGGCAGTGGCCGGCGCGGGCGTGTTGATCGTGCCGGAGATATTCGAAGCGGGAACAGAGCTTGCCCTGGATGCACTGATCGCTGGTGTGCTGACCTTCATCTCGGCCTTCCTTACCATGGCTTTCCTGATGAATTTCCTCAAACGCGCGTCTATGCTCGTGTTTGTGGTTTATCGAGTGGCGATGGGTCTCGCCCTGCTGTGGTTCTTCTAGCCGGAGAGAAAGATGGCGCTGTTCTTTGTGGTCATTCTGGGCGCGATGCTGGGCTGGTTCGCATCGATCCTTGAGCGCGACGAAGCCCCCTCCGCGATCCGTTTGCAGCTTCTGTTTGGAGCTTTGGCGAGCACGGTTGGGGCGTTCGGGCTGAGCGGAAGCGCGCTGTTCGGCGCGATCTCGCTGGCCATGCTGGGCGTGGCTACGGCCACGACGATCGCGACACTTGCTCTCTATTGGTACGTGTTTGTCCGGCGCACTTGAGTCGCGGCTCTAGACCGGATCAGCGCCTGATCCGCGTCCACCGCGAAGGTAGTATTCCTGTGTGCCGCGATTGACCACATAATCGACATCGATCACCGCGCTGTTGGCATAGGTGAAATTGGCCGCGAGACTGCGATAGAGCCGGTCAAAATCACGCTCGACCGTCTGGCGATAAAGGTCCTCAAAGCTCTCGATCACGAAATAGGTCGGCTGCAGATCGCTGATCACATAATCGGTCCGCATCACCCGATCGACATTGAGCATGATCCGGTTGGGGCTCTTCGCCTCGACCGCGAAGCGCGCTTCAGTCGGGCCAGAGAGGATCCCGGCGCCATAGGCCTTGATCCCGTCAGCCTCCTCGATCAGCCCGAACTCGACCGTATACCAATACAGCGCGCCGAGCGCCTTGAGGCAATTGTAGCGCATCGCCTTCCACCCGGCGCGGCCATATTCCTGCATGTAATCGGCGTAGACCGGATCGGTCAGCATCGGGACATGGCCGAATACATCGTGGAACACGTCGGGTTCCTGGATGTAGTCAAAGGTCTCGCGCGTGCGGATGAAATTGCCGGCCGGGAAGCGGCGATTGGCGAGGTGCCAGAAGAACACGTGATCGGGGATTAGCATCGGCACTGGCACGACGCTCCAGCCGGTGAGCCGGTCGAGCCCTTCTGAAAGATAGTCAAAGTCCGGCACGCCGCCGCGGCCGAGGTCGAGCTTGTCCAGGCCCTGCAGGAAAGCGGTCGCCGCCCTGCCGGGGAGGATCTTCATCTGCCGCTCGAACAGATCGTTCCAGATCGCATCATCGTCGGAGGAGTATTGC